>CAKTOH010000003.1 GCA_934589705.1 uncultured Oscillospiraceae bacterium | reverse complement strand
GTGTAAGGCTTGAAAGTTTTGATAGCCATTAGCGTTTCTCTCCTTTATTGAGATTGGTTTAGACCATGCCCTCGAAGAACTCGATGGTCTTGGAATCAGCGGTCAAGGTAACGACTGCCTTCTTATAGGCGGCACGGCGGCCCATGGGATAAGCACCGCTGCGCTTCATCTTGCCCTGCATCCGGACGGTATTGACCTTGGCGACCTTGACGCCGAAGGCCTGCTCGACAGCAGCCTTGATCTCGGTCTTGTCCGTATCCACATCCACCATGAATACGTACTTCTTATCGGCAACGCCTTCCATGGACTGCTCGGTGATCACCGGGCGGCGGATGATGTCATAAACATTCTTCATTACGCAAATACCTCCTCGATCCGGGCCAGTGCAGCCTGATCGACCACCAGCTTGTCGGCATGCGCCACATCGTAGGTGTTCAGCAGGTTTGCAAAGGTGACCTTGCAGCCGGCGATGTTGCGTCCGGACAGAACCACGTTCTGATCCGCAGCAGCGGTGACGACCAGAGTCTTGCCGGTGCAGCCCACGGCATTCAGGAACGCCGCGAACTCTTTGGTCTTGGGTGCAGCCATCTTGATTGCGTCAATGACGACCACATTCTGCTCGGAAGCCTTGGCGGACAGAACACTCTTCAGAGCCAGCCGCTTCGCCTTCTTGTTCATGGCGAAGGTATAATCCCGGGGCTTGGGAGCAAACACGATGCCGCCATGGGTCCACTGGGGAGCACGGGTGCTGCCCTGACGGGCGCGGCCGGTTCCCTTCTGACGCCAGGGCTTGCGGCCACCGCCGGAAACCTCGGCGCGGGTCAGAGCGCTCTGAGTGCCCTGCCGGAGAGCGGCCAGATGATGCTTGACAGCCTCATGGACCACAGCCTCATTCGGGGTAATGCCGAAAACAGCTTCGGAGAGTTCGACCTCGCCAACCTGCTTGCCGGACATATCATAAACATTTGTCTTAAGCATAAGTCAGAGTCTCCTTTCCTTAGCCTCTTGCGGAAGCCTTCTGGGGGTTTCTGCCGGAAGCCTTCTGCGGGTTCTTGCTGATGCCGGTCTCCACGTTCTTGACCTTGTTGTTCTTGACGGTGTTCCGCAGGTAGACAAGACCGCCCTTGGGGCCGGGGATGGCGCCGCGGATAACGATCATGTTCAGCTCAGCGTCAACCTTCACAACCTCCAGGTTCTCGATGGTGACCTGCTCGTTGCCCATCTGACCAGCGCCGATCTTACCGGGGAAGATACGGGACTGATGAGAGGAAGCGCCCATGGAGCCTGCGTGACGGTGCACAGGGCCGCCGCCGTGGGTCATGGGAGTACGGCCCGCGCCATGACGCTTGACAACGCCCTGGTAGCCGTGGCCCTTGGAAATACCGGTGACATCGATCATGTCTCCGGCGGCGAAGGTGTCCGCCTTCACAACGTCGCCGACGTTCATGCCGGCAGCGCCGTCCAGCTTGAATTCCTTCAGGTGCTTCTTTGCCTCGACGCCGGCCTTCTTCAGGTGGCCAGCCTCAGGCTTGGTCAGCTTGGACTCCTTGATGTCCTCAAAGCCAAGCTGGACGGCAGTGTAGCCGTCGGTCTCGACGGTCTTCTTCTGAGTGACGGTGCAGGGGCCTGCTTCCACAACGGTAACAGGGATCACCTTGCCGCTCTCATCGAAGATCTGGGTCATACCCACTTTTTTGCCGATGATTGCTTTCTGCATGTGTTTGGTTCTCCTTTTTTATAGGTTATTGGTCGGCTTACCGCATTGGGACGGTTACCGACATGACCCGTCCGCCCGATGCCAGACAGTGCGGGCTGCTGCAATTGCGTTGTTACGTATAATTACAGCTTTATCTCAATCTCAACGCCGGCGGGCAGATCCAGGCTCATCAGAGCCTCAATGGTCTTCTGGCTGGGGTTGAGGATATCGATCAGTCTCTTGTGGGTTCTGCGCTCGAACTGCTCACGGGAGTCCTTGTACTTATGGACAGCCCGAAGGATGGTAACAACTTCCTTCTTGGTGGGCAGGGGGATGGGGCCGGAAACCTGGGCGCCGTTGCGCTTTGCGGTCTCCACGATCTTTGCCGCGCTGGAGTCGATCAGCTGGTGATCGTAAGCCTTCAGCCGAATGCGGATCATCTGGTTTGCCATGGTTTGTTTTCCTCCTTGAATGTCGTACTCAGTTTGCGTAGTGGCTGGGTACGGTCGAACTATCTTGTCCGCGCCGCCGTGCGTATCACTCTAAGCCATGAAAAATGGCCGACCGAGGCCGACCCATTCCCATAGGCGCAGCGATATACGCAAGCGCACACAAGGCAGTTCAGCCGCCCGATGACCGGACATACTCCGCAGAAGTTACCGCCTTCCGGCGCAATCTCCTGCATCATCGCATTGCACGCGCAGTCTTTCCCTACACGCGCTCAAATATGATACCACCTGTTTTCCCTTTTGTCAAGGAAAATTTCAGGAAAAATCACAAAAATTATTCGCTCTTTTCGTGCAATCTGCGCCTTGCCTTTTTCGCCTTTCCCGGTTTCAGATTCTCGCCCTGTCCCTTCAGCCGGGCCCGGTATTCGATATCCCAGCCGGGATACAGCTCCCGCTTGCGGCAAATGGCGGTGCGCAGAATTTTTTCGATTTCGTCCTCGTTGGCGCGCGTAATCGCGGCGATCAGCTCTTCCATGGCTCCCTCCCGTGAGTAGTGTATTTATACGGACACTATTCCTCGGTTTATTTTACTGCGATAATAGGGAAAAATCAAGAAGATTCTTTGGAGGGAGGGGCAGAGCCCATGATAACCTACGACCGGCTTTGGCAGACCATGAAGGAACGGGGCGTAACCCAATACGACCTTTACACCCATTACAATTTCAATCGCTCCCTCATCAACCGGCTCAAGCACAACCGGAATGTGGAGGTGGGCACCCTGGATCGGCTGTGCCGGATTCTTCACTGCCGACTGGAGGACATCGCCGAATACCAGGAGGACAACGAATAAGCAGGGCTGACGGGTTCCGTCAGCCCTGCCCTTTTTTCTACCAGGGGCAATTGTTTTCCGCTTTCCAGGTTTCCAGCCACCGGGCATCGGTTTTGCCGTCCTCGTGAATGTTCACCCGAGCGGAATAGCCGCCGATCCAGGTATCCGTTTTCAGATACTCGCCATAGCCGTAGCTGTCCAGGGTGTCCCTGTTCAGCCCTACCACCCAGTAATGGGTAACCTGCTGCTCGTCCGCATACTCATAGGTAAAGCTTTCGGTTTGGGATACCCGGTCGGTAATGTCCAGGTTCTCCCCGTTGACCACAAAGTACAGCCGTCCCTCCCGGAGTTCCACCGGCGACCTCAGATTGTCCGTGTGCACACAAACCTCCGACCCGGCATCGGTTTGCCGCACCTCCAGATTTCCGCCCCAGCCGAAAATCTGCCGGAGGCTGTCGGCAGAGGCCGTCACCGACAGAAGGCAGATTACAGCCGCCAGCAGCACCAGTCTGGCCGCCGTCTTCCCTTTCGGCTTTCTCTTCCCGGCCAGCGCGTCCCAGTCTTCCCCGCCGGAAGCGTGGAGCACGGAAAAGGCCTGCTTGTATTTTTCACGGTTCGTCATTGTCCCATTCCTCCTGTAGTTTTTCCCGGAGCATTCCCCTGCCCCGGCTCAGCCGCACCTTGACGTTGCTTTCCGTCAGATTCAGAAGCCTGGCGATCTGTGCCACGGATTCGTCTTCATAATAATGAAGGTGGATCACCAGCCGATACTTTTCCGGCAGAGCCATCACCGCGGCGAACAGCTCCCGGGATTCCCCGGTGGGAAATTCCAGGGTATCCATGTAGTCCTCCAGCGGCACCGTTTTCCGCCGCCAGAAGGAGCTGCCCGCGTTTTTCGCGCAGTTGATGGCCACCCGCAGCAGCCAGAAGCGGATATGATCCTCGGATTCAAATTCTTTTGTGCTGACATGATAGCGCAGCAGAGCTTCCTGGGCGGCATCCTCCGCATCCGCGGGATTTTTGCAGACCTGGAAGGCCGCCGCGTAGAGCCTGTCCCGGTAGGCTTCCGCCAGCACCTGGGTTTCCATTCTCATGGGCATTCCCTCTTTCTGTTTGGGGATTGTTGATTTTCTGAAAGGCCTTTCAGATAGAATACAATCGGGCAGGCCGAAAGGTTACAAAAGCCCGCCGCGTTTTGTGGGGTGTTCGTAAGACAGTATTGATTACATAGATTACTACAACAGACGAATTAGGGCCTATCTGAAAACCGGAAATATGAGAGGCGGCGAGGGATTTTCCGCCTGATGAAGCCATTCTTTTGCAGGAATACTCTGCGTATTGCAAGAAAAAATGGTGCCCAGCAGGTGGAAAAAACCCGCTGTTTGGGCGTGTTGACGGTTTTCAGATAGACCCTACGGCAAGACTTAAGGGCTTGCCGCCTGCGGTTCGCAGACAGCAAGCCCTTTCGGATGCTTGCGCAATTTGAGTTAGAAATATTTGTCTAGCTTTGGGGGGTCACTTCACTTTCGAGCCGGTATTTTTAATTCCATCATATTCCCTTAGCAATTGCAGCAGAGTAACGAAGTGCTTGATGGCTTGAAAATGAATAGGGGCATTTGAAGCAAATAGAATTCCTGTATTTTTATATCAATTTCATTACTTTCTGAACTTTTTAAACAAAATACCACCCAATACAAAGGCGATTACAAGCAGTGCCAGATGTATCTCCAACCACCCGAAACTAGCCGCGACCATCAAAGCTGTAAACATTCCAAGCACCATCCAGTTTCCGCTGCCAACCGAGTATTTTTTCCCGCCGAACCGTGGAATCAGTATCAGCGGCAGCAGGGATACCAGCGCCACCATCACAACCAGTCCTCTGTGGGCATTTAAGACAGGCTCCAGAGCAAAACCGTTGTAGATCAGAAAGACTTCCAAGACTCCGTAGAGGAAATGATAGGAGGAAGAGAGGGGGAAGTATGATTTTAAGAAACGGGTCAGCTTCTTCGCAGTTTGCATCATATCAAATCGTTTCATTAAAGTGTCTCCAAGTGGCACTTCCTGACAGATGACGTAATAAATAATTCATGGAATTACTGTTTTACGGACACCCACCTTTTTCGCGGCGTGCTTTGTTATTTGATTTCCCAGAGCTTCACCTGGCTGGACTTTTCGTAAAGCCGCAGGTAGCTGTCGTAGCGGCTGGCCTCGATTTCCCCGGCCTCCACCGCACCCCGGACGGCGCAGTCCGGCTCCTTCCGGTGGGAGCAGTCGTCAAATCGGCATTTGCCCAGGTAGGGCTCAAAATCCGGAAAGGAATACTGTAAGTTCTCCTTGAGGATAATTTCCATCTGGTCGGTATCGAAGGAGGAAAAGCCCGGGGTGTCCGCCACATAGGTGTCTTTCCCAAGGCGGTAAAGCTCCACATGCCGGGTGGTATGCCGCCCCCGACCCAGCTTCTCGGAAACCTCCCCGGTTTCCAGAGCCAGTTCCGGTGCCAGACGGTTCAGGACACTGCTCTTGCCCACGCCGGAATTTCCGGTGAAGGCGGTGAGCTTTCCGGTGAGAAGCGTCCTCAGCGCCTCCACCCCTTCCCCGGTTTCCGCGCTGGTGCAGATCACCGGGAAACCGGCGTGTTCATAGATGCGCACCAGGTTGGCGGCCGGATCCAGGTCACACTTGTTGACCACCAGATACACCGGCACTCCCTGATCTCCCGCAATGGCCGCCACCCGGTCGATGAGAAAGGGCTCCGTCACCGGATTGACGTTGGCGGCGAAGACCACCAGGGCATCTACGTTGGCAACCGCCGGACGGACGAAGGCATTTTTCCGGGGGAGAATCTTCTCCACCATGCCCTTGCCCTTCTCCACGGAGATCTCCACCAGATCCCCGGTCAGGGGCGAATTTCCCTCACGGCGAAGGATGCCTCTGGCCCGGCAGGGAATGAGGCCGGACTCGGTCTGCACGTCATAAAAGCCGCTGATGGAGCGCAGAATCCGCCCCTGCAATGTCTGGGTCATTTCGTAAACTCCAATGTTTTGGTTTCCAGGAACTGGCCGTTCAGGTACAGGTCATAGGACACGGTGCCCGTGCCCGTCAGATCCAGCAGCACGGTCTTTGCCCCGGGGGCAATGGATTTGGAGACGATCACGTCCCGGGTGCCTCCCAGACATACGTCCAGCCTTGCCTCCTCGGCGCTCTCCGGCACCACCCAGGATACGCTGATGAGCACGGAATTGTCCGGCTCGGTCTCCTGAGGGGCGGTAGCCTGGGTGGGCTGGGTTTCCGCCACGCCGCTGGAATACTGGATGATGATCTCGGAAGAAACATCCAGGGTCTCGTCCTTGTCCACCGACTGGTAGACCACCTCGTTTTCCGGGCGGGAGCTTTCCGTCGGCTCATAGCGCACGTTGGTAAAGCCAAGCTGGGTCATCAGTTCCTTGGCTCGGTTCAGTTCCAGCCCCACTACGTTGGGCATGGAATTCTCCACGATATCCGGGCCGGTGCTGACATAAATATAGATGGTCTGACCCTCGGTGACCTCGCTTTCGGCGGAAGGATCCGTCCGGGTCACCTCGCCGGGCTGGTAGACATAGCTGGCTTCCTTCTTTTTGAGCGGCTTGAAGCCCTGGCTTTCCAGCAGCTTGCAGGCCTCTTCCGCGTCCGCGCCGACGAAGTTATCCAGCTTCTTCACCGCGGGCTCCGGGCCCATGCTCACCGTCAGCCAGATATCCGAGCCCCGCTGCACCTTGGTACCGCCCACCGGCTCCTGGCTGATGATCTCGTTTTTCGGGTGGTTTTCGCTGTACTCCTGGGGACGGAGTCGGAAATTGAATTCATCATGCGCCGCCGCCAGCTCCTCGCTGTAGGTGCCGCCGGTGAGGTAGGGCACCTCCACCATGTCCTTCTCCTGGTTCAGGAGCGCTCCGTTGAACAGGGCGATGAGGAACAGGATAATGGCAAACACCGCCACCGCGCTGCAAACCACCACGGCGGTGGTGGCGATCCGACTGCGCTCGGTGTTCTTCTTTTTCTCGGCCTCCCGACGCCGCCTCCGGCGGCTTTCCGTATGGCTGGCCTCCCGGCTGGCGGTAGACCTGGAAGCCGTGCCGGAATGAGCCATCACCGCGCTGTTTCTGGGCAAGGAAGTAGAGGGACGCTCGCCGGTTCTGGCCTGAACCTTCTTTTCCGCAGTGGTCAGGGGCATCCCCGCCGTGGGAATTTTCCGGGTGGCATCGTCCATCAGGGTGTGATAATCGAAGACAATGGCGGGATTTTTCCGGAATTCCTCCATATCCTGAAGCATTTCCGTGGCGGAAACGTACCGATCCCGGACTTCCAGTGCCATGGCCTTCATAATGATCTGCTCCAGGCCTGTGGGAATGTTAGGGTTATAGGTTGAGGGCAGGGGCGCGCCGCCGTTGATATGCTGGATGGCCACGGAAACCGCGGACTCTCCGTCATAAGGCGGCCGACCGGCCATCATTTCGTACATCACAACGCCCAGAGAGTACAGGTCAGACCGGTTGTCCGTGTGGCCGCCCTTGGCCTGCTCCGGGGAAATGTAGTGAACGCTGCCCAGGGCTTCCTTGGTCAGGGTGTTGCTCTTATTCATCACCCGGGCGATGCCGAAGTCCATGACCTTCACGGAGCCGTTTTTCAGCACCATCACGTTATGAGGCTTGATGTCCCGGTGGACGATGCCCCGGCTGTGGGCGTGCTCCAGACCCTTGGCGATTTGCAGGGAGAAATGCAGGGTCTCCTTCCAGTTGAGGATGCCCTTTTTCTCCATATATTCCTTCAGGGAAATGCCGTCAATCAGCTCCATGACGATGTAGTCCGCCCCGTCGGAGGAGGAAACGTCATAGACCTGAACGATGTTCGGATGGCTGAGCATAGCAACCGCCTCGCCCTCCGCCCGGAACCGGCGGCGGAACTCCTCATCCCTGGAAAATTCGTCTTTCAGAATTTTGATCGCGACCAATCGGTTCAGCCGATGGCAGCGAGCTTTATAAACAACGGCCATGCCGCCGGTACCGATGACCTCAAGAATCTCGTACCGACCGTCCAGAAGCCGTCCAATATATTGATCCATATAAGCTCCTTTCCTGCCTTTGGTTAAACCTGAATGAGCACGCTGGTCACATTGTCCGGCGCGCCCCGGCTTTTGGCGATGTTCAGCAGCCGCTTGCAGCAGTGGTGCTTGTTCACGCCGTGGGCGACCTCGAAGAGAATTTCCTGGTCGTCCATCAGATTGCTCAGTCCGTCGGAGCACAGCAGCAGGAAGTCGCCCTTGCTCACGCTGACGTGGAAAATGTCGCAGATGAGCACAGGCTCCGTGCCCACCGCCCGGGTGATATAGTTCTTGCCCGGGTAGGTCTTTGCCGCCTCGGCGGGGATGTCTCCCCGGTCAACCATCATCTGCACCAGAGAATGATCCTTGGAGATCTGACGGATTCCCGTCCGGCTGATGCCATAGGCCCGGCTGTCGCCCACATTGACTACGGTTGCCCGATCCCGGCGCACCAGCACCGCAACCAGGGTAGTGCCCATGCCGTCAAATTCCTCGAACTGCGCCGCCTGGTCGTAAACCGTGAAATTGGCCAGCTTCACTGCGCTGCGGAGCATCTGATCGATCCGGTCAGACTCCATCCCCGGCAGCCAACTCCGGCGGATTTCCTCCACAAAGACCTCCACCGCCAGGGTGCTGGCAATGTTGCCGGATTTGGCGCCGCCCATGCCGTCGCAGACCACGCCCAGCAGGGTCTCCTTGTCCAGCCGTTCAATTCGGTAGGCATCCTGATTCTGCTTGCGCACGCATCCGGGATCCGTAAGTCCCCAGCTCTGCATCGTCCCAGCACCTCTCTTCTTTACTCGTGCTTTTTCTCGTATTTCCTGCGCAGCTGCCCGCAGGAGGCATCAATGTCCCCGCCCAAAGTTCTGCGAACCGTAGCCGTGACGCCGCCGTCTTCCAGAATCTTCTGAAACCGGGCTACCGTCTCCCGGGAGCTGGGCTCTAAGGGGCTTTCCTCCACATGGTTCAGCGGGATCAGATTCACATGGGCTCCCAGGCCCTTCAGCCGCCGCAAAAGCTCCTGGGCACAGGCCGGGGTGTCGTTGAGCCCGTCAATCATGGCGTACTCGAAGTGAATGCGCCGCCCGGTGGCGTCGTAGTACCGGCGGACAGCCTCCATCAGCTCCTCAATGGGATAGGCCTTGTTCACCGGCATGATCTGATCCCGGATTTCATCATTAGGGCCATGGAGGGAAATAGCCAGGCTGATTTGCAGCTTCTTTTCTGCCAGCTCATCGATTTTCGGAACCAGGCCGCAGGTGGACAGGCTGATGTGCCGCATGGAAATGTTCATGCCCTCCGGGCTGTTTACCAGCTCTAAAAAGCGTAAGACATTGTCCAGATTGTCCAGCGGCTCGCCGATGCCCATCAGCACAATGTGGGAAATGGGCAGCCCCGAATCCACCTGGGTAAAAAGCACCTGATCCAGCATTTCCGCCGGCTCCAGCCGCCGCACCAGACCGCCCAGGGTGGAGGCGCAGAAGGCGCAGCCCATCCGGCAGCCCACCTCCGTGGAAATGCACACGGTGTTGCCGTAGCGGTAGCGCATGAGCACCGTCTCCACGCAGTTTCCGTCGGAAAGCTGCCAGAGATACTTGATGGTGCCGTCCTTTTGCGACTCCTGTCTGCGAACCGCCGTAGGGGCGTAAAGGGGATATTCCCGTGCCAGCGCCTCCCGAAGGGCCTTGGGCAGGTTCGTCATCTCCTCGTAGGAGCGAACGCCCTTATGGAGCCAGGAAAATACCTGCTTTGCCCGGAAAGCCGGCTGACCCAGCTGTTTTAAGATGTCCGCCAGCTCCGGCTGGGTCAGGGATTTGAGATTCATGCTTTCCTCCGAAGACGGCAGATGAAGAAGCCGTCGGTGTCGTACTGTCCGGGAATCAGCGTCAGCATCCCGGTTTTGTTTTTGGGGAAGATTTCCGGCAGGGGCAAAGGCTCCGTGACAAAATCTTCGTGGTTTTTCAGAAAGGCCTCCACCACCTGCTCATTTTCCCGGCGAAGCACCGTGCAGGTGGAGTAGAGCAGCAGTCCGCCGGGCTTTACATACCGGCTCTGATTTTCCAGAATGGACAGCTGCAAAGCCGGTAAATCTTCCGTTTCTTTCAGATTTTTATACCGGATATCCGGTTTCTTCCGGATGATGCCCAGGCCGGAGCAGGGCACGTCCGCAATCACCGCGTCCATGGTGCTTTCCCATTCCGGGACGAAAGCGGAAGCGTCCTGTAGTTTCGATGTAATGTGCTTCAGTCCCAGCCGAGCCGCGCCCCTGGCAATCAGCTCGGTTTTGTGGGGGTGCACGTCGCAGGAGATGATCTCTCCCCGGCCCCCCATAGCGATGGCGGCGGCGAAGCTTTTCCCGCCGGGGGCCGCGCAGCAGTCCAGAATGCGCGCCCCCTCTTGGGGAAGCTGAGCGCACAGGACGCTGAGCTTTGCCGCCGGATCCTGGACGTAGAACAGCCCCTCCCGGAAGGACGGCAGCCGCTCCAAGTCGCCTGTACCGGAAAGAATCAGGCAGTCCGGCATCCAGGGATGGCAGGAGGCCGTAACCCCCTCCCCTTCCAGTCTCTCTTTCAGAGCTTCCGTGGGAATCCGAAGGGGATTGACCTGCACCGTGGTCTCCGGAACGCCGTTGTCCGCAATGAGCATAGGCTCCAGAGTGCCCTTGGGAAGGTTCTGCTTGAGCAGCGAAATCAGGGCATCCGGATGGCTGTACTTATCAGCGTAGGAAGTTGGCTCTTCCAGCTGCCCTCGGGTGCGCACGGCGTTTCGCAGAACACCGTTGACCAGGGAGGCCGCCTTGGGATTTTTGCAGTATTTTTTTGTCAGGGCAACGGATTCGTTCACCGCCGCGCTGTCCGGGATTTTGTCCAGCTCGTAGAGCTGATAGAGCCCCAGATGGAGGATATCCCGCACCACCGGGTGCAGACTCTTCACACTGCCCCGGAGTAGCTGCTTGAGGTAAAAATCCAGCTTCTCCCGGTTCTGGGAGACTCCGTAGCAAAGCCGCGTTGCCAGTGCCGCGTCCCGGCTATCCAGCCCATCCCGGCGGATGGCCGTTTTCAGCACGGCGTTTGGCCAGGCATCCTCCCGGCGGCAGGCAATCAGCGCGTTCAGCGCGGTTTCCCGGGCCCCCATCAGGCTTCCAGAGGGTGGCCTCGGAAGTAGTCCGGCGCGGCCATCCGCTTTCCTCCCTCGGCCTGGAGGGAGGTGATCTCCACGGCACCCTCACCGCAGGCGATCCGCAGACCGGTTTTCGTCAGTCCCAGAATTTCCCCGGGCTTGCCGGTGCCCTCCACCACCCGGGTGTCGTGAACCTTGAAGGTTTTGCCCTGCAAAACCATGGTAGCCACCGGCCAGGGGTGCAGACCCCGAACCTGGTTGTGCACCTGCCAGGCAGTCTTATTCCAGTCGATGGGGCACATGGTTTTATCCAGCATGGGAGCGTAGGACACCTGAGACGCATCCTGCCGGGTTCCGGGAAGCTTTCCTTCCTTCTGAAAACGACCGAGCGTCTTGCTCAGCAGTTCCGCTCCCAGCACCGCCAGATGATCCAGAAGCTCTCCGGCGGTCTCGTTTTCCCCGATGGGGGTCTTGGACACGTCGATGATGTCCCCCGCGTCCATCTCCCGGCACAGATACATGGCGGTGACACCGCTTTCGCTCAAGCCGTCCAGCACCGCCCACTGATAGGGAGCGCTGCCCCGGTACTTGGGAAGCAGACTTGCGTGAATGTTGATGCAGCCCAAAGTCGGCACATCCAGCACCTTCTGAGGCAAAATCCGGCCGTAGGCAACCACCGCGCAGATATCCGGCTTCAATGCCCGCAGGGTCTCCACCGTCGCTTCCTCCCGGAAATTTTCCGGCTGGAATACGGGGATGTTTGCGCTCAGTGCCACCTCCTTCACGGGAGAGGCCACCAGCTTCATGCCCCGACCCTTGGGACGGTCGGGCTGGGTATAGACGCCGACCACCTCAAAGCCGTCGGCCAAAATCTTTTTCAGGCAGGTCGCCGCAATGTCCGGCGTGCCCATAAACACAACTCGCAAGGTTTTTCCCCCTTATCGGATTACTCTTCTTCCTGGGCTTCCAGCTCTTCCTCGGTGAGGAACCGCTCCATGACCTCGGTGTAGAGAATGCCGTCCAGGTGATCCAGCTCATGGCAGAAGCACCGGGCAATCAGTTCCTCTCCCTCGGCCTCAAACCAGTTGCCGTTCCGATCCTGCGCCCGAACCTTGGCGTAATTGGGACGCTTCACCAGGCCGTACTTGCCGGGGACGCTGAGGCAACCCTCGGCTCCCACCTGTTCCCCGGAGGTTTCCAGCAGGCTGGGGTTGATCAGCTCCAGCACCTCATCGCCGGTATCCACCAGCACCACCCGACGCAGAATCCCCACCTGGGGCGCCGCCAGGCCCACGCCGTTGGCATCGATCAGCGTCTCCTTCATGTCGTCCAGCAGCTTGTGCAGCCGTCCGTCAAATTTTTCCACCGGTCTGCACACCTTGTGCAGTGCCGGATCCTTATCCGTTAAAATCTTCCGCAGTCCCATTTCCGGTTCCTCTCTTTACATATCATAGCCGTTGACATCAATATAGGCATTGACGCCCCGGTTTGCTTTGTCCTGACTGAATTTACGCAGCAGCGCGGCCAGCAGCTGGCGCAGGGGCCGCGTCATACGGCAGCGCAGGGTCAGCTGATAGCGGTAGTTGTAGTTGACCTTGGGCACCACGCAGGGAGCCGGGCCCAGCACGCTGCATTTTTCCTCCGGAACCTGACGCAGCCAGGCGTTCAGGCTGTCCCGGAACACCGCGGCTCCCCGGAGTACCTGTCCCTCCTCCTGACCGGAGAAGGTGACCAGGGCGAAATCCCCGAAGGGCGGCGCCGCCTGAGCCTGGCGCAGGCGGATTTCCAAATCATAAAACCCATCGTAATCCTGCTTTGCCGCAAGGCCGATGACCTGATGCTCCGGCTGAAGAGTCTGAATCACCGCCCGACCGGCGCTGTCGCCCCGTCCTGCCCGACCCACCACCTGAGTGAGCATATTGAAGGTGGTCTCCCCTGCCCGGAAGCCTCCGGAATAGAGGCTTAAATCCCCGTCCAGCACTCCCACCAGGGTCACATTCGGCAGATTCAGTCCCTTGGCAACCATCTGGGTTCCCAAAAGCACGGGGACGTTTTCCTTCTGGAAGTGCTCCAGAATTTTCTCGTGGGTATTCACCGCGCTGACCGTATCCGCATCCATCCGGCTGGTTTCCATATCCGGAAACAGGGCAGCCAGCTCCTGCTGAACCTTCTGGGTGCCGGTGCCGATGGCTTTCAGGGGTCCGCCGCAGGCAGGGCACCGATCCGGTGCGGCCATGGAAAAGCCACAGTAGTGGCACATCAGGCGGCTGTTGGCACTGTGGTAGGTCAGGTGAACGCTGCATCGGGGACACTCCGGCGTCTGGCGGCAGTCGATGCACACCAGAGCCCGGCTGTTGCCCCGGCGGTTCAGCAGCAGAATGGTCTGCTTTCCGGCCTGACGGGTCTCTAAGATTCGCTGGCGCAGGGGGATGCTCAGGCTGGTGTCGTTTCCCAGCTTTAGCTCCTCCCGCATGTCCACGATCTCCACCTCCGGCAAGGGGCGGCCGTTGTAGCGCTGATGCAGGGTATAGAGCCGATACAGGCCGTTTTTCGCCCGATACATGCTCTCAATGCTTGGTGTGGCAGAGCCCAGAACCACCAGCGCACCCTCTCTGGCACCACGCCAGATGGCAACCTCCTTGGCATCGTACCGGGGCGCGCTTTCGGATTTATAGGAATGCTCCTGCTCCTCATCCAGGATGATGAGGCCGGGGGTGCAGGGAGCAAATACCGCACTGCGGGTGCCCACCACCACCCGGGCATCCCCGCTCTTCACCCGCTTCCACTGGTCGTACCGCTCGGCGGCGGACAGGCTGCTGTGCAGCACCGCCACCTGGGTGCCAAAATAGGCTGCTAAAATTCCCAGCAGCTGGGGCGTCAGGGCAATTTCCGGAACCAGGAGCATGGCGCTTTTCCCCTTCTCCAGGCTGGTCTGGATCAGCCGGATATACACGCTGGTTTTTCCGGAGCCGGTAACGCCGTAGAGAAGAGCCGTCCCCGGCTCTTCCTGCGCCATCCGGGAAGCCAGGCCTTCAAAGCAGGCCTGCTGCTCCTCATTCAGCACCAGTGGGCCCGAGAGCTTCGCCGGGCGAATCTCCCGGCAGCGAAGCACCGGTCGCTGGGACAGGGTCAGATAGCCCAGCTTTTCCAGCCGGTTCACCGTGGCCGTGGAGGCCCCGGTGAAATAGCACAGATCCTTCACCGCCGCACTGCCGACGCTGCACAGCAGTTCCAACACCTGCCGCTGCATGGCGGCAGATCTGGGACGGCTGGCGGCATAAGCCATGGTCTCCTCCGGAGACTGGGCAAGGGTGGCAATTTTTTCCGACTTATCCTGGGTTTTCCGCAGAAAATCCGTCTGGCAGGTGATCCACTTCTTCTGACGAAGGTAGCTGAGCACCTCCCGCAGAGTGTCCTCGTCGGAGATGAGATTCCGCAGCGCTTCCTCCTGGGCAGTGCCGCCCAGGTTTTCCAGCAGCTCCAGCAGCTCTGCCGCCCCCTCCTTGCGGATGGTCTTGTCCTTCCAGCACCGTTCTTCCGTCAAAGAGACGGTGAGCCGGGTTCGGAACCAGAGTCCCGCCGGAAGCATTACCCGAATGGCATCGAAAAAGGTACAGAAATACCGCTCCCGGAGGAAGGCCGCCAGCCGCAGCTGGGTCTCGGTGAGAATCGGGTTGTCATCCAGGCAGCTTTCCACCGGCTTCAGCTTGTCCTCACTGTCCGGCTCCACAGTCAGGACAATTCCCTCCGTGCGCCGGTTGGCGCGACCGAAGGGAACCATCACCCGCTGCCCGGGCGCAAGGGTCATATCCTGTGGGATTCGATAGGAATAGGGCTTATCGATGGCAAAATTTGCCGCGGAAACAGCAATTTTTCCAATCATAGCCCCAGTTCCTCCAAAAATCAGTATTTATATTCGTCCTTGATGGTAGCGGACAGCTCGCCGTCGGCAACCTCTTCAATGGCCAGAGTCACCGGCTTTTCCGGCAGCTCTTCCTGGAAGGCCTCGGCCTCAGCGGCGATTTGGCGAGCCCGGTGGGCCACCACATTCACCAGCAGATAACGGCTATCCACATGCTCCAGCAGTTCTGCAACAGGGGGGTACAGCATAATCAAATTCCTCCAAAATCGAAAGTAAAATGGTAAAGTTAACGCTTATTCAGCGATAATTTTCAAAATTTCCTGGGCGCACCGGTTGGGGTCGTCGTTGACCACCACATGGTCATACCAGACCCGCTGCTCCATTTCCCAGGTGGCTCGCTCCATACGCATCTGAATCTGCTCTTCCGAGGTGTCCCCCCGGCCCCGCAGACGGCGTTCCAGCTCCTGGACGGAAGGGGGCATGATAAAAATCAGAACCGCATCCGGAGCCTTTTCCTTCACCTGCTTTGCGCCCTTGGGCTCAATATCCAGCAGCACCGGCCCGTGGGACTGCTTTTCTTCCGCCTGGGCTCTGGGCGTGCCGTAGTAGTTTGCCGCATGGGCATCGTATTCCAGGAATTCTCCGGCGGCAATCATGGCCTCAAATTTCTCCCGGGTGATGAAGTAGTAGTGTACCCCGTCAATCTCCCCGGGTCTGGGAGGACGGGTGGTTGCGGACACGGAGAAGGACAAATCCTTCCGCTTCTCCATCATAATACCCAAAACCGTGCCCTTTCCAACTCCGGAGGCACCGGAAATCACGATGAGCTTCCCTTTCTTCATTCTGCTTCCTCTCTTTCCGGCTCCCCGTGGCCAGACCACCGGGCGCAGATTGTTTCCGCGGGAATGGCGGACAGGATCACATGATCCGTGTCCATCAGGATCACCGCCTTGGTCTTCCGACCGAAGGAGGCGTCAATCAGCATTCCCCGATCTCTGGCCTCCTGAATCACCCGTTTGATAGGGGCGGAATCCGGAGCCACAATGGCAAGCAGCCGGTTTGCCGCAACCATGCTGCCGAATCCGATGTTGATCAGCTTCATGGAACCTCCCGCTTACTCAATATTCTGGGTCTGCTCCCGGATTTTTTCCAGCTCCGCCTTGATCTCCACCACAATCCGGGCCAGCCGCACATCGGAACACTTGGAGCCAATGGTATTGCTCTCCCGGTTCATTTCCTGAAGCAGGAAGTCCAGCTTCCGGCCGATGGCACCGCCGGCGGTGAGCATATGATTCATCTGATCCAGGTGGCTTCTCAGGCGGACGGTTTCCTCGTCCACCGCCACCTTGTCGGCGAAAATCGCCGCCTCGGTGAGGATCCGGCTTTCGTCGATGGCGGTATTTGCCAGGACTTCTTTCAGCTTGTTTTCCAGCCGGGTGCGGTAATCGATGACGGTCTGGCCGCTTCCGGCCTCCACCTGGGAAACCAGTTCCAGAATGGTCTGCCCCCGGCCGCGGAGGTCGTTTTCCAGGGCTTTGCCTTCGGCAGAGCGCATGGCATCATACTGAACCAGAGCCTTGTCCACCACGCCCATCAGGTCGGCCCGGAGCGCCTCTTCATCCACTTCAGGCTTTTCCACGGTGAACACGTCCGGCAGCCGGGAAATGGTGCTGACACTGATGTCATCCTGGACGCCATAGGCATCCACCATCTGGCGCATGGCGGCCAGATACCCCTCCACCACGGGAGCATTCAGGGTCACCTGCACATCCTGGGCACCCTCGGCGCGCAGGGAGATGAACACATCCACCTTGCCCCGGGAAATGGTGGCCTTCACCGCCTGCTTCACCGCGTCTTCCGCGAAGGACAGGGTTCTGGGCAGCTTCACCGTGCAGTCTAAGTATCGGTTATTAACGGAGCGCAGCTCCACGGTGTACTCCCGGCCGTTGACGGTTTCCACTGCCCGGCCATAGCCGGTCATGCTCTTAACCATGGATATCTTCCTCTTTTCCGATCAGATTCGGCACACTTTCCGCATATGCCGTAATGGTATAGGTCAGATTTGCCTTCCGGGCAACCAGCCGGTCATAGGCAATCACGATGACCACCCCCAGCACAAAGCCCAGGCAGCCCCCCAGAGCGCCGAAGCTTCCCGGCAGGGTTCCCAGGTAATAGCCCAGGAAGAAGAGAATCAGAGGCAGCACATACAGCACCACCGCCGCCTTCAGCACCGGCGCGGTGGAGGATTCCACCCGCACCAGCTCCCCGGGTCTGGCTCCGATGAGGTTCCGGGCGGTGAAGAGCACCGCCTCCTTGGCCGCGCCGCAGCCGCTGCACTTGTGGCAGTCCCCGGAACAGGCGCTCTCCCGGACATGGACAACCTCGGCGTTTCCGTTTTCCAGAAGCCGCCGGACACGCACCGTCTGCTCCATCAGCTCACCGCCTGTACCGTGGCCGACACGGAGGTGCTCTTCACCGCGCCCACATTGGGGAAGGCGTCGTCGAAAATCAGGCTTACCTTGTAGGTGGCCGTGCCGATTTCCGCGTTGGCAAAATCCACCACCGCCCGGACATTTTTATCCTCAAGGGCGGCAATCTCTCCCTCCGGCCCCCGAACCTTCACCGTCAGGTTGGCATTGATGATATCTGCCTTCATGCCCTCGGGCACGTTGGCGGCCTCGATCCGGTCAATGGTCAGCTCCTTGGTTTTCAGTCCCGTGAACCGGACGGAAACCGTGGCCTCGCTGACGCCGGTCTGGTTGGTCACGCCCTCCGGCAGGGTAATGGCGTACTTCAGCTCGTTGCTGCTCTTCTCCAAGTCCGCCAGGTTCACCGAGCAGATGGTCAGGGTGTCCCCCAGCTCCGCCAGCACCGCCTCGCCGCCGGAGACCCGGATGGTCTCGGGAGAAATGGAAACCGTGGTGTTGCGCTCGTTGGCACCGCCGCCGTAGACCACATCCGCCACCAGCTTCAGCTCCCGGATCTTCTGAATCTGCATATCCAGCCGAACCTCTTCCACATTGGTGATGATCTTGCTGGCATCCACCGGGTTGTCATCGGCATCACACAGGGAGTAGCGGTAATTCTGGCTGATGGAGCCCACCTGATCGGTCAGGTCAATCTCCACGGTGGCATGGTCGATGGTATCCACCACCGCCGCCGGGCCGCTGATGGTCACGGTGTTGTTGTCCAGCACCGCGTTTTCCGTATCGTAAATGTAATCCTCGGAACGGTTGCCCGTCCACTTGATGACCACGGGAACCTCTGCCACCCGACGATAGTCCACATTGGCGAAAATCGCGCTGGGATTCTTGGAGCCGACCGTAAAGGAGGAGGCGGACACGTCGCTGGGATAGGAAATGGTATAGCTCAGGGCGATCCGCTCCCCGGGCTCGGTGATCTGGGAAAGATCCACCTTCGCCGCCAGCTTGCTGGAATCCAGCTTGCTCAGCTCACTTCTGACACCGGTCAGATGCAAAGATACGGTGGAATTCGACAGGGACGTGACCATCAGGTTCCGCTCGTTCAGAACGGACTCGCCCTCCATTACCACCGGGATATTGGAAAAGGTATTGTCCTCCTCAATGCTCACGTTCTGGGACACGTACAGCCACAGGCACATGGCAACCGCCAGGGACAGTACCATGGAATACAGCTTATTTTTTCCCATAGCCCTTCTCCTCCTTTGCCTTGCCGGAGAGCTTCTTCAGCATCTGGGCAGGGAAATTGTCCTCCATCGGCGGCTGGGTGTTGTCGCACAGCTCCTGGCGCAGGAGCCTGTCCAGAGTAGCTACCTCCAAAGACCGCTTGAGCATACCGCCCTTGGCCACGGAAATGTCGCCGCTCTCCTCGGACACGATAATGACCAAGGCATCCGTTGCCTCGCTCATGCCAACGCCCGCCCGGTGTCGGGTGCCCAGCTCCGGGGGCAGCTTCTCATTGCTGCTCAGGGGCAGCACACAGCCGGCTGCCGCGATCCGGTCGTCCCGGATGATCATGGCGCCGTCGTGGAGCGGGGAATTTTTGAAGAAAATATTCCGGATCAGCTGGTCGGAAACCTGGGCATCAATGGTGGTGCCGGTCTTCCCGTAATCATCCAGCCGCTGCTCCCGGGCAAAGACGATCAGCGCCCCCACCTTCTCCCGGCTCATGATCTCGCAGGCCTTCACGGTCTGGGAAACCACCGTCTGGATTTCCTGCACCGGCCGGGTGGTTCCGAAAAACTTCGACAGCTTTACGTTCCCCAGGTGATCCAGCATCCGCCGCAGCTCCGGCTGGAACAGCACCACGAAGGCCAGCAGGCCGATGGCCAGGAACTGATTGAGAATCCAGTTCACCGTGTACAGCTTCAGCAGGCTGGTGACCCAGGAAATTGCCACCAGCGCAACCACCGTCCGTGCCAGGCGCATGATGTGGGGCGTCCGGAGAAGCGGAAGCAATTTATAGACCAGGAACGCCACGACCAGAATATCCAGGTAGTCTGACCATTTCATCCCCTGTATCTGCGAAATCAGATTCATCTTCCCATCAAGCCCCTTTTTGCGCAAATTCGCCGCGGACATACTCCGCACCGTACACTTACCTATTATCTGTTCTATTATAGCGGATTGTTCCGCCGATGGCAATAGACATTTCTGTAAAAATTTTATTACCGATTTCCTCGGATTTTGGCTGTTGCCCGGAGAAAACCATCGATTTCCCCCGGGGTGGTGTCGTACCCCAGGCTCACCCGGATCGTGCCGGTGGAAAGGGTCCCCGCGCTTTCGTGGGCCAGAGGGGCGCAGTGCAGCCCGGCCCGCAGGGCAAAGCCCTGCCCGGCCAGAATCTCCGCCCCCGTCTCGCAGTCCACGGACGGCACAAAGGACACCGTGGCTCCCTGGTGAGGCCCGGCAAAGACCCGGAAGCCCTGGCGAATCAAGCCGTGGGCACAGCGCTCGGCAAGACCCTGCTCCCGCCGGAAGCCTCCTTCGGTTCCCACCCGGTTCAGGTAGCGAAGACCCTGGGTCAGACCCGCGTAACCCGGCACATTCAGGGTTCCCGGCTCCAGCCGCTCCGGCAGCTCCTCCGGCATTTCCCGGGATAGTGACTGCGTGCCGGTTCCGCCGTAGAGCAAGGGCGTTCCCGGCCGGCCGCACAGCAGCAGTCCCGTTCCCTGGGGGCCCAGCAGCCCCTTGTGACCGGGCATGGCCACGAAATCCGCCCCCAGCTCCCGGAAATTCACCGGCAGCGTGCCGGCAGACTGCGCCGCGTCCAGAACGAAGGGGATTCCCCGGCTCCGGCACATGGCCGCCATCTCCCCCACCGGCAGGATATAACCAAACACGTTGGACACATGGGTGAACACCGCCGCGTCCGCCCCCTGCAAGGCATTTTCGAACTGGGTCAGGGTATCGTCCCAGTCGAACAGCCGCCGTCCGGCAATGCGCACCTGGGCATTCAGGGCGTACAGGGGGCGCATCACCGCGTTGTGCTCAAAGCCCGTGACCACCACCGTGTCCCCGGGCTTGACGATCGACCGGATAGCCAGGTTCAGTCCGTGGGTGCAGGAGGTGGTGAGCACCACCTGCTCCGGCTTGCAGGAAAACAGCTTTCCCGCCGCCTCCCGGCAGTCGTACACCGTTTCCGCAGCCCGCATGGCAGGCTCGTAGCCGCCCCGACCGGGATTGGCGCAGGTGCGCATGGCCCGCTCCACTGCCCGGTAAACGGCGGCTGGCTTGTGAAAGGAGGTGGCTCCATAATCCAGATAGATCATACTTCCACCATTTTCCCGTCGGCACT
Organism: uncultured Oscillospiraceae bacterium; assembly: GCA_934589705.1. GTDB lineage: Bacteria > Bacillota > Clostridia > Oscillospirales > Oscillospiraceae > Faecousia. Next base: position 144,796 of record CAKTOH010000003.1, on the reverse strand, counting down.
CTGGACGTACACCCGGCGCATGGGGATCTGACGATCCCGCAGAAGCCGGGTCACCGGGTCGATCTCTTCTGTCCGCAGACGCAGGGCATACCCGCAGCCCTGCTCCTCCATCCACCGGGGCGACCGCCGGAGACTACAGGAAAACCCGGCGCTTCGCAGCAGCCGTTCCGCCTGCTGCCCGAAGGTCACAGACCGGAACGAAAGATAATATACTCGCATTCCCATTCCCTCCCTGAGCCAGTGTATGTCTTTCCGGCATATTTCGTGTGCGGGCAGACAAATCTACCCTCTTTAAGGCTTTTGAGGAATGGGGCAGGCTTACAAAAATGCCGTCATTGCGAACCAGCGCGCACGCTGGTGTGGCAATCCGTTTTCCTAAAAATACTTATTTTCAGACCATTTTATGGAGATGCGGATTGCCACACCAGTGACATCGGTCACTGGTTCGCAATGACAAGGTATTCCCAGACTTTCTAACATACGAAAAAGGCGCAGGGTCTCCCCTGCGCCTTTTCTCAAATTTCCTCCAATAAGCACACCGCGTGGCAGGACATGCCCTCGCCGGTGCCGGTGAAGCCCAGCTTTTCCTCGGTGGTGGCCTTCACGTTCACCCGGTCAGGTGCCGTCCCCACAGCGGCGGCGATATTCGCCTGCATCTGCGGAATATAATCCTTCAATTTCGGCCTCTGGGCGATCATGGTCACGTCGATGTTCCCCACCCGGTAGCCCTTTTCCGAAATTTTCCGGTACACCTGCCGCAAAAGCTCCAAAGAGTCCGCCCCCTTGTATTGGGGGTCGGTATCCGGGAAATGGCGGCCGATATCCCCCAGGCCCGCCGCCCCCAGCAGGGCATCGGACACCGCATGGAGCAGCACATCCGCGTCGGAATGTCCCAGCAGGCCCTTCTCGTAAGGGATTTTTACCCCGCCCAGGATCAGGTCCCGTCCCTCCACCAGCCGGTGTACGTCATATCCGTGTCCGATTCTCATTTTGTTTCCTCCAATAGCAGCTCCGCAATTTTCAAATCCATGGGGGTGGTGACCTTCAGATTCCGCTCGTCCCCCTCCACGATTTTGATTTTCATGCCCAGCCGCTCTACGGCGGAGCAGTCGTCAGTGACCTGCGTCTTGTCTTCCTCCGCCTTTTTCAGGGCACCCCGGAGCAGGTCAAAGTCGAAAACCTGAGGGGTCTGCACCGCCTGTAAGCTGGCCCGATCGGGGGTGGATTCCACCAGGCCGCCCTTCACCACCTTGATGGTGTCCTTCACCGCAATGGCCGGAGCCGCCCCGCCGTAGGTGTTGGCCGCCCGGACGACCCGGTCAATGACCTGCCAGGAAACCAGAGGCCGGGCCCCGTCGTGGACGGCGGCCAGCTTGGTGCCCTTGGGCAGAGCGTTCAGCCCCAGATGCACCGACTCCTGACGGCTGCTTCCCCCGCAGACCACGGCGGTGACCTTGCTCATGTCCCGGCACAGGCCGGAAATGGGTCGAATCAAATCCTCCCGGGTGACAATGACGATGGAAGCAATGGCATCGCAGTTCTGGAAAGCCCGGACGGTACGGACGATCATGGGCTCGCCTCCCAGAGGTGCCATCACCTTGTCGATGCCCCCCATCCGGGAGGCGCTGCCTGCGGCCACGATCACCGCCCCGCAGGTTTTCAGGGGCAGAAGCTTCCGGGCCGGGCGGGTCAGTTTCGTCACGTCCATACTCACAGCTCCTTCACCAGTTTCTTGTAGAAATCGCCCCGAACCATAAAGTTCTTGAACTGATCAAAGGCCGCGCTGGCGGGGCTCATCAGCACCACATCCCCTGCCTTTGCCGCCGCTGCCGCCGCCCGAACCGCCGGCTCAAAGCTGCCGCAGTCCGTGATTTCCAGGGTATTGGGGTCGTACTCCGGGCAGGAAATCACCGCCTGCCGGATTTTTTCCCCGGTAGCGCCGCCCAGGAACAGCTTCTTCACATGGGCGCAGATCTCCGGCCCCAGCACGTCATAGGGAATGTGCTTGTCGTAGCCGCCGGCAATGAGAATCACCTTCTCGGGGAAGCTGCGCAGACCGGCAATGGTACGGCTGGGGCTGGAGGCGATGGAGTCGTTATAGAACCGCACCCCGTCCTTAACGCGCACCAGCTCAATCCGATGCTCCACGCCGCCAAAGGTTCTCGCCACCTGCCGGATGGTCTCGTCACTTACCAGGCCGTCCACCATGGCGATGGCAGCCATGTAGTTTTCCACATTATGTACTCCGGGAATCAGGATCTCCGAAGCCTTCAGCACTTTTTCCCCATGGCGGCAGATCACACCGTCTGTCAGGCACACGTCCGCTTCCTTCTGCCGGGAGAAGAAGAGCGTCTTGCCGTTGCCCCGGAAGGCGGCGGTGATGGGGTTGTCGGCGTTGAGAATCAGGATGCCGTTTTCATCCTGATAGCGGAAAATGTTGGTTTTCGCCTGGATATATTCCGCCATGTCCTTGTGGATATCCAGGTGATTGGGAGCCAGATTGGTAATCACCGCCCGGGCGGGACTGCGCTTCATGTCCATGAGCTGGAAGGAGCTGAGCTCCACCACCGCAAAATCCGAGGGCTTCATCTGCCGCGCCAGAGGCAGCAGGGGCGTGCCGATGTTGCCCCCCAGCCAGACGGTTTTCCCCTCGGCTTTCAGCATTTCGGAGACCAGGGTGGTGGTGGTGGTTTTTCCGTCGGAGCCGGTCACCGCCAGGATGGTACAGGGGCAGACCTCGAAGAAAACCTCCATCTCGCTGGTGACCTGAGCGCCCCGGCTGACCAGAGCCTGAATGGCCGGGTTCGCCGGGTGCATTCCCGGGGTGCGGAAAACCACGTCCGCCTCCACGCCGTCCAGGTAATCTTCCCCGACATGCAGAGCACAGCCCGCCTTTTCCAGCTCCAGCACCTCCCCGTCCAGCTTTTCCCGGGGGGTTTTGTCACAGCCTGTGACCTGACAGCCGAAATCCAGCAGCAGCCGCACCAGAGGCCGATTGCTGACCCCCAAACCTAACACCGCGATTTTTTTGTCCATCAGAGAGTGAAAATACTGCGTAAACCGATCTGACATTTGCCATTCCTCGCTTAATCAAAGATTATCTACAGTATAGCGACTTCCAAAAGATTTTTCAAGGGTATTTGACAATTCGCTCTTCATGGGTTACAATATCCCCGCGACCAGGTCGGACAGCCGCGGACGCAAGCCGAAAGGCTGCGGATGAGGAAAGTCCGGGCTCCACAGGGCAGGGATAACGGGTAACGCCCGCCGAGGGTAACCTCAGGACAAGTGCAACAGAGAGATGTAGCCGGCTTGCCGGTCATAGTGAAAAGGTGCGGTAAGAGCGCACCCGCCCCATGGAGACATGTGGGTGCTGTAAACTCTATCCCGGAGCAACGCCGTGGAGGGACATAGGTTCGCCCGACCGTCCCGAGGAGGCGGCTTGATCCCGCGGGCAACCGCGGGGCTAGATAGATGGCTGTCAAGACAGAACCCGGCTTATAGACCTGCGTTGCCAAAAAGCACCCCATCCTACCGATGGGGTGCTTTTTGGCAACTATTCACAATTCACTCTTCACTGCTCACTTTCGGCATGAGAAAAGAGGACGGATTGCCACACCAGTGACATCGGTCACTGGTTCGTAATGACATGCGTTATGTGGTGGCTATATGAAGGATCAACACAGCGACCTCATCCGGCTCTTCGAGCCGCCTTTCCCACTCAGGGGAAGGCTTGAGCACGCAAAAAACGCCCCAGGCAAAAGCCTGGGGCGCAATTGTGTCAAAAAGCGACTGAAAATTATTCAGCAACCTCGGTGACAACACCGGAACCGACGGTACGGCCGCCCTCGCGGATAGCGAAACGCAGACCCTTCTCGATAGCGATGGGGGTGATCAGCTCAACGTTCATCACAACGTTATCGCCGGGCATGCACATCTCAACGCCTTCGGGCAGGGAGATGATGCCGGTCACGTCAGTGGTACGGAAGTAGAACTGAGGACGATAGTTGTTGAAGAAGGGAGTATGACGGCCGCCTTCTTCCTTGGACAGGACGTAAACCTGGCCGGAGAACTTGGTGTGAGGATGGATGGAACCGGGCTTGCAGAGAACCTGGCCACGCTCCACGTTCTTCTTGTCAACACCACGCAGCAGAGCGCCGATGTTGTCGCCGGCTTCTGCGTAGTCCAGCAGCTTGTGGAACATCTCAATGTCGGTAACGACAGTGGGAGTCTTCTCTTCCTTCAGGCCAACGATCTCAACGGGCTCGTTCTTCTTGACGATACCACGCTCCACACGACCGGTAGCAACGGTGCCACGGCCGGAGATGGTGAACACGTCCTCAACGGGCATCAGGAAGGGCTGGTCAGCCTTACGGTCAGGAGTGGGGATATAGGAGTCAACAGCGTCCATCAGCTCCTTGATGCAGGCATACTCGGGAGCCTCGGGATCCTTGGACTCGGAAACCAGAGCGTTCAGAGCGGAACCCTTGATGATGGGGGTGTCGTCGCCGGGGAAGTCGTACTCGTTCAGGGTCTCGCGGACTTCCATCTCGACCAGCTCCAGCAGCTCCTCATCGTCAACCTGATCGCACTTGTTCAGGAACACAACGATATAGGGCACGCCGACCTGACGGGCCAGCAGCAGGTGCTCACGGGTCTGAGCCATGGGGCCGTCGGTAGCAGCGATAACCAGGATAGCGCCGTCCATCTGAGCAGCACCGGTGATCATGTTCTTGATATAGTCAGCGTGACCCGGGCAGTCAACGTGAGCGTAGTGACGCTTGTCGGTCTCGTACTCAACGTGAGCGGTGTTGATCGTGATACCACGAGCCTTCTCTTCGGGAGCCTTATCGATGGAAGCGTAGTCCTCGAAGGCGGCCTGACCCTTCAGAGCCAGATACTTGGTGATAGCGGCGGTCAGAGTGGTCTTGCCGTGGTCAACGTGGCCGATGGTGCCAATGTTAACGTGGGGCTTATTTCTCTCAAACTTCTGCTTTGCCATTTGAAATATTCCTCCTAGTTAATGATTGTAAAGTTTAATTAACAACTTAGGTTTGTGCCATCCCGCACATTGAGTACATCATACTACAATTGCCGCGGAAACACAAGAGAAATTTTTGAAATTTCCCGGAAAATATCTGTAATTCCGGCGGGAAGAACTCTCCCCGCCAGGGAATCACATCAGTCTCTGCCCCGAGCCTTGATGATCTCTTCGGTCTTGGACTTGGGCAGCTCGGCGTTGTGGCTGGGCTCCATGGTGTAGTTGCCGCGGCCCTGGGTCTTGGAACGCAGGTCGGTGGCGTAACCGAACATCTCAGCCAGAGGCACGTTGGCGTCAATCTGGACGGCACCGGTACGGGTGATCTGGCCCAGAATGTTGCCACGGCGGGCGGTGATGTCGCCGATAACAGTGCCCATGTACTCATCGGGCACGGTAACGGAAACCTTCATGATGGGCTCCAGAATGGTGGGGTCGGCCTTCCGGCAGGCCTCCTTGAAGGCCATGGAACCGGCGATCTTGAACGCCATTTCGGAGGAGTCCACTTCGTGGTAGGAGCCGTCGAACAGGGTGACCTTCACGTCCACAACGGGATAACCGGCCAGAACACCGGCCTCCATGGCGCCCTGGATACCGGCGTCAACCGCAGGGATATACTCCTTGGGGATGGCACCGCCCACCACGGCGTTGATGAACTCGTAGCCCTTGCCGGGCTCGTTGGGCTCCACATGGATCTTGACGTGACCGTACTGGCCCTTACCGCCGGACTGACGGGCGTACTTGGTTTCCTGATCCACCGCCTTGCGGATGGTCTCCTTGTAGGAAACCTGGGGCGCGCCAACGTTGGCTTCCACCTTGAACTCACGGAGCAGACGGTCAACAATGATCTCCAGGTGCAGCTCGCCCATGCCGGCGATGATGGTCTGCCCGGTCTCCTTGTTGGTGTAGGTCCGGAAGGTGGGATCCTCTTCCGCCAGCTTGCTCAGGGCAATGCCCATCTTTTCCTGACCGGCCTTGGTCTTGGGCTCAATGGCAACCTCGATAACGGGCTCGGGGAAGACCATGGACTCCAGGATGATGGGATGATCCTCATCGCAGAAGGTATCACCGGTGGTGGTGTTCTTCACACCCACAACGGCGGCAATATCACCGGCGTAAACCATATCGATGTCTTCCCGGTGGTTAGCGTGCATCTGCAGGATACGGCCCATACGCTCCTTGACACCCTTGGTGCAGTTGAGCACGGAGGTGCCCTTCTCCAGGGTACCGGAGTACACACGGAAGTAGCACAGCTTGCCGACATAGGGGTCGGTGGCGATCTTGAAGGCCAGAGCGGAGAAGGGAGCCTCGTCGGAAGCGGGACGGAAGTCCTCTTCCTCGGTCTCGGGGTTCACGCCCTTGATGCCCTTCTTGTCCAGGGGGCTGGGCATATAGTCCACAACCGCGTCCAGCAGCTCCTGCACGCCCTTGTTCTTGTAGGAAGTACCGCAGACAACGGGAACCATCTCGTTGGCGATGGTAGCCCGGCGGATGACGGTCTTGATCTCCTCGACGGTGATCTCCTCGCCCTCCAGGTACTTCATGGCCAGGTCGTCGTCCAGAGCGGTGACGGCGTCCAACAGCTTCTCGTGGTACTCGTTGGCCAGATCCACCATATCCTCGGGGATCTCCTCGGTACGCACATCCTTACCCAGCTCATCATAGAAGACGTTTGCCTTCATGGTCAGCAGGTCGATGTTGCCCTTGAAGAAAGCCTCGGAGCCGATGGGCAGCTGAATGGGCACAGCGTTGCACTTCAGACGCTCGTCGATCATGGTCATGACCCGGTAGAAGTCGGCACCCATGATGTCCATCTTGTTGACGTAGATCATCCGGGGAACCTTGTACTCGTCGGCCTGACGCCAGACGGTCTCGGTCTGGGGCTCCACGCCGCCCTTGGCGCACAGAACGGTGACAGCACCGTCCAGAACACGCAGGGAACGCTCCACCTCAACGGTGAAGTCAACGTGACCCGGGGTGTCGATGATGTTCAGACGGCAGCCCTTCCAGAAGCAGGTGGTAGCAGCGGAGGTGATGGTAATACCACGCTCCTGCTCCTGAGCCATCCAGTCCATGGTAGCGGAACCGTCATGGGTCTCACCGATCTTGTAGTTCTTACCGGTGTAGAACAGAATACGCTCGGTAGTAGTGGTTTTGCCGGCATCGATGTGAGCCATGATGCCGAAGTTTCTGGTATTTTCCAGGGAATACTGTCTAGGCATTGATTCTCTCCTTGATTACCAGCGGAAATGGGCGAAGGCCTTGTTGGCTTCGGCCATCTTGTGGACGTCCTCGCGCTTCTTCACAGACGCGCCGGTGTTGTTGGCGGCGTCCATGATCTCAGCGGCCAGCCGCTCCTTCATGGTGTTCTCGCTGCGGCTCCGGCTGTACAGGGTGATCCACCGCAGACCCAGGGTCTGACGACGGTCGGGGCGGACTTCGATGGGCACCTGGTAGGTGGCGCCGCCCACCCGGCGGGCCTTCAGCTCCACAGCGGGCATGATGTTTTCCATGGCCTGCTGGAAGACTTCCAGACCGTTCTTGCCGGTCTTGTTCTCGACAATTTCAAACGCACCATAAACGACCTTCTGGGCAACACCCTTCTTGCCGTCCAGCATGATGCTGTTTACGAGCTTGGTAACCAGAACGGAATTGTAATTAGGATCCGGAAGGACCTCTCTCTTGGGAACATTACCTCTTCTGGGCACTTTGCTTCCCTCCTTCATATTATAATGATTTCATCGGTACTCGAAAGTGTAACTTTCGTTGTGCCTGGCCAGAGGTTTCATCTATATAAAACCTTCTTGGCAAGGCGATGCCTTGCGAAAGGGCATGGAGTCAGTTAAAGTTTGGCAGCAGAAAAATTACTTCTTCTTGCCGGCCTTGGGACGCTTGGCACCGTACTTGGAACGGGACTGCATCCGGTTCTGCACGCCCTGGGTATCCAGAGTGCCGCGGATGATGTGGTAACGCACACCGGGAAGGTCCTTAACACGACCGCCGCGGATCAGAACCACAGAGTGCTCCTGCAGGTTGTGGCCAACACCGGGAATGTAAGCGGAAACTTCCATACCATTGGTCAGACGCACACGGGCGATCTTCCGCAGGGCGGAGTTAGGCTTCTTGGGGGTGGTGGTACGCACAGCAGTGCACACGCCGCGCTTCTGGGGGGAAGGCAGGTTGGTAGCCTTGTTCTCCAGAGTGTTCAGACCTCTCTGCAGAGCGGGAGCGGTGGACTTGTAGCTGACCTGCTGACGGCCGGAACGAACCAGCTGATTAAAAGTAGGCATTTGTTTTCTCCTTTCTTTGGTTCTCGTCAAATGACGGGTATTTATTCTACGGAATTTTCCGGTAGAATCTTGAGAACGGCCGCAGCCGCCGCGCCCACCTCGATGCCGCAGGCGCGCCCCAGGTCTGCCATGTCGGCTACCCAGGTGATCTGGATCTGATATTCCCCGCACAGCTCCGCCAGAGGCTGGGTCAGAGCGGGGTCGGCGTTTTCCGCCAGATATACCCGGGCGGCTTTTCCGGCACGGACAGCTTTTTTCAGCTGCTTGGCACCGACGGCCAGGGAATCCCGGGAAATGTCCGGCAAATCGCCGCATTCCGGTATTTTACCTTTTTGCTTCCTATCCATACGAGACTATATTATACGCATTTTCCGAAAAAAGTCAACAAAATTATTCCATAATTTTTTGTGATTCTGCCCTTCTGCCTTGCCGTTTTCTCCTTGTCCGCAGCTTACACGCACTTGTTCGCAAGCAGATGGCAGACCCGGCCGGATGTCTTTCCTGCCGGGGTCTGTCTTAGGGTCTATCTGAAAACCGGGAATATGACCAACGGCGAGGGATTTTCCGCCTGATGAAGCCATTTTTTTGCAGGAATACTCTGCGTATTGCAAGAAAAAATGGTGCCCAGCAGGTGGAAAAGACCCGCTGTTTGGGCGTGTTGACGGTTTTCAGATAGACCCTAATCTTCCCCGGAGGCAAAGGCCTTCGCAAAGCGGGAAATATCCTTCTGGGTAGTCTTCCAGCCATAAATTTTCAGATCAACCTGCCAGCATCGGCCGTTCCACCGGGAGGGAACGCCCTCGTCCGCCAGAAGGGCGTGCTGCAAATCCGGAGTCAGAAAGCTTCTGGCCCCGCTGAGCTCGCCTTTGCTGTTCACCACCCGAAAGGCGGGGATCCCCTCCCCTGCCAGCCCCTCCCGAAGGCCGTAGCCTACCTGCCGGGAGTTTTTCGGCTTGCCGCAGAGCATGGCAATCTGGCCGTAGGTAGCCACCGTGCCTTCCGGAATTGCCAGACAGACAAGACGCATTTTTTCGTAAAAGGTCATGAATTCTCCTTGAAATGATAGGAAATCCCCTCCGCGCAATACGCGCGGAGGGGAAATCAGGAACTTACACCTGTTTGCCTTCGATGGCGGCTTCTTCCATCTCCTCAGGCATCCGAGCCTCGGGGGTGATGCCGGGCTGATAATCCCGGTAAGCCATCAGGCCGGAGCCTGCGGGGATCAGCTTACCGATCAGCACGTTCTCCTTCAGACCGACCAGGTGGTCAACCTTGCCCTTGATGGCGGCATCGGTCAGAACCTTGGTGGTCTCCTGGAAGGAGGCGGCGGACAGGAAGGAATCGGTGGCCAGAGCGGCCTTGGTGATGCCCAGCAGCATGGCGCTGGACTCGGCCTTGCGCAGCTCGGTCTCACCGGCGTCAATCCGAGCCTGAATGGCGGCGTTGGCATCCTCGAACTCGAAGGTGTCCACCGCGCTGCCGGACAGCAGCTCGGTGTCGCCGGGATCCTCAACGCGCACCTTGCGCATCATCTGACGGATGATGACCTCAATGTGCTTATCGTTGATTTCCACGCCTTGCTGGCGGTACACCGCCTGAACAGACTGAACCAGATAATCCTGAACGGCCTCCACGCCGGAGATCCGCAGCACGTCCTGGGGATAGAGCGCGCCGTCGGTGATGGGCTGACCCTTCTCCACGACCTTGCCGTGGGCAACCTTCAGGCCTACGGAGTAGGGCACCTGATAGACCTTCACCTCGCCGTCCTCCGCGGTAACGGTAATGTTACGCAGAGCGGTACGGTGGGTATCGTCGATGGACACCACACCGGTGATCTCGGAAATCTGAGCCATCTTCTTAGGCCGGCGGGCCTCGAACAGCTCTTCCACTCGGGGAAGACCCTGGGTGATATCGTCACCGGCAACGCCGCCGGAGTGGAAGGTACGCATGGTCAGCTGCGTACCGGGCTCACCGATGGACTGGGCGGCGATGATGCCGACGGCCTCGCCCAGGTCAACCTCCTTGGAGGTAGCCAGGTTCATGCCGTAGCACTTGGCGCAGACACCCACCCGGGCCCGGCAGGCCAGAATGGTGCGGATATAGATTTTGCTGATGCCGTGGGCTTCGAACTTAGCGGCATCCTCAGGCATCATCATCACGTCCTTGGAGTGCAGCAGCTCACCTGTAGCGGGATCCACCACATCGTGGACGGGATAACGGCCCCGGATCCGGTTGCCGAAGGTATCGATAATGTCGCCGTTCTTGTCGTAGACCGCGCCCACCCAGATACCGTTCTCGGTGCCGCAGTCGTGCTGACGGATGATGACCTCCTGGGACACATCCACCATTCGGCGGGTCAGGTAACCGGAGTCGGCGGTACGAAGGGCGGTATCGGTCATGCCCTTACGGGCGCCTCTGGAGGAGATGAAGTACTCCAGAACGGACAGGCCCTCACGGAAGTTTGCCTTAACGGGAATCTCGATGGTACGGCCGGCGGTATCTGCCATCAGGCCGCGCATACCTGCCAGCTGACGAATCTGAGCCATGGAGCCACGGGCGCCGGAGTCGGCCATCATGTAGATGGGGTTGAACTCATCCAGGTTGCCCTGAAGGGCATCGGTAACTTCCTTGGTGGTCTGCTCCCACTGCTGAACCACCAGACGGTAACGCTCGTCGTTGGTGATATAGCCCTGGCGGAAGTAGTTTTCAATCTCTACCACCTTGCCCTCGGCGGCCTTGACCAGTTCGTACTTGATGGCGGGAACCTCCATATCCGCAATGGACACGGAGATAGCGCCCTTGGTGGAGTACTTGTAGCCCAGAGCCTTGATCCGATCCAGCATTTCGGTGGCGATGGTGAAGCCGTGAACCCGGATGCACTTGTCGATGATCTTGCCCAGCTGCTTCTTGCCAACCAGGAAGTCAATTTCCAGATCGAAGGCATGGGCGGGATCGCTGCGGTCTACGAAGCCCAGATCCTGGGGGATGGGCTCGTTGTAAATCAGGCGGCCCACGGTGGCGTTGATCATCTGATACCGCATTTCCCCGTCCACTTCCTTGCCGTAGCGCACCAGAATCGGCGCGTGCAGGCCGATGGCACCGTCAGCATAGGCGGCAATGGCCTCCTCGGTGGAGGAATAGGCGTGGATGGGACGGAATTTGGCTTCCTTCTTCCCTTCCTTCTTGGCCTGCTTGTTGGCAGCCACGAAGTCATCGGCATCCACTACCACACCGGCAGTCAGTCCGGTCTCCCCCGCGTCGGTGACGAACACGGTCTCGGAGCCCTTTTCCGCCTTGCCAAGACGGGTATAGGTCAGATAGTAGGCACCCAGAATCATATCCTGGGTCGGCACGGTAACAGGCTTGCCGTCCTGAGGACGGAGCAGGTTGTTGGCGGAGAGCATCAGCATTCTGGCTTCCGCCTGAGCCTCCGGGGACAGAGGAACGTGAATGGCCATCTGGTCGCCGTCGAAGTCCGCGTTGAAGGCGGTGCAGCACAGGGGGTGCAGCTTCAGTGCCCGACCCTCCACCAGCACCGGCTCGAAGGCCTGAATGCCCAGACGGTGCAGGGTAGGCGCCCGGTTCAGCATAACGGGCCGATCCTTGATGATGTCGTCCAGAGCATCCCAGACCTCGGTCTTGCCCTTGTCGATCATCTTCTTGGCGGACTTGATGTTGTTGGCCAGGCCGTCGGAAACCAGCTTCTTCATAACGAAGGGCCGGAACAGCTCAATGGCCATTTCCTTGGGCACGCCGCACTGATAGAGCTTCAGCTCAGGGCCGACCACGATAACGGAACGTCCGGAGTAGTCAACACGCTTGCCAAGCAAGTTCTGACGGAACCGGCCCTGCTTGCCCTTGAGCATGTCAGACAAAGACTTCAGCGCCCGGTTGTTGGCGCCGGTGACGGCACGGCCCCGGCGGCCGTTGTCGATCAGCGCGTCCACAGCCTCCTGGAGCATCCGCTTTTCGTTGCGGACGATGATGTCAGGGGCGTGGAGCTGAACCAGCCGCTTCAGACGGTTATTCCGGTTGATGACCCGGCGGTACAGATCGTTCAGGTCGGAGGTTGCGAACCGGCCGCCGTCCAGCTGAATCATAGGACGGATATCGGGAGGAATCACGGGCAGCACGTCCATGATCATCCAGCTGGGCTTGTTGCCGGACTCCCGGAAGGCCTCCACCACCTCCAGACGCTTGACAATGCGCAGCTTCTTCTGGGAGGAGGCGGTCTTCAGCTCGTTTCTCAGCTGCTCGGACAGCTGATCCAGGTCGATCTGCTCCAGCAGCTCCTTGACGGCCTCGGCGCCCATACCGGCCTTGAAGTCGTCCTCGTACTTTTCCCGCATGTCCCGGTATTCCTTCTCGGTGAGCACCTGGTTCCGGGCCAGGGGCGCGTCACCGGGATCGGTGACGATATAGGCCGCGAAGTACAGCACCTTCTCCAGAATCTTGGGGCTGATGTCCAGCACCAGACCCATCCGGGAGGGAATGCCCTTGAAATACCAGATATGGCTGCAGGGAGCGGCCAGCTCAATGTGACCCATGCGCTCCCGGCGCACCTTGGATTTGGTGACCTCGACGCCGCAGCGGTCGCAGATCTTGCCCTTATACTTGATTTTCTTGTACTTGCCGCAGTGGCATTCCCAGTCCTTGGTGGGTCCGAAAATCCGCTCGCAGTACAGTCCGTCCCGTTCGGGCTTCAGGGTACGGTAGTTGATGGTTTCCGGCTTCTTGACCTCGCCGTAGGACCACTGCCGGATCATCTCCGGGGACGCAATACCAATTTTAATGGCATCAAAGGTGGCATCTGCCATGTGTAGCCTCCTTATTCTTCGTTGTCGGCATCCATATCGCCGAATACATCCATAATATCCTCAGGGCTGTCCTCGTCGATGACGAAGCCAGCGTCCAGCACCTCATCGGTAGAGCCAACCACCGTGTCATTTCCGGAGTCGGCGGTGTAGACGATCTCGTCGTCATCGTCCTCGTCCTTCAGCTCGATCTCGTCGCCGTTCTCGTCCAGAACCCGGATATCCAGACACAGAGCCTGGAGCTCCTTGATCAGAACCTTGAAGGACTCGGGCACGCCGGGCTTGGGAATGTTGGCGCCCTTGACGATGGCCTCGTAGGTCTTCACACGGCCGGTCACATCATCGGACTTGACGGTCAGGATCTCCTGGAGGGTATAGGCCGCGCCGTAAGCCTCCAGAGCCCAGACTTCCATTTCGCCGAAACGCTGTCCGCCGAACTGAGCCTTGCCGCCCAGAGGCTGCTGGGTGACCAGGGCATAGGGGCCGGTGGAACGGGCGTGGATCTTATCGTCAACCAGGTGATGGAGCTTCAGATAGTAGGGATAGCCGACAGTGACCAGGTTGTCGAAGGGCTCGCCGGTACGGCCGTCATACAGGATGGTCTTGCCGTCCTCCCGGAGGCCCGCCAGCTTCAGGGTCTCCCGGATGTCCTTCTCGTTGGCGCCGTCGAAGACGGGGGTGGCAACATGCCAGCCCAGAGCCTTGGCGGCATAGCCCAGATGGACTTCCAGCACCTGACCGATGTTCATACGGGAAGGCACGCCCAGGGGGTTCAGCACGATGTCCAGGGGGGTGCCATCGGGCAGGAAGGGCATATCCTCCTCGGGCAGAACCCGGGAAACAACGCCCTTGTTGCCGTGACGGCCGGCCATCTTATCGCCCACGCCGATCTTCCGCTTCTGGGCAAGATACACACGGACGGACTTGGTGACGCCGGGCGCCAGCTCATCGGAGTTCTCCTTGGTGAAGACCTTCACGTCCACCACGATGCCGGAGGTACCGTGGGGCACCTTCAGGGAGGTATCCCGGACTTCTCTTGCCTTCTCGCCGAAGATGGCCCGCAGCAGGCGCTCCTCGGGGGTCAGCTCGGTCTCGCCCTTGGGGGTGACCTTGCCAACCAGGTAATCACCGGCGTGGACTTCCGCGCCGACGCGGATAATGCCGTTCTCATCCAGATCCTTCAGGGTGTCCTCGCCTACGTTGGGGATATCCCGGGTGATTTCCTCCGGGCCCAGCTTGGTGTCCCGGGCCTCGGTCTCGTACTCCTCGATGTGGATGGAGGTGAACACATCCTCCCGAACCAGACGTTCGTTGAGCAGAATGGCGTCCTCGTAGTTGTAGCCTTCCCAGGTGACGAAGCCGATGAGCACGTTCTTGCCCAGGGCAACCTCGCCGCCGGAGCAGGAGGGGCCGTCGGCAATGATCTGCTCGGTATCCACCCGCTCGCCCACCACCACGATAGGCCGCTGGTTGATGCAGGTACCGGCGTTGGAGCGGGAGAACTTAATCAGGGCGTGGGTGCAGGTCTCGCCGCTGTCATACTTGACGGTAATGGAGGAAGCGGACACGGCGGTGACCACGCCGGGGCCCTTGGCCTTCACGCAGACCTCGGAGTCCACGGCGGCCTTGTGCTCGATGCCGGTGGCAACGATGGGCGGCTCGGTGGTCAGCAGAGGCACGGCCTGACGCTGCATGTTCGCGCCCATCAGCGCGCGGTTGGCGTCGTCGTTCTGCAGGAAGGGAATGAAAGAGGTAGCGATGGAGATCATCATTCTGGGGGACACATCGATATAGTCGATCATGCCCCGGTCGACCTCGATAATCTCGTTGCGGTGACGGCAGGTGATACGGGCGTTGGCAAGGCAGCCGTTCTCGTCCAGCGGCTCATTGGCCTGGCCGATGTAGTAGTCGTCCTCCACATCGGCGGTCATATACTCCACGTTCTTGGTGACAAAGCCGGTGGCCTTGTCCACCTTCCGGTAGGGAGCTTCCACGAAGCCGTACTCGTTGATCTTGGCAAAGGTGGCCAAGTAGTTAATCAGGCCGATGTTGGGGCCTTCAGGGGTCTCAATGGGGCACATCCGGCCATAGTGGGTGTAGTGAATATCCCGGACGTCGAAGGAAGCCCGGTCACGGCTCAGACCGCCGGGGCCCAGAGCGGACAGACGGCGCTTGTGGGTCAGCTCGGACAGGGGGTTATTCTGATCCATGAACTGGCTCAGAGGGGAGGAGCCGAAGAACTCCTTGATAACCGCGGTAACAGGCCGGATGTTAATCAGGCTCTGAGGGGTTACGGTATCCAGGTCCTGAACAGTCATCCGCTCCCGGATCACCCGGTCCAGACGGCTAAAGCCAATCCGGAACTGGTTCTGAAGCAGCTCGCCTACGCAGCGCAGACGGCGGTTGCCCAGGTGGTCAATGTCGTCAGGAGTGCCCACGCCCATGGCCACGCAGTTCAGATAGTTGATGGAGGCCATGATGTCATCCACAATGATGTGGTTGGGAATCAGGTCGGTGTAACGCTCGGCAATGGCGTCCTTCCAGCCGTCCGCGGGAACGGTTTCCAGCATTTCCTTCAGCACGGGGAAGTAAACCTTCTCGGTGATGCCGTACTGCTTGGGATCAAAGTCCACGAAGCCTGCCATCTCCACCATGTTGTTGGAGAAGACCTTGACGTTGTAGTCGCCGATCTTGATGACCGCCTCGTTGACGCCCTTCCGGCTCAGCTCGTGTGCCTGGGCGCGGGAGATGAACTCGCCGGGCATGACCAGAATTTCACCGGTCATGGGATCGGCAATGGGCTCTACGGCTTCCTGGCCGGACAGCCGGCTCCAGATGTCCATCTTCTTGTTGAACTTATACCGGCCCACCTTGCTCACGTCGTAGCGGTGGTAGTCGAACAGCAGGCCCTCCAGATGGGCGGTGGCAGTCTCCACCGTAGGAGGCTCACCGGGACGCAGCCGGCGGTAGATTTCGAGCAAAGACTCTTCTCTGGTCTTGCAGGGATCCTTGTCAATGGTAGCCAGGATCCGGGGATCCTCGCCGAACATGGCCTTGATCTGCTCGTCGGTCTGCACGCCCAGTGCCCGGATCAGGCAGGTGATGGGCAGCTTCCGGTTCTTATCGATCCGGACCCAGAACACATCGGAGTTGTCGGTTTCATACTCCAGCCAGGCGCCCCGGTAAGGGATGACAGTAGCGGTATAGGTATGCTGGTCAGCCTTGTCCACCTCATGGCCGTAGTACATGCCGGGAGAACGGACGATCTGGGTGATAATAACCCGCTCCGCGCCGTTGATGACGAAGGTACCGCCGTTGGTCATCACAGGGAAATCTCCCATGAAGATCTCCTGCTCCTTGATTTCGTCGGTCTCCGTGTTGCGCAGGCGAACCCGCACCTTGATGGGCTTGGCGTAGGTAGCGTCCCGCTCCTTGCACTCCTCAATGGTGTACTTGGCCTTATCCTCCATGGTGTAATCCAGGAAGGACAGCTCCAGCTTGCCGGAGAAGTCGGTAATGGTGCCTACGTCCTTGAAGACCTCCCGCAAGCCGGTATCCAGGAACCACTGATAGGAGTCCTTCTGGATTTTCAGCATGTTGGGGATCTCCAGGATCTCTTCATACTTCGCGTAAGATTTACGCATGGTCTTGCCGAACATTACGTCCTTGACCATTGCCATATGGATCATCACAGCCTTTCTTTCGAGTTGTGTTGCTTATGATACGCCCCGTGCGGTTGTCAATTTTCACAAAGTTCCTACTTGACAGCCGCCCGCTACTGTGTTAAAATGACCTGGTAAGGAAGGAAGTCCGCAGATAGGCATAGTATCACAGTATGGACAATCATTATAGCATGGCGGGTAAATTCTGTCAATGAATAATTTCCACAATTCCGGGGCTTCCGCCTCGTTTTTTTATGCCCTTTTCGCTAATTTCCGCCCCTGCCCTGTCAAAACCCCGCCGGTCTGTGATTTCAGACCGGCGGGATTCATACATTCAAGCTGACGGTATACGCATGTCATTGCGAACCAGTGGTGCTCCGCGCAGCGAATCAAAATCCTAATGACTGCCAGTGGCAGTCATACCATAATGTCGCGCAGACTGGTGTGGCAATCCGTTCCCCTTTGCCTTCCCCTTCGGGGTGGTGCTCCGCGCAGCGAATCAAAATCTAACAATTGCCAGTGGCAATTGCACAATAATGTATAGGTGGCACGGCGCAGCCGTGACGGATGAGGGCCTTGCCTCTCCCTTTGGGAGAGGTGCCCAGTGCCGCAGCACTGGGTGGAGAGGGCGTTTTTGCCCTCTCAGTCACTTCGTGACAGCTCCCCCAGAGTGGGAGCCAAGGGACGCACAAATTGCGCACCGATGACCAATGTCATCGGTGCGCAATCGCATTCCTTTATTTCTTACTGTTCCACCCCAGCCGGTTCACATACACCTTACCCTTGTCAAAGACGAAGTTATAGTACGCACTGTTCAGGATGTCGGCGGAAATGGAAAACCGGGTGGCGATCAGCTGGTTCATATTCTCCACATATCCTTCCGGGATTTCGCTTTCCGGCACCTGGTACCGGATTTCCCCGGTGCTGGCGTTAAACCAAACCTTGTCCGTCAGAAAGCTCTTGTCCACCAGCACCGCCGCGTGAGTGCCGTCGGAGAACACGTCCGTCCCCGCCAGCAGCCGGGAGTCGTACTCAAAGCCCCACAGGTTCAGGATCGTAGGCAGAACGTCCACATTGCAGCAGTATTCGTCCACCACGATGTTTTCTTCCAGGCCTCCCACCCAGAAAATCAGGGTGGACTTGTACTTGGAGAAGCCGTCGATGTCGTGGCCGATCAGCTCGGCATACTCGCTGTCCTTCAGGCCGTAAGGGAAATGATCTCCGGCAATGACAATGGCGGTTCTGTCTGCCACCCCTGCCTGCTCCAGCCGCTCCATCAGGTAGCCGATGGCCTTGTCAAACTCGATGTTGCAGCTCAGGTATGCCTTGATGGCGTTGCTGGAATAGGGCAGATCCTTTACCTGATCCCAGTTCCGCTTGGCCATTTCGTTGGTTCCGGTGTCGTATTTATAGTGGCCGGAGAAGGTCATGTAGTAGGCGTGGAAGGGCTCTTTTCCGATGTAATCGTCAATGGACTGCTCCATCATTTCCAGGTCGGAGGCAGGCCAGTTGGTGGTGAAGGTCATGCCGTCCCCGGCGAATTTCATGGTGTAGCCCATGTTGGGGTGAGACTCATTCCGACCGTAATAGCTGCCCCGATAGTTGTGATAGCCGAAGCTTTCCACCCCCCGCTGAGACTGAAACACATTGCCCAGCGTGAAGGGCAGGTAGCTGTTCCGGGAGGCATACAGGCTGGACACCGCCTTGCTCCGCCCGGCATCCGGATACAGGCCCTGCATCAGGGCGTACTCGCCGTCGGTGGTGGTATTGGGGAAGGTATTGTAATAGTTGTTGAAGATGATTCCCTGCTGGGTCAGCTTGTACAGATTGGGGGTCAGATCCTTGTCAATGGCAGCGGGCGAGAAGCTCTCCGCGCACATGACGATCAGATTATAGTCCTTCAGCATTCCGGTGTATTCGTTCTGATTGGTTCCGGTTACTTTCGAACAGTAGTCGTCGATGGCCAGCAGCTTTTTGTCCTCGGTCATGGCGTTCAGGGCATCAAAGTCAATGTTCATGACGTTGTACTTGACCTCGGCCGGCTCCTGGGCCTGGTTCTCCCCCTGGGTCTCCTCCGGAATATAATAGTCCTGCTCCTCCGTTTTGGCATGGCGGGTCAGCTCCAGCCGGATGGTCGTCAGCAGGCCAAATCGCTGGGTGGTCTGGTTGGTGGCAATTTCTCCGCTGCGGTAATAGTCCTCATCGGAGAACATTTCCGTGCCCGTCTGCCGGATGCCTGCCCGGGTCAGGGCAAACAGGGCAACCGCCAGCACCAGCAGCGCAATCCGTCCCTTTGCCCGAAGCTCCCCTTTCAGCCCCTTTCTCAGGAAAATCCGCAGCGCCAGGGGTACCATCAGCGCAATGAGCCAGGGAAAATGATCTCCCATGGCGGCAAGCAGCTCCCGCCAGAAGTTGGTCATGGCCTCCCCGCCCTGGGATACCATAGCCACGGAATACAGCGTGCCGAAAATGAAATGATAGACAATCTGGCTGCCGTAGAGCAGGGCAAATATCACCGTCAGCCCAATTTCTGCGGCAAACCGCCTCCGTTTCAGGAAGGACAGCACCAGGCTCAGAAGCAGCGCCGCCGTCAGGGTGAATCCCACCGCGTAGGCCGCCAGCCCAAGCTTGTGAAACACCGCCCCGCTCAGCAGCAGTTCCCAGTAAAGCAGCGCCAGCGTCCAATAAATAACCGGCAGTGCCGCCGCCAGCCGCGGCTTCCATGTATCTCGATTCAAAGGTCGCACCTCCAAAGAATGGTTGTTTTCTCACAAACCGGTATTATACCATAATTTCAAAGAAACTGACAGATTTTTTTCCGAAAAACGGCACAAATTTTGAAAGCTCCCCCCTGCCGCTCTTTGGGCAGAATGAAGCACCGGCGGGGAAAATTCCCCGCCGGTGCGGCTTATGCAGATTTACAAAGAGGAATAGCCGAAGCTGTTGACCAGAGCGTCCACCTTCTTGCCCGCCTTGCAGTAGGGGCAGTCGTGGTAATCATAGCTTCTGTAGTCCGGCAGATCCTGCACGGAATAGACGGATTTCACAGGATAGCCTGCCACCTCGTCCACCGCCCGATAGATAGCCGCCACTCCGCTGACCTTGCCGCCATAGTACTCGATGGCCTCGATAGACCGCTTGGCGGTAAAGCCCGTGGTAACGGAGGCCATCAGCACCAGCACATGCTTGCCCCGGATCATGGGCTGAATGTTCTCCCGGAAGATGATCTGAGAATTGGCATTGTATTCCGGCTCCACCACATAGACGGTCTCATGGGCGTTGATGGTACGGAAGCCCGATTTGGTCAGCTCCTCGGCGATGCAGGTGCCCAGCACCGCGGTACCGTCCAGACACAGCACCGTATCCACAGGCACGTCATTGACAAAGCTGGAAACCAGCTGATAGGCACTGTCCCGGGCCTCGCTGAGACGGGTCTTCTGATAGGTGATGTCCACATAGTAGTTGATATGGGAATGGTTGGTCACAAAATGTCCCTTGGCAATTCGCAGCGGCGCGTTGCCCCGCTTTACAGGCAGTTTTACAAGCTGGATCATGGTGCATTCCTCCGTTATTTGTGGGTTAAAAAGAAAAAACGTTTTGCCCCGGCATCAGCGTTTTCACCGGGCTTTCAAAACGCTTTTTTTCATTATAACCTGAAAAAAGAGAAATCGCAAGTGCATTCTGTCTAATTGCTCGCCAAAATTCAGCCTCTTCTCTTGTTGATATTGCGCAAACGCAGAGCCTTTTCCTGACGGCGAAACTGACCCGCAATGATTTTGCAGATCCTGCCCGTGCGCATCATCCAGTGCACCTTGCCGAAGCTTGCCCACATAACGGCGTCGGTCTCCCCCGGCTGCAGCACGATGTCCTTCAGCCGCACCGCCCGATGCAGACAGTAATGGTCATAGAAAATATTCCGATCCAGATCCGAACCCAGAAGCTCAAACTCCTCTTCCTCCGCCCGGATGCCCGTTTCCTCGTACAGTTCCCGTGCCACGGCCTGGCGGCTGGTTTCCCCGGCCTGAGCCGCGCCGCCGGAATTTTCCCAGGTTCCGGCGAAGCTTTTCTCCTTGGCTCGGCGGGTCAGCAGCACATGCCCCGCCCCATCATAGACCCAGACGCAGACCACCAGACCGTATTCCCCGGGCTTCCAGCCGCTTCCCCGGCAGTGAACCCTGCCGGTAGGCTGTCGGTTCTCGTCATAAATGTCGTTCCACTCCACAGACCGGGCCCTTCCTTTCCTTCTTCCTGTGCTTCAGGATATCACAGTCTCCGGAAAAAGGCAACCGCATTTGCCGATTTTTGTCCTTGCCAAAAAGGGAAACGCCGTATATAATGAAGGAAGAACAAAATCCATTCTTAGGAGGTTCCCCTATGAATATCATCCACACTCAGAAGGCTCCCGCCGCCATCGGCCCCTACAGCCAGGGCTACGCAGTCAACGGCCTGGTTTTCACCTCCGGTCAGATTCCCGTGGATCCCGCCACCGGCGCCATCCCCGAGGGCATCGCCGCCCAGTGTGAGCAAAGCTGCAAGAACGTAGCCGCCATTCTGGAGGCTGCCGGGGTGAGCATGGACAAGGTCTTCAAGACCACCTGCTTCCTGGCTGACATGGACGACTTTGCCGCCTTCAACGAGGTCTACGCCCAGTATTTTGTCTCCAAGCCCGCCAGAAGCTGCGTGGCAGTGAAAACCCTGCCCAAGGGCGTCCTGTGCGAGATCGAGGCCATCGCGATTAAGTAAGTACATAAAAACAGCGGGGCGGCCAGATGGCCGCCCCGTTCAGTATGTCAAAAGAGTCCGAAAAATACGTTGTCATTGCGAACCAGTGTCGCAACACTGGTGTGGCCCTTTCCAAGGATTCCCTCCGGTCACAATCCGTAACCCAAAGCCTTCCCTTGGGGGAAGGTGCCCGAGGAACGAGGGCGGATGAGGGCAAAGGCTCCCCTTGCTGACCAAGGGTGGTGCTCCCGCACCAGTGCGTTTTGTCATTCTTCCTTCAGCATCTCCCGGACTTGGGTCAGAGACTTCCCCTGTGCTCTGGCAATGGCCGCCAAATCCTCATACTCCGGCTTTTCCCGGCAGACTCCGTAGCCCCGGCTGATTTTCCGGCGCACCGAGCCATAGGGGGTCTGTGTCACTTCCTCCGAACGCCGGAGGGTAAACCGGCTGCACAGCCCCGACCGGACGCCTAAAGTCGTGGTATTCGCAAACAGCAGCTTTGCCATTTTTTCCTGCTCCGCCGGACGGCACAGCACCGTCAGCAGCACTCCGGGGCGGGATTTTTTCATGCCGATGGGGGTGGTGAACACGTCCAGCGCCCCGGCGGAAAGCAAGGCTTCCATGGCAAAGCCGATGTCCTCCCCGGTCATGTCGTCTAAGTTGCAGCGCAGCTCAGCAATTTCATCCCCGGCCTCCTGGGTTTCCCCCAGCAGGGCCCGGACACAGTTGGCTCTGGGAAAATCCTTCTTTCCCATGCCGTAGCCGATGGATTCCACCCGCATAGGGGGCATTTCCCCGAATTCCGTCACAAAATGCCGGAGCAGCGCCGCCCCGGTGGGGGTGCACAGCTCCCCGGAAATTTCCCCGCCATACATGGGGATTCCCCGCAGAAGGTAAGCCGTGGCCGGGGCGGGCACCGGCAGAATGCCGTGGGCGCACTTTACCGTGCCGCTGCCCACATGCACCGGCGAAGCCAGAATCTGTTCCGGTGCCAGCCGGCGGAGCAGCAGACACACCGCCGTCACGTCCGCCACCGCGTCCAGAGTGCCCACCTCGTGGAAGTGAATCTGATTCACCGGTACTCCGTGGACGTGGCTTTCCGCCTGGGCGATTTCCTCGTAAACCGACAGGATATCCAGCTTGACCATGGTAGGAATGGGCAGCGCCTGCACAACGGCTCGGATGTCGTGAAGACTTCCGTGGGTGTGCGGGTGCGCCTCTCCTTCCTCCTGTCCGTGAACTTTCACCGCCATATGGGTTCCGGAAATGCCGCATTTTTGGCATTTTTCGGCAGAAAATTCCACGCCCGGAATGGCCAGGCCGTTCAGTTCCGCCACAAAGCTTTCCGGCTCCGGCAGCAGCTCCAGCAGAGCCGCCGTCAGCATATCCCCTGCCGCGCCCATGCCGCAGTCCAGATAGAGCGTTCTCATTTTCTGACCTCCATGTGGTTAATGCGCCCGGCCAGGAACCCCGCGCCGAAGCCGTTGTCGATGTTTACCACGCTGACCCCGCTGGCACAGGAATTGAGCATACTCAGCAGGGCGGACACCCCGCCGAAGGAGGCACCGTAGCCCACACTGGTAGGCACCGCAATCACCGGGCAGTCCGCCAGGCCGCCGATCACGCTGGCAAGTGCCCCCTCCATGCCCGCCACGGCAACGACCACGCTGGCCTCCATAACCAGATCCATGTGAGCCAGCAGCCGGTGCACCCCGGCCACCCCCACATCGTACAGCCGCACCACTTCGTTTCCCTGGATTTCCGCGGTCAGAGCCGCTTCCTCCGCCACGGGAATGTCGCTGGTGCCGCCGGTGGCGATGACGATTTTGCCGATGCCGTCGGGCTCCGGGAAGCCTCCGGCGATGCCCACCTTGGCCTCTTTCCGGTAGTCCAGAGGCAGGGTTTTTGATACGAAATCCGCCGCTTCCTGAGACATCCGGGTGATGAGGATCCGGCTCTGGCCGTTGCGCATCATGGTCTGCATAATCCCCAGAATCTGCTCCGGGGTCTTTCCGGCTCCGTAGATCACCTCTGCCGCCCCCTGACGGATTCGCCGGTGCAGATCCACCTTGGCGTAGCCGATGTCCTCGAAGGGGGAGATTTTCAGCTTCAGCATGGCATCGTCCACGGAAACGGTTCCGTCCTTGACCTGCTCTAAGAGCTTTCGCATATCGGAATTCACGGCCGCACCTCCAAATCCAGCACCACGCCGGTATACCACTGCTTCAGCTGCTCCAGAATGGTCTCCCGGTTCCGGAGCACCAGCTCCAGCTGCCCTTCCGGCACCTGAATCCTGGCGCAGCCCTTCAGAAGCCGCACCCGGAAATCCCGCAGACCCAGGGAGCGAAGATAGTCCTCGGCCTTTTCCGTTTTTTCCAGCTTTTCGGCGGTGATAGTTTCTCCCGCGGGCACACGGGTAGCCAGGCAGGCATAGGCGGGCTTATCCCAGGTGAAAAGCCCCGCCTGCCGGGACAATTCCCGGATTTCGCTTTTGGTCAGGCCGCACTCCCGCAGAGGCGACCGGACGGACAGCTCCCGCAGAGCCTCCATCCCCGGCCGGTCGGAAATCGGATCGGAGGCGTTGGTGCCGTCCAGAATCAGGTCGTAGCCGTCGGCAGCGGCGGCGGCAATCAGGGCGGAGAAAATCGCCCGTTTGCAGTAATAGCAGCGGTTTGCCGGATTTTCCGCTACCTTGGGCACCTCCAGCACGGACAGCGGCAGGATTTTCAGCTCCGCCCCCACATCCTTGGCAAGGCGC
Source organism: uncultured Oscillospiraceae bacterium (assembly GCA_934589705.1). GTDB lineage: Bacteria > Bacillota > Clostridia > Oscillospirales > Oscillospiraceae > Faecousia. Next base: position 120,512 of record CAKTOH010000003.1, on the reverse strand, counting down.
AAAGCGTCCTCCCCCTCAAAGGCCGGCTGAAAGGCGCTGTCCGCATAGTAGGCCGTCACCTTCGCCCCGGCCTTCACAGCCGTATACAATAAATAAGAGGAATCCACCCCGCCGGAAAAGGCAATGGCGGCCTTGGGATTCTCCTTCCAGAATTCGTTCAAAGTCATGATTTTCCCTCCTTCCGGGATTTTCGCCATTATAGCACAGTTAAAAACGATGCGCAATCTTTTCTCATTTAACATTTTTATGAAATATTCTCTTGACAATCTTTCCTTCCCATGCTATCATTCATTTAACATTTCAGTTAATTGTTAAATAAGGAGGAATGCCCCATATGGGCTTACAGCAAACCCTGAAAGCACTGGCTGACCCCACCCGGCGGGAAATCCTGAATCTTCTCAAGGACGGAAAACATTCCGCCGGAGAAATTTCTGAGCAGTTCGACATTTCCGCCGCCGCTGTATCCCGGCACTTATCGGTGCTGAAGGATGCCGACCTGGTGACGGACACCCGGGATGGAAAATTTATCTTTTACGAGCTGAACGCCTCGGTTCTGGAGGAAATTCTTCTCTGGATTTCCAACCTGAAGGGCGAAGAATCTGCCGAAAACTAACTGTTTTGGAGGTATTTTATGATTGCCAAGTATCAAAAAGAACTGATGGTTTCTTCCATTGTGATCCTGCTGCCCGCCTTTGTATCTCTTTGGGTTCCAGAGCTGCATTCCCTGTGGCTGCTGTGCCTGAGCCTGCTGGCCGGTCAGTGGCTGTGCTTCCTCATTTCCGCCGCCGATCCGGGAAACCGGGGCAGAAACGAAAAGCCCCTGCGGCTGGTGCTGTGGATTATGCCCATTCTTTCCCTGCTGTGCGCCGGTCTGTTCTATGCCCTGAGCGCTGGGATTTCCCTCTCCGTTGGCCGGATCACTACCCTTTGCCTGGGACTGATGTTCGCCGCCATCGGCAACTACCTGCCCAAATGCCGCCGGAACTACACCATCGGCATCAAGGTAACCTGGGCCCTTGCCAGCGATGAAAACTGGAACGCCACCCATCGGTTCGCCGGGAAGGTCTGGGTCATCGGCGGTGTCGCCATGATGCTGGCCGCCCTGCTGCCTGAGGGCTGGACCGTTTTCGCCGCCGTGTTGGGAGCGGTGGTCATTTCTGTGATTCCGACTGTCTACTCCTACCGCTATTACAAGGGGCAGCTGGCACGGGGCGAGGAGCTGAAAGCCCTTCCCGCCACGTCCTCCCGCTATTGGAAGATTTCCGCCGCCGTGACCGCCGCAATTCTGGTTTTTGTGGTCGTGATGCTGTTTTCCGGCAAGGTGGAAACCACCTTTGGGGACGATTCCTTCACCGTCCGGGGAAGCTACTACGGCAGCCAGACCGTTGCCTACGGGGATGTGGATTCGGTGGAACTTCGGGACGGGGACGTTCCCGGCAGCCGGGTTTTCGGCGTAGGCAGCTACCGGCTGCTTCTGGGTACCTTCCGGAATGAAGAATTCGGCACTTACACCCGCTATACCTATTACAAGCCGGAAGCCTGCGTCGTGGTGCGCATGGGCGAAAAGGTTCTGGTGCTCAGCGGGAAAGACAAGGCGGAAACCCAAGATATCTATAGCCAGTTGCTGGCGCATACTACCGCACAGTGACCTGCGCAACACGGCAGTGCCCAAGCCTTCCCCTGGGAGGGGAAGGTGGCTCGAAGAGCCGGATGAGGTCGCTCCTATAAAGCTGAGAACGGATTGCCACACCAGTCTGCGGACTGGTTCGCAATGACCGTCTAATTTTCAGGCTTCTGCGCTTTTACAACGCCGTCGTTCCTTTCAGCTCCCCTTTCTTTCGGAAATCCATCGATTTCCCGAAAAATTCCTTGACGGTTGGGGAATCATCCACTATAATGTTTGGGACTATGGAATTTATTTCTGAGAAAGGATTTTGAATATGGCAAAAGAATTTAAGATTACCAGTCTGCGTCTTGCCGACCTGGAAAAGGAACTGAACTATCTGAAGACCACCCGGGAGCGTGAGGTTGCCGCCATGATCGCGGAAGCCCGTTCCTACGGCGACTTGTCCGAAAACTCCGAGTACGACGCCGCCAAAAACGAGCAGGCCAAGCTCTACGGCCGGATTGCCGAAATCGAGGACATCCTGTCCCACGCCGTTATCATTGAAGACGAGAACGAGGCCACCGGCCGGGTAGGCCTGGGCTGCACCGTGGTCGTCGAGAATGAGAAGGGCGTTCAGTCCACCTACCGGATCACCGGCTCCCAGGAAGCCAACCCCATGGAGGGCAAGCTCTCCGACGACTCTCCCTTCGGCCGGAGCGTGGTAGGCAAGGCCGCCGGCGAAACCTTCACCGTCAACGCCCCTGCCGGCTCCTTCACCATGAAGGTGGTCAGCGTCACCCGTGAGGGCTGAGCCATGGCAAAGTTTGTACCCCAGGCGGAAATGCCCCTGTCCGATCAGGTTCGGGTGCGTCGGGAAAAGCTGGATACTCTGCGTGCCGACGGCTTCGACCCCTTCGTCCAGACCAAGTTTGAGGTGACCGCCGACTCCGCCGCCATCAAAGAAAATTACGATGCCATGGCGGGCAAGTCCGTCCGTCTGGCCGGCCGTATCATGAGCAAGCGGGGCATGGGCAAGGTGTCCTTCTGCGATTTGCAGGACAGCACCGGCCGGATTCAGCTGTATGTGAAGTTCGACGAAATGGAGGAGGCCTCCTTCCAGCGGTTCAAGAAGAACGACATCGGCGACATCGTCGGTGTGGTGGGCGACGTGTTCAAAACCGAGCGGGGCGAAATCTCCGTCCGTGTCCACGAGGCCACGCTGCTGAGCAAGTCCCTTCTGCCTCTGCCTGAAAAGTTCCACGGTCTGACCGACCGGGAAACCCGGTACCGTCAGCGTTATGTTGACCTGATCGTGAATCCCGAGGTGAAGGACACCTTCGTCAAGCGGAGTCTGATTCTCCGGGAGCTGCGGCATTTCCTGGACGGCAAGGGCTTCCTGGAAGTGGATACCCCCATTCTGACTCCCTTTGAAATCGGTGCCTCCGCCCGTCCTTTCTATACCCATCACAACACCCTGGACATCGACATGGTGCTGCGCATTGAGACCGAGCTGTACCTGAAGCGGCTGATTGTGGGCGGTATGGATCGGGTCTACGAGGTTGGCCGGATTTTCCGCAATGAGGGCATGGATCCCACCCACAACCCGGAGTTTACCTCCATTGAGCTGTACCAGGCCTACACCGATTTCCACGGCATGATGGATCTGGTGGAGGAAATGATGAAGACCGTAGCCATGAAGGTCTGCGGCACCCTGCAGATCACCTACCAGGGCAAGGACATCGACCTGAGCCACTGGGAGCGGATGACCATGATCGAGGCCGTCAAGAAGTACTCCGGCGTGGACTTCGCTGCCATTTCTTCTGACGAGGAAGCCATCGCCGCCGCAAAGGCGCACAAGGTGGAGCTGCCGGAAATCCCCACTAAGGGAGCAATCCTTGCCGAGTTCTTCGACGCCTTTGTGGAAGAGAATCTGATTCAGCCTACCTTTATTTATGACTATCCCGTGGAGAACAGCCCCCTGGCCAAGCGCAAGCCGGGTGATCCTGCCTTCACCGAGCGGTTTGAATATTTCATTAACGCCACGGAGTTCGGCAACGCCTTCTCCGAGCTGAACGACCCCATCGATCAGAAGGCCCGGTTTGAAAAGCAGGTGGCCGATCGGCTGGCAGTGGATCCCGCAAGCCGGGCTCAGGTGGATTACGATTACGTCACCGCCCTGGAATACGGCCTGCCCCCCACGGGCGGTCTGGGCTTCGGCGTTGACCGGCTGGTCATGCTGCTGACGGACTCCGCCTCCATCCGGGACGTGCTGCTCTTCCCCACCATGAAGCCCACGGACCTGCCCAAGACGGAAAAGCCCGCTGAAAAGCCCGAAAATGAGACAGTTTCCGCTCCTGCCAAGGTTGAGGAAAAAATTGACTTTTCCAACGTGGAAATTGAGCCGCTGTTTGCAGACTACGTGGACTTTGACACCTTCTCCAAGTCCGATTTCCGGGCTGTGAAGGTTCTGGAATGCGAGGCTGTCAAAAAGTCCAAGAAGCTCTTAAAGTTCACCCTAGACGATGGAACGGGCACAAATCGGACGATTTTGAGCGGCATTCACGAGTATTATGAGCCGGAAGCGCTGGTGGGCAAGACCTGCGTTGCCATCACCAACCTGCCCCCCAGAAAGATGATGGGCATCGACTCCTGCGGTATGCTGATTTCCGCCGTCCACCATGAGGAAGGCGAGGAACGGCTCCACCTGCTGATGCTGGATGGCCACATTCCCGCCGGTGCGAAGATGTACTAATTGCATATTTTCCTAAGGAAGCTCTGATTAAATCGGCAAGAGCTGGGAGCGAGAGATTTTTCTCTAGCCAAAGGCTTCAAAAGTGGAGGAATACTGTATGTATTTCCCGCTTTTGAACCTGCACGGATAGGGAAAAAGATCCGCTATCCAGCCGCAGACGATTTATTCAGAGTTTCCCTAAGGCCACTGATGAAAGTCAGTGGTCTTTTTTTTGCGCGCTTTTTGCTTCCTTTTCTCCATTTTCCGGAAGTCAACTAATATAAGTAGTTAATATTTCTATCAGAAAACAGAAACCGTGTACACTATGGGAAAGGAGGTTTCTGGCTTATGGTTGACTTTTCGCTCCGATTAAAGCAATTGAGACTGGAAAAGCATTTGACGCAGGCGCAGGTTGCCGAGCGCATCGGTGTCACGCCGTCCATGGTTTCCAGCTACGAGACCGACATCCGCCTGCCCTCCTTCGAAGTCATGCTGCGCATCGCCGACCTGTTCGGCGTGACGGTGGACTATCTGCTGTGCCGGGAGGACAAGCGCTTTCTGGACATCTCTGCCCTCAGCGACCAGGAGGCCGCGGTGGTCTGCGGCATGGTGGAAATTCTGAAAAAGAAAAACGGATTCTCCGTTTGAAAGGAAGGTTGTGGGTTTCATGCGGCAATCAAAAATCTGCAATGACTATGTGGCGGTGACCTCCAAGGGGAACCTGAGCTACCGGCTGCGCCGGGGCTGCCAGTCGGCGGCCTATGTGCTCCTGGGGCCCAAAACGATGTCGAAAATTTATTACCGGATCTCCATGGGCAGGCCCCTGAATCTCAGGAATCCTCAGACCTTTACCGAAAAGATCAACTGGTACAAGCTCTGCTACTGCCCGAACAACGAGCAGATCATCCAGTGCAGCGACAAATACGCCGTCCGGAGCTTCCTGGAAGGTCTGGGCTTGGGTGATTACCTGTCGGAGCTTGTGGGAGTCTGGGACACCCCGGAGGAAATCGACTGGAACGCCCTGCCCGAAAAATTCGCCCTGAAAGATTCCAACGGCTGCGGCCACAACATTATCTGCAAGGACAAATCCCACTTAGACGAGAAAAACGCCAAGGCTCTGCTTCGTCAGTGGCAGCGCACCCACTTTGGCCGCTACAACGCCGAGCCCCATTATGAGCTGGGGAAAAAGCGGATTTTGTGTGAAAAATACATTGAAAGCGCCCATTTTTTGCCGGTGGACTACAAAATCCACTGCATGAACGGCGAGCCCAAGGTTTTGCAGGTCATCAGCGACCGGATGGCCCACGGGAAAGAATCCGTCTATTATAATATGGAAGGCCACCCTCTGAACTTCGGAAAGTACCCTCAGAAGACCGACCTGGAAATCCAGCCGGAGCTGCTGGCGGACATGGTTCGGATTTGCCGGATCATTGCCCCGCACTTTCCCTATCTGCGCCTGGACTTTTTCGTCAACAACGGAAAGCTGCAAATCGGTGAGCTGACCTTCACCCCCTCCGCCGGGCTGAAGCCGGATCTGAACTACGGCGACGGCGACCGGAAAATGGGAGAAATGCTGGATATTTCCGGGCTGCTGGCGGGCAACCGCTGAGGCTCTTCCCCGTTGTCAAGAACCATCGTATAACGCATGTCATTGCGAGCCAGTCCGCAGACTGGCGTGGCAATCCGTCCCCCTTGGCTCCCCCTTTTGGGGAGCTGGCGGCGAAGCCGACTGAGAGGGTAAAACAAAGCCCTCTCCGCCTCCGGCACCTCTCCCACAGGGAGAGGCAAGGCCCTCATCCGTCTCGCGCTTGCGGGGGACGCGCGAGCCACCTTCCCCCAAGGGAAGGCTTTGGGAGTACGGATTGTGACCGGAGGGAATCCACGGAGGGGGCCACACCAGTCCGCAGACTGGTTCGCAATGACATTCTATTTCTCACCTGCTTCTTTTCATCGAGTGCTGTCCTTATCGGGGCAGCATTTTCCCTCTTCTGGTAATTATCCGCAAAAAGTCCAATGGACGGGAACCCCGGCATTGACAAATCCGTTAATCGGTATTATACTATCTATATCTATGGGTAGATTTGGGTCTTGCCGCCGATTGGGCGGCAAGGCCTGACCAAATACGAGCAGAGGCACTGCGTTCGCAAAGGCGGTTATCCCGTCAGGCGCAGGGGCTTAACAAGGAAATGGGGACAAGCCCCGCATTGACCAATACCGTGTGCGCTTAGAATTCAGCCCGTCGGCGAAAGCCGGTCATTGGGGAAACCTGAGAAGGCAGGGCTGCGTTTGCCGGAGGCGCGAGTCGGGAGACCTACTGTTTCGTCAGAGAGTTGCTGGAAATGGTTGCGGCGATATTCTCGTTATGGGAGAGTATCGCCGTTTTTGCGTCTCTGCGCAGTTCGTAGTCAATGGCGAAAGCCGTGACATATATCAGCCGGGCATTTCTCTTGGGGTGTCCGGCGGAAGGGAAGTATTCTATGAAACGACGGATATTGGCACTGCTGCTGACCCTCGTGATGCTGGTCGGTATGATCCCCACCAGCGTCTTTGCGGACGAAGCGGCGCAGGAAACCATATCGGCGCCTGTGGAGGAGGCGGAGGCTCCTGTCCTTGAGACGGAAGCACCCCAGACACAGCCGCCGGTAACGGAGGCTCCCGAGACGGAGGCCCCCGAAACGGAGGCCCCTACGCAGGCCCCGGAAACCGAGGCTCCCGCTACGGAGGCTCCCGAGACCCAGGCTCCCACCGAGGAAACCGAGGAAGCTCTGGACGTAATGGAGGAGAACACCCCCGCCGACCCTGTGAAGGTTTCCTTCACCGTCAGTGAAAAAGGCGTGCTGGCGAAGACCTCCGACGGCAAAGCAGCTGTTGAGCTGCCCGTTACCGTAACGGATGTCAACTCCGACGGCATCCTGACCTTTGACGAGGCGCTGGTTGCCCTCCACAAGGCGTATTGCCCGGACGGCTACGCCCTGAACGGCAACTCCGTGAGAAAGCTCTGGGGCAGTGAAGTCACCGCTCCCATTGTCGCCAAGAACAACAAGATTCTGGAGAAGGCCGTCAACTGGAAAACCAGCACTGTGGCCGAGGGCGACAAGCTGTATGCCGCTTCCATCAAGGACACGGAGGATTATTCCGACTGCCTGAGCTACTTCGACAAGACCGAGGTCACCGTCGATGAGGGCAAGGAATTCACCCTGACCCTGAAGGCCGCCGGCGAATACTTCAGCGGCAGCAATTACAGTGCGCTGAATGCTTACGGCATTTCCGTAGGCACCTGGGAAAAGGGCAGCTTCAAGGCCATCACCGGTGCCAAGACCGCTACTAACGGCACCGTGACCCTGAGCTTCTCTGAGGCCGGTACCTACATCGTCACTGCCAGCGGCACCCTGCCCGGCGAGGCGGACGACGGCTTCGACACCTATGATGTTGACTGCCCCGTCTCCGCGCCTTACTGCATCGTCACCGTCAAGGGCAGCTCCGTGCAGCCCACGAAGGAAGCCCAGGTGTTCTTCACCGTAAGTGTCAAGGGCGTTCTGGCCACCACCTCCGACGGCAAGGCCGCCATTGGACTGCCCGTCACCGTCAAGGACGTGAACAAGGACGGCGTTCTGACCTACCACGAGGCTCTGATCGCTCTGCATGAGGCCTACTGTCCCGGCGGCTATGAGCTGAGCGGCACCATGGTTCACAACCTCTGGAATGTCCAGACCAGCCCCAAGGGCAGCTACTACTTCCTGAAGAACAACGTGGATCCGCATAAGGGTGTAGCCGACGAGTCCAACGTTGTGGCTCAGGGCGACAAGCTGTACTGCTGCGTCTTTACCGATGAGAAAAACTATTCTGACGCGGTCAGCTACTTCACCCAGACCGCCGTCACCGCCCAGGCCGGAAAGGCCTTCACCCTGAATCTTCAGGGCGGCTCCTCCATGGCCGTGGACGGCTATAACCCCGGCAATCTGGCCGGTGCCCAGGTGGGCATCTGGAAAGACGGCAAGTTCACCGCCATTGACGGTGCCGTTACCGACAAAAACGGCAACGTGAGCCTGACGCTGAACAAGGCCGGTACCTACATCATCTCCGCCTCCGGCGAGGTTCAGACCGAGATTGCCAACTGGGGCGGCGGCAACGGCAATGAAACCATTACCGTGAACGCACCTCTGACCGCTCCCTACTGTGTGGTCACCGTCACCGGTTCCGTTGTGACCTACGCCACCGTGACCTTCAGCTATCAGGAAGCGGGCAATCAGGAGGTCTTCGCCTTCGACGAGAAGATTGCCAGCAACCTGGCCGAGAGCTACGGCTACAGGGACCTGGTTGAGGACGGCGTGTCCGCTCTGGACGTGCTGGTCCGGGCCCATGAGCTGACCTTCTTCGATCAGTTCACCCCCGAGAACGCTACGGACTTCCTGGCCATCAGTGATGCCAACTGGATCACCAAGCGCATGGGCGAGGAATCCACCAATCTGGCCATCCTGGTCAATGGCAAGCAGGCCGCCGGCGAGGATGGCAAGGGTCTGTTCGTCAACCAGACCAAGGTAGCAGACGGCGACTATGTCACCTTTGGCGTGTATGAGGATGCCGCCTATTATCTGGACAAGTACGTCTGGCTGGAAACCGCCGACGGAAAGCCCCTGACCGGCCAGACCTTCTACGCGAACACCGATCTTGACCTGGTCGTCAAGAGCAACTACGCCGCCTACGGCGACCCCGTCGAGGTCGTTGAGGGTGCGCAGCTGGCCACCATGGATATGAAGACCGGCAAGGTGGAAGCCATCACCGGAAAGATTTCCGACAAGGACGGCAAGATCTCCCTTCATATCAGCGAGAACGTAGCCAACAAGACCTCCTGCTTCGTCATCACCGGCGTGGATGAGGCGATGACCGCCCTGAACGTGTTCAAGGTCGGCAACGTCGTGAAGGAGACCGATCTGGTTGAGGTTCACCTGGGCATCGGCAGCTCCGAGAATACCATCCGGGAGCTGACCCTGAATCCCACATTTGTCCACGATACCATGGACTACACCGTGGAGCCTCTGGACTTCGTGGAAGAAGCAGCAGCCCGGCGTCTGTGGGTCAAGGTGGAGTACATCGACTACTGCACCGCGGGCTTCAATTTCCACGGCGTCACCAAGACTCTCACCGCGGAGCAGAACCGCAAGTGGGTGCGTCTTGACAAGCTGGTTCCCGGTGCGGAGGCCAGCGTCCTGACTCTGACCTCCAAGGCTGATGGCGGCTTTGACAAGACCTACACCATCACCGTCTCCATGGAGAAGGGCAAGGCTCTGCTGTGGAAGACTGACCTGACCGAAGACGCTCTGACCATCGGTCAGAACACCGCCAACCATACCCTGACCGTGGAAGCCGACTACACCAAGGATGTGACCGACTCCCCCGCCATCGGCTATCAGTGGTATGTGAACACCACCGCCTCCACCGAGGGCGGCAAGGCCGTGGCCGGTGCTACCGAAGCCACCCTGACCGTCCCCAGCGATACCCTGGGCACCTTCTACTATTACGCCGTGGCTTCCAGCACCGGTCTGGAATCCGCCACCAGCAAGATCGTGGAAGTCACCGTCAAGGCGGTGCCCAAGAGCCTGTCCATCGTCACCGATTACGCCTACACCATTCCCAGCACCTCCTCCATGGCAATCGGCGGCGTGACCCTCATCGCGAACCAGGGCACCCAGTTCCATGTATGGGCTGTGGACGAGAACGGCGAGAAGACACCCGTCACCTGGGCAGCCCAGTGCTACGGCGGTAGGTTCGATGCCGAAACCGGCACCTACACCGTCAATTCCACCAGCTACAGCTACCTGACCGCTACCTCCACCCTGGATCCCAGCGTGTCCACCCCCAACAACAAGGCCCTTGACGTTGCCTTCTTTAAGTTCAGCGACAACGCGCCCACTGTGAAGCTGTCCGTGGATGGTCAGTCTGTGAAGACCGCCTCCCTGTACGGCGGTGCCGCCGGACACACTGTCTGGGATGTGAAGATTCCCGACGGCGTGGCCAAGGTCACCTCTGACCTGAGCACGAAGCCCAACAACATTCGAATGGATGTTCTGCGTCCCGGCAAGGTGGAAGTCACCATGACCCTGGACGTGGGCCCCGCAGACGCGCCTCTGACCGACAAGGCTACCGTCACCGTCACCGGTGTGGCCGTTGAGAATGCCAACGGCGAACTGGGCAAGGCTTATCTGGAGCTGACCTCCGAGAACGCCGCCCCCACCATGCAGCTGAAGGCCCTCACCGAGGAAGGCCGCACCGTGGCCTCCTGGAAGAGCGCCAATGAGGCCGTGGCCACCGTGGACGAAAACGGTGTTGTCACCGCCCATGCCGTAGGCACCTCCCAGATCACCGTCGCCGATGACAAGGGCACCAAGGGCGGTATTCTGGTTGTCGTCACCGACGCTCAGAACCCCACCTTCGAGAAGCTGGCCCTGACCGGTATCTCCTCCTCTACCTTCAAGTACAACGCCGGTCAGAAGGATTACACCGGCATCAAGCTGAGCTCCTACAGCACCACCATCCTGACTGTCAGCAAGGACAGCCTGTACGACAGCAAGAAGCTGGACTGCGTCGCCACCTACACCAACGCCGATGGCGAGGCTGTCAGCATCGCGATTCCTTCCGCTACTCTGACCCAGCTGCCCGGGTTCCCCTTCGGCACCACGGTCGTCAAGCTGACCCTGACCGACAAGGAGAACAAGGACGTTAAGTCCGAGTACACCCTGGAAGTCACCCGTCCCAGAGACACCACCAAGAACCTGGCTTACTCCGCCGGTATGGCTCTGGCAGGCGGCAACGGTGAGGCTCTGTCCTCCACCCAGTACCTGTCTCAGGCCGAGGGTTATCTGTTCCGCGCCAGCAATGCCGGTGTGAAGAACAGCACCTACGGCTGGACGAACTCCAGCTACTACTACCGCGCCTTCATGCAGAACGGCCGCGCCGACTTTACGGCCACTGTGAAGGGCAACACCGTTTACACCCACATCCGCTACTCTGTCGATGGCGGCGCTACCTGGAAGGAACTGCCTCAGGGCGGCGGCACCACCGAGGCCATTGCCTTCCCCGAGGCCGCCGAGGGCGCCAACGCGGAAGTCAAGCTCACTGTCCAGGTCGTTACTGACCAGGCTTACACCGACGCGGGCAGCGCCTTCCCCGAGATGACCGCCAGCAATGAAAAGCTGATGCTCAATGGCACTCAGGTCGGCACGACTTACACCTTCTGGGTTGAGCAGCTGCCTGCCACCGGCGAGCCCAGGATCCTCACCGCCACCTCTGACGGCGGCGACTGGTATCCTGCGTTCAACGACAATTCCGTTTCCTACCGTCTGAGCATCGCTCAGGAGGACGAGCTTCCCACCGTGACCTTCACCGTCGCCGAGGGCTGCACCGTCAAGCTGGGCTCCAAGGCTCTGACCGCCGATGAGGAAGGCAATTACACCCTGAAGCTCACCACCGCTTCTCAGAAGCTGAACGTGACCCTGGGCAGCCTGACCCGGGTTTACGACTTTGCCGCCTCCAAGCGGATCAAGAACGGTGCGGACAAGCTGGTTGACTACCTGGCCATCAATACCCAGTACATCAACGGCGCAGGCTGGGGCGGCTTTGGTGTCAATCCTGAGGGCATGCTGTCCGGCACCCTCAAGACCCTGGGCAGCTTTGGCGGCTACGCCACCTTCTACTTCGAGAACGGCCTGCAGAACGACCCCTCCAACCAGTACGGCGTTGACTTCTACATCACCGGCAACTCCAACGCCGGCGGAAGCTTCCCCGAGCCTGGCCAGGTCTGGGTTTCCGAGGACGGCAACACCTGGTACGCCCTGGCTGGCTCTCAGCACTACACCAACGCCATCTGGGACTACACCATCACCTACACCAAGAACGGCACCGGTACCTCTTGGAAGGATAACTATGGTCACACCGACGCTGACCATGGCAAAACCTTCAACTGGCCTCAGCCTTCCTACTATTCCATGAACGATGTCGCTGCCAGCGGCACCTACACTGTGACCGGCGTCCTGATCCCCAGTATCAAGGGCATGATCGGTGACAACACCACCGCCAGCTGGATCACCGGCACTTCCTTCGGCTACGTTGACGCAACGCCCAACGGTGAAGAGAACCCCTACCTGGCCAACGATGATCTGGCGCTGAAGAGCTCCGGCTTCGATCTGGCCTGGGCCGTTGACGCAAGCGGCATCCCCGTGAACGTCAATGGCATGTCCTTCCACTATGTGAAGGTCGTCGCCGCCGCCAACGTCATGGCCGGTGCCTTCAACGAGAAGTCCACCGAGGTTGCCAAGGTCTATCGGGCCACCTCCACCGGCGCGCCTGTTGGCAAGACCTCCGCTCCCACCGCCATCACCTTCTCCGACGGCACCACCAACTACACCCTGACTCCCGTGGCCGGCCAGCAGACCTATGAGCTGACCCTGCCCATGAAGTCCGTGTCCATCTCTGTCGCCGGCGGCGCGGAGAACATCTACGTCAACGATCAGCGTATCGCCTCCGATGCCGCCACCAAGGCCATTGACATCACCGAGGACAACACCCCGGTCCGTGTCATTGTCCAGTCCGGCGACATGGAGCCCACCATCTGCCTGCTGAGACTCACCAGCCGTGAGAGCACCGAGGCCGATCTGCCCGTGATCACCACCCAGCCCGTGTCCGCCACCTACCGGGTGGGCGATGACATGACCGCGCTGCGTGTGGAAGCTGAGGTCGAAGGCACCTACAAGAAGCTCAGCTACCAGTGGTACGTTACCGACGCAGCTCCCGTGGAGGGCCAGCCCATTGAGGGTGCCACCGCCATCGAGGGTGCTACCGAGGCAACCTACGAGCTGGGCAAGGCCGTGAACGGCGGCACCAAATACTACTTCTGCACCGTCACCAACGCCGTGGTCAGCCAGTACAGCGTCAACTCCGACGTGGCTGCCATCACCGTCAAGACCGATAAGGACATCATCCATGAGAACCTGACCGGTACCGGCACCGAAAATGATCCTTATGAGATCACCTCCGGCGAGGATTACGCTTTCGTTGCCCAGATGGTCAAGGACGGCTACTCCTTCTCCGGCGAGTACCTGGCCCAGACCGAAGACGTGACCCTGCCCGAGGGCTGGGAGCCCATCGGTGTGCTGATCGATCCCAGCGTCGGACACATCAACGGTGGCAAGAACATGCGCGCCTTCAGCGGCCATCTGAACGGCAAGGGCAACACCCTGACCGTGCCCGAGGGCGGACTGCCTCTGTTCGGCTACGTCAAGGACGCTTATGTCAGCGACCTGAACATCTACGGCACCCGGATTGAGGGCTACGGCCTGGTCAACAACTACGAGGGCGTGGGCCTGAGCGGCAACGCTGTCACCATTGACCATGTGACCCTGAAGTCCGGCACCCAGACCCTGAAGTCCGGCCTGATTGGCACTTACCTGACCAAGGCCAACGGCTTTGCCGGATGCTCCGGCAGCTACCTCGTCACCATCCGCAACTGTGTGGCGGAGGAAGGCGTTGTCATCGGCTACGACGGCACCCAGTCCAAGATCGGTTCCTTCGCCGGTCGGTTCATCGGTACCATTGAGAACTGCGTCAGCTACGCTACCGTTTACGGCGTAGACAGCGTCGGCGGTATCGTGGGCAACGAGGACAACTCCATGACCACCTTCAAGGTCACCGGCTGTGAGTTCCACGGCACCGTGGTGGCCAGCGGACAAGAGGCCGGCGGTATCATCGGCAGCGGCTACATCGGCGGCTGGGCGGATAACGCCATGCGGCCCAACATCACGGGTTGTACCGTCACCGGCACCATCACCGGTGAGAACAAGGTCGGCGGTATCCAGGGCGGCGATTCCGTCGTCATCCAGACCTACGCCCGTACCCCCAACACCCTGGCCAACAACGTGTTCCGCGGCAAGGTCTCCGCTACCAATACGGAAGATCCCATCGTCGGCTCCATCGTTGGCTACTACAGAGGCCTGAACGCCTACGACCGCATCTACGGCAACACCTCCTACACCAAGTCCCTGCCTCCCATCGGTCGGGTCGGTTATGTGGATACCAGTGCTGCCGAGCACGAGACTGTGATCGGCCAGGTCTACTTCGATTCCAGCTCCGGCAAGTTCCCCACTGTTTCCGGCTACAGCTGGTGGCAGCGGAACCTGAACCGCACCGACGACATCCTGGGCGCGGATGCCTACACCATGTGCAACACCTCCGGCGGCTCCGTTCCCGAAACCGTGGATTCCGAGCTGATCGGCGGCAAGTCCACTAAGCTCTCCGCCGTGGACGTGGAAACCGGCAAGACCATCCCCGCCTCCTCCATCACCTGGGCTCTGGAGAACCCCGATGACGCGGCTTACGCCACCGTCACCGCCGCCGGCGTCGTGAAGACCTACGTTGTCGCTTCCAAGCACAATGTGACCTTCATCGGCACTCTGCGCAACGGTTACTCCGGCTACGTCAAGCACACCATCACCATCTACCCCGCCGTGGGTCAGGTCGATATCCTGGAGGGCGGCAATGTCGTCACCGGCAAGACTCTGTACCTGAACGGCGTGGAGGGTGCCGAGCTTGACCTCACCGCGAAGCTTTATCCCACCGATGCCAAGGAAGGCATCACCTGGAAGTCCTCCAACACCAAGGTGCTCACCGTTGAGGACGGCACCGCCAAGTACGTGGCCGGCACCGGCACTGTCACCGTCACCGCCACCGCAAACGACGGCAGCAAGAAGTCCGCTTCCGTGAAGGTTCAGGTCGGTCTGCTGACCCAGAGCGTCACCATTACCGAGCCTGAGACAACCACTCTGCGCTCCGGCAAGTCCCTGACCCTGAAGGCCACCACCGAGCCTGAGAAGCCCACCGTCTCCGGTGTCACCTTCCGGCTGGTGAACAGCGCCGACAGCGTTTACGCCACCGTAGCCGCCAGCGGCAAGGTCACTGCCAAGACCGTCAACGAGCCTCACGCCGTCCAGGTCGTGGCCGTCAGCAAGGACGCTGCCAAGGTTGAAAGCGCGCCCATCACTCTGACCATCCTGCCCAAGAATGATCAGAGCCTGATCCTGAAGGCCGGCGAGGACTATGTGACCAAGACCACCCTGGTTCGCAATGTGGGCAACACCGTCACTCTGGAAGCCTACACGCTGGATGGCACCGATGAGATTCCCGCCGAGAACGTGACCTGGAAGTCCTCCAGCGAGAAGGTCGCCACTGTCGAGAACGGTGTTGTCAAGTGCCTGGCCAAGGGCAAGGCTACCATCTCCGCTCTGGTGGACGGCAAGGTGCAGGCAACTGTCACCGTCAGCGTCACTACGCTGGTTGAGAGCCTGACCATCACCAGCAAGACCGGTTCCTTCAATGTGGCCTCCGGCAAGAAGCTGAACCTGACCGCCACCGTGGCTCCCGCTGAGGCCGCCAGCAAGGCTGTCACCTGGACAATCACCGAAGGCAGCGAATACGCCAAGATCTCCGCTTCCGGTGTGGTTACCGCCAATAAGAACCTGACTGTGCCTGTCACCGTCACCGTTCAGGCTGCCGCCAAGGACGGCTCCGGCGTCACCGCCGAGCAGGACATCACCGTTAACCCCCTGTCCTACGGCGTGGAGATCAAGCGTCCCAACTCTTCCGAGAACACCACCCTGGTCTGGGATATGGCTGCTGATGGCAACGACACCATGCAGCTGAGTGCCAAGGTTTACCCCCTGACCGCCGAGCAGTCTGTGACCTGGAAGTCCTCCAGCACGAAGGTCGCTGCCATTGACGAAACCGGCAAGATCACCTTCCTGAAGGCAGGCTCCGTGACCATCACCGCCACCGCAAACGATGGCTCCGGCAAGAAGGCCTCCTTCAAGATTCAGGTCATCAAGCTGATGAAGTCTCTGGAACTGGCGGACACCAGCGTGGCAGGCGGCAAGTCCGTTACCCTGAAGCCCGTCATTGGCCCCACCGACGTCACCAACAAGAAGCTGACCTGGTCCGTGTCCGAGAACGAGTACGGCATCAAGATCAATGCTTCCGGTAAGCTCACCACCAAGGCCGTGACCGAGCCCGTGACCGTCACCGTGACGGCCGCCGCTCAGGACGGCAGCGACGTGAAGGCGACCTGCAAGGTTACCGTCTACCCCGCTACCACCAAGGTCACCATCTCCGCCAAGGACGGCGAGCTGCCCGCTTCCATCTCTGTGGACACTACACTGGAGCTGACCGCTTCCAGCGAGCCTGCGGGCACCGCAGGCACCTATACCTGGAAGAGCAGCAATGAGAAGATCGCTGCCGTGGACGCAAACGGTGTTGTCACCGCCATCAAGGCCGGCAAGGTAAAAATCACCTGCACTGCCGCCGACGGCACGAACAAGTCCGCTTTCGTCACCTTGAAGATCGTCGAGACCGACGAGACTCCCCCGAAGCTGTAATCGCTTCAGGCGCAAATTCCTGACCACCCAGCCGACTCCCTCCGGGGAGCCGGCTGGGTTCTTCTTTGTCAAAGCATGCTGTCGTATAACGCATGTCATTGCGAACCATCCCGCAGGATGGTGTGGCAATCCGTTCCCCAAAGCCTTCCCCTCCGGGGAAGGTGGCACGGCAAAGCCGTGACGGATGAGGGCCTTGCGCTCCTCTCTTGGGAAGGGAGCCCTTCTCCCTCTCAGTCAGCTTCGCTGACAGCTCCCCCAGAGTGGGAGCCAAGAGAATACGGATTGCCACACCAGTGCTGCGCTAAATTAAGGTATGACTGCCACTGGCAGTCATTGTTATTTTAGATTCGCTGCGCGGAGCACCACTGGTTCGCAATGACATACATCTAAGGGGACTCGTTCATAATGTCACATTTTCCCGGGAAATCCTCCCTGAGATTCTCACCTTTTCCCCGAATATCCGTTGACAAATCGATAAAAAAAGGTTAAAATACTGGTACTTACAGATACTCCCGCAAATCAAATACGCTGCATGGCGTCACCCACGCTGCTCCCACCCCGGGCAGGTGCGGTGATCAGAAAATCCGGTCAGATTCCGGAGCATATCCCGATGCTGTAGGCGCGGAGCCTGTGCCCCTTCGGAGCGATCCGGTCACTGGGAAACTGGGAAGGCAGGGCACAGACGTTACCACGCGCGAGCCAGAAGACCGGCCATGATCGAATCCGGAAGCTGCACTGTATGCCGTGCGGCGGATGGCAGCCTGGGAGCGAAAACAGACGGTCGCATTGGTGTTGAGCCAGTGCGTTTTTCTTTGACCTAAGGAAACTCTGAATAAATCGTCTGCGTGAGAACAAAATCTCTCGCTGCCAGCTCTTGCCGATTGAATCAGAGCTTCCCTAAGAATGGAGTTTGCCCAATGAGAAGATGGTTAGCAAGTTTTCTGGCGGCTTTGACGCTGTTAGGGCCCGTACTTACGGTTTCGGTCAATGCGGCTGAGACCGCCGTCGGCGTTTTGCCGGAGTCTGCCGCCCAGGCCACGGTTCCTGTGACGATTGCGGAAGAGACCACCCAGCCTACCACGGAGGCCACGGAGGCCACGGAGCACACCCTGGCGGAAACCACCCCCGCCACCGAGGAAACCGCTTCCACGGAAGCCGCCGATATCACCTCTCCCACGGAGGAAACGATGCCCCCGGAAACTACCTCCGCAACCGTCAGCACCTCCCCCGTTGAGACGGTTCCCGTAACCGAGCCGGAGACGCATCCCGCAACCGAAGCCCCCACCCAGGCTACCGAGGTCACGGAGGCCACCGAAGAAACCCAGCCTGCCGAAGAAGAGCCCCCCAAGAAGACCCTGTGGGAGATGATCCAGGAGTTCCTGGGGCTCATGGAAGAGGACAGCGCTCTGGAGGCCATGTCTCTGTCCGACGCCCAGGGAAATGTCCTGGCCCTGACCCCGGAATTCACCCCCAACTGTCATACCTACGGAGTGCAGATTCCGGCGGACGGTGAGCTGACTCTGACCCTGGAGCCCGCCGTGGATTATCAGGTTTATGTAAACGGCACCGTTCTGGAAGATAACCAATACACCTTCACCCCCCAGTGGGATTCCCGGAATCTTTATCAGCTGAAGCTGACACTGCTGGGCAAGAGTCTCTACGATGAGGACGAATACACCCTGTCCCTGGTTCTGACTCCCACGGCCCAGGCTCTGGAAATCACCCAGCTGCCGGAAAAAACCGAGTACCAGTCCGGCGAAGCCTTCGACCCCACGGGCCTGGAGGTCAAAGTCACCCTGTCCGACGGCACCACCCTGGTGCCCAAGGCCGAGGAGCTGACCTTCTCCCCTGCCGAAGAACTCACCGCGGCGGACACCGCCGTCACCGTTCAATACGCGGACGCCACCGCCCAGATCGAAGTCCGGGTCTCCGGCCTGGAAGGCGACGGCTCCCGGAGCAACCCCTATCTCCTGACCAGCCAGGAAGACCTGTTCCTGCTGGACGAGTGGGTCACGGCGGGTGAAGACCAGGCGGGCCTTTACTTCCAGCTGACCCAGAACATTGAAATTACGGACGCCTGGGACGGCATCGGCGGCAAGGAGCACCCCTTCTCCGGGGATTTTAACGGCAAGAACTTCCAGATTACCATTCCCGCCGGGGGCAAGGCCCTGTTTTCCCGCACCCGGGAGGCAACGGTGCGCAATCTGAAGGTTTACGGCCCCCGGATCGAGGACTACGGCCTGGTAAGCAACTATGTGGTGGACTACGGCACAGAGCTTTACGTCACCTTCCGGAACGTCACCCTGGTTTCCGGCACCCAGACCCTGTATTCCGGCTTCATCGGCGGCTACGCCTCCGGCCAGGACGCCGTAAACATCGTCAAGTGTACCATTGAGCCTGGGGTCGTCATCGGCTATGACAAGAAGCAAAGCCACATTGGCTCCTTCGGCGGCGAGTTCAACGGCTACATCCAGAATTCCACCAGCGCCGCCACGGTCTACGGCGTGAACTATGTGGGTGGTCTGGTCGGCAACAAGGGCCAGTCTATGGGCGACTTTGAGATCACCGGCTCCTCCTTCACCGGCACCCTGTCCGCCACCGGGAAATGCGTGGGCGGCATTGTGGGCGGCGGCTATGCCGGCACCGGCTGGGGACTGGACACCGCCCCCAACACCCGGGGTGTGGTCATTGAAGGCTGCACCTCCAGCGGCAGCATTTCCGGCGGCGTGGGCGTTGGCGGCATTTTCGGAGCCGAAACCAGTGTCCAGCAGTTCTGGGACAACGGCATTTGCTCCATCAAGGACAACACCTTCACCGGCTCCGTCCGGGGCTCCAAGTTCGTCGGCGGTGTTATTGGCTTCATGCAGTCCCTGAATGCCGACGCCTCCATCAGCAATAACTACTATAAAAACGCCTCCCAGGGCATCGGCGCCGTGGCCCATGTGGACACCAGTGCTCTGTCCAACGGCTTCCACGGGGACACCTATTACTACAACACCTCCAAATACGTCCCCGACGGCCAGGGCGGCGTAAAATCCTACGACGATCAGATCAACTGCGTCAAGCTGAAGCTCTATATCGACCAGCCTACCATCGGCTCCGCCGAAAGCGGCGTCAACCGGGCAGTTTCCAAGCCCAACCTGAACCGGACGGACGATCCTCTAGGCGTGGACAAAACCAAGCTCTGCCACACCGACGGGGTCACGGAAAGCCGGGTCACCAAGCTGGCTGCTTCCGGCAGCTGCAAAACCGCGTACGTCCAGGGAGAGGCTCTTGACCTCACCGGCCTGACCCTGACCGCCACCTGGAGCACCGGGGAAACCACCGAGGTTGCCCTGAAAGACGTGACCGTCTCCGGCTTCGACACCAACACCCCGGGCACCCAGACCGTCAAGCTGACCTACAAGGGTGCGGACGCTCGGCTCACCGTCACCGTCACCCCAAAATCCACGAATATCACCGTGTACGTCACGATCCTGGGCGACAGCAAACACAGCGCCAACGGCTCCATCCACGGCCTTGCCATGGGCGGTCTGACCACCTGGGTCAGCAGCACAAAGATCACCGCAAAATCCACCAACACGGTCTGGGATGTGCTCCAGCCCCTGCTGGACGAAAAGGGCTACACCTACTCCGTCAGCGACAATAACAAGTATGGCTCCGTGTACATCGCCTCCATCAACGGCCTGGGGGAATTCACCAACGGCCCCAATTCCGGCTGGATGTACACCTTCAACGGCACTCATCCGAACCGGGGCGTCTCCGCCTACTACCTGAAAGACAACGCCAAGATCGTCCTGCACTACACCGACGACTACACCTATGAGGAAGGCGGCAAGAATTACGGCAAAACCCCCGGCAGCGAGGACGCTGCCAAGGAGGTCATTGACCTCATCAAAAAAATCGGCACCGTGGCCTACACGGATGCCTGCAAGAGCCGGATCGACGCCGCCCGGAAGGCCTATGACGCCCTGACCGAAGCCGAAAAGAAGCTGGTCACGAACTTTGAAACTCTCAAAAGTGCGGAAGCCAAATACGAAGAGCTGAAAAAAGCCGCCCAGAAGGCCAACGCCGAAAAGGTGGAAACGCTCATCAAGGCCATCCCGAATCCGGTGACGAAGCAAAGCAAATCGGCCATCGAAAAGGCCCGGAAGGCCTACGACGCTCTGACCGACGAGGAAAAGAAGCTGGTCACGAACCTGGAGGTTCTGACCAAGGCGGAGGTTGCCTATGCCAAGCTCACCGCCACCAAGAAGGATTTGGAAAAGGCCCAGGCGGTCATCGATGCCATCGCGGCCCTGTCCGGCGCCTCGCCGGACGCCGAGACCGTGGCAGCCATTCGGAAGGCCTACGACGCCCTGACCGCCCTGCAAAAGCTGCTGGTTGAGAATTACGCTTCTTTGGAGGCGGCAGAAGCCAAGCTTTCCGGCAGCGCCCTGGAAAGCTCCGCCGAGGATTGTTATCGGACAACGGGGCAATATATTCAAGGTCTGGGCACTCCCGGCATCGGTTCCATCGGCGGCGAATGGGGCGTCATCGGCATGAGCCGCTCCGGTCTCACCGTTCCCGGCCTGGAGGACTACTACCAGAAGGTCCTCAGCTATATCCGGCAGTCCATTGACCCGGAGACCATGCGTCTGCACAGTGCCAAATCCACGGAAAATTCCCGGATGATCCTGGCTCTGACGGCCATCGGCAAGGATGCCGCCAACATTGACGGCTACAACCTGGTGGCGGGCCTCAGCGATCTGGATTTTGTAAGCTATCAGGGCAGCAACGGCCCCATCTGGGCCCTGATTGCCCTGGATTCCGCCAATTATCCCGCCTCCGGCACCGCCACCCGTCAGGCTCTGCTGGAAACAATTCTGTCTGCTCAGACCACCGACGGCGGCTGGACGGTGTCCGGTACCAAGGCCGACTCGGACATGACCGGCATGGCTCTGCAAGCCCTGGCTCCCTACTATGACACCGACGAGAATGTCCGCGCCGCCGTAGACAAGGCCATCGACCGGCTGTCTCAGATGCAGAGCGAGGACGGCACTTTCCGGGCCGATTACGGCGACGGCAATCCCGTTCCCACCTGTGAATCCATCGCCCAGGTGATTACCGCCCTGTCCGCACTGGGCATTGACGCGGGTACCGATCCCCGGTTCGTCAAGTCCGGCGGCTCCGCCCTGGAAGCATTGCTTCGCTACTATGTGGACGGCGGCGGTTTCCGCCATCTGCCGGACGGAGAGCTGGACGGCATGGCCACCGAACAGGGCTATTATGCCCTGACGGCCTACTTCCGCTTCCGCAATGGTGAAAAGCGGCTGTATGACATGACGGACGTTCTGGACAAGGGCGGCGATCCGGTGGATGCCCCTTTCCAGGTTCCCATGAAGAAGGACACCGAACTCACCCAGTCCGAGAAGGAAAAGAATGTCTCTCCCCTGCTGATTGTCGGCATTGCCCTGATGGTTCTGGGCGTGGGCGCGGTGGTGGTCCTGGTGATTCTCCAGCGGCGAACGCCCAAAAATGAGGAATGATTTATGAAGAAAAAAACCGCAAACCGACTGATGGTTCTGGCCATTGCCATTATCGTCGCGGGCGGCATTCTGCTGGCCTTTGCCCTCCGGGAGCAAACCGGAGACAGCTTAGGCAGCGCCTACCAGATCGCCGCCATCCCGGATAACTTTGTATCCGGCGGCGGGGACAAAACCTGCACCATCACCATTGTCTGTCCCACGATTTTCGACAACCTGGACAGCCTGAACGAGGAAAAGGCCCCCTATGTGCCCAAGGACGGCACCATTCTGCCCGCCACGAAGGTCACTTTCACCGAGGGAGAAACGGTGTTCGAGGTGCTCAAGCGGGTCTGCGACGCAGCCCAGCTGCAAATCGAGTACAGCTACACGCCCCTGTACGAAAGCTACTATATTGAGGGCATCAACCATCTGTATGAGTTTGACTGCGGCCCGGAATCCGGCTGGATGTACAAGGTCAACGAGTGGTTCCCCAACTACGGCTGCTCCGTCTACACCCTGAAGGATGGGGATGACATCGTCTGGTGCTACACCTGCGTGGGTCTGGGCGCGGACGTAGGCGAAACCTGGATGGGCGGCCAATGAGACAGGATGCCTTTTCCAACCGGCATCCGGCAGTGAATTTTGCCTTTTTTCTGGTGATTATCTGCTGCGCCGCGGTGATTCAGCACCCGGCCTACCTGGCGGTGGGGATTTTCAGCGGGGCCGTCTACTACCTGCTGCTGCATGGCAGCAGAGGGTTTCGGGGGATTGCCGGAATGCTGCCGATTTTCCTGATTTTGTCCCTGCTCAATCCCCTGTTCAACACCTACGGCGAGCATATCCTGTTTTACCTTTTTGGCAGGCCCTACACCCTGGAGGCTCTGCTCTACGGCTTTGCCATTGGCGGAATCTTCCTGGAGATGCTCCTGTGGTTCGGCTGCTACAATGTGGTGCTGACCAGCGATAAGTTTACCGCCCTGTTCGGCAACCTGATTCCCGCCCTTTCCCTGCTTCTGGTGATGGTTCTGCGGCTGATCCCCAGCTTTCTTCGCAAGGCCGCCCAGCTGGCAGGGGCCCGGAAATCCATCGGCAAGGGAGCCGCTGAAGGGAGCTCCAACAAAGAAAAGCTCATGGACGGCATGGCCATTCTGGGTGCGCTGACCTCCTGGGCATTGGAAGGAAGCATCGTCACCGCGGATTCCATGCGCTCCCGGGGCTACGGCAGCGCCAAGCGCAGCAGCTTCCGGATCTACCGGATGGCCGGAGAGGATTTCCGGCTGTTAGGTCTCATGGCAGTGCTGCTGATTGCCTTTTTCCTGCTGGGCGACCGGCAAGCCAGCTTCACCCCGGAGCTGGAAATTGCGGCCCTTTCCGGTCGGAAGGGTCTGGGACTGGCCGCTTACGGGGCCTTCGCCCTGCTTCCCGCCGCATTACACACAAAGGAGGCCATTGCATGGCACATTTCGAGATCCAGGATCTGACCTTTTCCTACGCCGCCGCCAAGGGGCGGCACAGCCTGGAGAAGTTCAGTCTTTCCATTGAACAGGGGGAATTTCTTGTCCTGTGCGGTGCCTCCGGCAGCGGTAAGAGCACCCTGCTGCGTCAGCTGAAAACCGTACTTACCCCCGGCGGCAAGCGCCAGGGCGAAATTTTCTTCCACGGCGTCCCCCTGAGTCAGGTTTCCGACCGGGATCAGGCGGCAAAAATCGGCTTCGTCATGCAGAATCCGGACGATCAGATCGTCACGGACAAGGTCTGGCACGAGCTGGCCTTCGGCCTGGAAAGCCTGGGCTGTGACCAGAAGACCATGCGTGCCCGGGTTGCGGAAATGGCCTGCTATTTCGGCATTCAGGACTGGTTCCACCGGGACGTTGCCACCCTCTCCGGCGGTCAGAAGCAGCTGCTGAATCTGGCCTCCATCATGGCCATGCAGCCGGAAGTGCTGATTCTGGATGAGCCCACCAGCCAGCTGGATCCCATCGCCGCCTCGGATTTTCTGAACACCGTCCGGAAAATCAACACGGAGCTGGGTACCACGGTCATCATCACCGAGCACCGGCTGGAGGATATTTTCCCCTATGCCGACCGGGCGGTGGTCATAGACAAGGGCCGGATTCTGGCAGACGACACCCCCAGCCGGGTGGGCCAGCTGTTGTTTTCTCAGAATCACCCCATGTTCACCGCCATGCCCACCCCCGTGCGGGTATATTACGGTGCCGGGTGCACCGGCGAAAGTCCCCTCACCGTCCGTCAGGGCCGGAGCTGGCTCAGCCGGGAATTCCCCAGAATTCCCGCAAATCACACCGTTCCCGCCCCGGGCCTTCCGGAGGAAGTCACGAACCCGGCCTTGGTGCTCAAGGAGCTCTGGTTCCGGTATGAAAAGGATTCCCCGGATATTCTCCGGGGCGTCAGCGCGGAGGTTCCCGCCGGAAGCCTGTACGCCATCTTAGGCGGAAACGGTGCAGGAAAATCCACCACTTTGAAAGCCATCTCCGGCATTTGCCGGCCCTACCGGGGCAAGGTCACCCTCTTCGGAAAGCCCATGGAAAAGTACAAATCCTCCGAGCTGTTCCGGGGCTGCCTTGCCATGCTGCCCCAGGATCCCAAAAGCCTGTTTGTAAAGAAAACCGTCCGGGAGGAGCTGGAGGAAATGACGAAGGATACTTCCGCCATTTCCGAAATCGCCCGGCTGTGCCAGATAGAAGCGCTTCTTGAGAGCCATCCTTATGACCTGTCCGGCGGCGAGCAGCAGCGAGCCGCCCTTGCCAAGGTGCTGCTCACCAAGCCCCGGCTTCTTCTGCTGGACGAACCAACCAAGGGCATCGACTGCTTCTTCAAGGAGACCTTCGCCAAGATTCTCGCCGACCTGAAGGCCCAGGGCATTACCGTCGTCATGGTGTCCCACGACGTGGAGTTCTGCGCCCGGTACGCGGACGTGGTGGCCATGTTCTTCGACGGCCAGATTCTCACCGCCGATACTCCCCGCCGGTTCTTCGGGGCCAACAGCTTCTACACCACCGCCGCCCACCGGATGAGCCGCCACGTCTTCGATGGGGCCGTCACCGCCGAGGATGTCATCGCCCTTTACCGGCAGAATCAGGAGGCCGCCCAATGAAAAAATCCCACATTGCCATGCTGCTGATCTTCCTGCTGGTGATTCCCGCCACCCTGTTCTTTGGCCTCCATTTGAAGGGCCGGGCCTATTACATCACCAGCACCCTGGTCATCATCGAAATCCTTATCCCCTTCCTGCTGGCCTTCGAGGATCGGAAGCCCCAGGCCCGGGAGCTGGTAGTCATTGCCGTTCTCTCGGCCCTGGCCGTGGCCGCCCGGGTGGTGATCCCCATTCCCAATTTCAAGGCCATTTTCGCCATCATCATGCTCTCCGGCATTGCCTTCGGCCCGGAATCCGGCTTCCTTGTGGGAGCCGTTTCCTCCTTTGCCAGCAACTTTTTCTACGGTCAGGGTGCCTACACCCCCTGGCAGATGTTCGCCTACGGTGCCGGCGGGATGCTGGCGGGCTTCCTGTTCGCCAAGGGTCGCCTGCCCCAAAAGCCCCTGGTCATGGCCATTTTCGGCTTTGCGGCGACGCTCTTTTTCGTTGGGCCCCTTCTGGACACCTGCTCGGTATTTCTCATGCTGCCGGTCGTCAATGTTCAGACGGCCTGGCCATTATATCTGTCCGGATTTCCGGTAAATCTGAGCCAGGGAGTGTGCACCTTCCTGACCATGCTGCTCTTTGGCCGTCCCCTTCTGGAAAAACTGGATCGGGTAAAGCTGCAATATGGCATGACGGAGGACGACGATGGGGTTTGAGGCCTGCCATCCGGCAGTTAACTTTATCTTTTTCGCTTCCGTTCTCTGGGGGGCGGTTAACTTTCAGCATCCGGTGTTTCTGACCATCGCCTGGCTGTGCGCCTTTGCCTACAGCGTCCGCCGGGCAGGACGAAAGGCCGTGGTTTTCAACCTCTGCCTGCTGCCGCTGATTGTGGTTTTCGCCCTGTACTACAGCGCCTACCACCATTTCGGCGTGACGGTGCTCCGGAAGAATTTCATCGACAACAATATGACCCTGGAAAGCCTTGTCTACGGGCTGGTCATCGGTCTGCGCTTTGCCACGGTGTGCATGTGGCTGGAGGCCCTGTTTTCCGTGGTCTCCTCGGATAAGGTGATCTACCTGTTCGGCAAGGTCAGCCCCCGGCTTTCCCTGTTTCTGACGATTCTTCTGCGGTTTCTTCCCCGGCTTTCCCGGGAGGCGGGACGGATCAACCTTGCCAGACGGGGTGTGGGCCGTGGAGCCGGTCAGGGAAGTCCCTTCCGGCGGCTTATGAACTGTCTGGAGATTTTCTCCATGCTCATCACCTGGATGATCTCCGCCCTGGCTCTGGAATCCGATTCCATGCGCTCCCGGGGAAGTCTCCTTCGGGGCCGGACATCCTTCTCCCTCTACCGGTTCGACAACCGGGACAGGGCTTTCGTCATTTCGCTGTTCACCTGCATCACCCTGACCCTCATGGGGGTGATTCTGGGCTCCGGGAAAATGTGGTACAATCCCCGGATCGTCTGGCGGCCCCTGAATGCCATCGGCATTCTCACCGCCGCCGGGTATCTGGTTCTGTGCCTGATGCCCTTAGGACTGGAGCTCTGGACGGATTACCGGTTCCGCAAGGCCCGGGCTTCCTGAACGAAATAACAGGCGCACTGCAAAACGCAGTG
Source organism: uncultured Oscillospiraceae bacterium (assembly GCA_934589705.1). Taxonomy (GTDB): domain Bacteria; phylum Bacillota; class Clostridia; order Oscillospirales; family Oscillospiraceae; genus Faecousia. Next base: position 93,536 of record CAKTOH010000003.1, on the reverse strand, counting down.
CGCCTGTTCTTCTGCTATTTACCCATTCACCGTATCCACGAACCCCAGGAAAGCGTTTCTTCCCTCTGGGGTGTTCTTGTAGACACCGGCATCCTCCAGGACTTCGGTGAACACCTTGCCCGTCTCCTGGAGCACAATGTCCAGGGCGTTGTCCGGAGTAAAGGTGTACTTCTTTTTCAGCTCCCCTACCCAAGGAGCGTGCTTGCTCAGAACCTCGTCCGCGCCGATGTCCCGACCCTCCACAATGGCCTGAGCCAGATCCGTCAGCTCCTTTTTCAACCGGCTGGGAAGCACCGCCAGACCCATGACCTCGATGAGACCGATGTTCTCCTTCTTGATGTGGTGCTTGTCCGCATGGGGATGGAACACGCCCAGGGGATGCTCTGGGGTAGTAATGTTGCACCGAAGCACCAGATCCAGCTCATAGAGCTTTCCTCTGCGCCGGGCAATGGGGGTGATGGTGTTGTGAGGCTCTCCGTCAGAGAAGGCCACCACGCCCACGCTTTCGTCGGAATAGCCCCGCCAGCAGGTGAGGATCTTGTCTGCCAGCTCTGCCAGCCGCTCCGGATTCTCCCCGTCCAGCCGGATGACGCTCATGGGCCAGCGGACAATGCCCGCCTGAACGTCCTCGAAGCCCGTGAATTTCAGCTCCTGCTCCACAGGCGCGGTCTCCATGGCGAAGGTATAGTGTCCGCCCTGGAAGTGCTCATGGCTGAGAATGGAGCCGCCCACAATGGGCAAGTCGGCGTTGGAGCCCACAAAATAATGGGGGAAGGCCTTCACGAAGTCCAGCAGCTTCTCAAAGGCCGCCCGGTCGATCTTCATGGGCACATGCCGGGAATTGAACACGATGCAGTGCTCGTTGTAGTAAACGTAGGGGGAATATTGCAGGCACCAGTCCGCCCCGCAGACGGAAATGGGAATGATCCGGTGATTGGCCCGGGCGGGATGGTTCATCCGACCGGCGTAGCCCTCGTTCTCCCGGCACAGCTGGCACTTGGGGTAAGCGGTCTGGGGGGCGTTCTTGGCTGCGGCAATGGCTCTGGGATCCTTCTCAGGCTTGCTCAGATTGATGGTGATGTCCATCTGGCCGTAGGGGCTGTCATACTTCCAGCGCATATCCTTCGCAATCCGATAGCGGCGGATGTAGTCGGTATCACAGCTGAACCGATAGTACCACTCGGTGGCCGCCTCCGGGCTCTGGGCGTACCTTTCCCGGAAAGAACGGATGACCTCCCGGGGCATGGGCGTGACCGCGCCCATAATCCGGGTGTCGAAAATGTCCCGGGCGGTGATGTTGTCCTCACACAGACCCTTTTCCACGGCGTAGTCCAGAATCCCGGCCAGAATTTCCTCTAAGTCCTCGCTCTGGGGCTCGTCGGTGGGGGTGTAGTCGTCCTTACGGAGAATATCCAGCAGCCGGTTGACCAGTACATAGTGATCTACCGGCTCCGCCAGTCCCCGGTTCATGGCATAGGAAACCAGGGAATCGATACAGGTATCGATGGTCATCCCTCCACCTCCATCTCCACGCCGCCCTGGGGACGGATGGACAGGACATGGCAGGCACCTTCGCCCAGAGCAGCGTCAATCCCTGCCCGGAAGGAATCCAGCAGCTCGAAGGGCACAAAGGCCTGCACCGTTCCGGCGAAGCCGCCGCCGTGAACCCGGTAGGCGCCCTTGCCCCGCAGATAATGCTCGCACAGACCCAGTGCCACCGCCACAGGCTGCTGGCGCACATAGCCCGCGGGAATCACATTCTGCAAATACATCCAGCTGGAGAAGCCGGACTCCCGGATGAGGCTCAGGAAGCCCTGGAAATCTCCCTTTTCCAGGCAGGCCACCTGCTCCGGCACCCGGCGGTTTTCGTTGTATTCGTGCATGGCTCGCATAACCGCCCGATCGCCGCAGGTTTCCCGAAGCTTGGGGATGGCGGCGTAAAATTCCTCCTCGGGAATTTCCGTGGTCACTTCCCTGCCCAGGCAATCGCAGATTTCCTTCAGCTCTCCGGGAATGGCCGCGTATTCGTCGGTCAGGTCGGCGTGATCCGCCCGGGAGTCGATGATGCACAGGGCGTGGCCGGTGGTGGAGAAATCGAAGTGCACCGGCCGGATATCCGGGTGCGCTTTATCGGCAAAATCGATGGTCACCAGACCGCCCACCGCACTGGCAGTCTGATCCATCAGGCCGCAGGGCTTGCCGAAGAACACGTTCTCCGCGTACTGGCCGATCTGAGCCACCTCAGCCTGGGACACCCGGCCGTCAAAGAACAGATGATTGATGATGGTGCCGATGAGCACCTCAAAGGCCGCGGAGGAGCTCAGGCCGGAGCCGGGCAGCACCGTGGACTCGCAGTAGGCATCAAAGCCCCCCACCTTGCAGCCCAGCTGGGCAAACCGAGCCGCCACGCCCCGGATGAGAGCAGGCGTGGAGTTGATTTCCGCCGCCACCGGCTCCAGATTGTCCAAATCCACCTGACACAGGGGATAGCCCTTGGACTGGACACGAATCACGTTTGTCCCGCTAATGCGGACAGCCGCCACCGTGTCCAGGTTTACCGCGCCGGCCAGCACCCGACCCCGCTGATGATCCGTGTGATTGCCGCCGATTTCCGTGCGTCCGGGAGCGGAAAAATACCGCTGGGCTTCCCCGCCGAAGGCGGTGGAAAAGCCGGAATCCAGTCTCGTTTTGTCCTTTGCGGAAAGAATCAGGTTCGACATAACATCCTCCAAACGATCGCCCGCAGGCTTTCTTATTTTATATATTTCTGCTGTCTTTCATTATACACGCAAAGTGCGGAAAATGGAAGTCCCAATTTCCCTTTCCCCGGCCTGTTTTTGCCCTAAAAAAGAAAATGAAGAAAATCGAAAAAACTGCTTGACATTTTCCGGTTGTGTGCTATAATACAGAAGTCGTCCGGCAAGGGCGGCGAACGAAAACAAAATATGGGGGTATAGCTCAGCTGGGAGAGCGCTTGAATGGCATTCAAGAGGTCAGCGGTTCGATCCCGCTTATCTCCACCAAAAAGTCTTGAATTCGTAAGAATTCGGGACTTTTTCTTTTGCAAACATGGATATTTTCTGTAAAAATCAGTCTTTTCCAAACCGGGGCGTTACACCCCGGTTTGCGTTGCTTTATGTACCAGAATCGTACCAGAATCACGACGATTCCAAGAAGTCCAATACGTTCAAATGAGAGGCTTTCGGATGCTCCGAAAATGCGTTGGAAAATTTCTCGATTGCGGCCAGCCGTACTGGGTCCTGCACATGCAGATAGTGCTTGGTCATATCCACATCCGCGTGACCGACGATACTCTGGATGGTAGCAAGGTCAACACCCAGCATCTGCATTTGGGAAACGTAGGTGTGCCGACAGCAATGGGGTGTCAGAACCCGTACCCCCTCGATGGCTTCCAAAGTCTTTTTGAATTGATCCCGGAAGTGAGAGGGATTGCAGGGCATGCCCGGTTTCTTGGGAGATTCCCAGATATACTTATTGGGTGTATCCCGAAGCAGTCTTGCACAGTAGCGGACATTCTCCGGGACTGGGATATTGCGGTAGCTGTCAAAGGATTTGGGAGTCCCCAGAGCCGCCGTTCCCTTGTCCATGGACACCGCCTGTTCAATGACGATGAAAGCACCATCTTCGGAGATATGTCTGGGTTCCAGAGCAAGCAGTTCCTGACCCCGCATGCCGGTTCCCAGCATCAGACGGATACTCCAACCGATCTGATTTTCCGGTAGGTTCTTCAGAAGAATTTTCACTTCCTCGGCTGTGAAAGTTTCTTTCCGCTGGGGCGGTGCTTTCCGCAGCTTGTCCGCAAAGGCCACAGGATTTTTGTCCAGAAGATCGTTGGCAACAGCCTTATTGAAAATCTGGAACAGCATGCCTCTGCATTGAGCCAGCCGGGAATTGGAAGCTCCGCCTTTGCGAAGCTTTTTCAGAAATTGCTCAATGTCGTAAGCCTTGATCTGATTCATCTTCTGTCTGCCAAAGTGCTCTTGCAGAATCCGCATGGTGTAGCGGTAGCTTTCCTGGGTGGTGGACTTGATATTTTCCTTGTGGTTCTCAAACCAGATTTCTGCCCACTCGCCGAAGGTGTAATCCATGGCGGCGAGGCTTCCCTCCTCCTTTACTTTGAGATAGGCTTTCATCTTCTTCTTGACTTCACCCTGGGTGTTGCCGTAAAAACTTTTATACTTGCGTTTGCCGTTGGGCTGGAAACCGTCCATGATGGTACACTCCCAAAGGCCGGTTTCACGCTGGCGAATGGTTCCTTCGCCGTTGGTTCGTTTCTTTGCCATTTCACTCCTTTCCGCTGATACATGATGTTTCGTCACCATCATTGTACAGCTCGCGGTTCATTTTGTATAGTTTGCGGCGGTGGAAATTCGCCGAAAATTTCGGCGAATTTAGGCACTCTGTCCGATAAGTTCGGTATTTTCGGTATTGGAGGCACCCTCTGAAACATCGGAAGTATCGGAATTATCGCACATCGGCTCCAGACAGATGTACTTTACGTTTCTCTCCCGGCTGGGGGTGTACTCTACGCCGTACCGCTCCCGGAGTTGCTTACTATTCGCATTGAGGTATCGGGCCAGAGCGTTAGGCGGGTTCTGTATTTTCCCGTTGATTCCTTTTAGGTGTTCCAGCAACTCTGTGGCAGTTCCTTTCCAGTTTCCCACTCTGCTGATGAACTCGCTGATGGCAAGGAGCAACGGATCGGGCGGCTCCACTTCCTCATCGTCCACGCTGCCCACTAAGCCCCACCGTTTGCTGCTTCTGTCAAATTCCAGAACCAATTCTTTGTCCTCATATTCCCGGCTGGTTGCGCTGAGTTTTCCTCTCGTACCCAGCCGGGTTTCCTTTTCCAGAACCAAGGTGCCGTCCACACATCCGCTGATACCACGAGTGCCGGAAATGGTGTCCATCACATCTTTCGCACCTTGCTTTCTCGTGTGGTGGACAAGCAAAATCGTAATGTCAAAACGGTCTGCAATTCGTTTCAAGGCAGTCAGGATGTTGTAGTCCGCACCGTAATTGTAGCCCTCCACACCGTCGTTACGGATCTTCTGAAATGTATCAATAATGATCAATTTCATGCTCGGATGTTCCTTGATAAAGTTGGCAAGCTGCTCTTCTAGGCCGGAGCCCAATGCTTCCGCATCTACGGCGAAGTGAATGCTGCCGGTCTGTCCACCGCAGATATCCACCAGCCGCTTCTGTACCCGGCGGTCCGGGTCCTCCAGGCAGAGGTAGAGGACCGGACACTTGTAGGTTTCAAATTCCCATACCGGTTCGCCGGTGCTGACACAATGGGCCAACCACAGCACCAGCCAGGACTTGCCGATCTTCGGTGCACCGGCAAGGATGTAGAGCCCCTTGCTCATAAGGCCGTCAATCAGGTCCAGATCCGGTGGGAAATGTTTGTCCATCAGCTCGTCGGCGGAGATGGTATCCAGGTGACAAATCTTGATTCCCAGCACCCGGCACACATGCTTCAGGGCATCGCTCCGAGTCTTGAAAAAGTTCCGTTCCTTAGAGTAATCCACCACGTCGCCCTTGCTGCCGCATTCGTTGCAGCTCCACATAAAGTCACCGATGATTCCGGCCTGCCTGCCGCAATGGGGGCAGGCCGTGAGCGCCGGTTCGTAGTAAGGAAGCTTCTCGGCTTTCAGAAAATCAATCAGCCGATGCTTCACTTCCATTTGCAGATTTTCCATTACTTCCTGGGTCATAGGCATTCCCTCACGCAGCGGTCTGGGCTTCCATCCAGGCCAGGAGCTTGTCCTTGGGAACAACCATCCGCTTGCCGATCTGGATGGTTGGGAAGTCTTTCGAGTGCATCAGGGTGTAAGCCCCGGCGCGAGAAATCCCCAAAACCTGCGCCACCCGCTCGGCGCAGAGAGTGATGGGAAGCTGATCAATCGAGGTATAAGTATAAGCCATATTTTAAATTCCTTTCTTAAAAAATCGTAGTTAAAAAGCTACTGGCAAGCAATGCACGATGGTACCCACCGCGCCAAAATCGCTTGTTGGGGAGAAGCCCCAATCCCCCCTGAACGCAGAAAAATTCTGCGGCTGCGCACCGTTCCGGTGCTTATTTGATCTTGGCAATCTTGGTAATCAGTTTGCTGATCTGGTCGTAGATTGCATCCACCCTCTGTCGAATTTCTTCCACATTCTCTGCATAGATACTACCGGTTGCATTCACTTTTTTCGCAATCTGATTGATGTTGTTATTGGCGTATCTCTGACACCGGAGGATGTCTTTCAGCTCCGGTATCTGGAGATTCACCACATATCCGTCGATTGCCATTTTGCGAAGATAGGCTCCCAGGTGGACGATACCTGTCAGAGCCATTTTCTTTTCGATCAGCTCCTTTTCCTCCGGAGTGGCCCAGAATTTAATCTGGACCGTCCGGGTTCTCTTGCGAGGTTCTGTGATTCTCTTGGTCATACCGCTGCCTCCTTGAAGTAAAAGCCGTAGGCAGTCCGGTCCATGTATCCGGCATTGACCAACTGCTCCGCTGCCGCATCCACTTCCTCTTCCATCAGACCAGTCCGCTGAGCCAGCACTGCGGTTTCATAGTCGCCGCTGTCCAGGGCAAGCAGGTTCAGCGCCAGCAGTTTTGCCTGCCAGCAAAGGTTCTCGCTCTGAATCAGGACCACCGGAACATGCACATACTTTCGTTCTTTGATAATCATTGTTCTTTTCCTCCTATTGCTCGTTTTGAAATATATCGTCTGCACTCTACTACAATCGCCCGGAAGCTCTGCTTGCACCCATGGATGCACCTCCGGCACAGAATGTTGTATTCTCTTCGGCCTCTTGTGTTAAGGAAGAATGACAGCTCATGCTTCCTCTCTTTTGACATGCGCGGCATCAAAATCTCCTTTCCGACTGTCAATTCTCGGGGTGATTTCGGGCGTTTTTCGCCTCTGTAAGCGGCGAAATTTTACTTCAGGTAAATAGCTACCTGAACGCACTACCGTGCGTTACTGTCATGTTTCGGGGTGTGCTATTTCATGGCCAACTTCTCCTTTCAACTGTCATAAAAAACCTCTCATAAGTACACTGCAGCAAAGAAGGTTTCATTTTTTCACGCTCCGAAAAATTTACCTCCTACTTATACACTGCAGCAAAGAACTACAAAAACGGAAGCCGCATTTAAAATTTTCCTTTCACTATATAACTAGGACACGCAAACAGCGAAAGTGTCACCTCCTTCAAAAAATACTAGTCCTTCAAAAAACCCCCTTCACTTATTGTCTGTTTTTCAAGGTTTTCACCCCCTCTTTCGAGGAAAGTTTTTTAAGTTTGTAAAGTATTACAATTTCCAAGCCTTTCGTTTGTGCGGAAACACCTCGCCAGCGAGACAATTCTTTTTGCAAAAAATTCTCTCACTTGGTAGGCAGTAAAAACAGCCATTTTATACACCCCTTCAATTTATAGGCAGTGAAAAAGCGATTTTGTCCAGGTCGTTTTGAAAAATCTTCGTTTTCACTAATCTAAGTGCTTAGTTTTTGTGCAACAATGATGCTACAAGCTTTTGGCATTGCTCTGATCGATTTTCGAAATCCCTCTCAATATGTAGGCAACGAAATCAAAGATTTTATACACCTCATCACTTGGTAGGCAGCGAAAACACCGTTTTGTCCCAGCTATTTTGAAAAATCATCAGATCCACCAATTGCAGGCTCCGGTTGTTATGCAGCCTTCCCGAATGTTTGAACCTTATCTGTACCTCAATTTAAGAAAAAGGGATATAAAAAACCGAGCATGAGGACAGAGCATCCCTGCTCTATCTTCACGCCCGGTACCAGACTTTCACTGGCTAAAAACTAGCCGCGTGCTCTCTCGGAGTCAATGAAGTGACTATTCAGTTTTCGTAACAGAAACGAGGTGCATAACCTTATGGTCTTACCACCCAGATGGATTGCTCTTTCGTTTCTGTATTCTACATTACAGAACATGTGTTCGTAATTGTCAAGATATATTTTCTGCGCTATTCGTCACGAATACCCTAGAAGAATTCAAAGGCATGCTATATGTACCAGGACGCCGTCCAGAATCATTGCACCGCATTGTGCGACGTATTGGACTCAAAATGCGTTGCTTCTGCCATCACCACATTGCTATGCGTACTCTGTCCGTGTGGTGGGCGATTTCAATTCGTGCACCATAAGCTTTCTTCATTTCACCGAGCCGGTGAAACATGCAATTTGAATGAAACATATTGCGGAGTGTTTATCCTTTCGTCATAAATGCTGCGAACTTATAAATAATTTCTTGAATTTATCATTGCCATCTGCTATAATGTAAAACAACGCTGTCGAGCGCTGTAATACGCTGGCAGATTGTGATGAAATGTCAAAAGCTCTGCCAAAAGCAGAGCTTTTATTTGTTATACCGGAGGGAATACATATGGCCGTCAGTTATAAGAAACTCTGGAAACTCCTGATTGATAAGGATATCAAGAAAAAGGATCTCAGCGCTAAATCCGGTGTCAGTCCTGCAACTATTACTAAGATGGGCAAGAATGGACACGTAACAACCGAAGTTCTTCTAAAAATCTGTACTGCATTAGATTGTGGAGTAGACGATATAATGGAAATTATTCCAGATAGCAAAAATAGTACTTTCTGACCATTCCATTGTGCTTTGCAATTATTAAAAATAACTTATTCAATGTGGTGAAATCAATGAATACGCTTCAAAAACTGCTCTCTAAGCCGTTACCTTCAACACGCTCTGGGGCATTTTATAATACATTCCCATATCCAACCAAAATATCTCCAGAGGCAATTGCTGTATATTTAGCAACGATTACCCAGCCTGGGGATACCATTCTGGATGCATTTGGCGGAAGTGGCAGCACAGGTATTGCTGCGCTTCTTTGCGAACACCCTACAGCACAAATGATAAAGATAGCAGAAGAACTGGGCGTCAATCCCACCTGGGGAAAAAGAAACGCAGTGATTTATGAAATTGGCTCCTACGGTTCGTTTGCAGCGAGAACATTATCTAGTCGTTTGTCTGCATCAACCTTCCGTAAGTCAGTTGATGAGTTTGTCCAGCTTGCCGAGAATGAGCTAGGAGCACTCTATGCTGCCAAGGATTGTGACGGTAACCCTGGACTAATAAGGCATATAATCTGGTCGGAAGTTCTTATATGTCCTACCTGTAAAGAAGAAATCTCTTACTTTCAACATGGGACTAAACGATCTCCCGTTCGGTTCCAAGATAAAATTAAATGTCCTCATTGCGGTAGAGAGCATCCTACAGATTCGTTCGATAGCGCAACTGAATGTTACTTCGATAAACTTTTAGGACGAGAAATATTAAGGAAAAAACGGATCCCTGTTTGGGTTTATGGAGTAACCGGATCTAATAAGTGGGATCGCGCTGCAACCAACGAGGATATTGAGCTACTAGCGCAGATTGAAGAAAAACCTTATGCCGACCACGATAAATCCAAAGAGATTTTTTGGGGTGAGTTACATCGATCGGGCTATCATCTCGGCATCACTCATCTTCATCATTTTTATTCAAGAAGAAACTACGAAGTAATGTATCGACTTTGGCAGCTTACATTTAAATTCCCTGAAAATGTCCAAAATGCGCTTCAACTTTTGCTTCTTAGTTACAACGCCACACACTGTACGATGATGACAAGAGTGGTTGCTAAACAGAACGCAAAAGACTTTGTATTAACCGGTGCGCAAAGTGGTGTTTTATATATTAGTAAGCTTCCCGTCGAGAAAAATATACTTTTGGGTCTGAAACGAAAATCAGCGCCATTTTATGAGACCTTTAGGCTTCTTGAAAATTGTACTGGTCGCATGACCGTCCATAACGCTACTAGCGCTCATATGTGCGAACAAGCAAATTCTGTAGATTTCGTTTTTACTGATCCGCCTTTTGGCGACTTTATCCCCTATGCAGAGGTTAATCAGATTAATGAATTATGGTTAGAGCATACCACTAACCGAGCAGATGAGGTTATTATCAGCCCTTCTCAGAATAAGAGTATTTCAGATTATCAAACAATGCTTACTCAGGTTTTTTCTGAGATTAACAGAGTCCTAAAGAGAGATCACTATGCTGCAGTAATTTTTCATGCCACTAAAGCAAAGGTTTGGGAAGCTTTTAAGCTTGCTATAGATAATTCGGGGCTCTCTGTATACATGACTTCTATCCTAGACAAAAAACAAGCCAGCTTCAAGCAGGTTGTTTCTACTGGGTCTGTTCAAGGTGATCCTTTGGTATTGCTGAGACCGGCAAAAAAGGACACCCCTACAGTGATCCAAAATAATGAACTTCTCAGGAATTTGATTAAAGAATATGAAGATCCCCAATCAATTGACGAGCGTAGAATCTATTCACTGTATGTAAACCAATGCTTAGAACGCGGGCAGACTGTCACCTTAGATGCCAAAGAAGTCTATGATTATGTAAGAAGTGTTTTAGGAAGGCATTAATTTATGAGTATACTAAACGAGCAAGATACTGCAAGCCGGCAAAAACGGTTCGGCCAGTATTTTTCAGGGAAAAAAGTTGCAGACTTACTGGTTGCACTTTTACCGAAGTCCATCCCTATAAAATCAGCTATCGATCCAATGGTTGGTGTAGGAGACATGCTTTCTGCCCTAAAAGCACAAAAGGAAGAGGTTGATCGCCTAGTCGGAATCGAAATCGATAAGACCATCATCCAAACTTGCCGTAATAATGTGCCTTTTGCAACTATACGTCACGGGGATGCATTTGCAAAGTGCCGACTAAATGGTGGAAAGGGGTGGGACCTGGTAATAACCAATCCTCCGTATATCCGATACCAGTTATTAACCGATGAGGATAACGCGAACACCCTGCCATCCTCCGAAGAAATTAGAAACAACCTTATTTCAACCCTTTCCGCCAACAAAAACCTTTCGGCTTCAGATAAAGAATTATTTTTACGCCTAGCAAAAAACTATTCTGGTCTTTCTGATATGGCCGTGCCATCATGGATTTTATGTGCATCATTGGTTAGATATGACGGTCTGCTTGCAATTGTTGTTCCTGATACTTGGTTGAATAGAGAATATGCGCTACCGGTTCAGTATCTACTGCTAAAATGCTTTGATGTACTTACAGTTGTTACTGATACGAGCGCTGCTTGGTTTGATAATGCACAGGTCCGAACATGTCTTGTTGTAGCAAGACGGAAAAAGACAGAAAGTTTCCAAGAAGCGTTACGAAAACAAACATATTGCATCAACCTTAAGCAGCAAGTTGTTGGCAAATCTTCTCTTGTTGAAAACTTCAGCTACAGCTCTCTCAAAGGACTGGCAGCATTTTTTAATATGTTACAGGAACGCCCATGTATATCGAGTGAGTACTACTCTGCAACAGAGGAAAAAACCTACGCTTTATTCCCTCAAATGCTTCAAGGCCTCTCAGAATACAAATGGTTTACTGAACAACGTCCCTGTTTTGGTGGCATAGAGCTGCTCCCGTTAAAACTAAAAAACATACTAAAAGAATATAGCTTCATTCCTTACCAAACGCTGGGCGAACGTGGTTGGGGAATTGGTCAGGGGCTACGGACTGGTGCGAATGATTTTTTCTATGGAAAACTAATCGAAGAGGATGTAAACTGCTCCTTGGTTGAAAGCACTTGGTATCAAAAGCCCATCGTTGTCAATAACATTAATTTAATGGCCGCACTACAAAATAGAAGCTCGATTAATGGACTATGCGTTTCAGCCCCACAGCTTCAAACACGGGTTCTTTATATTACCAATCAAGTAAGGCCACAGGATTATGGTCTATTAAGTCCTGACATCACGGCTTGCTGCTCGATTATGGATGATGATTTGGCCGCCTATATTACTGCTGGCGAAAAATATAATCCTTCGTCCACCAAGAGCAGTCGTCCTTTTCCTGAACGCTCTGCTGTAGCCCCTAACGTTCGCAAGTGTTCATCGGGGTATACAAGATTTTGGTATATGCTTCCTGAAATGGTTAACCGACATCAGCCTTCTTTGTGTTTACCTCGTGTCTGTGGAACTGCAATAGAGTGTTTATTTGTTGAACAGGCCACCAATCGGCCAATCGCAGTGGATGCTAACTTTACGACGCTGTGGCATAACTCGCCAAGAGAGCAGCGGATTGCTTTTGCGCTATTAAACTCATCTTGGTTTAAATGCTACATCGAATGTATTGCAACGGTTATGGGTGGTGGTGCATTGAAAGTAGAAGCTTCTCACATTCGGCAAGTACATTTTCCGCATCTCCCCGAGGAATCACTGGATGCGCTCGAGATTTGTGGTGCCAAACTTATTCAAAGCAGAACATTACCCCCCCAGCTACTAGATGAAATCAACGCGATTGTTTTTGCGCAATTCAACACACACGTATTGGCTGAAGTAAAAGAATTACTAAATACTCTTCTTCGTGAAAGAGGTGCACTATCATGATTAATGTAGACGAGTTAAGAGGGTTTGCACAAACTGCGCAACAGCTAATCAATAGCGGTGCAGCGGAGGATGTTTTGCGCCACTTGCTGTCCACAAAACTATCTGCAATTTTTGAAGGATCGCCTCGGTGGATAATGGAACATGCTAACGGGACCGAGACTCATATGCATTTTACTGATGAGCAAGGCACAGTCTGTTCTGGGTTTGCCGATGCAGTTGTGGGTAAAACTGCAATTGAATATGAAAAGAATCTAACAGCGCCAGTTATTTTCCGAACCGGATATCGGCAAGTCAAAGAATATTGTGCCGGTCTGTACAACAAAGGAATTCGTGCGGAAGATATTCATGGAATACTATCTGACACTGTACGCTGGTTCGGTTATACTGTTACCATCTCAGGTGCACCCATCAACGGGTTGTACGGAATTAACAATGTGGAGCTCCATGAAACTGATGTTATAGACCTTTCTCTAAACACTGAAACGGAATTCATAAGATTTGAAAGCTTTGTCAATCAACATTTGAATCGTACCCAAATGCTTTCTCTTTCTGCTTCCAGTTTAGTGCGCGATTTCGGCGTCGATAGTGGTTTCTATACGCAAAATATTAGTGTCTTTCGTAATGTTGTCAACCGTGCAATGACTGACAAGCCAGACTATGCAGAGTTAATCAAAACAGTATGGCAGAACTTTGTTGCATATCTTGGTGCTGCCGACTACGGTGTTTTTTCACGAGAAACATACACCAATGAATTGTATTTGTTGACAGTAGCAAAAATTGTTTGTGCAAACATACTTCAAAAAGTGCCTATCATTTGTCCTCAAGATGAAGTAATTCAGATCTTAAACGGTACTTTCTTCACACGTTTGAACATTGAAAATCTTGTGGATTACGATTATTTTGGATGGCTGAATGATTCTCCATATGTAGAGTCTATTGCTGAATGTGCCATGAATATCCAGCGGCAGCTTACATCCTATGACTTTGCAGCAGGAGCTCGGGAAGATTTGTTTGGAGAGTTATTAGCCCATTTGGCAAGTAAAGAGCATCGACTTTTGCTTGGGCAAGAATTCACCCCTCATTGGATTGCCAAAGAAATGGCTATCCATGGCATTAATCAACTTCAACCCGGTACTGAACCCAAAATTGTTGACATCTGCTGCGGATCAGGCGTCTTTTTAATTGAAGCCATTCAGGTAGTACGAGAAAAATACGAAGTTACGTTAGATGGATACGATGAGGCAAAGGATAAGATTATGTTCTCCTGCGTCACCGGATTTGATATTGATCCACTTGCCGTAATGCTGGCAAAAGTCAACTGGGTTTTGGCAATGCGTGATCTCTTTGAATTGCATCATGGCGCAATTACAATCCCTGTATATCACGCAGACTCAATGTTTGTGGCTACACCAATCACAACTCAGCTCCAAGAAAATGAAAACAGGAATATTGAATTGGTTATAGGTGATTACACCATCGAATTACCTTCTTACCTCTTTTCTCCCGAGTATAGAAAGCTGTATGATTCCTTTGTTTCGAAATGTTATCGAGTAGCAATGCAACGGGCGGCAAATCCTGCGTGCGAACTTGAAGATACTTTCGTTTCCCGGTTGGTTGAACAGGCATTAGATGAGAGTAATACTCCTGTCAGCCTAGAATCTCGCATTAATTTAGCCACAAAAGCAAAAATGCTAGTTACTTGTTTGGAGCAAATGCAACGAGCAGGCCGTAATGGTATCTGGTATTTTATTCTGAGTAATAGCTATCGTCCGGGCTTATGTTCTCATGAGTTTAATTGTCTCCTGTCAAATCCCCCTTGGCTCGCTATGAGTAAGCTTTCAGATAATCCCTACAAGGAAGTGCTCAAAAACCGCGCAGCTCAATATGGCATCCAGGCGCCAGGATCATCTCATTTACATGCAGAGCTTGCCACCACTTTCTTAATTAACGCAATTGAAAAGTTCCTCGCTCCTGATGCAGTGTGGTGCTGTGTAATGCCAGGAAGTATAATGAGCGGGTATAACCATGAACCAATAAGAAAGGGCCGCTTTAGAACAGGAACCCGACCTGTTCCTATGGCGTTTAAGGAAATCTGGGAATTACCAATTGATACATTTAAGAATAAAGCTATTGTATTGTACGGTAATAAGGGCTATCAGCAGGAAAACTCACCATTAAGCGGCCGTTTCTATGCAGACACACGGGAGTACAGTCCTTGTACGTATAGATTAATTTGTCAAGAAAGCAGAACAGCTTGGACTAATCGCACCAACGTAGATGATCTAGCAACGATTGATAACCCTAATCCCATGACTGCACATCAAGGAATTGATCTTTTCCCCAAAAGTGCGCTGTACCATTCTTTTGCACAACAAAGAAACGGAAACTGGACATTCGGACCAATCACAAGAGATAGTGAAGAATTCTATACTATTAGCGACATAAAACAACGTGTTGGATTAGACCTATCCGCACAGGACTTCGATGATACCTATGTTGTTAACTGTATAATGTCCAAAAATCTATCGCCATTCCATGTTTCCCAGTCTGCCCGTGCAATTATGCCCTGCAAAAAAGTTAACGGAGAATGGAGTTGCCTCACTGACCAAGATGTTGCATTGATGAATCCTAGTACAGCTTTTATCTTCAATAGATTGCAACAGTTCTTGAATCTTAATCTTCAGGAATATTTTGAAAAATACGCAAATTGTCGAGGAAAGCTTAGCTCTCAGAACTTTAGTACGGGTAATTGGCTTGTTTTATCAAGTGCCAGTGGTTCAAAACCATGTGCAGCATATATTTCCACAAATGAACCTAATATGAGTAAGGTTGTAATTGACCAAACTCTCTACTGGTATCTTACTGAGACAGAAGATGAAGCCATCTACCTAACAGGATTAATTAACAGCGATGCTCTCGAAAATCGCATTTTTGATTTTCAGCCAAGAGGCCGTTTTGGCCGCAGACACATTCACACATGGCCATTCAAGGTTAGCCCTCGTTTTGATCCTAACAATCCTGAGCATATTTATGTAGTTGAAAAAACTAGAGCTCTCATGGCAGAATGCGTAGATCTGTACCAAGAAGATGCATATCGTAATATGTTAAACCCCAATAACAGTGTTCTACATGTTAAACGCCCGCGGCAGCAAGCTGCCATACGCCTGTTGCCTAGCTACCAATCCTATGATAGCGCATGCGATTTGGTTTTAGGCTGATAAAACAATAATGTCATCTTTTCAGAATATTACTAGTTAATACTGTGTGACCACTTTGCGCAAAAGCAATCATTATTCTTTGCTATGCACCATGGCCCCTTCCTAGAAGGGGCCACATACAAATTCAACTTCAAAAAGGGGAAACTCTATGAACATTTTAGTAGTGGGTAACGGATTCGACATTGCACATAACCTTCCAACATCCTATAAAGCCTTTTTGTATTTTACAGATGTTTTTATCGAGTTTTCTAAATCTCAAAAGACAGGAAGATATCCTACTGCAAAGAGCAAAGATGATACACGGGTATTTGATTATCTTACACAGTTGTATCAAAATACCGACAGTAAAGAAACTACACTTATTAAGGAGCTAGTATCTCTAACTTCTGACAACATCTGGCTCGAATATTTTAAAAGAATACAGATCAAAGATGGCTGGGTAGATTTTGAACGGGAAATATCACAAGTTATTCAGGCTCTTGACGAAGTTAGACATGCAGTTAGAAAAGAAGTTCAAACTTCCGGAAAATTCACTAAACTTACACCGTATCAGTCCGAAAAACTGCAATTACTCTTCGGAGATGGAACACTAGTTAGCGGACTTGAGCCCATTATTGTCCAAAATGAAAAGTTGTTGGACGATTTAAACCGACTCACACGATGTTTAGAAATATATCTGTGTAGTTTTGTAGAAAGACTTACGGTATCTCAAAAAATACCATGTATCAGTAATTTGGATATTGACGGTGTGATTAGTTTTAACTATACACATACATTTGAGATTGTATATGATAACGCTACACAAAAGAAAGTTTACTATGATTTTGTGCATGGTGAGGCTGTCGAAAACAGTGACGTAGATCATTGTAACATGATCATTGGTATTGATGAGTATTTATCTGGCGAAGATCGCGACCGTGATAATGAATTTGTTTATTTCAAAAAATTCTTTCAACGAATATATAAAGAAACTGGAAGTAGTTACCGTGAATGGCTCTCTCAGTCAATTCCTTGCCCTGCCCAGAAGTTTAATCCTAAACCTTCGAAGATATACATTTATGGGCATTCCTTAGATGCCACAGACAAGGATATCTTGCGTGCACTTCTTCTATCGGAAAATACTGAAGTCACTATTTTTTATCACAACAAAAAAGCACTCGCCAATCAGATTGAGAATCTAATCAAGGTTATCGGAGAGGATGAATTAGTACATAGAACCGGCGGAGTTCATCAAACAATCCGATTTGTTGATATTGAAACAGCAAACAAATGGAGCAAAGCAGATTTGATAGATCCGATTGAAGCTTTGCTATAAGCTTGTATATACAAACAGATCTTCACATAGAGCAGGGGAAAGTATGGACGTTAAACAATTGGTCGCTCATTATCAAAATCAATACGCTCGCAAAGTCTTCATGACCAGACTTTCTGATGCGATGCAAAACGCATATATTATGTATGTTTATGATTATGCCCATGAGTTAGATAACTTTGCAGATACATTTCTGAAATACCTCCCCTTCTATGTAAGAAACTCTGACTATTTCGAAGTCATTGATGAATCAGGCGATGTTGATGCGCAGTTAGTAAGCAGATCCAAAAATATGCGCAAGAATAGTCAAGTGATCCCTCAGCGAAAAATCGAAGTCGATGGTATATATGGCGAGCTGTTTCTCGACTTTTATTTGCGCATAGTTAGTGCGAGAAATGCTGTGATTACATATGCCAATAAGAGGTCCTTTGCTTCTAACTATGAGTCTACAGGTCCGGATAATATAGTATATTACATAGACACAACAGGAAGCATAAATATCTGCCTGTGTGAAACAAAATTTGTCGGTGGTGCAGCAAATGCGAAGAATAATCTTGTTGAGGATATCGTTGGAAAGCCTTCCACCCCAGGCAAGAAAGACGGCAAACCCGCTCACGTTAGCGCTTCCTTCTTGAATGATTATTTTCAATTCGTAGTCGAGAAAGGCTATCAGATTCCGGAACCAGATAAGTCTCGATTTAAAACGTTTTTTACAGATTTGAATCATCAACTTGATTGTGGAAACGACTTTATTTCTATTCTCATCAAGCATAATGTTTGTGTAAATTTTGTCTTTTTCGCAATTTTTGATAGTAAAAAGCGCACCCCCGATAAATTGAAAGATTACTACGACGAAATTTACAGTCAGTGCGATCAAAACGCAAAAACCATCGGATTCACAAACTACAAAATAGAGATTGTTTTTGTTCCTACAGAGAACACTACAATGGATATAAAAAGGGCCATGGAGAAATCTTATGAATAGTACAGAGATTTTATCTGCAATTAATGAGTGTTCATTCGGAGGAAATAACGAGAAGATATTGGAGATTCTTAATCAACTTTTTGATTCCGGTGAGTATAAAGCACATTTAAACCTCGTTTTCAATGCTATCTCTCTAACAGAAATGTATGGTTTTCTTTCTTATCTAGACGAGCGTGAGCGTGCATCGTTCCTTTCTTGGGATACTATGCGAAGCGACTCTTATGTTGGAAAAGTGATGCCATTCTATAATAGTGGACAACTTTCTTTATTATTGGATCTAGAAAGGTACCGCAAAGTATATTTTTCTGCGCCCACTTCGTTCGGAAAAACCAGCTTGCTTCTGGAGTTTATAATTCACAATTATCTCAACTTAACAAACGCTCTAATTATTGTTCCTACAAACTCCCTTCTCGAGGAACTATATATGAAGCTCATCGAAATAAATAAGCTTTTTGCAATGGGCTATGAAGTGTCCACGCAGCCTTATTTAAAAAACGAGTCTCGTAATTTTCTTATCATTACCCCTGAAAGATTTTTGCTTTTATATGAGAGTTGTGACATCTCGGTATTTGACATCGTTGTAATGGATGAAACATATAAAATTGTGGATTCTAAAAACGAACGAATCAGCGACTTCATAGAGTCTCGCTCTCTCCGGTTCCGAAAGGTTGCTGATATGATCGGGCAAACATCCAATCGGCTAATCTTGCTATCCCCCTTTACATATTACTTAACCGAGTCAATGCAGCGCTTTCTAAACCGGCATTCCATTAAGAAGATCGACCGAAAGATTGAGTATGTTAATAAAGAGATTTATTGTATTGACGATGCATCTTCCTTTAGGGATCACTTCAAAATCAGAGTTATAGGTTACACTAGAACAGCTAGTATATCGGACAAGGTTAATTTACTACTACGTGTACTACAGGAACAAAAAAACATTGTGTATGTATCACAATACTCTAAAGCCTATGACATTATTGACCGATTAGACTGGACACGACAACTCAAAGTTACAGATCGATACCTCAAATTCATTTCTCATCTCGAAAAGACTTACTCCGTAGACGACACTTACGAATGGAAGATTATTAGTGCCCTCAAAAAAGGCGTGGGAATTTACATTTCTCCGCTTCCTCGTTACATTAAAAGAGAGATAATCCGACTATATGAGGACAATGTTCTTGGAACCTTGGTTGTTACTACTTCATTCACTGAAGGTGTCAACACGAATGCCAGCAACTTGATTTTTACAAGCTTAATCAATGGTCCAACTACCAACCGTCTTTCCGACATCGATGTTCTTAATGTGTCGGGTCGTGCTGGTCGTTTCGCTCAGAAGAGTATTGGCAAAATATATTGTATCTCCAAAGAAGTCTATGACAAAGTTATTCAGTTGCAGGATGATGCACAAGTAAAACTAGAAAACTACAACTATTGCATCCAAGGTCATAAACGAATTGATTACGAGATCGACATGATTCAGGATGAGTACTTATCGGATGCAGAAAAAGATGAGAAAAGAAGAACAAATGCAGAAATTGAGGCACTAGGCTTGACCGCTGCGGACCTGCGTCTCTCGCTGAATGTGTCAACAAAATGGAAACTTGCGCTGTATCGTTATTTTAAAAGCCATCCCACCCTGTTAACTGAGTGTTACAATAAATCCGTAGACCTATTAAAAACTCAGCCCCATGCACGAATCGAATCGCTGAAATACATTTTTGATATATTAAAGGATGCATTCTATCAGGCTGGAATTGATGGTTTTACATGCGAGCCATATGAAATTAGGGCATTTGACAGCAAGGGGACCTTTATTTGGGGACGGCTTTACAGAGTCTATTGTTCTGGAAAAATAGCTAATGTAATTTCTAGCAATATGAACTATATTACTGGACGATTTAGAAATTTCATTCTTGAACACAATCTAGGGAACGCAAAAAATAAGCACGAAGTGCAGTATTATTTTGAAGAAGAGCGGCTAGGCTGGATTCTACGATATTATAAGGCGGACCTCACGCCAAGTATTGATGCTTTCTATTCCGAAACATTTAAATTTATAGCTAGTGTAATTCAGTACAAGATCCCCTTTTATACATCCTTCTTTGTCTCCATTCTGAAGCTATATCTCCAGAAAAATATGCAAATCGAACACTTTGATCTTTCTTGCCTAGACGCGAAGAAAATTACCCTTCTATTTGAGGACGGTAGTGTTTATGATGATTATTCAAAACTAATCGACTATGGTATTTCAAATGACCTTGTCATCAAGTTGCACGATGGCCAAGTCTCTATTGCACAACTCCAATCCGGAGAATATGACCGAAGCCCATTTGATGATTACGAGCAATTACTCATTAATGACTTTCTATCAATCCTTTAACATAATCGAAAACGACCCTCAGTTAAACTGAGGGTCGTTCCAATATTTGCGCCAGCAGCAGAAAACGGTGAATGCTGGCATTAATGGAACCCTGTTCTTCAAGAACCCTCTGGGCGTTTAGGAGGTTGTCTAGGTGAGTTCCCACGGAGAAGTCCGGGAACTCCCACTCAATGATCCGGGCGAACCACACCAGCGCGCCCACATCATAGAACCGGATCGGCTGGAAGCACTCCTGTCCATCCAGATTCTCAAAACCAGTCTGGGAGAATCGATCCATCGTAATCTTCAGATACTGATCCGGAAATGGCAAATCAGTCTGACCACAGAGAAGTTCTACCAGCTCCCGGTCATTTTCAGCTCCCACCTGCTGCGTGATGAACAGTCCGCCCGGTTTCAGCACCCGATAGATCTCACTGGGATTGAAATCTCCATGGCGGTTGATCACCATATCAAAGGAGGCATCGTCAAAAGGCAGCATGCCCTTGCCATCTGCAGCCCGGAAATCACCCCCCAGAGGCAGCAGCGTCTCCCGGCATAAGTCCACGTTGGGCGGATAGTTCTCAGTTGCTGCTGTGTTCTTATATAGATGGTTCAGCGAAAGCAGAAACTCTCCTCCACCGGTGTCGATATCCAGGATCCGCATCTCCGGTTTGAGGTAGCGCAGGATCTCTTCCCGGTAATCCCAGGGAAGATCATCTTCCTCCATGTACCGCCCCTCGATATGAGAGAAATCCCATCCGTGTATATGCGCGATCTCTTCTTCCGCTTTCCATCGTTTGATCAATTCATTTGCGTTCATAGTAACTACTCCTTTATATATTGTCAGATCCAAAGGTGCAGTTAACTGGCAACATCACTTACTCGATACAGTCTGCTGCCAGATTTACAACTGCACCGAGTAGTTACCTCGAATGAGTCTCATTATGTGAGTTCACCCGCCTTTCTTCTTTCATTTTATCGTTCCTCACAAGAATTGTAAACTAATTTCTTACATCTTGCGTTGCGTCCGTTCTTGCAGTATAATCCCATCAGGGACAATAGCTTTTGTCAGTCCTCTGGCACCGGCAGCGAGTCGCTGCCGGGTAGCACAAATGCATCGTATTCGCTTGCGCTCAGACGAACTGCTTGCAGTATTCCAGCACACGCTGTGTGCCCACCGCGGCACATTTCATGTGCCCGCACCCCGGATACTGCTGCGCACTTCGCCGTACATCATTGTATTGTTCCAGACTGTGAGAGGGAGGGAAGTTTCATGATCGTATACATGGAGCTTTCCTCCCTTGAACGAGACCTCGGCATCAATGCAAAGACGCTCTATGCCGTCAGCAATAATCTGGGTAAGCACTATCGCAAGGCCAAGCTCCCCAAGAAGAGTGGAGGCTATCGGAATTTATCTGTGCCTGACGAGGTGCTGAAATCCATTCAGAAACGGATTTCAGAGGTACTTCTGATCCATATGCCTGTGTCCCGCTACGCAAAAGCATATCGGTTTGGTAGTACTACTCTTCGGAACGCCAAGCATCACGTGGGCAAGCAGGTGGTACTGAATCTGGACATTCTCCACTTCTTTGACAGTATCCGGTACTCCACCGTGAAAGATAAAGTCTTCCCGGAAGAGATTTATGCAGAACCCCTGCGGATTCTGTTGACTATGCTCTGCTATCATAAGGATGTTCTGCCCCAGGGAGCGCCCAGTTCGCCGGCAATCACCAACATCATTCTGTATGAGTTCGACGAGTTGATTGGCCAGTGGTGTCGGGGACGGGATATAGCCTACACCCGGTACTGCGATGACATGACTTTCTCCGGCGACTTTGAGCCAGCGGAAGTCATCCGATTTGTCAGAGTGGAATTAAAGAAAATGGGCTTCCTGCTGAACGAGCAGAAAACCCGGATTCAGCGCCCCGGTCAGCAACAGTCTGTTACGGGTATCGTGGTCAATGAGAAACTGAGTATCCCCACAGACTACTGCCGCAAGCTGCGACAGGAACTGTATTACTGCAGAAAGTTCGGCATCCAGGAACACCTTCAAAAAATCGGTCTGGAGATTCCAGAAGAAACTTACCGGATGCAACTGCTCGGCAAGGTCAACTATGTTCTCCAGATTCATCCTGATGATAGAGATATGCTCGAGGCCAGAAAGTGGCTTCAGCAGTCAACCAAATAAAGTAATCCCACCTGTGGTACTGCACCGCAGGTGGGATTTGACGTTATAGGTCGATTGGTAACTTGAAAAGGCGGATTACATTATCTGTGGTTGCCTGCTCCACTTCATCTGTCGGGACACCCTTCAGCTCTGCAATCTTATGAATGACTACCGGGAGAATCAGTGAGGTATTCCGGGCGCGGCGGAGAAGCTTAGGCTGGATTACATCTTTGCAGTAGGGCAGGATAAACGGTGCATCGGTTTCCAACAGAATCCTATCCAGCGGAATATAGGGGATCGCTTCCCACAGATTTTTCGCCCGTTCCTCCAACTGGAGGATTGAGCCGCCAATGCCGATGTGGTATCCCAGTTTCAGGTACTGTTCCGCAATTTCTTTGGAGCCATAGAAACAGTGGATTACTCCGCCCAGCTTCCGAGCCGGGTGCCATCTGAGTATGCGGAGAGCGTCTTCATGGGCATCCCGAACGTGAAGGATTACAGGCTTTTTCAGTTTCCACGCCAGATTCAGTTGATAGTGAAACCAGATGTGCTGCTTCAGCCGGTGCTGCTCTTCACGCTTGTAGTGATAGTCAAGGCCACACTCGCCGATGGCAACAACACCGGGCTTCTTTGCAAATGCATTCAGCTTCCTTCTGTCAGACCATTTTTCGTAAATAGACCGGGTTGGGTGAATGCCCATGGCCGGGAAGATTCTGCCAGGATACTGTGCAGCAAGCTCCAGTACTTCCTCGCAGGACTGCAAACTCACACCCGGCTCGATGAAATAACGGATGTTGGCATTCTCCATCTCATGCAGCAGTTGAGACAGCTCACTCTCTTTGAGGGCATATCCGTCCTTGTCATATGACAAGTAGCGAAACGGTTTCTTGTAGGCATTATTATTGTAATGTGCGTGGGAATCGATGATCACGGATATCCCCTCCTTTCTGCTATTATGATAATTCCTTCTCAGAAGTGTGTCAATTGCTAGATTCTTGCCTCCGTTGCTTTCTCTACAAACTGCACTGCACCACATCTGGAGTAAATAATGCAAGTAACTAAATCTCGCTTTTTTGTGCAACATAAATACCGTCTATAATACTTTTGTTCTACATTTTTACAGCTTTTATTGTACAAATCGGAAACATATGATATACTTCTACAAAGTAGACATGGTTACAGCAAAGGAAGTGCCACTATGGAAGACAAAATTGATATACTAGATCGCCAGCCTTTTGTGGACAGATTGATTGAGATTGTGCGATTAATTGCAGATAGCGGAAGGGGCTGCACATTTACAATTGACGGCAGGTGGGGGTGTGGAAAATCTTTTGTTTTGGATATGTTTGAAAGACAGCTAAGTATTTTTCAAGATCCAAATGCAGCCGGAGATAGGTACGTAATTTTTCACTATAATTGTTGGCAATACGATTTTTATGAAGAACCCGCCATTGCGATTATTTCTGCCATCAAGAGTGAAATCGACAAGTATAACAGTATTTTGCCTAAGCTACCCAATGAGATCAAAGCAGGTTTAGAACTTGTTAAGGATTTAGGCAAAGAACTGTTGGGTAATTACATCCAAACGAAGATTGGATGCAACCCAATCCATACCCTAGAAAAAATAAAGGCTGGCGCAGAAGATATCTTTCATCAGTCCATTCAGGATAATGACTATGATAAGTATTTCAAGTTCAAAGAAGTCCTGGATTCAACGAAAGAGGATTTGCGCAAACTAGCTCAGAACAAACCTGTTATCCTTGTGGTTGACGAGCTAGATCGTTGTCTGTCCGAATACACTATTAAAGTATTGGAGCGACTACATCATCTTTTTGATGAAAACAGCAATATTATTGTTATTTTAGCAACAGATCAGAAGCAGTTGGAACGTACCGTCCAACAAATATTTTGTACAAATAGTTGTGAAGATAATAGTCACGTTGTTCAAGAATACCTCAAGAAGTTTATCAATTTTACTCTAACGTTGAATAACGGCACGATAACGGAAAGCTTTTGGGACAGATACGCCACACTGCTCAAAAACTATGATATCGGCGACGAAATTGAAAACGGTTTTTTTAAAGAAATCCCGCTAAAACTCCTACAAAATATAGATCCACGTACGCAGGAGCGGCTAATGGATCGCATGCTAACACTGCATCAGTTAAGTTTTGCGGAACACAATGGTCCAGAGGTCCTGTATTTCGAACTAATCCACCAAGTTTTACGATACCGTTTCAATTCTCACGGGTATTCTTGGTTGATAAGAATTAATGAATCGGAAGATACTACCGTAAAAAAAGCAATAGGAACAGATTTGTATACATATCTAAAGGAAATCGAATCCTTTGTTGCAGGAAACACCCTTCTTATGAATGGAAACGGAAAGGACTATCACGTTCTGGATGATTCGCCGTTGGCTGTCGCCTTTTGGCTAATTGCATCTTTGGTTTCAAAACCACACCAAGGCACCTGTGTAAATTACTCCCTGAAAACATTCTCAAAATATGGCGAGCTGGTTGAGTGCGCTAATCGGTTTGACAAGTTATCAAGCATAATAAAATAATTCTAATGCCCATAGCTTTGCATGTTACAAAGCTATGGGCATTAGTCTTTTCTTGTATTCGCAATGCTATATTAACTGTTATCAGCCGATGGAATCTTATAGAAGCGCCTATTTTTCATCACGTCTTTTATCGGAATCAATGTATCATTGCAATCCTTCAGCGATGCTTCAACAACTTCGCGAATTTTGATTTTTCCCGTTGGAGTGAGTAGTGTTTCCGCACCAGAAATTGCATCTTCAACATGATTTATCATCGATTCCATGAAACTTGAAAAAGAAGAAATATATCCGCTTTTTATACCATATGTAATATTAATCGATATGTAATTTCTAAAGTCGAAGCAACTATTGTCTGATTCATGACCTTGGAATAGGAGAATCTCAATATTGCCACCATACGTCCAATTTTTGATTCTACCAGCAAGATTCCTCACAAAGTCAGAATAATCTTTTGCACTATAGTACCAATCTGACCTTGTACATGTAGTTACTTTCCTATAATTCTCTTTATATGCACAATCAAAATCATTTGTGTATCCAGCAGCGTAAATAGAAAAAGCTTCACCTGTTCTATAGTGTAGATATTCGAAATCCTTGATGATCTCATCAGCATCTCTCGAATTCGGCCGTACAAACAAGACAGCTATCAGATGCTTTGAACACTTTTCTTTTTCTATGCGTTCTATCTCTTTATAACTGCTTACCGCGAACATTTGCTCTCTCCTTACGATGTAGTTATACATATATTACCGCATTATTTGACTGATTTCAACGTATTAACTTCAAAAATTGATATTTAACTTTTTATCTTGGAAAATTAGGATAAAACTAAGTTAAAACCAAGTCCTAGGGGTTCACGCAAAAATGACTATCAGTTGAACTGATAGTCATTGCTACTTTAGGTTGATTGCTATTTTCTTTTGACGTTTTGCTTTCTCCTCAAACTGTGCTGCACCACCCCAAGAGTGGGTGATGTAAGTGACAACATAATCCGACTGCCGGAGCATCCAGTTATTGCGCCAGGAGATTGCATAACGAGGATGAACAGACTCTATCACCTCCGGGAGCATGGTATCGGAATAATCGTCATACTCCGTTTGCTTTCCGGGCATGTAGGCCAGCACAACGGCGTAATCGATCTGGGGATATTCTTTCTTCAGTTCTCGCAGAACACCACGCACAATCGCATCAAACCGGCCCTGGTTACCCACATAGAACATATCCACATCATGGTTGGTTATTAAATTGATTAGCGCCGCTCTTAATTGGGTTTTGATCGAATCCGGGCATTCACGATGTCCGAAAAATGTACATGCCATCATAGTAACATCCCCCGCCACAATAGAGTTACCCGAATTAGGGTAGATATATTGTATCGGTTATTTATTATTGAAGTCAACCCGTATTCGGGTAATCCCTCCGTTTTTCGTTGCTATCATCATATTAACCCGCAAATGGGTAATGATGCATACGGAGGGAACGCCATGGAGTATTCAGAAATCTATGTAAGACGGATTCGTCAGCTTTGTAAAGAAAGAGGTTTTGCTATAAACAAGCTGGCGAACCGTGCTGGTATTAATCAGTCAACTCTCGATAATATTGTCCGTGGGCTGACCAAAGATCCTAGAGCATCCACCCTGCACAAAGTTGCTCTCGCCTTTAACATGACCCTTGCAGAATTTCTTGATTTTGATGAATTGAACAACTATTCCTTTGCAGATAATGAAGATGATTAATCTGGATTCGCCATTTATCTAAAGGCGCAAATATCCAAATTTAAGAGGAGGTCAATTCCATGTCTAATAATGCAACTGACGAACTGCTTAGCTATATAAATACCATACTGGCCGATTACGCTGCCACATGTGGAGTTGAACCTTTCAATGGGCAAATCATTATCGCCGATGATATGAGGAAATCATATTTATCGCTGAGAGGCGATAAGGCAAGCGAAAATGCTCAATACCTTAATGATATACAGCGGTATCACGGGTTAACGGTGCAACCTTCTAGCGGAAGCGACACTTTTACAATTCTCTTGAATAAAGACTATATTGTTGAATCAATAAATAAAGGCAATATTGATTGGGTGGGCACCCTTGTGCATGAAGCCACACATGTGAATGACTTCAAAGATTATTATAAGATCGTTTCTCCCCAATCTTGGGACGAATTATATGAATACAGTCTTCATCGCACATTTTTGCACTGGACCGAATTCCATGCGCGTGCAATTGGTCATTATTTCCTAAGAAAATATACCCTTAACAATTTTAGAAGTACTGCGCACATACCCCATATAATGAATACTGAGCTTCCATTCCAGGTTGAGTATATGGTAAAGGAAATGAATTCTACTAATGATCCAGACAGGCAACTATATGTTGTTGTCCATTTCCTTGGGCGACTAGCTGTTTGGCAGCACCTATATCCGACTGCATTTGATGCTAATTTTATCAATGAACTAACGAATACCAATCCATGGATGGAAGAAATATACTACCTCTTTACTAAGTATGACACATTAGAAGGTATTCATCCTCACTTTGGCGAGTTTGAGGCAATCTTGGATAAGCATTTCCCATAAGAACCAATGCAGACCCAATACAACATGCCCAATAAAAATGACCCTCTTTTGAACAGAGGGTCATTCCTATTGATGGGGCTAGTTGCTATGCGATATTTGCTTCCTGGGCCAGTCGGATGCCGACTTTGACGCCTTCCTGGAAGCCGGTTTTTTCGTGGTCACGGCAGAGAGTACAGATGGGGTAGATGATTTGATCCATTTCCCGGAGGGTCTTACCGTTCATAGCTGCGTAGAGGTTATTGAAGTCCTCCCGGATGATCTGGTTATCAAATCCATTGAACTCCGTGTAGACATTGAACAGCATTTCCAAGAGTGTTTCCGCGTTGCCGTCCTGATAGTTGGGCGTGTGGGATTCCACATAGGCTTTCAGCCTGCTGATGAACTCGGTAATGTTCATACGAAGATCAGCTCATCTCGGACGATCTCTTCGGCCCTGGCCTGGATGTTGTTCATGCGCTGCGCCCAAGCCATGGGATTGGTGGCTTTCAAGTCCTCTGTGACGCCTTCTGCGGCCTGCATCTGGGAGACTAGGGTTTCCGTGCGCTGCTGGGCCTGTTCGTTCAGATCGGCGAGGTGCGTCCAGAGCTTACCGGAGAGGACAAGCTGGTTGAATCGGATGGGGTGGTATTCCTTCAGGTAGTCCCGGTGCATCCGGCCCCATTTGCCAATGCTGCGTTCCTCTTGCTCCACTTTCAGGTTGGGGATGTAGTAATCACCCACACGGGTATAGGTCATCTTCATAGTTCGTCCTCCATAAATCCAACCGGCAGGAAACTCTGCCGATGCTCCGCTAACATCTGCAACTGAATCTGGGCATCAAAGCGGCTCTGTGCTTCCATTACCACTTCACTCAGGATGCCAGGATCATTGTCCCACTCCCGGATGCCCTCTAAGTACCGGCTGCGGCGCTTATCGTCCAGGATAAAGGGCATAACCTCGTGCCGCAGACATTCCTTGAACATAATGAGTCGTCCGATTCTGCCGTTGCAGTCCTCGAAGGGAAAAATCCGCTCGAAGCGCACATGGAAGTCCAGAATCTCCCGGCGATCCACTTCCTCCAAAGATTCATACTCCGCAACCAGCACTTTCAGCTTATCGCTGATTCTGTCTGACGGCGACATAAAGTGTTCCGTGCGGTAGGAGTTTTTTGTGCGGTACTGGCCCGGTGTGACTTTCTTTCTGCGCTCATCCACCGTGCCAAAGGTGAGTTGATAGTGAAGATGCTTGATGAATTTCTGGGACAAGGGTTCCTCCACATGATCCAGAATGTAGTCAACACAGACACAGTGGTTCAGGACTTCCACCAAGTCGGAGACTTTCATCGGTTCAAAGGAAACGGACACCTTGCCTTTTTTGAAGATGGTTTCCACCTGCTGGCAGGTCAAACGGTTGCTTGCCATCCGGCTAGAACTGTAGGTCAGATCGGTCTGGACATAGTCGTACAGCCCATGGAAGTTTTTCTTCTTTTTCTGACGGACCAGCTTCTTTGCCAGAGGCGGTAACTCTACTGCATCGGATACAACTTGTCCACCCCTATCAGGTCGCTTGGTATTTGCCGGAATTACCCACACACCATTACGGATAATTGCCCCAGGAATACGCTCCTGTCGGCAAAAGCGGCGAATGATCTGACCGGACATTTCCCACTTTTCAGTGGCTTCTTTTACTGTCATGTATTCCATAAAAAATCCTTTCTCAGTTTTCCGGTACGAGGCGATTGTTACTTTTTAATGCGTGTTACTTTTCGTACCAGAATGCATACCAGAATTACGACGAAACATTATGCACCAACTGATATATAATGGATTTTTATGCAAACAAATTGGACTTATTAGACTGATTTTTACATAAATATTATTTAGCATACACCATGGAGCCCATGGCATTCAAGAGGTCAGCGGTTCGATCCCGCTTATCTCCACCACAAAACACTCGATTTCATTTGAAATCGAGTGTTTTTCTATACTTTTCACCCTATTTTGTGCTGGGCATTTTCACCTTGGACAACAAATGGACAACAGGCCCTCTCAATTTCTTCTTTTCTTACTGCGGAAAGGAAGAAGTTATGGCATCTATCAAAGAAGAAAGAGCAAGAGGCAAACGTCTTTCATACAAGATTCGTGTGTGCTTGGGACGTGATGAAAACGGCAGGCAAATTTCAAAGGCAATGCGTTGGAATCCTCCTGAGGATATGACCCCTGCAAAGGCAGGGAAAGAAGCGCAGCGGGTGGCGGCGGTTTGCTTCATCAATGTTGCAGCTGTTCAGATACATCATTCTAAGCGTTGCCTGCCTTTCCTTTTCCATGCCGCTGATGAAATGAGCAAAGAGTATATTTTGGGGGATGTTCGCCATTTTTGCGTTCCCTTTCTTTAAAGCAAGAACGCCGAATGAACGCAAGATAAAAAGGGGTGGCGGGATATACGGTTACGCATGGGCAAGCCGGACACGAAAACGCGCTGATTTTCACCGTTTCCGCTGCATTTCACTTGATTATTGCGGAAAATACGTTGAAATTACGCGGCATATGCTGTTTTTGTACGTTTACGTTACAATTTCCCGCATTTTTCAGGAAATTCCCGGAAAATCCTTGACAATATATATATAATCTATATATAATGGGATGTGTAAACGGCGCGTGGCGCGTGTTTTGCACATTTTTTGTTGCGCAGGAATGGATTTCTCGATACCGGCAAGAAAACCGTCACCGTGCCGTGGAATTATGCGGCAAAGCTGGAAGAAATCAATCGCATTATCAAGGACGGCGGCGGAGCCAAGCAGTACCCCTTCAAGACCTGTCTGGATGACACGGACAAGCATTTGAAAGTCGCGGATAAGCCCTCTCACAGGCGGAAATAATGGGCGCATCGGGAATCACCCCAGAGGGAATCATTAAAATGCAGCGGTTATATCGGCAATCAGCGTTTCCTCAGGTACTTATGCCGCTGTGGCGAAGGAAATATCCCTGTCAAAGTATGTTCCAATGAAGGGCGTTCCCGCAAACATCCCTATCGCGGTTGAAAATTTATTGCAGAAAGTTGAAGGATAGACTATGAAAAAATGGATTGCGCTGCTTTTGACGGCGGTACTGTGCCTGAGCGTTACGAACTTGCTTTTGGCGGCGGCACTTTGCCTGAGCCTTGCGACCCGCGACGGCAAGAAAGGCGAGAACCCTGTAGCAAGCAGTGATGCGCCCGCCAATATTGTTGTTGACGGAAAAGAAATCTCTGCCAAGGATTTTTTGATCGAGCATTTGAGTTCCTATCTCCAAAGTGATGCGTATTTGGCAAGAAAAGCAGCGTTTGAAGAGACATTCGCGCGGGAGGCTCCGCCCCTTGCCGTGACCTACGCTTTTGAATTGAAATTGGACGATTTTGGCAGTGAGCAACTGTCGCTGCACTTCTTTATGGTGAAAGCAAAATGTGCTAGTGTTGTGGACGGTATAGCTTACGATTCCGTTACTATGGCGATCGACTATGATACCGGCACGGTCTACGACCGATACAGCGTGGATGAAAGCTGGATGGAAAAGAGCGAAAAAGAGCAGGCCATTTATATCGCTGCGGCAGGCGGATGCTTTGTGGACACATTCTATAACGGCGAACCGATTTTTGCGGATTCCGAAATCCACATTCCGCTCTCCGACAGCGACATCGCAGAAGTCAATCAGGCATTGAACAAGTAACATACTCAGGAGCGGGGCGCATGTCCCGCAATTCAAGCGCACATAAAGCAGAAAAGCAAAGTATGCGAAACGAAAGGAGCGTTCGCTATGACCGTCGCGGCGGCAATGGAAAAGATGATCGTCTTTTCCCAGGGGAATCTGCACGATATTGACCACTTCCTCAAGGTCTGGGCCCTGGCCAAAACCATCGCCGAGCAGGAGGGGCTGGACGCCGAAACCCGGAATACTCTGGAGCTGGCAGCCGTCGTCCACGACATTGCCTGCCCCCTTTGCCGGGAAAAATACGGCAACACCAATGGCCGTCACCAGGAGCAGGAGAGCCCTCCCCTGGTAGAGGCGTTTTTCGCCGGGGCCGATGTGAACATCAGCCGAATCTCCTGGCTGGTTGCCCACCACCACACCTGCACGAACGTGGACGGCCCGGACTACCGGATTTTGCTGGAGGCGGATTTCCTGGTCAACGCCGGGGAAAGCCACTACACCAAGGCTGCCATTACCAGCGCCCGGAAGCAGTTTTTCCGCACGGAAACCGGCATCCGTCTGCTGGACACCATGTTCTGCCCGGATGTGTCATACTGAACTCCAATTAAAATCTTTAAAAAAGATTTTAATTGCCTGAAGGGCATGGAGTTCATATGAGACTTGTTTTGTGATTTCTTTCCTTATAAATCACAAAACAGGCAGCGCCTTCAGGCGATGCCTTCCTGATTAAAATTAAGATTTTAATCAGGAAATAGTATCAGAATGAATCTGGGGCCCTTTATTGAATAATAACGGTTCTCCCCGCCCCACGAAATATTTCCATTTTCCTTCATGGATTCCCCATGAAGGAAAATTTTTCTGTACATTCGCCATTTCTATGTTATAATCAAAAGGTTTACGGCAGCAAAATTCCCCGTAAGAGATAGGAAGGAGTTTTTTCATGCAATTTATCCGCAATTTTGCCAAGAAGTACAACGATACCAGCCTGATTGTCCGGATCCTCATTGGTCTGGCACTGGGCACGGTGCTTGCGCTCTTGGTTCCCGATGCCGGCTGGATCGGCATCTTCGGCAGCCTGTTCGTTGGGGCTCTGAAGGGTGTCGCCCCGGTGCTGGTCTTTGTCATCGTATCTTCCGCCCTGGCTCAGTCCAGCGCCAAGCTGGATCGCCGGTTCGCCACCGTCATCTGGCTGTACCTGCTGACCACCTTCATCGCGGCGGTACTGGCGGTCATCACCAGCTTCCTGTTCCCCGTCACCGTTGACCTGGTGGAGGCGGCCCAGTCCGATGTGATTCCCCAGGGTCTGGGCGAGGTGCTGAACACCCTGCTGACCAACTTTGTGGCCAACCCTGTGGCCGCCATCATGAACGGCAACTACATCGGCATTCTCTTCTGGGCCTGCCTGTTCGGCCTGGCTATGAAGGGCATCGGCTCGGAAACCACCAAGCAGTTTATGGCGGACATTGCCGACACCGTTTCCCAGATCGTCCGCTGGGTCATCAATCTGGCTCCCTTCGGCATTATGGGTCTGGTGTACGCCAACGTGGTGGGCAACGGCATGGCCATCTTCACCCAGTACGGCAAGCTGCTGGTGCTCCTGGTGGGTACCATGCTGCTGATGGCGCTGGTGGTCAATCCCCTGATCATCTTCGCCTATCTGCGGTGCAACCCCTATCCCCTGGTGCTGCGGTGTCTGAAAGAGTCCGGCCTGACGGCCTTCTTCACCCGCTCCTCCGCCGCCAACATTCCCGTGAATATGGCTCTGTGCGAGAAGCTGGGCATGGATCGGGATATGTACTCCGTGTCCATCCCTCTGGGTGCCACCATCAACATGGACGGTGCCGCCGTGACCATCACCGTCATGGCTCTGGCCGCCGCCAATACCCTGGGCATTTCCGTCTCCTTCACCGCCGCCATTGTACTGGCCTTCATGAGCGCCCTGGGCGCCTGCGGCGCTTCCGGCGTAGCCGGCGGCTCCCTGCTGCTGATTCCCATGGCCTGCTCCCTGTTTGGCATTCCCAATGACATCGGTATGCAGATGGTAGGCGTGGGCTTCATCATCGGCGTGGTGCAGGACTCTGTGGAAACCGCTCTGAACTCCGCCGGCGACGTGGAATTTGCCGCCACCGCCGAGTTCTACCAGTGGCGTAAGGAAGGCAAGCCCCTGCCCGAGTTCCTGCGGAAGAAGAAATAAGCTTATTTATGAGGAATCCCCCGGACGAAAGTCCGGGGGATTTTTTTATTTATCAGGGTTTCTTGTTTCCCTCAAGCTCCCGGAAAACATCCTCCGCCGCCAGCCAATTGCCATTTTCCCCGCTGCGGCGGCCCATTTCCAGCTCCTTCAACAGCTTCTCCTTGGCCAGAAGAACTTCATATTGGCGGTATTCCTCCATATCCAGAACCGCGTACCGGCCATGGCCGTTTTTCGTCAGGAACACAGGCTGTCCCACGGCCACATCCCGCAGCACCTCGCCATAGTTGCGCAAATCCGATACCGGCTTGATATTCGGCATATCGACCACTCCTTTCATAATGGTATTATAGCCGAATTCTTCGTAAAAATCAACGATAATTTTTACGAAGCCCCATTTTGAAAAGAGGAAAGCACCCCACCGGCGGTTATGCCGATAGGGTGCTTATAAGGAGACGGATTGTGACCGGAGGGAATCCTTGGAAAGGGCCACACCAGTGTTGCGGCACTGGTTCGCAATGACATATTTCTTTTCCTTCCGCTCAGAACAATGTGCCGATACCGAGCCTGTACCCAACGGTCTTTCGATGACACACCAGCCTGGCACGCATTGGCTGTCGGCTCTGCCGACCCGGCTTATTGGCAGCTGCGGTGGATGCCGGTGACGGAGAACTCCACCCACTCGGCTATGTTGGTGCAGTGGTCGCCGATCCGCTCAAAATACTTGGCGATCATCAGAAGATCCAGGGCGTACTCCCCTTCCGTGGGCTTCTGGGCAATGAGTGTCAGAATGTCAGTCTTGATCTGATTGAAGAAACTGTCCACCACGTCGTCATACTCCATGACCTGCTTGGCAAGGCTCAGATCCTGGCGGACATAAGCATCCACCGCCTGGTTCACCATGTACTTGGCGGCCTTTGCCATTTCCTCGATCTGGGAGCTGTGCTCCTCCGGGGCACGCCGCATCTTGGGAATCAAGTCCACAATGTCCTCGGCCTGATCGCCGATGCGCTCCATGTCGGTGATCATCTTCATGGCCGCGCTGATCTGCCGCAGATCTCCCGCCACAGGCTGCTGGCGCAGCAGCAGCTTCAGGCAGATGGTCTCAATGGTGCGCTCGCTTTCATCGATGGTGGCTCCCACGTGGGCGGTTTCCTCCTCCAGGGCCTGGCTGTAGTCCGTAAGTGCCTTGGATGCCAGATCGATGATTTCTTCGCAGGCCGCGCCCATCTGAATCAGCTCCTGATTCAGATTCCACAGCTGCTCCTGGTATACATCCCGCATAGTATCTCCTCCTTAGCCGAACCGGCCGGTAATATAGTCTTCTGTACGCTTGTCTGTAGGCTTCGAGAACAGCTGCTCGGTATCGCCGTACTCCACCAGCTCGCCCAGCAGGAAGAAGGCGGTCTGATCGGAGATACGCACGGCCTGCTGCATGTTGTGGGTGACGATGACGATGGTGTACTTCTCTTTCAGCTCCATAGCCAGATCCTCAATCCGGGAGGTGGAAATGGGGTCAAGGGCAGAGGTGGGCTCGTCCATCAGCAGCACCGTGGGCTCCACCGCCAGGGCTCTGGCAATGCAGAGCCGCTGCTGCTGACCGCCGGACATGCCCAGGGCGTTCTTTTTCAGCCGATCCTTCGCCTCGTCCCAGATGGCCGCTCCCCGAAGGGCTTTCTCCACGATCTCGTCCAGCTGGGCCCGATTGCGGATGCCATGGGTTCGGGGGCCGTAGGCGATGTTGTCGTAAATGCTCATGGGGAAGGGGTTGGGCTTCTGGAAGACCATGCCGATCTCCTTGCGCAGGCCGTTGACCTCCGCGTCGAAGATGTTGCGCCCCTTGTAGTTCACTTCACCGGTGATTTTCACGCCGGGAATCAGATCGTTCATCCGGTTCAGGGTTTTCAGGAAGGTGGACTTGCCGCAGCCCGAGGGGCCGATCAGGGCGGTGATGGACTTTTCCGGAATGTCCAGCTGAATATTGCGCAGAGCCTGGGTCTGACCGTACCAGAGATTCATGTCCCGGACGGTAATAATCGGTTGATTCATAACTCTCTCCTTATACTTTATACTGCGTTCTTCTTTCGATAATGTTTCGTAACCGCGCTGGCAGCCAGATTGATGGCAAAAGCCAGCACCATGAGGATGGCGGCAATGCCAAAGGCCACGCCGAACTCGCCCTGCTCCTTGGCGTAGACATACAGGGCAACGGTCAGGGTTGCGCCCGCGCTGTGCAGTCCCTTGGCAAAACCGTTCAGGGCATGGGCAAAGCCGGCGGTGAAAAGCAGGGCGGCGGACTCACCCAGAATCCGGCCAACGGACAGGATGCAGCCGGTGATCACACCGTCCACGCAGCTGGGCAGCACCACCGTGCGCACCACCCGCCATTTGCCCGCGCCCAGGCCGAAGGCTCCCTCCCGATAGGACTGGGGAACGGTCTTCAGACTCTCCTGGGTGTTGCGCAGGATGGTAGGCAGATTCATAATCACCAGGGTCAGCGCCCCTGCCAGCAGGCTGGTGCCCAGGGTGTTGGAAAACATCAGCATACCCACCAGTCCATAGATGATGGAGGGAATGCCGCTGAGAGCCTCGGCGGCGTACTCAATAACGCCTACCAATTTCCGATTGGAGGCATACTCCGTCAGGTAGACCGCCGCGCCCACGCCCAGAGGCAGGACAACGGCAAGGCTGGCGATGACAATGTAAAGGGTGTTCAGGATATCCGGCAGGATGCCGATTTTTTCGCTTAAATAGCTGGGCTTGGTGCTGACGAACTCCCAGCTCAGGTTGGGAACGCCCTTCAGGAGCACATAGCCCACAATGCAAAGGGTCAGCAGTGCGGTCAGTCCGGTTGCCACCCACATGCCGATGCGGACAAGCCACACATAACCCTGACGGGAAGGGGGCATTTTCTCATTTTTCATTCCTTTTTGCCTCCCTTCAGGAAGAAGTTCAGAATCGCGTTGATGAGCATGATGAACAGGAACAG
The DNA here is from genome assembly GCA_934589705.1 of uncultured Oscillospiraceae bacterium. Lineage (GTDB taxonomy): Bacteria > Bacillota > Clostridia > Oscillospirales > Oscillospiraceae > Faecousia. The sequence continues at coordinate 57,026 of CAKTOH010000003.1, read as the reverse complement.
CACCAGGGCGATGGAGAACAGGGCCTGACGCTGAAGGCCGCTGGAGTAGGACATTTCCGAAGCCACCGCGGTGGTCAGAAACCGGACGGACTGGAAAAGCCCCGGCATGTTGGCGGCGTTTCCTGCCACCATCATGACCGCCATGGCCTCGCCGATGGCTCGTCCCACGCCCAGCACCACCGCCGCGGCAATGCCGCTTTTGGCGGCGGGAGCGGACACCCGGAACCAGGTCTCCTCCGGCGTGGCACCCAGTGCCAGAGAAGCGTCCTCATATTCCTTGGGTACCGCCTCCAGCGCGGTGACGGACATTTTAATGATGGAGGGCAGGATCATAATGGACAGGACAATGATGGCGGCAAGCAGGCTGGCTCCGTCCGGGATATGGAAGAGGTTCCGGATTCCGGGCACCAGCACCATCATGCCCACCAGGCCGTAGACCACAGAGGGGATACCCGCCAGCATGGAAACCGCCTGACCCATCCATTCCCGGATTGAAGCAGGTGCCATTTTCGCCAGGTACATGGCGGTGAGGAAGCCCACAGGCACGCCCAGGAGAATTGCCCCGGCAGTGCCGTAGACGCTGGTCAGGATAAAGGGGAGAATACCGAATTTGGGTTCTGCCGCCGTGGAGGCCCAGGTGGTTCCAAAGAGGAAGTCCGTAAGACCGATTTCCCGGATGGCCGGAATACCGGAGATAACCAGATAGCCGGTAATCAGCAGCACACAGGCCACCGTCACCAGACCCAGCAGCAGGAAAATACCGTGAACCACTGTTTCCAGCAGATTGTTTTTGACTTTCATAGACTGTTCCTTTCCTATACTTTTTACGGTTTCATTGTAGGTTTGAAATGTAAAGTGAGAAATCAGCCGATTGTAAAGTTTGCGTCAAGTTGCCCTGGTTTCTCCGAGAACCATCCTATAACGCATGTCATTGCGAACCAGTCCGCAGACTGGTGTGGCAATCCGTTCTCCCTTGGCTCCCTCTCTGGGGGAGCTGGCGGCGAAGCCGACTGAGAGGGTAAAATAAGCCCTCTCCGCCCCGACCGGGCACCTCTCCCATAGGGAGAGGCAAGTGGCCCTCATCCGTCACGGCTGTGCCGTGCCACCTTCCCCGCGGGGGAAGGCTTTGGGACGCGGATTGTGACCGGAGGGAATCCTTGGAAAGGGTCACTCCAGTCTGGCTTCTTCGCAACGACACGTTCTATCCAAGAATTGCGCAATGACATACGCTATCTGAAAAATGCCTGCAAACGCAGAAAGGCACCCCCTCGGGCGAGGGGGTGTCTTCCATCCATATCAGCCGTTGGCGGGAACCGCACCGGCAGCGGTGATGATCTCGCCTGCCTCGGCAGAGGTAGCATAGTCGAAGAAGGCCTGAGCCACATCGTTCAGCTTCTCGCCGGTCTTAGTAGCCAGGACGAAGGGACGCTGGATGGTGTAGGTGCCGTCCTTGACGGTTGCCTCGGTGGGGGTGACGCCCGCCACCTTCAGAGCCTTGACGGTATCCTTGACGGCAGCCAGAGAGGCGTAGCCGATGGCGTCGGGATTCTGGGCAACGGTGGTGATCACGTCACCGGTGGAGCTCAGCTCCTGACGGTACTGGCAAGCGTCAACCACGCCCACGATCTCCTCAAAGCCGCCCCGGGTGCCGGAGCCGGCCTCCCGGCCGATGAGAACGATCTGGCTGTCATTGCCGCCGACTTCGGACCAGTTGGTGATCTTGCCGGTGTAGATGTCGGCAATCTGCTCCAGGGACAGGTCTTCCACAGGGTTGGCAGGGTTAACAATCATAGCGATGCCGTCGTAGGCCAGAACGGTTTCGGTCAGGCCGGCTTCCTTCTCAGCATCCTTCAGAGCACGGGAGGACAGGCCGATGTCGCAGCGGCCCTCCTGGACAGCCTGGATGCCGGAGCCGGAACCGGTGGGGTTGTAGGTAAAGGTGGTGTCGGGGTTTGCCTCCATGAAGGCCTCGCCCAGAGCGCCGATGACCTTCTCCATGGAGGTGGAGCCGTCGGTGGCGACGGTACCGGAGAGCTTTGCGGCAGCGGCGGTTGCGGGAGCCTCCGCAGCGGCGGGGGCGGCGGAAGCCGCGGGAGCGGTGGTGGCGGCAGGTGCGGCGGTCTGACCGCAGGCGGCCAGGCTCAGAGCCAGAACCAGGCACAGGGCAATACTCATAATACGTTTCATTTTCTTTTATTCTCCTTATTGTTTCATTTGGGACTTACATCCTACGGTGCATATCCTACGCCTCCCTTGTAAAATCCAAAAGTCAGGAATTGTAAAGCCTCTGAAAAATCTTCAAGAAAACTTAATTTGTCATTCCGGGCATTTCATGCTATGATAGTATAGCCAATTAAGGAGGTAAATGTATGAAAAAATGGTATCTGACCCTGATTTTGTGCCTGCTGCTGGCAGGCTGTACCATAAAGGACGAACCCGTGACTCTGCCCGCGCCGGAACCCGCCACCAAGCCCGTGGCGCAAACTAACTGGATCCAGCCCCTGCCCGAAACCCTTGACCTGGAAAACCCGGGCAGCTGCACCCTGTCCGTATCCCTGGCAGAGGGGGATGTCTATCTGGACGATACCGGTGTAATGCGGATGAAGCTCACCGTATACGACTATGACCGCTACGGCGCGGCGGATATTGCCGCCCTGCGGGTGGGTGACACCATTTCCATTGACGCGGAAAAGGTGGTGGTGAAGGAACTGAGCGAGGATGCTTACGGCACCGTGGACATCAACGGCGGTCTGAGCGGCGACGGCTACAGTCTGACCACCAACGACGACGACACCTATCACCGGCTGCTGGAGAATGACTCCAAAGACTACCGGGAGCTTGGCACTATCACCGTGCCCGTGGACGAAAGTCTTGTCTACACCGATATGTCTCAGCCCGACAAGGAGCCCAAGGTCTATGTTTCCGGCGATTTCCTCGCCCCGGACAACGGAATTGACTATGGCTTCTATCCCCAGAACACCACCGTCCGATTGGAGAACGGCCGGGCCGTGGAAATGACCCGGGTCTTCGTGCCCTGAGAAATGGCTCCCTTGTGTAAAGGGAGCTGGCTCGCACGTCCCCCGCAAGTGCGAGACTGAGGGATTGTCAAAACCGGCAAATTCTGATCCCCCTCAGTCATGGCCTTGCGTGAGACGGCCATGACAGCATGAATTATGGTATGATTGCCACCGGCAATCATCAATATTCTAATTCGCTGCGCGGAGCACCACCCTTGATCAGCAAGGGGAGCCTTTATGTTGCGCCTGGAAAAAGAACAGAAAAACCCCGTTGTTTGCGCAGACGCAAATAACGGGGTTTTCGGTTACATTTATGTCTTTTTTGGCATCTATTCCGGAAAGATACTCCTTGCTAACCTCCAACCCCTGTGCTATAATAGGCTGGATATTCTGGAAAAGTGTGTTTTCCGGAAGTTTCAGCCCGGAAACAAGGAGGACCCATCGGAATGATTAAAAATATCGCGGATTATCTGGAAATCACGGAAAAGAAGTTCGGAAGCAAAATTGCCTACACCGATGAAGCCAGGGAAATCACCTTTTCTCAGCTGAAGGCGGCTGCTCTGCAAATCGCCAGCGGCCTGCTGGACTGCGTGAACATCGGCACCCCGGTGCTGGTGTACATGAACAAGAGCGTAGAGGTCATTGAAGCCTTCCTGGGCGTTGCCTACACCGGCGGCTTCTATGTGCCCATCGATATTCAGATGCCCTACGAGCGGGTGAAGCTGATTATTGACACTCTGGGTGCCAAATGTCTGATCACCCGCCGGTGCGACACCCTGCCGGAAGCGGTTCAGCAGGCCTGCACCGTGCACTACATAGAGGATTTTCTGGCGAATGATGCCGTTCGCACCGAGGAAATTCAGGCTCGGCAGCGTCGCTCCATCGATACGGATCCGGTCTACGCCATCTTCACCTCCGGCTCCACCGGCGTACCCAAGGGCGTGCTGGTCAGCCACCGCTCCGTCATCAATTTCACCGAGTGGTGGTGCGAGACCTTCGAATTCGACGAAAACGAGGTCTTCGCCAACCAGACCCCCTTCTACTTTGACGCTTCCGTCAAGGACATCTACGCCACTTTGCGCTGCGGCGCCACCATGCACATTGTCCCCCGGAAGCTGTTCTCCCTGCCCAAAAAGCTGGTTCAGTTCCTGATCGACAAAAAAATCACCTGCATCGACTGGGTGCCATCGGCTCTGTGCATGATCGTCAACTTCCGGGCTCTGGACAAGGAAAAGCCGGAAACCCTGAAAAAGGTCATGTTCTTAGGGGAGGTCATGCCCACCAAGCAGTTCAATCTGTGGCGCAGAGCCATGCCTCAGGTGAAATTTGCCAACCTCTACGGCCCCACCGAGGCCACCGGCGACTGCACCTACTATAAAATTGAGCGGGAATTTGAAGACACCGAGCCTATCCCCATCGGCTACGCCTGCAATAATACGGAGGTTCTGCTGCTGGACGGCGACCGCCTCGTCACCGAGCCGGAGACCGTAGGCGAAATCTGCGTCCGGGGCTGCTCTCTGGCTCACGGCTATTTCAATAACCCGGAGAAGACCCGGGAGGCCTTCGTCCGCAACCCCCTGCAGCCCAACTATTACGAGCGGATTTACCGCACCGGCGACCTGGCCAAATACAACCGGTACGGCGAGATCGTCTTCCTGGCCCGGAAGGACTCTCAGATCAAGCACATGGGTCACCGGATCGAGCTGGGCGAAATCGAGACGGCTCTGGGAGCCGTCCCCGGGGTACGCAGAGGCTGCTGCCTGTATGAGCACAAAACCCAGAAGATTGTGGCCATCTACGAAGGCGAGTTGGATCCCAAGGCACTGACCGAGCAGCTGAAGGGCAAGCTTCCCGCCTATATGATCCCCAACCGGTACGAGGTTCTGGCGGAAATGCCCATCAATCTCAACGGAAAAATCGACAGAACGCTGCTGAAGCAGCAGTATATTAAGGAGAATTGACATGAAAGAACAAATTCTGGAGCTGCTGGAAACCATCCGTCCCGATGTGGACTTTCAGAAGGAGACGCACCTCATTGACGACGAAATTCTGGAATCCTTCGATGTGATTCAGATCGTCACCACCCTGATGGACGAATTCGACATCTACATTGATGCCGACGACATTGAGCCGGAAAATCTGAACAATCTGGACGCCATCTGCGCTCTGGTAGAGCAGAAAAAGTCCGAAGCGTAAATGGAGGCTCCATCCTTTTCCTGGGGGGATGTCCATATCTTTCCGGGCGAGCTGATCGACGAGCGGATGTATCTCATCCCCGCCGGGGACGAGCCGGTGGTCATCGACCCTCACGCGGATGACGCACTGCTTTCTTACCTGAAAAATGCCCGGCTGGTGCATATTTTTCTGACCCATGAGCACTACGACCATATTTCCGGGGTCAACTGGCTTCGGGAAAAGCTTCCCTGCCGGGTTTATGCCTCGGCGGTCTGCGCCGAAAGCATGGAAAAATTGCCTAACAGCACCGCCCATTTCCCCCTGCTCTTCATCGGCGATCCGGAAAAGTACGCCTGGGCGAAAAAGAATCTTCCCCTGCCCTACGTCTGCCGGGCGGATGTACGCCTGGGAGATTTCCCCCAGGCGCAGCTTCCCGGAGAGGACTGGCAGGCCTGGAAAACCCCCGGTCATTCCCCCGGGGGCATGTCCTACCTGTACCGGGGGAAATATCTGTTCTGCGGGGACAGTCTGCTGGGCAACGGCATGGAGCTCAAATCCATCGGCGCCAATCAAAAGGCCCTGGCCGCGACCCTGGAAAGCTACCAAGCGCTTCCCGGGAATATTGGGCTCTTCCCCGGCCACGGCGATCCCGGGTCTCTTACCGACTACTTATCAAAAGCAAGGAAGTATTATCCATGGATCTGAAATCTATCGCCTATGTAGCCTTCGCGGCCACGGTGGCCCTGACCTACTATCTGGCGGGCCGATTCAAAAACGGCCAGAAAATCGTCCTGCTGTGCGCGAACCTGTTCTTTATTCTGGCGGCCTCCGGGGTAAAATCCCTGGTCATTATCACCGCCTGCGTGGCCATTTCCTACTTTGCGGGGCTGCTCATCGAGAAAAACCTGGCGCAGAAGGAAAAAGCGAAAAGAATTTTCTGGCTGGACGTGATTTTGTCCCTTGCCATTTTGTGCTACTTCAAATTCTTCCGGGACAGCTTTGAGGCGGTGCGGCTGTTTCTCAGTCACCGGGGCCTTTCCATCAGCACCCTGGTCAGCCCCATCGGCATCTCCTATTTCACCCTGACCATGATCGCCTACGCCAATGATGTCTATCATAAAAAGCACCCGGCGGAAAAGAATTTTCTCAATTATTTTGTCTTTATCACCTATTTCCCCTCCATTCTGGAAGGGCCGGTGAACCTGTACAAGAAGACCGCTCCCCAGTTCCAGCGCACCCACAAGCCCAATGCCGATCAGATCATCATGGGTATGCAGCGCTCCCTCTGGGGCTACTTCAAGAAGGTGGTCATCGCCGACCGGATCGGCATTCTGGTGCTGGGGATTCTGGGCGAGGAGACCGCCGTGGGCTTCACCCTGTTCTGGGCCATGGTGCTCTACAGCTTCCAGATCTACGCCGATTTTTCCGGCGGCATCGATGTGATCATGGGCATTTCCGAAGTGCTGGACATCCGGCTGCCGGAAAACTTCCGGGCCCCGCTGGTGTCCCGGAGCGTCACCGAATACTGGCAGAGATGGCACATGTCCCTGGGCGAATTCATGGAGAAATACCTGTATTATCCCATTGTGCTCAACAAATCCGTGATGAAATTCTCCAAAAAGATTCCCAACCCCTACCTGAAGAAGGTCTTCTCCGCCACCCTGGCCTCGGTCATCGTCTTTGTGCTGGTGGGCATCTGGCACGGCACCGGCTGGAACTATGTGGTCTACGGCTGCTATCAGGCCTTCTTCGTTTCCACCGCCACTCTGCTGGGGCCCCTGTATAAGTCTCTTCGGACGAAGCTGCACCTGAGCGACAGCTCCGTCAGCTGGCGGCTGTTCCAGACCCTTCGCACCTTCCTGATCCTGACCTTCGGTCGGTTCTTCATCCGGGCCGGGTACCTGCGTCAGGCCTTTACGCTGTTTGAACGAGCAGCCCGCTTTCGTCCCGGGCAGATTCACATCCTCTTTGACGACAGCCTTACCGCCTTCGGCCTGGACGCGGCGAACATCCGGGTCATGTACCTGGGCATCCTGCTGATGATCGCCGTGGATATTCTCCACGAGCACAAAGTGAGGCTCCGGGAAACCCTGATGAAGCAGGACATTGTGTGTAGGTTCTGCGTGTATCTTCTGGCAGTGTTTGCCATTATCATCTTCGGCATTTACGGCCCGGGCTTCAGCAGCGCCTCCTTCATTTACCAGGGCTTCTAAGGGAGCGGAATCCATGAAAAAATACATGATTCGCGCAGTGGCCTTTGTGCTGCTGTTCTGCCTGTGCTTTGGAGCCGCCCAGAGTGTGCTCCACTACCGCTGGTCCGAGGAGGACGATCTGTACACAAAAAACGTCCTATACTCTCAGATTTCTCCTGATTCCATCGACGTTCTGGCCATCGGCACCAGCGAGCTCTACGACGGCTTTACCCCCATTATTGCCTATGAGGACGCGGGCTTTACCAGCTTCAACTTTGCCATGGCCTATCGGTCAGCCCTGACCGCCTACTATCAGCTTCTCTATGCCCTGGAGTACCAAACTCCCAAAGTGGTCATCTGCGATTTCAGCTGTCTGTTTGACGATATGCTGCCCGGTGAAGCCGAACCCGTCCACCGGAAGGTGGTGGAGTGCATGCCGGACAAGCAGCTCAAAGAACAGCTCATCCGGGAGATCTGCGCCGTGGACAAGAGCCAGTCCTATCTTTACTGGAAGTTCCCCCTCCTAAGGTATCATTCCCGGTGGAATGAGCTGTCAGATGTGGATTTTTCCCGGGATCTTCGCACCAAGGCCGACTATCCCAGCTACCGGAAGGGTTCCGGCATGGCTGCCCCGGAGCGCACGGGAGAGCTCACCGCCATCACCCCGGAACTCTGGAACTGCGCCGGTGCCGAGCCGGAGCCCATGTCCCAGTACAGCATCCACTACTATGACCTGATCATTAAGCTTTGCCAGGAAAAGGGCATCCGGCTCGTTGCCACCTTCATGCCCAGCATTTCCCACGCTTTCCGCTTTGCCCTCCGCTGGGACGCCACCAAGGAATATCTGGACTCCCGGGGCATTCCTTACTTAAATTACTGCACCTATGAGCAGGTGCAGCGGATGGGCCTGGACATTCAGGAGCATTACTGCGACGATTCCCACCTGAATCTGGCAGGCTCCGCCATTCTGACCCGCACCCTTGCCCAGGATCTGAAGGAAATTGTGGAGCTTCCCGACCATCGGAACGATTCCCGCTATGACGGCGAATGGGCGGCTCCCCTGGCTCAGTTCCGGGAGAAATATCCCGATGTGTAAACGTTTTTGTCTGCAAGGAAGTTAAAAATCCATGAAAAAGTATATCATTCGGGCCATGGCCTTCGCCGCGCTCTTCTGCTTGTGCTTTGGAGCTGCCCAGGGTGTGCTCCACTACCGCTGGTCCGGATACGAGGATCTGTATACCCGAAACATTGTGTACTCCCAGGCATCCCCCGATTCCATCGACGTTCTGTGCTTCGGCACCAGCGAAATATACGCCGGATACACCCCCATCGTTTCCTACGAGACCACAGGCGTCACCGGCTTCAACTTTGGCGTAACCAGCCGTTCCGCCATGACCGCCTACTATCAGCTGCTCTACGCCCTGGAATACCAGACTCCGTCTGTAGTCATCTGCGACTTCAGCTGTCTGTTTGACGACAAGCTGCCCAATCAGGAGGAAGAGGTCTACCGGAAGGTAGCCGAGTGTATGCCGGACAAGGAGCTCAAGGAGCAGCTCATTCGGGAAATCTGCGAAGTGGACGAAACCCAGTCCTATCTCTACTGGAAGTTCCCGCTGCTGCGGTATCACTCCCGGTGGAATGAGCTGTCCAAAGTCGATTTTACCCCGGATTACCAGGTAAACGGGAGCTATCCCCGCTATCAGAAGGGTGCGCTCTTCGGCACCCACGCCTTTGCCGGGGAGCTGGATTCCATCACCCCGGAGCTTTGGGATTACACGGACACGGTTTCCGCCAAGTTTCTCTCCCAGTTCAGTATCCACTACTATGATCTGATGATTGCGGCTTGCCGGGAGAAGGGCATCACCATGGTGGCCGTAATTCCGCCCAAAATCTCCTCCGGTGCCAAATACGCGGCCCGGTGGGAGACCACCAGGGAATACTTGGATTCCCGGGGCGTTCCCTGCCTGAACTACTGCACCTACGAGCAGGTTCAGCGGATGGGGCTGAACCTCCAGGCGCACTATTACGACGACTATCACCTGAATCTGACAGGCTCCGCCATTTTCACCCAGACCCTTATCCAGGATCTGAAGGAAATTGTAAATCTTCCCGACCATCGGGGAGACCCCAGCTTCTACGACGAGTGGGAAGCCCCTCTGGCCCAATTCCACGAAAAACGTCCCGATCTGTGACACAAGTCCCTTCCGGCAAAGCGCCGGAAGGGACTTTTTGTATCACACCCTTTTCTTTTTGGCGAAAATGTGCTATAATATCACCAATCTGAAACTGGAGGCATCCCCATGGTAATCAAACAGGAATTCTACTACTCTCCCGGGAAATCCAACCGGAATCTGCATATCTACCTGCCCGATGGCAAATCCGGCCGGTTCCCGGTGATGTACTTTTTCGACGGCCACAACCTGTTCTTCGATTCCGATGCCACCTACGGCAAATCCTGGGGACTCAAGGAATTTCTGGATCACTGGGACAAGCCCATGATCGTGGTGGGCTTGGAGTGCAGCCACACGGGCAGTGAGCGGCTGGAGGAATACCTGCCCTACCCCGTCCGGGAAGCGGACTTTGGGAAGCTCACCGCCAAGGGCGACGAGACACTGGAGTGGCTTCTCACCCGGGTTAAGCCCTACATAGACGACCGGTTCCCCACCATTCCTTTCCGGGAGTGCACCGGCATTGCCGGCTCCAGCATGGGCGGCCTTATGGCCATCCGGGGGGTGCTGGGCTATAACCGGTGGTTCTCCAAGGCCGCCTGCCTTTCCAGTGCCATCGGCTTCTGCCCGGATGGGGTCTTCACCGACGCCGCCATGACCCCCATCGATTCCAACACCCGGGTATACCTGTCCTGGGGCTCCCGGGAGGCCTGGGGTCGTCAGGGCCCGGAAAACCGGGATGACAACAGCCAGTCCTACCGCTGGAACCAGAGTCTTGCCCGGGAAATTGACCGCAAGGGCGGCACCACGCTCGTCTACTGCCAGCCCGGCGGCGGCCACTGCGAGGCGGACTGGGAAAAGCAGATCCCTCAGTTCATGGATTTTCTGTGGATGCGTTGATTTCCCCGTAAAAACGAAAGAGCAGACGCTCCCGGCTTCAAAAGCCGGGAGCGTTTCTATACCAAAACCATATAGCAGTTCTCGGGAATTTGGTATTTTACTTTTTGCGGAATTGGTATTATAGTAATGCCAGAAAGAAAAACAAGCCAAAATTCAGAAAGGAGATGGCACTATGAAGCTGGTTAAGAAGATCGAGATGGTTCTGGACGCTTACTACGAAACCTTTAAGCACTAACTCGCCGTATACCATTTTTGTATCAGAAAGGAGAAGCCTTATGAAAGTTTCTAAGAAGATCGCTGAATTTCTCACCGAGTACTACGAGACCTTTAAGCATTGAGGAAGGTGTGACTGCCCCCGCACCGAAAGGAGAAGCCTTATGAGAATCGTTGAAGACGCCGAAGTCCTTGAGGCGCGCCGCTACACAACCTTCCGTTTTTAATTCCAACAAGAAGAGGGAGTCCATGACAAATACCGACCATTCATAAACCCCGTCACTTGCGAATGCAAATGACGGGGTTTCGTTATTCCTCTTCCAGGAAGTCCGCCGGGCGAGCCTGGAGATCGTCCTGAACATAATCCAGAAAAGCCTGGGAAAGCTCACTCATTGTGGCGTCCCGCTTGTGCACCAGCAGGTATTGCGCCTGCCGGGAAGGCTCCACAATCCGCCGGGAGACCATGCCCGGCATGGGCACCGGGGTGGTCTGGGGAAAGATAGACACCCCCACATTGGCGTGAGCCATGGCCAGCACATCCAGAAAATTGGAGTGCTCCCCCACAATGTTCGGCTCCGCCCCCACCAGCCGGAACCAGCTGCGGATCTCATCAATCCGGGAGCTTCGGTGGGGCACGATCAGCGGATACCCTGCCAGCTCCTTCAGAGGAAGCGGCTCCCCAGGCTGAGCCGCCAGGGGATGGTTCTCTGAGAAAATGGCGCACCAGGGCTCGTCGCCTACGGGAATGCCTTCCAGGTGCTCGCTGTCATAGGGTGCGGCAATCACGCCCAGCTCATAGTAGCCCCGGAGAATCTGGTCGCTGATATCGTCGCTGCTGCCGTTGGCAATTTCAAAACGCACCAGGGGATATTCCTCCCGGAATCCTGCCAGCCACCGTCCGGTGAGAAAGGCGGCAAGCCCCGCCACGCTGCCCAGGCACAATGTGCCGCTGAGACCCATGGCAAAGGAGGACACTTCCTCCCGGGTTCGCTCCGCCAAATCCAGAAGCTGCTCCGCCCGCCGGTAGAGAAGCAGCCCCGCCTCGGTCAGCTGTAGGCTTCTTCCGCCCCGGACGAAGAGCTGAGTGCCCAGCTCCTCCTCCAGATTCCGGATCTGGTTGCTCAGCGGCGGCTGGCTCATATTCAGCCGCTGAGCCGCCCGGGTGAAATTCAGCTCTTCCGCTACAACGGTAAAATAATTCAGGCTCCGAAGATCCATGGATTCCCCTCCTGATTCCCGTAATTTCCTGCCATGATGGTAGCACATTTTCTGCCGTTTTGCAACGGGAAATGACAAAGAAACGCCCCATGCCGGTGGATTCCGGCATGGGGCAAGATACCACAAAGGGAGCAATCCGTCAGCGTTATTTCTGATCCTCCGGGAAGGCATACCGGGCCTGATACCGGGCATATTCCTCGGCGAAGGCAGCGCTCTCCTGAAGCTCGCCGGCCTTCAGGGAATTCAGATACTCATGGGCCTCCAGCTTGCCCTCAGACACCTGCAAAATCTCCACCGCCACATTGGAGCAGTGATCCGCCGACCGCTCGAAGGCGGTGAGAAGGTCTTCCAGCACGAAGCCGTACTCCACGCTGCAAGTGCCCTCCCGGAGCCGGCGGATGTGCCGGGACTTGATTTCCCGCACCAGGGCATCCACCACCTGCTCCTGAGGCTCCACCTTCCGGGCCAGCTCCCGGTCAAAGCTCCGGTAGGCCTCCACCGTCCGACCCAGGATATCGGAAACGGCTCGCTCCAGCACCTCCAGCTCCCCCTGAGCCTGCCGGGAGAAGACGATCTTCTTCTCCTCCATTTCCAGCGCCGCCTTGCCCACGTTCACCGCGTGGTCGGCGATCCGCTCCACATCGGAAATGGTGTACAGGAGGGTATTGAGGATCCGGCTGTCGGCAACGGACAGGCTTCGGCTGGACAGCTGCACGAGATAAGTGCCCAGAGCGTCCTCATAGCGGTCGGTATTGTTTTCCAATTCCAGCACTCGATCCAGGCTCTTTCTGTCAAATTTCTGAATCAGCCCCATGGCCAGACGCATGGCCTGGGCGGAATCCTCCGCCATCCGGGCGGCAATGTCCTGGGAGCGCTGAATGGCAACCGCCGGGGTGGCCAGTAGACGCTCGTCCAGCAGCACCGGCTTCTCCTCCTGCTTGTCATCCGGCACGGACAGGGTTGCCAGCTTGACCAGCAGCCCATTCAGCGGAAGCAGCAGAGCGGTGACGCAGACGTTGAAGGAGGTGTGGATGACCGCGATGTTCATCTCGCCGCAGGTATCCCCCAGGAAATCCCAGGGATGGAACAGGCCGATTCCGTAGAATACCAGGACAAACAGCAGACTGCCGATGATATTGAAGTACAGGTGCACCATAGCCGCCCGCCGGGCATTCTTGTTGGCGCCGATGGCGCCCATCATCGCCGTAACACAGGTGCCGATGTTCTGACCCAGGATGACCGGGATGGCACAGCCGTAGGTCACAATGCCGGTGGCGCACAGGCTCTGCAAAATACCCACGGAGGCAGAGGAGGACTGGATGATGGCAGTCAGCGCCGCGCCTACCAGGATTCCCACCAGCGGATTGGAGAAGGAGATCATCATCCGGACAAACCAGGCCTCGTCCTTCAGAAACTCCATGGAACCGCTCATCAGCTCCATGCCGGTCATCAGAGCCATGAAGCCCAGCAGAATCCCGCCGATGCTCTTCTTTTTCTCGGAATTGGTAAACATGTACAGCACAATGCCCACGCTGCCCAGCAGGGGAGCCAGGGTGGCCGGCTTAAACAGCTGCACAAGAAGGCCCTCTCCCTCCAGACCGCTCAGGGACAGAATCCAGGCAGTGACCGTGGTGCCCACGTTGCTGCCCATAATGACACCCACGGCCTGCTTCAGGGTCAGAATGCCGGAATTGACAAAGCCCACCACCATCACCGTGGTGGCCGAGGAGGACTGAATCACCGCCGTCACCGCAAGACCCAGCAGAAAGCCCTTGGGCACATTGGAGCTCATCTTCGCCAGAATGGTCTGAAGCTTGCCGCCGGCGGTGCGCTCCAGGGATTGCCCCATGGTATCCATGCCGAACAGGAACAGTGCCAGACCCCCCAGCAGGGAAATCAGCTTCAAAAGATAAAAAGTCATGCTTGTCTCTCCTTATTGTTATTTCAATTATTATAAGGAAGTGCCGGAAGGAATGCCATCGGTTCTATGCAAAGCTTATGTAAAGTTCCTGTAAAGTTTCCGCTCGGAAATTTCCTTCGATTTGTCTGTGCCCCGGAAATCTGCCCCGGTCTTTCGTCATTTGGGATAAAACCGTATTGAATCTTCGGCGTGCATGTGCTATAATGCACATAATCCGGCGGGGAGGCAGTCCCCGCACTGTCGGGAGGTATTCTGAATGAAGCGTATTATCACCATCGGAAGAGAATTCGGCTCCGGCGGCAGCGATCTGGGTCGCAGGCTTGCCCGGGAGCTGGGCATTCCCTACTACGACCGGGACATTATCCTGCGCACCGCCAAGGCCAGCGCCCACCTGACCCCGGAACAGGTTCGTCAGTGGGACGAGCGGGTGCCCATGGAGTTTGGCTTTACCCAGAGCCTGTTCAATTTCTACAGCCGCCCCTTAAGCGAGGAGCTGTGGAACGCCCAGGTGAAGGCCATCCGGCAGATCGCGGACAAGGAAAGCTGCGTCCTCGTAGGCCGGAACGCGGACTACATTCTCAAGGAATACGACCACTGCCTGCGGGTATTTGTCCACGCGGACAGAAGCTGGCGGCTGCTGCGGGTGCGCAAGTCCATGCCCGACACGCCCTGGGACGAGCTGCAATCCGACATGGATACCGCCGACCGGGCCCGCCGAGCCTACTGCGAAAAAATGACCGGCCGAGCCTACGGAGACTGCCGGAATTATGACCTGACTCTGTGCACCAGCACCCTGGGCTTCGAAAAAGCGTACCAATTGCTGAAGAGTGCCGCCGAAATGATGGAGTAATTTGTGAATTCCGTAGAATATGGACAATTGTCCTTCTCTCGTGTTGATTTTTGCTTGTGAAAGTGGTAGAATGCCCCTATGATGTCCGGTGATAAAGGCGTGATATACGACATTCCACTGTCTTTTTCCCGTGCATCTGCGCCATATCCGGCAAAAATCTCATTTTTGTGAAAACAGAGGAAAGGATGAATTGTTATGAAAAAGTTTACCGCACTGTGTCTGGCCATGGTAATGGTCCTGTCTCTGGCTGCCTGCGGCGGCTCCGCGAAGCCCGCCGAGACCCAGGCTCCCGCGGCTGCCGCCACTGAGGCTCCCGCCGCCGCTGCCACCGAGGCCCCTGCCGCTTCCGGCAAGAAGTGGGTCATCGCTTCCGACACGGTTTTCAAGCCCTTTGAGTACACCGATGCTTCCGGCAACTTCGTGGGCATTGACGTGGACATCGTCAAAGCCGTTGCCGCTGACCAGGGCTTCGACTACGAGATCAAGAGCCTGGGCTGGGACGCTGCCATTGCCGCCTGCCAGGCCGGCCAGGCTGACGGCATGATTGCCGGCGCCTCCATCACCGAGGAGCGGAAGGCCAACGGCTGGCTCTTCTCCGATGGCTACTACACCGCCACTCAGTCCATGACCGTGGCCGCCGACTCCGACATCACCGGCTTTGACGGTCTGAAGGGCAAGGACGTTGCCGTCAAGACCGGCACCCAGGGCGCTGCCTACGCCGAGAGCCTGAAGGATGAGTACGGCTTCAACCTGGTCTACTTCGAGGATTCTCCCACCATGTACCAGGCGGTTCTGGGCGGTCAGTGCGTTGCCTGCTTCGAGGACACCCCCATCATGCAGGCTACCATCAAGGATAACGGTCTGGCTCTGAAGTGCCTGGAGGATACCGCAAACGCGGGCGGCGATTATGGCTTCGCCATCTTCAATGCCGACAACCAGGAGCTGCTGGACATGTTCAACAAGGGCCTGGCCAACATCAAGGCCAACGGCACCTACGACCAGATCCTGGCTAAGTATCTGGGCTGATTCCCAAGAATATGCCTGTGGGGGACGCCTGTAGGCGTCCCCCGCTTTCGCAAATCCCTTTCATACTGAACTCCAATTAAAATCTTTAAAAAAGATTTTAATTGCCTGAAGGGCATGGAGTTCATATGAGACTTGTTTTGTGATTTCTTTCCTTATAAATCACAAAACAGGCAGCGCCTTCAGGCGATGCCTTCCTGATTAAAATTAAGATTTTAATCAGGAAATAGTATCACTAATATCCGAAAGGAGTCCTGAGCGTGATCCGCATTCTCTCCGTTTATGGCACCCTGCTGCTGCGCGCCATGGGGCAGACACTGCTGCTGGCACTGTCCGGCCTGTTCTTTGCCTGCATCCTGGGTCTGATTTTCGGCCTGCTCAGCGTCGTCAAAAGCCGTATCTGTAATGCCGTTTCCACCATTTTCGTGGACGTGATCCGGGGCGTTCCCATGATCGTGCTGGCATTTATGATCTACTTCGGCGTTCCTCAGGCAATCAACGGCCTTCTCACCGGCAGCAAGTTCACCCTTAGCGCCCTTCAGGCCGGCACGGTAGCCCTGGCGCTGAACTGCGGCGCATACATGGCAGAAATTATTCGTGCCGGTATTCAGAGTGTGGATCCCGGTCAGATGGAGGCAGCCCGCTCCCTGGGTCTGCCTTATTGGCGCGCCATGGCCAAGGTCGTGCTGCCCCAGGCCATCCGCACCATGATTCCCAGCATCATCAATCAGTTCATCATCACCCTGAAGGATACCTCGATTCTGTCCGTCATCGGCTTCCCGGAGCTGGTCAACACCGCCAAGAACGTGGTGGCCAACACCATGCGTGCCTTTGAGGTCTGGACCATCGTGGGCATCATGTATCTGATTGTCATCACGCTGCTGTCCCGTCTGGCAAAGCGTCTGGAAAGGAGACTGAACCGTGGCCGTGAATAAGAACAATGTGAAGATTCACATTTCCCATCTGAAGAAGAATTTCGGCAAGCTGGAAGTCCTCAAGGACGTATCCGCCGACATCTGCGAAGGTGAGGTCGTGGTGGTTCTGGGCCCCTCCGGCTCCGGAAAGTCCACCCTCCTTCGCTGCCTGAACCGGCTGGAGGAAATCACCGCCGGGGAAGTCGTTGTGGACGGTCACGACATGACCGACAAGAAAACCGACCTGAACAAGGTTCGTCAGAATGTGGGCATGGTGTTCCAGCACTTTAACCTTTTCAACAACCTGGATGTGATGGGCAACATGACCCTGGCTCCCACAGAGCTGAAAATGGCCACCAAAGCTCAGGCCACGGAAAGGGCATTACAGCTTCTGGAGCGGGTGGGCCTTCTGGACAAGGCTTCCGCCTACCCTGCCCAGCTGTCCGGCGGTCAGAAGCAGCGGGTGGCCATCGCCCGGGCGCTGGCCATGAATCCGGACATTCTGCTCTTCGACGAGCCCACCTCCGCCCTGGATCCGGAAATGGTCGGCGAGGTGCTGGCGGTTATGAAGCAGCTTGCCGCCGACGGCATGACCATGGTGGTAGTCACCCATGAAATCGGCTTTGCCCGTGAGGTCGCCACCCGGGTGATTTTCATGGAAAGCGGCTACATCGTGGAGGAGGGCACCCCGGAGGAGGTCATCGACCACCCCAAGCAGCCCCGAACCATCGATTTTCTCAGCAAGGTTCTGTAAAGGCATACTGAACTCCAATTAAAATCTTTAAAAAGATTTTAATTGCCTGAAGGGCATGGAGTTCATATGAGACTTGTTTTGTGATTTCTTTCCTTATAAATCACAAAACAGGCAGCGCCTTCAGGCGATGCCTTCCTGATTAAAATTAAGATTTTAATCAGGAAATAGTATCAAATACAGGGGACTGTCTCGAAATGATTTTGAAAAATCATTTCGAGACAGTCCCCTTTTCCTATTGCTCGCACTCCATGCGAATCAACTCCACGGCGGCCTTGGAGAATTCCTCCATCTGCCGGATGCGCACCAGCTGGCGGCCGTAGATTTTTTCCGCATTGGGATAGTTTCCGCTGCTGCCGAAGAACACTGCCCCCACCCGGCAGCCGGAGCGGCGAAGCCTTGCCACCTCGGCGGCGGCATCCTCCACGCCGTTCTTCTCCTCATAGGGCACGGGCAGCCGCCCTGGGCGGCTCAGGGGCATGGAATCGTTGGGATTGGCGTCGGTGAGCAGAATCACGATCTTCCGCTCCGTCCGCACCGGAGCTATGGTGAACCCAGCCATCCGCAGAGCCAGCCCGTCCCGGTTCCACCCGGCGGCAAAATACCGGAAGACGTTTCTGGCATTGTCCGCCCCGAAGGGCACCAGCCGCCGGAACACCGTCACCCCTCGAATGGAGCAGAAGCTTTCCACCTGCACCGGCACCCGGCATTGCCGCAGTGCCTCCGCCAGGATGTAGGCCTGGGCGGAAATCACCTCCTGCTGGTGCATCCGGGAAGCGGAAGCATCCAGCAGAAGCAGCACGGACATACCCGGGATAGGCTGTTCCTCCGGCCGGAGAAACACCCGCTCATCGTTCAGGATAGGCCCCCGCCAGACCCGTCCGGCATCCAGCTCCCCCCAAGGAGCCAGCTCCGACCGGGGCAGATATTCCGACAGCAGATTTCCGGAAATTTCCCGCTGAATCCGCCGGACGATGCCCTCGTACATGGCGGCGTTGTCCAGATAATGCTGCTTGTTTTTCTTCTGCTGGCGCAGAGCCTCCTGGAAAACGCGCCGGGCATCCTCCTTGGAAACGGAGGCGGCAGCACCGTCGGTAAACCACAGGGCACAGCCCGCGTGGGCACCGGTGCACAGCTTCTGACGGATTTCCTCCAATCGGTTAGGGGAATACCGGCATCGGCCGAAGCACCCTTCCACATAGGCAAGATCGTCTTTGCCGCCCTTTCGCTGGCTGCCCCAGCCCCGCCGCTTCTGCGTGCCGGAGTTCATTTCCGAGAGCACCGCGTTTTCCAGCCGCTGGGGCTGAAGCACGTCGGGCTTGCGCTGGGGCAGAAACCGAAGCCACTGGGGAAGCTCCCAGTGCTTGCCCCGCGCCTGCACCCTGGTAAAGCCGAAATCGGATTTCAGAAGCTCCAGGATATACTTTCCCAGTGCCTCCGGCTCCAGATCTGCCCCCTGCCGGATTTTAGAATAGAGCTTTGCCTCCTTGGGAAGGAGCATTCCCGGAGAGTGACCCAGAGCCTCCCGCCAGTAAGCCCGCTGCAAGGATTCGCACAGCAGGGCTTTTCCCATATTTTCCGATCGGGAGCGGCGTTCCAGGCTGTCCAGAAAAAAGTCTGCATAGTCCCGGCGCAGGTCTTCCAGGGCAGGGCGCAAAGGCAGATTTCGCCGGTACACCGCTTGCTCGATGAGCAGCCAGGCGAACCGGTCATAGGTTCCCTGCCAGATGTCCCCCTCCCAGGTGTCAAACAAAGCCTGCAAGGCCTTCTTGCCGAAGAATTCCTCCGCAAGACCCGCTACGGTGTTCATATACAGGGTATTGGAAACGAACACCGGCTGAAAGCCGTACTCCCCTGCCCCGTTCCACACCTGATTCAGAGCCCGCCGTCCGGCGGCACCGAACTGCTCCGTATTCATAGGTCGAAGACCTGCTCCCGGCGAAGCTTGCCGGGAATCCGGGCGGCGATCACGTCCCGGATGAGCTGCTGCTCGTAGCTGTCAAAGCTCTTGTTGGTGATGCCCATATCCAGCGCCGCCAAGGGAGCCAGACCAAGCTTCATCAGGTCGATGGCGTCCAGCAGACCCCGCAGATCCAATGCCCGAGTGGAGATTTCCGACGCGGCGCACTTCTTGTTCAGATCGAAGAACAGCTGGGCGAACAGTCCCCGGTATTTCCGGCTAAGCTCCGGATACTCGGTGCCCAGCAGCCGTTCCAGGTTCTCCTGGGTGATGGTAGGCATAGACAAAATGGCAAACCGGGAGGCCAGAGCCTCGTTCATCTCCCGGGTTCCGGCATAGCCATAGTTCATGGTGCCGATGAACCGGGTCTCCGGTTTTAATTCCAGGCTGCCGTAGCCCGGAATGTCGATGGCCCGGCGGAAGTCCAGCACCTGATGAAGCACCGCCAAGGCCTCATTTTTCGCCATGTTGATTTCGTCCAGCACGCCGAAGCCGCCGGCCTGGGCGCAGGCGTACACCGGCCCGGGTCGGAACTCCACCTGACCGTTCCGGAAGGTATCCGTGCCCACCAGAGACCCGGCGTCGGTGTTCACATGCAGGGAAATGTTCCACATGGGCCGCTGAAACAGAGCCGCCAGATTCTGGGCTAGCACATTTTTGCCCGTGGCCTTGCCGCCCGCCAGCAGCAGGTTCTTCCCGGCCAGCACCGCGGTGAGCACCTGCTCCCAGACCTGCACGCCGTAGTAGGCATACCGGGGAACGGGAACCCGCTCCGGGCTTGCCATGGGATGCTCCTTCAGATATTCCCGGGTCAGATTCAGAATCTCCGGGTTTACCCCCTCCTGCTCCAAAAACGTCAGAATACCGGAGCTGATTTCTTCATGTGTCTGCAAGGCAGCTCGCCTCCTTTTTGTGTATCATACAATGTTTTTTCGGGAAATTCAATATGGAAGGTGCTGTTTCAGCAAAAAACACCGCCACTGCGGCAAGTCCGCAATGGCAGTGTTGATGGAACTGCTTTACACTTGTTCCCGGAAGGTGATGACTCCGGTCTCCGGATCCATGGCATCCACGATGGCCAGAGATTCCAGCCGATAGCCCAGATTCCGGATGACTCGACCCCCGATCTGGAAGCCCTTCTCGATGACAATGCCCAGGCCCTCGATGGTAGCCCCGGCCTCCTCGGCAATGGAGATGAGCCCCTGAAGGGCACAGCCGTTGGCCAGGAAGTCGTCGATGATCAGCAGATGATCCTCGGCCCCCAGGAACTTCTTGGACACGATGATCTGGTTCTTATTCTTGTGGGTGAAGGATTCCACCTCGGCAATGTACATTTCGCCCTCAATATTGATGGACTTGGACTTCTTCGCGAAGACCATAGGCACTCCGAATTCCTTGGCCACGAAGCAGGCAATGCCGATGCCCGAGGCCTCAATGGTCAGCACCTTGGTCACAGGCTTGTCCGCAAAACGACGGTGGAATTCCCGACCGATTTCCTCCATCAGGGCAATGTCCATCTGGTGGTTCAGAAAGCTGTCCACCTTCAGCACATTTCCGGCCTTGACGATTCCGTCCCGGGCAATTCTCTCTTCCAAAAAGTTCATAACGCGCACCTCCCGAAGTTTGAAGGTATTATAGCACAGGGGAACAAAAATGTCAGTGGTTTTTCCAAAAAAAGACAGGCTCCGACCACTTTCGGCATTTTTCACACTCTCCGCCCCGTACCGGGGCAAAAAATGGGCACTGTGTCCGGTAATTGCTTCCGCAGCAGACCTGTAAATAATTGAAAACATTGTGTGAATTTCTCAGATTCGGTTGAATTTGTCATAAATTCGTGCTACGCTATTTTTAGAAACCAGATTAGGAGGTATGTACTATGTCACTTTGGGATAACATCACGCAGAAAGCCGCTGCCGTCACCGACAAGGCGGTTCACCAGGCAAAAAACTTCACCGAGCAGGTCAAGCTCCGCAACCAGATTTCCGAGGCGCAGAGCACCATCACCGACTGCTACACCCAGATCGGCAAGCAGTACGCCGCTGCCCACTCCGAGGACTTTGACGAGGCCTACGCCCCCATGATGGCCGCCATCGCCGGAGCCAACCGGCAGATTGCCTCCCTTCAGGAGCAGCTGCGGGATCTGAAGGAGGTTGCCCTGTGCCCCAAGTGCGGGGCGGAGGTAGACAGGGAGGCCGCCTATTGCAGCGCCTGCGGAGCGGAAATGCCCAAGCCCACCCCGGTTGAGGCCGAGGTGGTCACGGATGACGCTCCCGCCGAGGAAGCACCCGTGGCAGAAGCTCCCGCTGAGGAAACTGCGCCCGCAGCAGAAGCTCCCGTTGAGGCCGCTCCTGCCGAGGAAGCACCCACCAAGGATGCGCCGGAGTATATCTAAGGCTTGCTACCCTGCGCCATCAGCAGGAAAACAAAAGAAAAACGCCCTGCCGTTCTGGCAGAGCATTGACATTTCGCCCCATTTGGGCTATACTAAGCATGAAAAGGGTGCTGCCAGCAGACGGCTCCCAATCGATTACAGAGAAGTAACCGGAACTGTGGGAGGTTGGCGGTTACTTCTCTTTGTTATTTGCCTGGATGACCAGGGCAATGACAGCAGTAATGACCATGCAGAATTGAAAAATTCCTTCCCATGTAACCACGCTATCACCCCCTCTCTTTCGATTGGGGGTAAAAGAAGACTCTCACCCCCGAAAAAAGTCGGGGGGAACCGCCTGCCGGGGTGCTGACAGCACCAAAGATAGAGTAGCATATCCGCTTCTATAAATCAAGAAAGTTTCGACAAAAATAGCCCTGAGATTTTACTCTCAGGGCTATTTTTGTCATAGATTCGTATATCCCATCAGGCTTTCGTCCACCACGGCGGCGGTATCCCGCCCCTCTCGCAGAGCCCAGACTACCAGGCTCTGACCCCGGCGCATATCGCCGCAGGCAAAGACCTTGGGCTGGCTGGTGGCGTACTTGGTATCCGCCACGGTGCCCCGGGGGGTCAGATCCACCCCGAAGGCCTCGGCCACATATTTCTCGCAGCCGGTGAAGCCCGCGGCAATGAGCACCAGATCACATTCTAGGGTAAATTCCTCTCCGGTGGGAACCATGGCCCGCCGTCCGTCCACCACCCGGCTTTCCAATCTGGAAATCACCGCGGCGCAGACCTGACCGGCCTCGTTTTTCAGAAACTCCTTGACGGTGGTCTGGTACAGCCGGGGGTCGCTTCCGAAGCAGGCGATGGCCTCCTGCTGACCGTAATCCGTCTTCAGCACCCGGGGCCACTCCGGCCAGTCGTTGCCGGGCATCCGGTGCTCCGGGGGGCAGGGCATCATTTCCAGCTGAGTCACCCCGGTGCAGCCCTGACGGATGGCGGTGCCCACGCAGTCGTTGCCCGTGTCGCCGCCGCCGATGACCAGCACCTTCTTCCCCTTTGCCGAAATGGCCTTGCCGTCGGCAAAGTCCGAGTCCAGCAGGCTCTTGGTCACGGAGGACAGATAATCCACCGCAAAGTAGATTCCTTCCGCTTCCCGGCCGGGAACGGTGATATCTCTGGGCTGCTTAGCGCCGCAACACAGCACCACCGCGTCATACTGCTCTGTCAGCTCCTGGGCGGAAATATCCCGGCCTACGTCCACGCCGGTGAGAAAATCAATGCCCTCTTCCTTGAGAATCCGAACCCGGCGGTCAATGACCCACTTTTCCAGCTTCATGTTGGGGATGCCGTACATCAGAAGTCCGCCGGGGCGGTCACTGCGCTCGTACATGGTCACCTTGTGCCCCCGCTTATTGAGAAGGTCTGCAACAGACAGGCCGGAAGGGCCGGTGCCCACCACCGCCACCTTCTTCCCCGTCCGGGAGGGTGGGGGAACGGCGTGGAGCACCCCGTTTTCATAGCCGTACTCCACAATGGCCCGCTCGTTTTCCTTCACGCTCACGGGGCTTCCCGTGGCCATGCCGCAGGTGCAGGCCGCCTCGCACAGGGCAGGGCACACCCGGCTGGTAAATTCCGGATACCGGTTGGTGGCAATGAGCCGCTTCACCGCCTGCTCCCACTGACCCCGGTAGACCAGGTCGTTCCACTCGGGCACCAGATTGTTCAGGGGGCAGCCGCTGTACATGCCTCCCAGCAGCATTCCGCTCTGGCAGAAGGGCACGCCGCAGTCCATGCACCGGGCGCCCTGGGTCTGCTGCTCGTCCGGATGCAGGGGAATATGAAATTCCCTGAAGTTCTGAATCCGTTCCTCGGGGGGCAGCTCCCGGCTGACCTGCCGATCAATTTCCATAAATCCTGTAGGCTTTCCCATGGTGCTGCCTCCTTACTTTCCGTTTTTCATGGCGTAGAACGCCTCGATCTGAGCCTGCTCGCTGTCCTCGCCCTTCTCTTCCATCTGGGCGATGAGCCGGAGCATCTTGTCATAGTCGTGGGGCAGCACCTTCTTGAACTTGTGCAGATATTCCCCGAAATGCTCCAGAATTTCCTTGCCTCTGGGGGAGCCGGTAAGCTCCACATGCTCCCGGATCAGCTCTTTCAGAAGGGACACGTCATACTTGTGCTCCACCGGCTCCAGGGACACCATGTCCTTGTTCACCCGCTGGTAGAAGTCCCAGTTTTCGTCCAGCACATAGGCAATGCCACCGCTCATGCCCGCCGCGAAATTCTTGCCGGTTTTGCCCAGCACCACCACGGTGCCGCCGGTCATGTACTCGCAGCCGTGGTCGCCCACGCCTTCCACCACTGCTGTCACGCCGGAATTACGGACACAGAACCGCTCACCGGCCACGCCGCTGATGAAGGCCTTGCCGCCGGTAGCGCCGTAGAGCGCCACATTGCCGATGACGATGTTTTCGCTCCGGTCGTAGGTCACGTTCTCCGGAGGATAGACGATGATCTTGCCGCCGGACAGACCCTTGCCCAGGTAATCGTTGCTGTCGCCCACCAGCTCCAGGGTCAGGCCCTTGGGCGCAAACGCGCCGAAGCTCTGACCGCCATAGCCGGTGCAGCGCACCCGGAAGGTGTCGTCGGGCAGAGTATTTCCGAATTTTGCGGTGATCTCGCTGCCGAAAATGGTGCCGAAGGCCCGGTCGGTGTTGCCCACGGTGACCCGGATCTCCGCGGGATTGGGCTTTGCCATGTCGAAGCTCTTCTTGAACCGCTTCATGAGCACCTTCATATCCGGGGTCTGATCGAGGGCAAAGTCATAGACCGCCTCCGGGGCAAAGTGGACGTTGGAATTGGAAACCAAGGGATTGTGCAGCAGGGCGGACAAATCCATTTCGCTTGCCCGGGAGCCGGGAGCGGCGGGTCGGACTTTCAGCAAATCCGTGCGGCCTACCAGCTCTTCTACCGTGTGCACGCCCAGCTTCGCCATGTATTCCCGAAGCTCCTGCGCCATGAAGCGCATGAAGTTCATGATGTACTCAGGCTTGCCCCGGAATTTCTTCCGAAGCTCCGGGTTCTGGGTGCAGATGCCCATGGGGCAGGTGTCCAGGTTGCACACCCGCATCATCACGCAGCCCATGGCAACCAATGGGCCGGTGCCGAAGCCGAATTCCTCGGCACCCAGCATGGCGGCGATGGCCACGTCCCGGCCGCTCATAAGCTTGCTGTCCGCCTCAATGCGCACCCGGGAGCGCAGACCGTTCAGAATCAGGCACTGGTGCGCCTCGGCAATGCCCAGCTCCCAGGGGAGCCCCGCGTTGTGGATGGAATTGTAGGGTGCCGCGCCGGTGCCCCCGTCAAAGCCGGAGATCAGGATAACCTCCGCGCCGGCCTTGGCAACGCCGGCGGCGATGGTGCCTACGCCTGCCTCGCTGACGAGCTTGACGTTAATGGCCGCGTGACGGTTGGCGCATTTCAGGTCGTAAATCAGCTGAGCCAAGTCCTCAATGGAATAGATATCGTGGTGAGGCGGGGGCGAAATCAGCCCCACGCCGGTGGTGGAATTCCGGCACTTGGCAACCCAGGGATAGACCTTGCCGCCGGGGAGCTGACCGCCCTCGCCGGGCTTGGCACCCTGGGCCATTTTGATCTGGATTTCCTTGGCGGAAACCAGGTACTTGCTGGTGACGCCAAACCGGGCGGAGGCCACCTGCTTGATGGCGCTGTTGCGCTCGGTGCCGTAGCGCTCCTCGGCCTCGCCGCCCTCGCCGGTGTTGGACTTGCCGCCAAGCCGGTTCATGGCAACGGCCATGCACTCGTGGGCCTCCTGAGACAGCGCGCCGTAGCTCATGGCGGCGGTCTTGAACCGCTTCACGATGGACTCTACGCTCTCCACTTCCTCGATGGGCACACCCTGGGCAGGGTAGTTAAAGTCCAGCAGACTTCTCAGGTGCATATCGTCCCCGGCCTCGTTGGCCGCGGCGGCGGTGTACTGCTTGAATTTGCCGTAATCCTCCGTCCACACCGCCTGCTGAAGCAGGTGGATGGTCTGGGGATTGTACAGGTGCTGCTCCGCCCCGGTGCCGCCCCGGAATTTGTGAGCACCGATGCTGGGCAGATCCATGTAAATGTCCAGACCCAGGGGGTCGAAGGCCTGCCGGTGCCGATCCTCCAGATCCTTCTGAATATCGTCCATGGTAATGCCGCCCACCCGGCTGGTGGTATTGGTGAAATACTTGTCAACAACGCTTTCGCTGATGCCCACGGCCTCGAAAATCTGGCTGCCCTGGTAGGACTGGATGGTGGAAATCCCCATTTTCGAGGCGATCTTCACAATGCCCGCCAGCACCGCCTTGTTGTAGTCGCTGACGGCGGCGTAGTAATCCTTTTCCAGCATACCGCTCTGAATCAGGCTTCCGATGCTCTCCTGGGCAAGGTAGGGATTGATGGCGCAGGCGCCGTAGCCCAGCAGGGTGGCAAAGTCGTGAACCAGCCGTGGCTCGCCGCTTTCCAGAATCAGAGCCATGGCCGTGCGCTTGCGGGTGCGCACCAGATATTTGGATACCGCACCCACCGCCAGCAGACTGGGAATGGCCACATGGTATTCGTCGATTTCCCGGTCGGACAGAATCAGAATGTTGGCTCCGTCCCGATAGGCCCGGTCAACATCCACAAAGAGCCGTTCGATGGCCTTTTCCAGGGAGGTGTTCTTGTAGTAGCAGATGGAAACCGTCTCCACCTGGAACCCGGGCACATCCATGGACTTGATGCGAAGAAGGTCCGTTTCCGTGAGGATGGGGTTGTCGATTTTCAGCATCTTGCAGTTGTCCGCCTTCTCTTCCAAAAGGTTACCCTGGGCACCGGCGTAGACCGTGGTGGAGGTGATGACCTGCTCCCGGAGGGCGTCAATGGGCGGGTTCGTCACCTGGGCGAACATCTGCTTGAAGTAGTCAAAGAGCGGCGGATGGGTGTGGCTGAGCGCCGCCAGTGGGGTGTCGCTGCCCATGGCTCCGGCAGGCTCGCCGCCGTTTTTCGCCATTTGCAGCAGAATATTGTTCACGTCCTCATAGCGGTAGCCGAAGGCCTTTTGCAGCCGCACCAGCTCCTCGTGGCTGGGGGCTGTCACCTTCTGATTGGGCACCTTCAGGTCGGACAGATTCACCAGGTTCCGATCCAGCCACTCGCCGTAGGGCTGACGGCCGGCGTAGTCCGCCTTCAGCTCCTCGTCGTCCACCAGCCTTCCCTTGACGGTGTCCACCAGCAGCATTTTGCCCGGACGGAGCCGGTCTTTGCGGAGGATGGTTTCCTGGGGAATGTCCAGCACGCCCACCTCGCTGGAGAGAATCAGCCGTCCGTCATTTGTGATGTAATACCGGCTGGGCCGCAGGCCGTTCCGGTCAAGAACCGCGCCCATCACGTCGCCGTCGCTGAACAAAATAGAGGCAGGGCCGTCCCAGGGCTCCAGCATGGTGGCGTAGTACTGGTAGAAGTCCCGCTTCTTGGGATCCATGCTCCGGTTGTTGCTCCAAGGCTCCGGGATGGTCACCATGACGGCCAGAGGCAGCTCCATGCCGTTCATGAGCAGAAATTCCAGGGTGTTGTCCAGCATGGCAGAGTCCGAGCCCCCCTGGTTGACAATTGGCAAGACCTTGGTCATATCGTCTTTCAGGTACTTACTGCTGATGGTTTCCTCCCGGGCCAACATGGTATCGACGTTTCCTCGGATGGTGTTGATTTCGCCGTTGTGAAGGATGTAGCGGTTGGGGTGGGCCCGGTTCCAGCTGGGCGCGGTGTTGGTGGAGAACCGACTGTGCACCATGCCAATGGCGGTCTCATAGTCCTCGTCCTGCAAGTCCGGGTAAAACAGCCGCAGCTCCTTCACCAGGAACATGCCCTTGTAGACGATGGTTCGGCTGGACAGGCTGCACACATAGGTGCCCTGGCTGGACTGCTCAAAGACCCGGCGCACCACATACAGCCGCCGGTCAAAGTCGATGCCCTTGTTCATCCGGGGCGGCTTGCCCACGAAGGCCTGCCAGATGCTGGGCATACAGCTTCTGGCCTTGTGACCCAGCACCTCCGGGCACACGGGCACCTGCCGCCAGCCCAGGAAGGGCAGTCCCTCCTTCTTGCAGATGATTTCGAATAGCTTTTTCGCCTGGTTCCGGGGCAGCTCCTCCTGGGGGAAGAAGAACATACCCACGCCGTACTCCCGTTCGCCGCCCAGGGGGATTCCCAGAGGGGCGGCGACCTTCAGAAAGAATTTGTGGCCGATCTGGACTAAAATGCCCACGCCGTCGCCGGTCTTGCCCTCGGCATCCTTGCCCGCCCGGTGCTCCAGATGCTCCACGATCTGAAGCGCGTCGTCCATGGTCTTGTGGCTTTTCCGACCCTGGATGTCCACCACCGCGCCGATGCCGCAGTTGTCGTGCTCATACCGGGGGTCATACAGGCCTGCCGGCCCGGAGTAATTGTCCATACTGTAATCCCTCGCATTTCCCGGGAAATCCGCCGCCGCTGCCGAGGCCAGCCTTTTCCCGAAATAAAAAGAGCGTCCCCAAAATGGACGCAAAAAGTCCAATTGGGAACGCCTTTGTTCTCGGGATGTATGATAGCATAAATTTCAGGAAATTACAACCCAAAATTCCGCCTGGGGGGGATTTCTGTCTTTATCTGGTGGATTGCACAAAGGGCAGGCCGCCCCAGGCCGCTTCCTTCGTCAAAAATCGATGATGCCCAGCAGGTTCAGTCCCACCTTCACGAACAGCAGCCCCAGCACCAGGAACATGATGCTGCGGATCCTGTCGCTGCCGCCCTTGATTGCGAACCGGGCTCCCACATAGTTGCCCGCCATGGAGCACAGCATGGCCGGAATGCCCACGGAAAAGAGCAGGTCGCCGTCCAGGAAGAAAATCACCATGGAGGCAACGTTGGAGGCAAGATTGGCAATTTTGGCACAGCCGGAGGACTTGAGCAGGGTGTAGCCCAGCACCAGGGAGAAGCCGATGGCAAGGAAGGTGCCGGTGCCCGGGCCCACCAGACCGTCGTACAGGCCGATGATCAGGCCGATGAGCAGGGACAGAAGCAGGGTCTGCCCCCGGGTCTTGGGGGGCTTTTCCACTTTTCCAAAGTCTCTGGCAAAGAACAGCACCACCGCCACCACCGGCAGCGCCGCCAGAACGATCATCTGCAGAACCTCCTCATTGAGGTACACCGCCGCGGAGGTGCCCAGAGAAGAGCCTATCAGAGATCCCACCGCCGCGGGAATGGCGCACAGCCAGTCCACATTGCCGGAGACGATGTACTTGTAGGAGGCCAGAGCGGTACCGAAGCCGTTGGCGAATTTATTGGTGCCTGCGGCGATCTTAATGGGCACACCGGCGATCAGGTAGGCAGGCAGGGAAATCACGCCGCCGCCACCTGCCACAGAGTCCACAAAGCCCGCCAGGAAAATCAGAGGACAGACGATTACAAACGTCCAGACAGTCGGGGTCATAAAAATACCTTCTTTTTCCAAATTCGGCTATCAGTATATCATACCCATTCTCCTTTTTCTATGGGAAAAACCCATAAAAAGTCCCCTGTTTTTCTCTGTGGAATCAGTAAAGACCGCCTGTGCCGCAGAAAATATGCGCGTTTGAAATAACGCATGTCATTGCGAACCAGTCCGCAGACTGGTGTGGCAATCCCCCTGGTAATTCCGAGAACTACCGGCGAAGCGCAAAGGCTCCCCTTGCTGATCAAGGGGAGCTGGCAAAAATCTTTGATTTTTGACTGAGGGGATCAGAACTTGCCTACTCTGACAATCCCTCAGTCATGGCCTTGCGGGAGACGGCCATGACATACACTATGGTATGACTGCCACCGGCAGTCATTTATATTTCAAATTCGCTGCGCGGAGCGCCACTCCCTTTACACAAGGGAGCCGTTGGGTGCTCCCGCACCAGTGCACTTTTCGAAGGTGCTCGGAATGTTTCGGGGATTGCCACACCAGTGACATCGGTCACTGGTTCGCAATGACATGCGTTATACGTCAGTATTTGGGAAAAAGCAGAGCGACCTCATCCGCCCGACCGGCACCTTCCCCTCCCAGAGGAAGGCTTTGGCCGCCCGCACAGTTCATTCCCTGTTTTCTTCTCTCAGAACACGAATTTTCCCTGTTCCTGGATTTCCTCCACCGTCCAGTGGAACTCCGCGTCCCGGTTCTGCTCCGGCCGGATATCCGCCGCGCAGAGGCTTTTCAGAATGGCAGTGCCGCCATCGTAAAACCATGTCTGGTCATACCAGAAATCGTAGCAGTAGGTTTCCCCCACATAGATCCGGTGAATCTGCTGGGCTTTTCCCTCGCCGTCACCCATCTTGAAAATTACTGTCACAAAGCAGTTAATATCTCCGCCTGTGGTATGGCCGCCGCCCCAGATGACGGCCTTGTCCGGATACACCTCCGGAAGCACCTGCTCTCCGACAAATTTTGCCAGAGCCTTGAAGCCATCAAAATTGTCTGCCGCCTCGGTCAGCATTTCCTTCGGAATGTCGAGCAGCAGGAAGCCGCCCACCTGCATTTCGTTTTTCACCAGGTCATGCCGGCAATTGGAAACCGGGTAGCGGGTCAATTCCACCGCTCCGTCCGTCAAGTCAAAATGAACGCTGTCCAGGACCTCCGGAGCCGCTTCCAGTTCCGGGTTCGTCACAACGTAAACGCCCATCTGCCCCGGCTGATAAGGAAGCTCCGAAGGTGCTTCCTCGGTCGCGGCGGGAACCTCCGGTTTCCTGCTTGCCGGTTTTGTGACAGCAGTCTCCATTCCCTTTTTCCCGCATCCCGCAAGCAAGGCGCAGAGCAGCAGCGCAAGCAGCAAACGCTCCCATGTTTTCTTCATGTCATCTTCTCCTTCCGAATACCACATTGAGCGGGCGGCCAGAGTGGCCGTCCGCTGCAAATGGAGCTATATCACTTTGTCATCAGCTGGGTCGCCATAGAGAAGAGCGCATCCGCACTTTCCTTCCCATCCACATCCATCAGGACGTGACACAGGCCGTCCTGATCCCAGCTCAGGGAGCCGACTTTCATCTGCTCCGGCGCATCGGAGCCATAGGAAATGTAGTGACCGGGAAGCTTCTGCCATTCCTCCATTTCCTGGGTCAGACCGGTTTCCTCATAGCTTGCAGGCAGAATCCAGTACTGATCCAGCCGGTATTCCAGCTTTACGCCATTCACATCCCGGGTCTGGTCTGCCGGGCGATTCTGATTGGAAATCTCCTCCTGAACAGGCTCCTGGAAGAAATTCAGCTGATTTCCGGCCTGGTTCTGATAAACCACCGAAACCTGCCGGTATGTGAGCACCCGCTTGTCGCCCTCGTCCAGGCCGTTGACGTCCTGAACCTGCACCTCCCGGAAGGTATAATCCCCCAGGGTTTCCGGCACATTCAGGTCGAAGCCCGCCTTCTTCTCCGCCTTGCCCATGTCCGAATACTGGGAGCTGCTAAAATGCAGCCTGCCGGAGCACAAAGACCGGATGTTCAGAAAATCCGACGCGTAGGCCGTAACGGTCAGAATGGGAATCAGGGCCGCAATGAGCAGTGCCTTCCAGGGCAGCTTTTTCTTGGTATTTTTCATAGTTTCTTCCGCCTCCATAATAAAGTCGTCACGGATATCCGTGAACGCGCTGAGCAAAAAGTCGTTTTTCACAGCAATTCCTCCTCCGTCAGCATTTTCTTCAAGCTTTTGCGCAGCCGGTAGAGCATGGATGCCGTTTTGCTTTCGGAGAAGCCCGTTTGCTCCGAAAGCGTCCGTATGGAATCCAGGTACCAGTACCGCCGGACGAATAAGTAACGCTCCTGCTTGGGCAGCGCCGCCAGGAACCGGTTCAGCGCCTGGGTCAGCTCCCGGCGCAGAGCCTCGGTCTCCGGGGTCTGGGCGTCTCCAATCACCTCGTCCAGCTCCTCCAGAGCCAGTACCGTCTCTCCCCCGCCCCGTTTCTCCCGGCTTCGGGCTCTGAGCCGGTCGATGGCGGCGTTCCGGGTGATTTTCCCCAGGAAGGTGGCCAGCACCGCCGGGCTCTGGGGCGGGATGCTGTTCCAGGCAGTGAGAAAGGTGTCGTTGACACACTCCTGGGCATCCTCCCGGTTTCCCAAAATGTTTATCGCGATCCGGCGGCAATACCTGCCATACCTGTCCTCAGTTTCGGAAATCGCCGCCTCCGACCGGGCACGGTACAGCTCCAGAATCTCCTGATCCTTCGTGCAATCATCTCCCTTTTTGTTAGGGAGCCTCTGAATAAATCGTCTGCGGCTGGATAGCGGATCTTTTCCTCTATCCGTGCGGGTTCAAAAGCGGGAAATACACAAAGTATTCCTCCGCTTTTGAACTCTTCGGCTAGAGAAAAATCTCTCGCTCCCAGCTCTTGCCGACTTAATCAGAGCCTCCCTTATAATAATTGAAAAGCTCTTCACTATACAACACGACATTTTTCGCAATTCATTGCAGATTTTGGTTTTCTTTTTTTCGCGGGTGTGGTAGAATGTGCTCCGGTAGAGAAAATCCCTGAATTTTGCGAGGTTTTTTATGATTTATGGAATGATGGCGGCGGCCTACGGCATTCTCATCGGCGTTCAGTCTGCCTTCTGCGCGCAGATTACCCAGGCCTACGGCAACTGGTTCTCCTCGGTGATCGTGCACCTGGGAGGCTTTCTGGTGCTGACACCCCTGTTCTTCACCAAATGGGGCAGGAAGCAGGGCAGCGCCCCCTGGTATCTGTACCTGGGCGGCACCCTGGGCTTCGTCAACGTGCTCTTTTCCAACTATGGCATTGTGTCTCTGGGCATCACCAACAGCAACGCCCTGATGTTCCTGGGAGAGATCGTCTTCGCCGCCGGGCTGGACAGCCTGGGCGCGCTTGGTTCCCGAAAGCGACCCATCACCCCCATGAAACGAGTCGCCATTGTCATTGTGCTGGCAGGCGTTCTGACCATTCCTTTGCTGTCCGGGGGAAATATGGCCGCTTTCGCCTTCCTGGCGGTTGGGGCCTCCCTGATGCGGGGAGTGATTACCGTGGTCTTCCGGCAGCTGAACGGCCAATTGGGTCTTCGCTGCGGCACCGGCTTTTCCACCTATCTGAATTACGTCACGGGCCTTGCCGCGGCGGTACTGGCGTTCTGCCTGCTGGGCTTTCCCATGCAAGCTTCCTTTCCCGCCGCGAATGTCCCTGTCTGGGCGTACCTGTGCGGCGTTTTCGGCTGCTGCGGTATTTTCCTGTGCAACCTGGCCTCCCCTCGCCTGTCGGTGCTGACCATGTCTCTGGTGGGCTTTCTGTGTCAGACCGGCACGGGCATGGTCTTTGACCTGCTCTGGGGACGGCTGTCGGTGCCTACCGTCATTGGCTGCGCCATTGTCACCCTGGGCATGGTGGTGAACCTGATGGCCGAGGGAAAAGAATCGAAGTAAATACCTGGGCGGCTGATAGCCGCCCATTTATTATATCGGTTTCTGTCACCGCCGTAAAGGGAATCTCCCACCAAATAAGAGTTTCCGAAATGTTCCGGATTGGAACGGATATCCCAATCGGTGCTCTTGCAAAGCCCCCACTTATCTACTATAATTGTAGTATAATGTCAATGTGTAGTGTAAGGGAAATGTTATCCCGGAGGATCCTAAATGAAAATCTCCAAGCGCAGTGCCCAGCAGATCGTGGAAGAAATCGGCAAGCTGGTCAAGCAGAATATCAACCTGATGGACGAAACCGGTCGGATCATCGCCAGCAACGACCATGCCCGGGTAGGCAATTTTCACACCGGTGCCTACCGGATCATTCAGAATCACCTGAGCGAATACTACATCACCCCGGAGCTGGAGCGGGAGCTTCCCAATGTCCGGCGGGGCATCAACCTGCCCATTGAGGTGGACGGAGAGGTTCAGGGCGTCATCGGCATTACCGGCGAGTATGCCGAGGTCATCAAATACGGCCAGATCGTGAAAAAAATGGCGGAGATCCTCATCCGGGAGCGGATGATCCTGGAGGGCCGCCAGCTGGATCAGCGTGTCCAGAGCCGGTTCCTGGAGGACTGGATTCTGGGCACCGGTTTGAATAATCCCCAGGCACTGTCCGAGCGGGGCTTTACCATGGGCATCGACATCCGGATCCCCCGGCGGTGCGTTGTGGTCTCCGCCCGAAGCCGGGAGCGGTACACCGCCACCCTGGAAGGTCAGATGCTTCTGGAGCAGGTGGAGCAGCTGGTGGACGGGCCCGTCCGGGCCCAGGGAGGCATCGTTCTGCGAAACGCCGCCCGGCAGATCCTTCTGCTGCACAAGCAGGAGACCCCGGCTCTGGTGAAGCTCTGCCAGGAGCTTTCCCAGACGGTGCAGCAGCAGCTGAACGTGGAAATGATCTTCGGCATCGACGGCCAGTCCGAGGATGTCCACGGGGCCTATCTGCAAGCCAACCGGGCCTGGCACACCGCCGCCTACAGCGACTACGACATCATCTGCTTTGAAAAGCTTCGCACGGAGCTTCTCATGGACGATCTGTCCCGGGAGAATAAGATAGAATTTCTGCGGCGGATTTTCCAGAACTGCTCTCAGGAGGAAATCGCCGAGTATGTCTCCCTTCTGGAAGTGTTCTTTGCCTGTGAAGGGAGCCTGCAAAAGGCCGCCGAGCAGATGTATGTCCACAAGAACACCATGCAGTACCGGCTCAAGCGTCTGGCGGAGGTCACGGGTCTTGACGTGCGCAAGCCCAGTCAGGCGCCGTCGCTGTATCTTGCCATGCTGCTGTACTTAGACCTGAGCCGGGGCGAGGGTGAACTCACATTCTGACGGTTTTTGTCATCTGTAACAAATATATCTGTTTTTTTGCGTCCTCCGTACCATTGCATTTTTTAAGAATTTCTTATAATATAATAAACAAGCGAACAGGAAAACACGAGCCTCTGGCTGTGCAACCTGCTCAAAAAATGTGAGGAGGATTCTATTATGACAGGCTTTCCCCTAATTATCGCATTTGTTCTGGCAATTGTGGTAATGATCGTCGCGATCTCCAAGTACAAGATTCATCCCTTCCTTTCCATCATGAGCGTTTCCCTGATTCTGGCTCTGATCGCCGGTATCCCTCTGGGTGATATCGCGGGCGTCATCGGCGCCGGTTTCTCCGGAACCTTCAGCTCCATCGGTATCGTCATCATCCTGGGCGCCCTCATCGGCACCGTCCTGGAGAAGACCGGCGCCGCCCTGAAGCTGGCTGACATGGTCGTCAAGCTGGTGGGTCAGAAGAACCCGGAGCTGGCCATCGAACTCATGGGCTGGGTCGTCTCCATCCCCGTGTTCTGCGACAGCGGCTTCGTTATCCTGGATCCCATCCGCCGGGCTATGGTTCGCCGTACCCGCACCTCCAGCGTTGCCATGACCGTGGCTCTGTCCGCTGGCCTGTACATCTCCCATGTGTTCATTCCTCCCACCCCCGGCCCCATTGCCGCCGCCAGCACCCTGGGCATCGGCGACAACCTGCTGCTGGTCATGGGCATGGGCGTTCTGGCCTCCATTCTGCCCCTGATCGCCGGCCTGCTGTTTGCCAAGTACATCGGCAAGAGCGTCAAGAGCGCCGATGAGACCGGCGATTCCGCCGAGACCGCCAAGACCTATGAAGAGCTGGTTGCCTCCTTCGGCAAGCTGCCCGGCGGCTTCGACGCCCTGGCTCCCATCGTCGTGCCCATCGTTCTGATGGCTCTGGGCTCCATCGCCTCCATGGCCGGCTGGACCGGCATTGCCTTCGATCTGTTCAACTTCCTGGGCAAGCCCATCATCGCTCTGGCTGTCGGCACCATCTTCGCCGTCATTCAGCTGGCTGCTACCAAGAAGCTGGGTGAGTTCTACGACCTGACCAACGATACCCTGAAGGTCACCGGCCCCATCCTGTTCGTCACCGCTGCCGGCGGCGTTCTGGGCAAGGTCATCGCCACCAGCGACATGGTCAACTTCATCACCGAGCACGCAACCGTCTTGGGCTCCGTGGGCATCTTCTTCCCCTTCCTGCTGGCTGCTATTCTGAAGTCCGCACAGGGCTCCTCCACCGTGGCAATCACCACCACCGCCGGTATCGTGGCTCCCCTGCTGGGCGCCATCGGCATGAGCACTCCCGCGGAGATCGCTCTGGTGGTTATGGCAATCGGCGCCGGCGCTATGACCGTGTCCCACGCCAACGACTCCTACTTCTGGGTGGTCACCAACTTCGGTCAGATGACTCCCGAGCAGGGCTACAAGACTCAGACCATGCTGACCCTGGTTCTGGGCCTGGCCTCCATGATCGGCATCTTCATCCTGAGCCTGATCTTCTGATCGGAACTTCACATCTGCGCATCTTCTTGGGCAGGGCGGCAAAGCTGCCCTGCCCATTTTACGAGAAAATGAGGTATTATTTATGGATATGAAAATGCGTTCTCAAGCCGATCGAATCATTTCCGCCTCCATCCGGGCCGTCCAGCCCGACGATGCCGTGGCCCGGGCTCTGGAGGGCGTGTGCTTCCCCGGTCGGGTGGTGCTGGTTGCCGCGGGCAAGGCCGCCTGGCAGATGGCCAAGGCCGCCCGGGACTGCCTGGGAGATCGGATTGACGGCGGCGTGGTGGTCACCAAATACGGCCATGTCATGGGCCCGCTGGGCAACTTCGACTGCCGGGAGGCCGGACACCCGGTACCCGATGCCAATTCCTTCGCCGGAACCCAGGCCGCCCTTGACCTGGTTGCAGGTCTGACGGAAAAGGACACGGTGCTGTTCCTGCTGTCCGGCGGCGGCAGTGCCCTGTTTGAAAAGCCCCTGGTGCACCCGGAGGTTTTGCAGGACATTACGGGTCAGCTGCTGGCCTGCGGCGCGGACATTGTGGAGATCAATACCATCCGCAAGCGGCTGTCCGCCGTGAAGGGCGGCCGGTTCGCCCTGGCCTGTGCTCCCGCCAAGGTTTTCTCCATCGTCCTGTCCGACATTCTGGGAGACCCCCTGGATATGATCGCCTCCGGCCCTGCGGTGCCGGATACCAGCACCTGTGCCCAGGCTCTGGAAATTGCCCGGAAGTACAATCTCAAGCTGCCTGAGGAAGCCCTCCGGTGCCTGCACCAGGAGACCCCCAAGGAGCTGCACAACGTGACCACCCAGATCACCGGCTCCGTCCGGCAGCTGTGCGCCGCGGCCGCAAAAGAGTGTCAGGCCATGGGCTATGAACCGGTTCTTCTCACCGATCAGCTGTGCTGCCAGGCCAAGGAGGCAGGCTCATTCCTTGGAACCATTGCCCGCACCCACGCAGGCCAGGGTAAGAAACTGGCATTTCTTGCCGGCGGCGAGACGGTGGTGCAGCTCACCGGCCACGGCAAGGGCGGCCGGAATCAGGAGCTGGCTCTGGCAGCCGCCCCGGCCATGGACGGCCTTGCCAATGTGTGCGTCTTCAGCGTAGGCAGTGACGGAACCGACGGCCCCACGGATGCCGCCGGGGGCTATGCCGACGGCCAGACCAACGGGGAACTGAACGCGGTCGGTCTCTCTGTTTTCGACGTTCTGAAGGAAAATGATGCCTACCACGCCCTTCAGAAAACCGGCGGTCTTATCATCACCGGCCCCACCGGCACCAATGTCAACGACGTAGCCCTTGTCCTGATAAACGGTTGATTTCCCCTAATTTTGCAAAACAGGCTGCCGCATTCGCGGCAGCCTGTTCCAGCGTGTCAAAAAAGTCCGAAAGATACGTTGTCATTCCGAACCAGTCCGCAGACTGGTGTGGGAATCCCCCGGTTGAACGTAAGAACCGATGATTTAGGAACGAAAATGTTTGAAAATCAGGGGGATTGCCACGCCAGTGTGAGCACTGGCTCGCAATGACACGGTTTTTCGACAGTCTCAAACAGGCTGCCGCAAACGCGGCAGCCTGTTCTCCGTTTTTTTTACAGTTCGATGGATTCCATATCCTCAGGCACGAAGATCTTTCCGGTGTAGGACAGCCCGGCCTCCCGGGTCATGAGCTCCCGCCGGTCGGGGCCATAGTCCTCGGTGTGATAGATCACCAGGTTTTCCGCCCCCATCCGCTGAGCCAGCTCTCCCACGTCCTTGGCGGTGACGTGGCTGCGCTCATAGGGCTTGTAGGTTTCCCGGTCGGCGTACAGGCAGTAGGCCTCGCTGAACAGCCACTTGGCATTCTTGGCATACTGTTCGCTGGTTTCCTTCAAAGGCTCGTCTCCGGGGAAGCACAGACGGCCGTCCGGCAGGTCGGTGCAGAAGCCGAACTGCTTCATTTTCTTGGAGCCGATATCGAAGCAGTGAAGCCGGAAGCCCGCCAGGTCGATTTTCTCCCCATTGGAAACCTCCCGGAAGAAAATCCGGCTGTCGAAGAGCTTGGTAAATTTCTTGCCCAGGGTCATTTCGCAGATGCCGCGGACGTGGCCCAGCGTCTCCTTGCAGGCTGCCACGGTGAAATTGCCCTCGTAGCCCTGCTCGGTCATGGCGGTGCCCACCGCCCGGATGACCCAGGGCGTGCCCAGAATGTGATCTGTGTGGCTATGGGAGACAAACATGCCGCCGATGTCCGTGATTTTTACCCCCAGCTTGTCCAGCCGAACCAGAATCTCGTTGCCGCCGCCGGCATCCACCAGCAGCTTCCTGTCCCCGTCCTCCATCAGGAAACAGGTGTTGTATCGCTTGAGCACCATGGCGCAGCCGGTGCCGAGAAAAGTAACCTTCATTGCAGTTTCTCCTTTTGGCTTTTTTCGTATTATACACGAAAAAAGCCCTGTTTTGCAATCCCCTAAAAAAGGCGCACCGCGAAATTCCTTCGCGGTGCGTCAGCGTGTCAAAAAAGCCCCCAATATACGTTGTCATTCCGAACCAGTGGTGCTCCGCGCAGCGAATTAAAATAGTTATGATTGCCAGTGGCAATCATACCGTAATATATCGCAGACTGGTGTGGGAATCCCCCGGTTAAACGTAAAAGCTGCTGGTTTAGGATTGAAAATATTTGAATATCAGGGGGATTGCCACGCCAGTGTGAGCACTGGCTCGCAATGACATGGTTCTTTGTCAATCTCGCGCACCGCGAAATTCCTTCGCGGTGCGTTTGTCAGTTCTGAAAGCACTCCCAGGATTGCCGGAGCAAGTCTTCGCTCAGCTCCTCGGAATGCAGGCAGGTCAGCCAGCCGAAGACGGCGTTTTTCCGGGAAAGCCCCGCAAAGTGCCGCTCCCCGGCAGTGTCATAATCGTTCTGGGAAATCATCTTCCCGTCAGCATCCTGGCAGGTGACGGTCTCCCCGCCGTTCTCATCGTAGTCCGTCTGCATGGTGGCAAGGGTCAGCTCTTCCAGCTTCCCGTCCTTCAGAAACACCGCCAGCTTCCGCTCGTAATAGTGGGCGTAGCCGTCCTTGTTCATGTCATCCTGGATGTAATAGGTGACGCTGCCGTCGGTGTAGCTGACCACCGTCTCCGCAGACGGCTTCTCATCGGAAACATAGCCGGAACTCATGACCACGCCGGAGCCGTACTCCCCATTCTCCGTAATGGGGTTCAGGGACGTGCCGTCCTCGCCGACCTCCCAGGCTCGCAAAGTGGTGAAATTGCCGGTGCCGTGGGTCTCGGAGGACAGAATTTCCAGTCGGCCGTTGCCGTCCAAGTCCGTGACAGCGTAGCACCAACCCTCGGTTTCCTCCAAAACACGCCAGATGTCTCTGGCCTCCCAGATGATTTTCAATTGGGTATCGACGGACAATACGTCCGGAGCGGTAGTCACCGGGGCAGCGATTTCTGTAACCGGCGCCGTAGTTTCCGCCGGTTTTGCCTGGGAGCAGCCGCACAGCAGGGCCATTCCCGTCAGAATTCCAACCAATTTTGCAGATTTCATAGTCATTCCTCCTGACGAGGCACATGATATCCGCTTCTCCCGGAAAAGTCAACCGGGTTAAGGAAAGCTTAAACCTTTCCGGTGCCTCCGGAACCGCCTACCGCTCCTGAATCTCTTTTCCCGTCAGGTGCTCGATTTCAATGACATACATCTGGACAGTCTTTCCCGCCTTGACCATCTCCGCCTCCACGGTTTCCGCATCCGGAAAGTACTTCCCGGCAAGTCTTCTGAGCTGCTCCATGGCCACGCCCCTGTCTTCCACCGGATGGCACCGGCCATAGGCCACCGCGCTCTTGACAAAGGGCGCCCATGCCTCCTGCTTCACGGTTTCCTCACCGCAGGCCGTGAAGCACACCTGATCGCAGGCCCGGATAGCTTCCGCCTTATATCCGGCTCTGGCTCCGTGGAAATAGATTTTCTCCTCGTTTTCGTCATAGCGGAAGTTCAGAGGGATGGCATAGGGATAGCCGTTCTCTCCGTTCATCGCCAGCACGCCCCACCGGGCCGTTTTCAGCACCGCCTGGGCCTGCTCCCGGGGAATTTCCCGGTTTTTTCTTCGCATGGGTCGAAACATAGCCTTCATCTCCTTACACTTTCTCGAATTCCTTGGCCACGTTCTCCAGAAGCTTCCGGATGGGCAGGTGCTGGGGGCAGACCTTCTCACACTTGCCGCACTTGACGCAGTCGGAAGCCTTGGTGCCGGGGCGGGTGTGGATTTCGTTGTAATCATGATCCGCATTTTCGTCGTGATTCACCCGCTTGGCGTTCATGGTGGCAAAGAGATCGGGAATGGAAATCTGCTGGGGGCAGCCGTCGGTGCAGTACCGGCAGCCGGTGCAGGGAATCAGATCCTTGTTGTGGAAAATGGCCTGAACCTTCTCCACGGCAGCCTGCTCCTGCCCGTTCAGAGGCCGGAAATCCTTCATATAGGAAAGATTGTCTTCCATCTGCGCCAGGTCGCTCATGCCGGACAGCACCATCCGGATTCCCGGAAAGCCCGCGGCAAAGCGCACGGCGTAGCTGGCAAGGCTTCCGCCATGAAGTTCCTTCAGAATGGCCTCAGCCTCCTTTGGCAGATTCACCAGGCTGCCGCCCTTCACCGGCTCCATGACGATAATGGGCTTGCCATGCTTCCGGCAGACCTCATAGCAGGCTCGGCTCTGAACCCCGGGGTCATTGTAGTCGGCGTAGTTGAACTGGATCTGCACGGCTTCCACCTGGGGATACTCCGTCAGAATCTGATCCAGCATTTCCGGGCGGTCATGGAAGGAAAGACCCACATGGCGCACCTTTCCCTCGGCCTTCAGGGCGAAGGCAGTCTCATAGGCGCGGCACTTTTTGTAATGGGGATAATTCTCCGCGCTCTGGGCGTGCATCAGGTAGAAGTCGAAATAATCCACCCCGCAGGCCTCCAGCTGGCTTTCAAAGAGGGGTCGGATATCCGCCTCGGTTTTGAAGAAATTTCCGGACAGCTTGTTTGTCAGAATGTACCGGTCACGGGGATACCGGCTGGTCAGGCAGGTCTTCAGAGCCGTCTCGCTTTTGCCCTGCAAATAGCCGTGAGCGGTGTCAAAATAGTGGAAGCCAGCATCCAGAAAGGCGTCCACCATCCGATTCATTTCGGCAATGTCCACCTCTTCGCCCTGCATAGGCAGACGCATACAGCCAAAGCCCAGCTTCTTATCGGTTCCAAAAATATCCATAGCGCAATTCCTTTCTGAGATAACATTGTTTGACCCCAGGGGTCTTCTCTATCGGTCAGCTATCCCCCGACTGCTGACCTTCTGCCTAGAATATACCATATTCCCCCAAATTTCGCAATCCCGGCTTGCATAGCTCCCGGTGGAAATGCCGGGCTGACACATTTAACGGGTTTGCGTTTGACTGTGTGTCAAACAAGGCTGCCCCGTCCTGCCGCTGAACGGTCTTATACTGAACTCCAATTAGGGTCTATCTGAAAACCGGAAATATGACCAACGGCGAGGGATTTTCCGCCTGATGAAGCCATTTTTTTGCAGGAATACTCTGGGTATTGCAAGAAAAAATGGTGCCCAGCAGGTGGAAAAGACCCGCTGTTTGGGCGTGTTGACGGTTTTCAGATAGACCCTAAAATCTTTAAAAAAGATTTTAATTGCCTGAAGGGCATGGAGTTCATATGAGACTTGTTTTGTGATTTCTTTCCTTATAAATCACAAAACTGGCAGCGCCTTCAGGCGATGCCTTCCTGATTAAAATTAAGATTTTAATCAGGAAATAGTATTAGATATTGGGAGCAAACAGTTTTGTCCCATCCTCAAGCAGAATATAATCTAACTGACTTAGGACAATCGGCGTCTGCGCTTGAAGAATCGTTGCGTCTGCCCCTGTCAAATCCAGTTTTATACGGCTTTCATCCTTCATTACGGCGTATATTTCATCATCCGTGTCCTGCCACAGGTCCAGAGAAATGCCGATTGTATCTGATTTCGGGACAAAGGTGATATTTGCGCCAAACGGGGTCACCCGGAAAGAAGAAATCTGCACTTCTTCCAAGGAATCCTTGGTTTCCCATTGCGTTTCATCCGCATAACGCCAGACTTTGGCTTGCGCGAAAACAGGATGCGTGATCAACTCTATAAACTGGTTGTCCGAATCAAAGGTAACATCGAAATTCCATTCCTCATCCGTAAGAATGTCTGAGCAGAACAGCCCCGCGGCTTCCTCACCGTCCACAATGTAGGTCTGTCCGGCATACTTTTCTTCTATTTCTCGTTGCAGTTCCTGATTTTTGTATTCCAGGGTGATACCCATAAGTCGGATGCGGAAAGATACATCCTTTCCAAAAGGATCTTCCAGCAACATGGGCTTGTTGGGATCCATCTTTTCACAACGGATGGTCATGCAGAAAAGAACCGTATTGGGCTGACCATCTCCATCCGCTATCCAGTCTCCACTGTCAAGATACCAGTAGTTGCGCTCACTATCTACGGTTCCGATAGAAGCGACAGCCAAGGAATATGCGGCTTTCCGGCTGGCACTGTCATTTCCCATGGACAGTCTCTTGTCATCCAACGTGGGCGGGTTTAGGTACTGCTCCAGATCCATGCCATCCGGCGCGGTAATCTGAAAAACCAGATAACCTGTTCTTCCATCACAAATAGTGGATTTCAGATCGACAGTCCAATCTTTTTTGGTTTGAGACTGTCCCACAATCTGCTCGTTATTCTGAATATACTGTATCTGCTCAGAGGACAGGGGCGTTTCACTGCGTGCCGAGAAAATCTGCTGGAACCAGCCATTGGCATACGCCACCGCACAGCCCACCAGCAGCAGCGTCAGGGCAATCACGGCAGC
Organism: uncultured Oscillospiraceae bacterium; assembly: GCA_934589705.1. Classification (GTDB taxonomy): domain Bacteria; phylum Bacillota; class Clostridia; order Oscillospirales; family Oscillospiraceae; genus Faecousia. Next base: position 14,152 of record CAKTOH010000003.1, on the reverse strand, counting down.
AATCAGCAGCGGACTGCGCAAGCGGCTGCGCTTTTTGGCTGAAAAGCTGCTCACAGTGTCTTTTTCCGCTTCCTCAATGTACTTGCGATTGATGTAGGATAGTCCCAGAAACAATTCCTTGCCGTTCATACCCGGATTTCCTCCTTTTGAAGATACGCACGCAGCTTTTCCTTCGTTCTGCTCAGCCGCATTTTCACCTTGCTTTCCGTCATGCCGTATCGCTGGGCAATCTCCGCAATGGTCTCCACATACCAATACCGCCGCAGGAAAATCAGTCGGCTCTCCTTGGGTAGGCTCTCCAGAAACCCGTCCAGAATGCGCCCCAGCTCTTTCCCCCGCATTTCACGCTCCCGACTGGCATCGGGAATGCACCGCTCCATCTCCTCTGTCAGCGAAACCACCGCTGCTCTTCGCTTGGCCGCCATGTTCCAGTCCAGCCGGTTCAGGGACAGATGACGGCAGATGGACGCAAGAAAGGCAAAGAAATACTGGGGTCGCTGGGGCGGAATCGCCTTCCAGGTTTCTAAGTATGTATCATTCACGCTTTCCTCCGCATCTTCCCGGCTGCGCAAAATATTTCTCGCCAAGGCATTCAGCTTCCGGCCATAGGCGGCGTCCGTTTCCTGGATGGCATCCTCATTTCTCACCCAGAACAATGCGATAATTTCGGTGTCTTCCACTTTGGGTCACTTCCTTTTCTTTTATACGAGTTTTTAATAAAACGCTTAAAAGCGTTTTATTCGGCCGCAGGATTGCGGCCAGCGGCCACTGCCGCTAAAAAACGAAGTCAATACATTTCTTACCGCCGCCCAGGCGGTCTGCCGTGAAACGGCTTAAGTAAAATGATGAAATCATTTTACTTAAGAAATAGTATTATTCCTCACCCTGACAGTAAGATTTCCGATTTCAAAAGTCACATCTATGATAACATTTTTTCGAAAAAAAGAAAACGCCCCAAAATCCTCTGAAAACCAGGGATTTTGGGTGCCGGTGACCGGACTTAAGTACGCTACGGTGCATTTTGATTGGTTCCAGGCAGGCTGTTCCGCAAAAACACTCCGTGAGGGATGATGCGTTCGGTGCCGCTAACCGGACTCGATTACATTAAGGTGTGAATACACAATCACATAATCTTCAACTCCACCACGCTGGACTGCGCCCAAAAATTCAAGGATTTCTATTATTCCGGACTGGCCATTCAAAGATTGAGTGACCTGATTTGTCTGGAACATGGTCTGTCCATCATTGAAAAGGTGCCCTATTCTCAGCGGCGAAAGAGAACAATCTATGAGAAGCGCACTACCTACCCACAAATGGAAAATGGTTTGTGGGCATTCCTTTCAAAACGAAATAATCCCCAGGACATCATCCGTTAAGAAGATGAAGTCCTGGGGATTTTCAAATTAGAAGCATTGCAGTGACCACGCGGTCTGATACACACCCATGGCTGGCAGTGAAATGAGATCTGCCTGTTTTTCCAAATCCTCGATCACATCCTGATGGGATGGAAGACTGCTCCACGGCTCCAGGCAGATGTAGGGCGCATCCGTCTTGGGCATATGCCAGAAGCCGAAAATCGGGAAATCCGGGGCCATGAGTGTTACGCCACGATGACCCTTGGAGCTTTTCAGTGTTACCTCACCGGGAATGCCTTTCAGGACGATGGCGTCCTCGTCAAACATATGGTGAGACAGTGGAAGCTGATTGCATTCCATCGGGAAGGGCAGTTCCCGTCCGGTGATGAAGCACGCTGGGGTAAATTCCATCCGCCGGGGCTGGCAGGACGGAACCTCTAACACATAGTCTTCAAAGCGCAGCCCTTCCTCCAGAGGAACATTGATTCCGGGGTGTCCCCCAAGACCAAAGTGCATGGTTTTTTCGTCTTTATTTTCCACGGTAATCTCCACATGCAGCGTGGCATTTTCCAAACGGTAACGGATGGAATAGCGGAACAGGAAAGGATACTGCTCATAGAACGCAGGGCAGCTTTCCAGCACGAAGGTTATGACAGCATCCGTCTGCTCTGCAGCGGAGAACTCCGCCGTCGGTGCAAAGCCGTGAATGGGCATATGGTACAACTCCCCCCGATACCGGTAACAGCCATCGGTCAGCCGTGCCACATAGGGGAAAATGGTCAATGATCGGTCCGGCCAGTATTTTGGGTCACCCTGCCAAAGATACTGCGTGCCATCGACACTCTGCAAACTCATGAGCTGGGCGCCGACAGAATCGATGACGGCTGTCATGCTCCCGCTGCGGATTGTAAACATCATACAAAACCCTCCTGAATTGGAAATAAGAGAATAGAAACGTTTCTATTCGTATTCTACCCTGGTCAGCTTCCTGGTGCAAGCCCCAATTCTACCGTTTTGCATAGGCATATTAAACTAAATACATATTCGGAATTTGTACAAACTGCAAGAAATACGCGTTTTTTAAAGCAAAATCATACTTTTTATTGTTAAGTCACTTGACAAAATAATAGGAGAATGATACAGTATTGCCAAGGATTTGCACGAGGAATCTGTGCAATATTTTCTGTGAAAATCCAATATTAGATAGGTGAGTGAGCAAATGAACGAAACCATTGTTTCCATGCAGGGTATTTGCAAGAGCTTCCCCGGTGTGAAAGCGCTGGACAATGTTCACTTTGAACTGCGTTCCGGTGAAGTCATGGCTCTGTTGGGAGAGAACGGCGCGGGCAAATCCACACTGATGAAAATTCTCAGCGGTGTCTACACCAGAGACAGCGGCACAGTGGAGATCTTTGGCAAAGCCTACGATGACCTGAGTCCCAAACAAGCGCAGCAGTTGGGTGTTGCTATTATCCATCAGGAGCTGAATATGTGCCCCCACCTGAGCGTGGCGGAAAATATGTTCCTGGGCCGGGAAAAGATGAAGGGCTTCACCGTGGATCGGAAGTCCATGGAGGCGGAGGCAAAGCAGATTCTGGACGATCTGAGCATCGACATTTCCCCCAGCGAGACGGTGGGCAATCTGCCGGTGTCCAAGCAGCAGATGGTGGAAATCGCCAAGGCACTTTCTATCCACGCCCGGGTTCTCATCATGGACGAGCCTACCTCCGCACTGACCGCCAAGGAAATCGACGAGCTGTTCCGAATCATCCGTAAGCTCCGGGACGACGGCTGTGGTATCGTCTACATCTCCCACCGGCTGGAGGAACTGCAGCACATTGTGGACCGGGTCACCATCATGCGGGACGGCCAGTACATTACCTCCATGAACTTCAAGGAAACCACCATGGACGAGATCATCACCAACATGGTGGGTCGGGAAATCAAGGAGAAGTTCCCCAGGGTGGAATGCGAAAAGGGCGAGAAGGTTTTTGAGGTTCGGAATCTGAACGCCGGACGTATGGTTCGGGATGTGAACTTCGAGGTATATGCCGGTGAAATCGTGGGCTTCGCCGGACTGATGGGCGCAGGTCGTACAGAAACCACGCGGGCGATCTTCGGTGTGGACCCCAAGGAATCCGGTGAGATTTTCCTGGACGGCAAGCCGGTGGTCATCCGCTGCCCGGCCGACGCGATCAAGGCTGGTATCGTCCTGGCTCCGGAGGATCGGAAAAAGGACGGTCTGTGCACCAAGCTTCCCATCCGGGAAAACATTGCGCTGCCAAATCTGGATTTGCTATGCAGCAAGCTGGGGGTGGTCAACCGCCGGAAGGAAGACGCCATGTGCGAAAAAGCTGTTTCCGATCTGAAGATCAAGACCCCCAATGTGGAGATTGATGCCGGCGGCCTTTCCGGCGGCAACCAGCAGAAGGTGGTCGTTGGCAAGTGGCTTGCACGGGATTCCCGGGTGGTAATCTTTGACGAGCCTACCAGAGGCATCGATGTGGCTGCCAAGGTGGAAATTTACAACCTGATGAACCAGCTGAAGCAGCAGGGAATCGCGGTCATGTTCGTCTCCTCCGAAATGCCGGAGGTCATGGGTATTGCCGACCGGATTATCGTCATGTGCGACGGCCGCATCACCGGAGAGGTCATGGCGCGGCAGACCTCCCAGACGGAAATTCTTACCCTGGCAACCAAGTTCGAGAATAAATTCGCGGCAGAAGCCAACTAAGGAGGAGCGGAAATAATGAGTACACTGAATGAGAACAAACGGAAATTGACTTCCATCCGCGGCATGGGTGCCGCACTGGTTGGCTTCGCTGGATGGATTGTGCTGTACATCGTATTCGGTCTGATTGAACCTAACATCTTCACCACCAACAACATGCTGAATCTGCTCCGCTCCATGGCCAAGTATCTGCTGGTGGGCGTGGGTCAGGGCGTGATTCTGATTACCGGCAACATTGACCTGTCCATCGGCTCTGTGGTGGCGATGTCCGCCATGATTTCCGCCACCATGATGAGCAAGGGTGTGGCTGCCATCATTGCCATTCTGGCCGCCATTGTCTGCTGTCTGGCTGTGGGCGTGATCAACGGCGTTCTCGTGGGCAAATTCAAGCTGCCGCCCTTCATCGCCACCCTGGGCACCATGTTCTGTGCCAGAGGCGTGGCCTACATGGCCAACGGCAACCGCAACACCGACGCTATTGTCTCCGGCTTGGGCAAAGAGGCAGGCGACGCTTTCCAGAATTTCTTCTACTACGGCAAGTTCCTTGGCATCTACAATGCCTTCTGGATTGCTTTCGTGATCTTCCTGGCTGTGTTCTTCATCATGAGCAAGACCCGCACCGGCCGCCACATTTATGCCATCGGCTCCAATGTGGATGCCGCCAAGCTCTCCGGCGTCAATGTGTTTGCCACTACTACCAAGGCCTATCTCATCAGTGCCTTCTGCGCCTCCGTTGTCGGTTTGATTTTGGCTGGCCAGGCAGGCATGGGCAACATGGAGGCGGGCAACTGCTACGAAATGTACGGCGTAGCCGCAGGCGTTATCGGCGGTATCTCTCCTTTGGGCGGCAGCGGCCTGCTGCTGGGCGCTTTCGCCGGAGCCGGTGTGTGGCAGACCCTGGAAAACGGCCTGGGCATTATCGGCGCTCCCGTAGGCATTCAGAGAATCGTCATTGGCGTGATTGTGGCTGGCGCTGTGCTGGTGGATGTGGTATTCCGTCAGGGTGCCAAGAAAGTCAAGAAATAATCTGTTATTTTCGCGGAAAACCGCGTGAATAAATAAAAATTAGGAGGAAAAACAATGAAAAAGGCATTCTCTATTCTGCTGTGTCTGGCTATGATTCTGAGCCTGATGGCAGGCTGCTCCAGCGGTGAAAAGCCCGCTGCTGCAAACTCCGGCGAAACCTACAAGATCGCACTGATTACCATGGACTCCATCGATCAGCACTGGATTACCCTGAAGGAAGGCGCTGAGAAGGCCGCCGCCGAGTTGGGTGTGGAGCTGACCTTCATGGCTCCCAACACCAAGGACGACGCCCTGCAGATCGAGCAGGTCAACAACGCCGTCTCTGCCGGCAACAAGGCCATCATCGTGGCCGCCAACGGCCCCGACGCCATCTCTTCCGCCCTGAAGGAAGCGGAAGCCGCCGGTGTGAAGATCGTCTATGTGGACTCTCCCGCCAACGTCGAAGCTGAGGCCACCTTCTCCACCGACAACACCGCCGCCGGTAAGACTGCCGGCGAGACCATGCTGGATGCCCTGACCGAGAAGGGTGTCACTTCCGGTAAGATCGGCATCGTCAACGTCAACGCCGCCACCGCCTCCTGTGTGGCCCGTGAAAACGGCTTCCGCTCCGCCTTCGAGGGCACCGGCTTCGAGCTGCTGGAGACCCAGTACGGCGAAGGCGACGCCGCCAAGTCCCAGTCCATTGCGGAAAACTACATCACCCAGGGCGTTGTGGGCATCTTCGGCTGCAACGAAGGCTCCACCAATGGTGCTGGCAACGCTGTGAAGGCAGCCGGTGCGGATGTTGTCTGCGTGGGCTTTGATAAGTCCGATGCCATCCTGGGCCTGATCGACGACGGTTACATCCTGGCCACTATGGCCCAGAACCCCGATGTCATGGGCTACGAAGGCGTGAAGGCTGCCGTTGCCGCTCTGAAGGGCGAAAAGCTGGGCGGCGCCGTTACCGATACTGGTGTCTCTGTCCTGAAAGCTTCCTCTTCCGCTGCACCCACCGGTGATGTCAAGCCCGCCGGTGACTACAAGATTGCACTGATTACCATGGACTCCATCGACCAGCACTGGATCACCTTGAAGGAGGGTGCTGAGAAGGTCGCCAAGGAGCTGGGTGTGGAGCTGGTCTTCATGGCTCCCAACACCAAGGATGACGCACAGCAGATCGAGCAGGTCAACAACGCTGTCGCCGCCGGCTGTAACGCCATCATCGTGGCTGCCAACGGCCCCGATGCCATCTCCTCTGCTCTGAAGGAAGCGGAAGCCGCCGGTGTGAAGATCGTCTATGTGGACTCTCCCGCCAACGTTGAGGCTGAGGCCACCTTCTCCACCGACAACACCGCCGCCGGTAAGACTGCCGGTGAGACCATGCTGAAGGCTCTGACCGACAAGGGCATCACCTCCGGTAAGATCGGCATCGTCAACGTCAACGCCGCCACCGCCTCCTGTGTGGCCCGGGAAAACGGCTTCCGCTCCGCCTTCGAGGGCACCGGCTTCGAGCTGCTGGAGACCCAGTACGGCGAGGGCGACGCCGCCAAGTCTCAGGGCATTGCTGAGAACTACATCACTCAGGGCGTTGTGGGTATCTTCGGCTGCAACGAAGGCTCCACCAACGGTGCCGGCAATGCGGTCAAAGCCGCTGGCGCAGAAGTGGTCTGCGTTGGCTTCGACAAGTCCGACGCGATCCTGGGCCTGATCCAGGACGGCTACATCCTGGCCACCATGGCTCAGAACCCCGATGTCATGGGTGCTGAGGGCGTGAAGGCTGCTGTTGCCGCTCTGAACGGCGAAAATCTGGGCGGCGCCGTCACCGACACCGGCGTCTCCGTCCTGACCAAGTAAGCGCTACCGATTCAACAAAAGCGCCGGTTTTCCGGCGCTTTTGTTGAATTGGAACTCCATGTGTGCTATCATAATCAGCATAAGGCGGAGGAGTGCTCCCGCCCATAACGGAATCATACTGAACTCCAATTAAAATCTTAAAAAAAGATTTTAATTGCCTGAAGGGCATGGAGTTCATATGAGACTTGTTTTGTGATTTCTTTCCTTATAAATCACAAAACAGGCAGCGCCTTCAGGCGATGCCTTCCTGATTAAAGTTAAGATTTTAATCAGGAAATAGTATCAGTCCCCTGCCTTATGCGTAGTTCAAATCTCATACAAAGGAGAGTTATTTATGAAACGTTCCGAAGTCAACAAGGCTCTGCGTGAGCTGGAGGCCATGTGCCAGAAATACTGCTGCTATCTGCCTCCCTTCTGCCACTTCACCCCCGAGGAATGGGAAACCAAGGGTCACGAGTATGACGAGGTTCGGGACTGCTGTCTGGGTTGGGACATTACTGACTACGGTCAGGGGAATTTTGACAAAATCGGCTTTTCCCTCATCACCATCCGCAACGGCAGTCAGACCATGAAGGAAAAATACCCCAAGGTCTACGCCGAGAAGCTGCTGTACCTGAAGGAGGGCCAGTATTCCCCCAACCACTTCCACTGGTACAAAACCGAGGATATTATCAACCGGGGCGGCGGAAATGTGCTGATCCGGGTGTACAATTCCAAGCCGGATGAGTCCATCGACTATGAAAGCGACGTGACCGTTCATACCGACGGTCGCACCTATACTGTACCCGCAGGCACTCAGATCCGGCTGACCCCTGGCGAGAGCATTTTCGTCACCCAGTATCTGTATCACGATTTCGAAGTTGAGCCCGGTACCGGCCCTGTGCTGCTGGGCGAAGTCAGCCAGTGCAACGACGATGCCCACGATAATCGGTTCAATCCTCCTATGGGTCGGTTCCCCGCCATTGAGGAGGACGAGCCCCCTTACCGTCTGCTGTGCACCGAGTACCCCAAGGCCAAGGACTGATGGGGGACACGACCATGATTGATGTTGTAGCCCTGGGCGAACTGCTCATTGATTTCGCCGCCAAATCCACGGATGCTGCCGGATATCCCACCATGGCAGCCAACCCCGGCGGGGCCCCTGGAAACTTTCTGGCAGCGCTGAATGCCTACGGCCGAAAGACTGCCTTTTTGGGCAAGGTGGGAAACGATGCCTTCGGCCGCCTGCTGCTGGGAACCCTGAACCAAGCGGGAATCGAGACCAAGGGCATCCTGGTGGACGATGATGTGTTCACCACCCTTGCCTTCGTGACCTTTGACGAAAGCGGTGACCGTTCCTTCTCCTTCGCCCGGAAGCCCGGGGCGGATACCCAGCTAAGCTGGGAGGAGATCGACAAATCCCTCATCGACGAAGCTCGGGTGTTCCACTTCGGCACCCTGAGCCTGACGGATGAGCCTGTCCGCACCGCGACCCAGAAGGCGGTTGCTTACGCGAAGGAGCATGGAAAGCTCATCACCTGCGACCCCAATCTGCGGCTGCCCCTGTGGAAGTCGGAAGAGGCTGCCAAGGAGCAGATACTCTGGAGTCTCCATCAGGCGGATGTAGTGAAGATCAGCGATAACGAGGTAGAGTTCCTCTGGAACTGCACCCCGGAGGAGGGAGCGGACAAGCTCCTTTCGGAGTTCGGCGTGTCCCTTGCCATGGTGACCCTTGGCCCCGATGGCTGCCTGCTGAAAACGAAGAATGCTTCGTTCCGCGCCGCCTGTCCCAAGGTACATCCCATCGACACCACCGGCGCGGGAGATATCTTCGGCGGCAGCGCCGTATCCCGGTTGCTGGAGCTGGAAAAACCCATCGATGCCCTGACGGAAGCAGATCTTGCCTATATTGGCTGCTTCGCCGCAACTGCCGCAAGCCTGTCCACGGAAGCCTCCGGCGGTATCCCCAGCATTCCCGAAAAAGAAGCGGTTCTGAACGCAATGTAATAAAAGTCCCGGAGATCCATCAGGATCTCCGGGTTTTTTCGTGCCTTGCGGCGTACATTGCCGCACCGGCGGCAGCTTCCTCTTCGCAGGAAGAAAGGATCAGCGGACAACCGAAAACCGCCTCAAACGCACGGCAAAGATGGACATTTTTCCGTAGGCCGTTTCCGGAGCCGATGATTTTTTTCGGAGCGGTACCCCCGGCATCCAGAAAGCTGCGGTACATCCCATACAGCTCCTGCGCCATCCCGTTCATAAAGCTGTGCATCAGATGCACCGGGGTGAAATTGTCGATGCCAATGCCGCTGATGCTGCCCCGTAAGCTTGCGTCCTGCCGGGTGCCCTGAAAGGTAGTCGTCGTGCAGGGCGCATTCTCCACATTCCCCGATTCCCTAAGCGCCCGATCCATGGCGACGTATGCGCTCTGCTCAGAGCCGGTGACCATCTTCACCGTCTGGCGGAAGAAGGTTTCCAGCAGAGCGTAGCTTCTGCCGCCGCACAGGGAGGCTCCCACCAGCAGCCATCCCCCATCCGGGAAGGGTCGGGTTTCCAAACCGGGCACACGCAGAAATTTTGAGGAATATACAGCCACCTGACTGCCGGTTCCCACATTCACCAGCAAAGCGTCCTTCAGATCCCCCACCGCACCCAGAAATGCCGCCTGATTATCGCCGATGGCGGCATAAACGGGGATGCCCAACGCGCCAGTATCCAGCAGCGGGGTGTTGGCAATCTCAGGCAGAAAGGCTTCGTCCATTTCTGCACGCAGCAAAGCCTCTGCATCAAAGCGGCGTTTTCCCAGATCAAACAACCCAAGGCTCGCCCCGTTGGTGGGTTCTATCCGGGGACGGGTCAGCCCGGCCAGCTTCATGGCGATATAGTCCCCGATCGTGCACAGGCAGACAGCATCCTCCGGCACCAATCTGTGGCGAAGATTGTAAAAATGGGTGACCATTCCATAGCCGGTGGACAGGGGATGCGCGGTGATGGCGGACAGGTGTTCCGCCCAGCTGTTGGTTTCGTCAAAAGGAAGGTCTCCCCGGCCGTCCTGCCAAGTGTAAAGGGGACTTGCGGCTTCCCCGTCGGCATTCAAATACAGAATGCCGTGCATCTGCCCAGTCACACCGATTGCCCGCACATCCGGGTGCCGTTGCAGCAGCTCGGATACCACACAGAAAGCCTTCTGCCAGATTGCCGCGGGGTTCTGCAGACGCTCCCAGCTTTCTGATGACAGAAAGGTTCCATTCGCGATGGTTTTTGCCTCCAGAACGCCGGTTTTCTCCTGGAATATCACGGAAGAAATGGACGTTGTCCCAATATCCAGACCCAATGTTTTCACAAATTACCCTCCCGGCAGCAATTCTATTACAATGATTATAGTATTTTGGATGTGGGGAGTCAAGCGGATTGACAAAAGAAGCAGGAAACCGTATAATGATGATAAACGTACGCACAGAAGTAGCGCATAAACGAAAGTGAGAGTTGGAAATGGCGCAAAAACCACGCAACGCTGACTATACAAAGGAATACAACCGCAAGGCCGTTTTGCGCATTTTGCGGCATAAAGCCATGAGTCGGGCAGAACTGGCCCGTGCCACGGGACTGACCCGTGCCGCAACCTCCCTGATTGTGGAGGAGCTGCTGAATCTTGGAATTGTGACAGAGCTTGCGCCTCAGTCTGTGGGCAGAGGCCGCAGTGCCACACCCCTTGCTCTGCGTGCAAATTGCTATTATGCCCTCGCGGTGGATCTGGCGAGAAAAGGATGCAGCGTGGGGCTGTGTGATATGGCAGGACACCTGCTGCAATGCAAAAAGCTGCCCGACCAGGACAATCTGGTGGGAGCGATCATAACAGAACTGAAGGCTATGTTGGCAACTGTAGAACGGGACAAGGTGCTGGGCATCGGCATCAGCTCTCCCGGCCCTTTGGACTGCGAGGGTGGTCGGATTCTGAATCCCCCCCGGTTTGAACGCTGGCATGGCGTGGAAATCAGCAAGCTTCTGTCCGATGCATTGAATATGCCCGCATATCTTGAACACGATGTCTGCTCACTGGCATTTCATCAGCTGGAAATGGGACAGAGCCGGAATTTTATGCTGGTGTTTGTTGACATTGGTATCGGCGCGGCCATTATGTCCGACGGCAAGCTGCTGGGCAATTCCAAATACTTCACCGGCGAGCTGGGACACACAACCATCCGCTTTGATGGACGGCTTTGCGAATGCGGTAACCGGGGATGTCTGGAAACTTACGCCTCGATCCCGGCCCTGCTGGAGGGATCAGAATTTCGTGACTGGGGCGACCTCATTGACCATGTGGACAAAAATCCGGATGCCAGAAGGCTGCTGGATCAGGAGGCTGTCTATCTGTCTGCCGGTCTTATTAACCTGATAAACCTGATTCCTGTGGATACCATCTATCTGGCAGGGGATATCTGTTATCGTTACGAGCTTCTTGCCCAGCGTTTACAGCGGGAGATCAGCGCAAAGGCTCTGGATCGGAGCAAAAGCGACATCCGTATCTTTCCTGCTGCTCAGGACCCGAATGTGGGGGTTCTTGCGGCAGCCGATGTGGTGTTTTCAAAATTTTTCATTGTGTAGCAAACGGTCGCTGTATCCGGACATTTTCGGATACGGTGGTTTTGGGAGTCAGTCCGCCAAAGACAGACAAGCAAAATACGGCCCAGTCGAGAATACCTCGGCTGGGCCGTGCTAATGGCAGGGCAGTTTTGTCATTCAGCATATTTTCCAAGTCATTCCCACGCATGATAGGCAACGCCTAAGTTCCGCGTATTATCTGGATTATTCTATGCGTTGTATGACAACCATATCCCGGTTACGGTCTATTGCAGACACAACACCTCTACCGTAGCGATCCAGCTGATACTGCTCCAGCTGTTGATATGCAATTAACACATTGGCTTTAAGGAAGCTCTGATTAAATCGGCAAGAGCTGGGAGCGAGAGATTTTGTTCTCAGGCAAGGTTTGGAAAATGGAGGAATACTGTATGTATTTCCCATTTTTCAAACCGCAGACTGGGGGCAAAAGATCCGCTATCCAGCCGCAGACGATTTATTCAGAGTTTCCTTAAGTATTTCAAGCATGCATCAGCACTCCAGCATCTCCAGCGTGCAAGTTTGAGCAATGCTCTGGCGGATGGCTGCACGAACAGGCAGCACGGCAGAGGGAGATACAGACAGTTCATCGATACCCATAGCCAGGAAGGTAGGCAGCATGGAAATGTCAGCACCCAGCTCACCGCAGATACCGATCCAGATGCCAGCCTTATGGGCAGCATCGGCAGCCATTTTGATGGCACGGAGCAGAGCGGGATGATGCGGATCAAAGAACTTACCCAGATCGTTTGCCTGACGGTCGCAGGCCAGGGTATACTGAGTCAGATCGTTGGTGCCAACAGAGAAGAAGTCCACCAGTTTGGCAAGTTCCTCGGCCACAAATACAGAGGAAGGAGTCTCGATCATAATGCCCAGCTCAGTATCCTTGTTATAGGGAATCCCCTCGGCTTCCAGTTCTTTCATAACGCTCACGCAGGCACGCTTACATTCCTTGACTTCCCAGACAGAAGTGATCATGGGGAACATAATGGCAATTTTACCGTAAACAGATGCCCGGTACAGAGCGCGCAACTGGGTGCGGAATACCTCAGGACGATTCAGACAGATACGAATAGCGCGAACACCCAGGGCAGGATTTTCTTCTTCCTTCATATCGAAATAATCCACCTGCTTGTCTGCACCGATATCCAGAGTACGAATCACAACACGCTTGCCGTTCATGGCAGCAGCAACACTACGGTACGCCTCGAACTGCTCATCCTCAGTGGGGTAATCGGAAGCACTTAAGTAAAGGAACTCACTGCGGAACAGACCGATACCCTGACCATCGTTGGCCAGAACGGCGGCCACATCCTCCGGAGAACCGATATTGCAATACAGCAGCATCTTCTTTCCATCCAGAGTGATATCTTCCTGGCCCTTCATGGTTTCCAGCAGCTTCTTTGTTTCCTGCTGTTTTTCATATTTTTCTTTCAGTGCTGCCTGGGTCATCGCATCGGGGTCAATAATCAGCTGTCCGGTTTCACCGTCAATGTAACCGACACGGCCATTGTAGCCTTCTGCCAGAGCTTCACCAGCACCGCAGATAGCAGGGATGCCCATAGTACGGGCCAGAATAGCAGTATGGGAGTTACCGGAACCGCCCATGGTGACAAATCCCAGAATCTTGGACTTGTCCAGCTGCAGGGTTTCAGAAGGAGCCAGATCGTCCGCTGCCAAAATAACCGGAACATCAGAGCGGATTCCTCCGTCCACAACACCCAGCAGATTATTCACAATCCGCTTAGCTACGTCCTTGATGTCCGCAGCGCGAGCCTGCATATATGCATCATCCATAGCAGCAAACATGGCAGCGAACTGGATGCCTGCCTGTTCCACGGCATATTCTGCATTACAGGATTTTTCATCAATCAGAGAGGTAATACACTCTACAAAGTCTTCATCTTCCACAAGCATGGCATGGGTTTCAAAGAGGACTGCCATCTCCTCACCGGCATCGTCCCGACACTTTTCTGCCAGAGCGTTCATCTGCTGGATGGATTGCTCCTGAGCCACAGCCAGGCGGGCTTTTTCGGCCTCAATATCAGAGACAACTTTCAACGTAACCGTGGTGTCAGAACGCTGGAAGAAATAGAGGGGGCCTTTTGCAATGCCCTTGGATACACCTTTACCTTGGATTGTAATCATAGTTCAGTGTCCTTTCTATACGTGGAAAGAAGTTGGGAAACGCCGAAGAAGGAGTGTTATCATTTCAGCGATTCCCCTGGCAAAAGGATTTGATTGCTTACAGATTGTTGTTAAAGAAGGCAGTCAGAGCGGCAATTGCGGCATCTTCATTCGCACCTTCTGCGGCTACAGTAACCACATCGCCCTGCTTTACACCCAGGCTCATGAGCTTCATCAGCTGACCGGCCTTCACAGTGGTACCATTCTTGGTGATGGTAACAACAGTATCGGCGAAAGCTTTTGCTTCCTTGACCAGCATACCAGCGGGACGGGCGTGGATGCCCAGAGGATCATTGATGGTATATTCAAACTGCTTCATATTATTAGCCTCCTAAATCGTTATGATATTCCATTACTTGCTCAGTTCGATGACAACGTCATCATTGGTAACAGCATTGCCGGTGTGACCGTTCAGGGAAGC
>CAKTOH010000002.1 GCA_934589705.1 uncultured Oscillospiraceae bacterium | reverse complement strand
GCGATCTACATTGAAGCCCCGGACAAGTCCAGCGGCAAGCGGCATCAGGGCATCCGCATTTCCTATGACCTTGTGGGCTTTATCCCCGTGGAAGAACTGCTGAAACAGGAAACGGCGTGACCGAAGCCACGCCGTTCCTGAGAAAATACGATATTACTTTCTTATGACCCCCGACCTCATTCTCCGGGCGTTTTTCCTGTTTACAGAAGCCGCCCGGTGTGGTATGATAGAAAAAATACGCGTTACAGAGGTTTTTTCATGGATTATATCGTTTTGGATATGGAGTGGAACCAGCCCTGGCCCGGTTCTCCCTCCTCGAAGAAGGTGCTTCCCGTCCAGATTCGGGGAGAAATTATCCAGATCGGCGCCGTCCGGGTGACGGAGGACGAAGAGGTAGCCGACGAATTCCAGATTATGGTGCGCCCAAAGTTCTATCGGCACCTGAACCGTCGGGTGAGCAAGCTGACAGGCATCAAGGAGAATCGCCTTCGGGACGAGGGCGTGCCCTTCCCGGAGGCCATGGAGCGGTTTCGTGCCTGGTGCGGAGAGAACATTGTGTTTCTGACCTGGGGCTTTGACGACATCGGTATTCTCCGGGAGAATCTTCAGCTGTTTGATCTGGATACAGGCTTTACCCAGCGGTGGTATAACGCCCAGATGATTTTCAATGCCCAGACCGACGGCTCCAATTCTCAGAAGGCGTTGAAAACCGCCATGGAAATGCTGGACATTGAGGCCACCCGGCCTGCCCACGATGCCCTGGGAGATGCCTACCACACGGCGTTGATCTGCGCCCGGCTGGATCTGCAAAAGGGGATGCGGGAATATGACCAGGCTCTGAAAAGCCACGAAAACGGCTTTCACGGCGCTGAGCTTCCCGGCTGCATTGCCCGGAAGGTGTTTTACGATTATCCGGATAAGTATGCGGCGTTAGGAGCCATGGCAGGGGAGGAAAACCTGTGCCCGGTCTGCGGAAGCCGGATGCTGGGTTCCCGATGGTTTGCCCAGCCCGGACACCGGTATATGGATCTGGCCGCCTGCCCGGAGCACGGAAAATTCCTGATTCGGGTTCGGCTGTCCGCCCAGGAGGACGGAACCATCCGTGTCAGCCGCCTGACCTATGAGGCCACCTCCGAGGCGGCGGAGGCCTACGCCCGCCGGGCGGAGAAGGCGGAGCCTGAAGAAGCCAGACCCCGTCGCCGCCGCCGCAGAAGAGCCGCCTCCCGGCAGGAGTAAATCCGGAAGCATAATACCGCTGTCATTGCGAACCAGTGGTGCTCCGCGCAGCGAATCTAAGATTATCATGACTGCCAGTGGCAGTCATACCTTAGTGTAGCGCAGCACTGGTGTGGCAATCCGTCTCTTTTTTGGATGGAGTTCCACACCACTGTGAAACCCTACTGGCTCTCAATGACAGCTTTCTTTTCATGAAAAATGTAAAACACGCTTGACATTTCTGCCGGACAGTGCTACTATAATGTCAAGCTAGCTTTACAAAACAAAGGACGTGATGCTTTGAAGAATCGAATCGAGGAAATCCGTAAGAGCAGGGGAATCCGTCAGGAGGAATTTGCCAAGGCTCTGGGAGTCTCCCGGCAGACCATCAGCTCCCTGGAGACCGGCCGCTATAATCCGTCGATTTTCCTGGCGCACAAAATCGCTGTGTATTTCGGAATGACCATTGAGGAAGTTTTTCTGTTTGACGAGGAGGAAGAAAAATGAAAAACCGCAGTTTTCTTTTGAGCTTTTTCTGGGTTCTGCTGGGTGCTGTGCTGGTCGGATGCCGGGCGGCGGGTCTGGTGGAGGAATATTGGGGCAGCATGGGCGTGGCGTTTGTGGTCATCGGCGGGGTGCAAATTTTCCGAAGCGTCCGATATCTGCGCTCGGCGGAGTACCGGGAGAAAGTGGACATGGCAGCCAAGGACGAGCGCAACCGGTTTCTGGCCAACAAGGCCTGGGCCTGGGCGGGGTATCTGTATGTGATGATCGCGGCGGTGGCCTCCATTGTCCTGAAGCTTTTGGGGCATGACCTTTTGTGTCAGGCCGCGGCCTTCAGCGTCTGCGGCATGATGGTGCTCTACTGGATTTCCTACCTGGTGCTGCAAAAGAAATACTAAGGAAAGGGGCTGTCTCAAAAAGACAAAGTGCCCAAATAGAAGAACTGTCATTGCGAACCAGTCCGCTTAAGTGGTGTGGCAATCCCCATAGATTTCCGAACAATTACGTCCAAAAATCGGGGGTTTTACTCCTATCCGGGAGATTGCCACACCAGTGACGTCGGTCACTGGTTCGCAATGACAGCTTCTTTTTGACTATTTTGACCCACCTGAGTCCTTAGTGAGACAGCCCTTTTTTAGCAGCTTTTTGACGAACTGCTTCCAGTAGTGAAATTCCAGATAGTGGTGCCAGCGGAAGGGACGTTTCCCATCCAGGTATTCACCGAAGAATGCGTGCCCCGCCCGGAAGCCCTCATAGAGGGAGGCGGCGAAGGGAGCGTACCAGTCCTCCTCGAACCAGTTGTACCGGTAGAGGTCGGAATATGCCTTCATATAGTGGACGAAGCACTGCTTTTTGTATTTGTCCGTCAGATATTTCCCATCCGGCGGCTGGTAGCCCCGGTCGGAAGCGAACCGGGTGAGCTCCGGGGTGTAGCCCATGACGATGGGGCCGGTGAAATCCACCGGGTAAATGGGGTAGTGAGCGTCGATGTAGGTCACGTTCAAGTCCCGAATCCGGTTCACGTCCACCTGATTGTCGATGTTCAGCACCAGCCGCTCCACAATTTCCAGAGTCTGTCCGCTTTTGGCAAAGAGCATGTTGTGGGGCAGGGAACCGGACAGGGAGGCCACCACGTTTGCTCCGCGAATGCGGAAAATCATCTCATCCAATGGCAGCGTCTCCGGGTAGAGAAGGGTATAACCGTTTCTTGCGAAAAAGTCGTCCAGCAAATCCCCGCCGCACTCGAAAAAGCCGGCCTTTTTCAATCGGCTCCGGCTGAAATAAATCTTCTCATCGGCCTTCCAGTCCGGGTTTACCGTGATATTTTCCGCCACGGTGTCGAAAACCTTCAATAGCTTCGGGGTGTAGGCACTGCGCATGTGAATGCCCAGCTCCGGGATCAGCACCTGCCGATAGCGAACGGGCTTGGAAAGAATCTCCAGCTTGTCCCAGATGCCCAGCAGCTCCAGAAACCGGCGGAAATTTCCTTTGATTTCCCGCTCCTCGTTTTCGTCCACGAAGTAGACGTATTTGTCAACGGTTGGGTCGTTTTCCAGAAAATACCACAGCCGGGTAACGCCCTCAATGAGAAAATGCCCCCAGTGGTTCACCAGATACCCGCAGTAGACTACCTTTTCATCCCGGTATTCCACGTTTTCCAATGGGTAAGCCCCTTCTACCCGGCCGGGAATACCGGATTCCGGAACATAATTGCCATTTTCATCCAGAACGCCGCCCTTGCCGAAGAGCAGCCCGAAGCCCCGGCGCAGAGGATAGATGACGGCGTTTTCCAGAGCCGGAACGGCAGGTTCTTCCCGAACCTCCACCGGATCCGTGACCCATTTTCGAAGAGCCTTGGCCTTTTCCGGCCGGAGATACTGATAGGAAATGTCCATGTTTCTCACCTTTTCGTCTGCTTTAGAGGCAGCAGACGCTGATCCTTGTCGCTGAGTTTCAGGGGCGCACCGTCCGGCAGGGTGTAGCCCTCGGCACTGGCGGTGCCGGAATAGATGCCTGTCACTCCGGGCCAGCGGACGCCGATATCCGGGTCATTCCAGGCAAAGCCCAGCTCATCCTCCGGATGGTAGAAATCCGTCACCTTGTAGCAGAATTCCGCGGTGTCCGAGAGCACCAGAAAGCCGTGGGCGAAGCCCGGAGAGACGTAGAACTGCTTTTTGTTTTCCTCGCTCAGTTCAATGCCGAACCATTGACCGTAGGTAGGGGAGCCTTCCCGGACATCCACGGCCACATCGTACACCGCCCCCCGGATGACCCGCACCAGCTTGCCCTGGGGGTGCTTTTTCTGGGTATGCAGTCCCCGGAGCACCCCCTTGGTGCTCATGCTCTGGTTGTCCTGGACGAAGACCATGGGAAGACCGGCTTCCGTCATGTCCTGCTGGTTGTAGGTTTCCATAAAATAGCCCCGACTGTCCCCGTGGACGGTGGGCTCAATGATATACAGTCCCTCAATGGGGGCTTTTGTCACCTTGATTTGACCCATGTTTGCGCCTCCGCGTTATGCGTGATAGTGAAGCAGCCGCTTGACAAACTGCTTCCAGTAGTGAATCTGGAAATAGTGCTCCTTCAAAAAAGGCCGGTTCCCGTCCAGATATTCCTTGAAGTAGGGGTAATTGTCCTCGTAGGCCTCGTACAGGGAATCGGCAATGACGGGATACCAGGGCTCCATGTGCCAGCGATAGCGGTAGTTGTCCTGGTAGGAGGCCATGTAGGCCTTGAAGCACTGGTCACGGTATTTCTTGCTCCGGTAAATTTCGTCCGGCGGCTGAAGGCCGTTGTCCGAAATAAACTTTTCCAGAATGTGGTTGCAGCCCAGCATCAGCGGCCCCACCGTGTCCACGGTGTACAGGTGGAAGTTGGCGTCAATGAGAGTCACGTCCAGGCTTCGCATCTGGTTGATGCTCACCTGATAGTCCACATTGATAACAAACCGTTCCAGAATCAGATGCTTCTGACCATTTTGGGCAAAGAGCATATTGTGCTGAGCGGAGCCGGAGAGCGTCGCCACCACTTCGGCATTCCGGATGAGGTAAATCATCCGGGAAAGGCTGAGGTTTTCCGGGTGGAGCACCGCGTAGCCGTTTCGTTCGAAGAAATTGTCCAGAGCCTCGCCGCCGAACTCAAAGTGATTGCCCTTGTAGAAGCTGCTGCGGGTGAAGAAAATCTTGCTTTCCGGCTTCCAGTCCGGCTCCGGCGCAACATGAGCGGCCACGGCGTCAAAAATATCCAGGAACTTGGGGCTGTAGAATTCCATGCACCGGAAGGCGATTTCCGGCACGATCACTTCCCGATAAGTGGTGGGTACGGTGACAATTTCTACCTTGTCCCAGATGCCAAGTAATTTCAGAAATTCCCGGTAATTGCCGCCGATTTCCCGATTTTCTCCTTCCTTCAGAAAGAAAACATACTTGTCCGCAAGAGGGGAACTCTTTTCTAAAAAATACCACAGCCGGGTGACAGCCTCCACCAGAAAGTGTCCCCAGTGGTTCACCAGATATCCGCAGAAAACCACCTTTTCGTCCCGATATTCCGGCTTTTCAAAGGAGTAGCCGTTCCAGATTCGGGTGGGGATGCCGGACAGCTCCACATATTGGCCGTCCTTATCCACGACACCGCCCCTGCCAAAGAGCACGCCCTCTCCGGGGATGGGACGCAGGGGCAGCACCGTGGCATGTTCTCCCTGCCAGACGCGCAGGTTCTCCCGCTTTTCAAAGGGGGCAGCGTACATCCGGCGCAGCCACTGAGCCTTTTTCGGGCGCAGATAGTTGTCGTTGAGTTGATACATGGGAACGCCTGCCTTTACCGATTTGCGTACATTTTCTCGTAGTAATTCTGATATTCTCCGGAAATAATGGTTTCCCACCAATCCCGGTTGTCCAGATACCACCCGATGGTCTTCTGAATGCCGTCGGCGAAT
This sequence comes from uncultured Oscillospiraceae bacterium, assembly GCA_934589705.1. Taxonomy (GTDB): domain Bacteria; phylum Bacillota; class Clostridia; order Oscillospirales; family Oscillospiraceae; genus Faecousia. The sequence continues at coordinate 196,655 of CAKTOH010000002.1, read as the reverse complement.
TTGGTCTCCGGCAGCCAGCCTAGCTCGTTGTGAATTTTCGTCGGGTCGATGGCGTAACGCATGTCATGGCCCTTCCGGTCGGTGACGTAGGTGATGAGGCTTTCCGGCTTGCCCAGCGCCTTGCAGATGATTTTCACAATGTCGATGTTGCGCATTTCGTTGTGGCCGCCGATGTTGTAAACCTCGCCTACCCGACCCTTGTGGAGAATCAGGTCGATGGCCTTGCAGTGATCTTCCACATACAGCCAGTCCCGGACGTTCAGTCCCTGGCCGTAAACCGGCAGGGGCTTGTCGTTCAGGGCATTGGCGATCATCAGGGGGATGAGCTTTTCCGGGAAGTGATAGGGGCCATAGTTGTTGGAGCACCGGGAAATGGTCACGGGCAGTCCGTAGGTTCGGTGATAGGCCAGCACCAGCAGATCTGCGCCGGCCTTGGAGGCGGAGTAGGGGGAGCTGGTGTGGATGGGAGTCTCCTCGGTGAAGAACAGGTCAGGCCGGTCAAGAGGCAGATCGCCGTAAACTTCATCGGTGGAAACCTGGTGATACCGGGTGATGCCGAACTTCCGGCAGGCATCCATCAGCACCTGAGTGCCCAGAATGTTCGTTTGCAGGAATACTTCGGGATTTTCGATGGAGCGGTCTACATGGCTTTCCGCCGCGAAGTTCACCACCATATCCGGGTGCTCTTCCGCAAAAAGCTTGCAAACCCCCTCCCGGTCGCAGATGTCCAGCTTCACGAACCGGAAATTGGGATTTTCCATCACGGGAGCCAGGGTGGACAGATTCCCCGCGTAGGTCAGTTTGTCCAGGCAAATGATCCGGTAATCCGGGTATTTGCCCAGCATATGGAAAATAAAGTTGGAGCCGATAAATCCGGCACCGCCGGTTACAATAATCGTCATATTGGTTTCCTCAATTCTTTTGATTTTCCCGGAAGCTGATAAACTTGTCATTGGCGACCTGCTGCAGATGGTGCCCGTAGGGAGACTTGCCGTAGGCCTGGGCGGATTCCAGCAGCTCCTCTTTGGAAATCCAGCCATAACGGAAGGCGATTTCCTCCGGGGCGGAGATCTTCACGCCCTGGCGTTTTTCCACCATGTGGACGAACTCCGCCGCCTCCAGCAGGCTTTCCATGGTGCCGGTGTCCAGCCAGGCAAAGCCCCGGCCCAGCAGCTTCACATCCAGAATGTCCTGTTCCAGGTACATGCCGTTGAGTGTGGTGATTTCCAGCTCACCCCGCTTGGAAGGCTTCACTTCCTTGGCTTTTGCGGAGACCCCGGAGGGGTAGAAGTACAGACCGGTGACGGCGTAGTTGCTCTTGGGCTGGGCGGGCTTTTCCTCCAGGGAGATGACCTTCTTGTTTTCGTCAAACTCCACCACGCCGAACCGTTCCGGGTCGGGGACATAGTAGCCGAAGATGGTAGCGCGGCCATTTTCCGCGTTTGCCCGGGCATCGCGCAGAATGCCGGAGAAGCCGCTGCCGTAGAAAATGTTGTCCCCCAACACCATGGCGCAGGGCTCATCGCCGATGAATTCCTCGCCGATGAGGAAGGCCTGAGCCAGACCATCCGGGCTGGGCTGAACGGCGTAGCTCAGGTGAATGCCGAAATGGCTGCCGTCTCCCAGAAGCTCCCGGAAGCGGGGGGTGTCCGTGGGGGTGGAAATAATCAGAATGTCCCGAATTCCCGCCAGCATCAGTGTGGACAGGGGATAGTAGATCATAGGTTTGTCGTAAACCGGGAGCAATTGCTTGGAGGTGACCTTTGTCAGCGGATACAGCCGGGTGCCGGAGCCACCGGCCAGAATGATACCCTTCATATGCAGTCTCCTTTTCCGGAAGAGTAACCGCACTCTCCCTTTTATTGTGTCATTTTACCATGAATAAACGGGAAAGTAAACCGTGATTTCCGAAATTAGGGAAGCTCTGATTAAATCGGCAAGAGCTGGTAGCGAGAGTTTTTTCTCTAGCCGAAGAGATCAAAAGTGGAGGAATACTGTATGTATTTCCCACTTTTGAAGCTGCACGGATAGGGAAAAAGATCCGCTATCCAGCCGCAGACGATTTATTCAGAGCTTCCTTAGGATGCTGTTGCAGAGCAAATCGGAAAGGAATTCCTTCGCAACAGGAACCTGCCCCCAGTACCGACGCAGAGCGCGGTGGGCGAAATCGTGGAGTACGGGCCGGAGACAGAAGAAAAATAAAGCAAGAAAAACCCACCGGATGAATTTCATCCGGTGGGTCTGGCAGGGGCACAAGGACTTGAACCCTGAGCCTACGGTTTTGGAGACCGCCGCTCTACCAATTGAGCTATACCCCTATATTTATATTCAAAGGCGAAGGCCTGAACACTTGGTGGGCCTTCAGGGACTCGAACCCGGGACTATCCGGTTATGAGCCGGAGGCTCTGACCAACTGAGCTAAAGGCCCGTGAAAATCACGGTGAACTCGTCACCACGGGTGATATTATAGCATCGATGAGCCGGGCTGTCAAGCAATTTCTTTCAAAATTCCGTAATTGGGGAAAATCCTGGGATTCCCTTGCAAATGCGAAGAAAATGCGGTATGATTGGAAAAGAAAGTGAGGGAAAGTCCCATGAACGATGTGCTTGCCTATGAGAAGAAGCTGTATTTTACCGGCAAAAAGGACTATCTGACCGCTATGGTCACCCATGAGGATAACTATCTGATCTGGAAATATATGACTTTTCTTCGCCGGGAGGAGGCCGCGAAATGTAAGCTCACCGCCTACTTCTGGCGGCGGAAGAAAAACAACCTGGGCAGCCGACTGGGGCTTCAGATTTATGCCGGAACCTGCGCCCGGGGGCTTCACATCTGGCATTACGGCTCTGTGATCATCTCCGGCGATGCGGTAGTAGGGGAGAACTGCACCATCCACGGTCAGGCCTGTATCGGAAGCGACGGGGCATCTGATGCTGCGCCGGTGCTGGGGAAGAATGTGGACATCGGCGCGGGGGCGAAGATCATCGGCGGCGTGACGCTGGCGGATAATATCCGCGTAGGTGCCGGTGCCGTGGTGGTGAAAAGCTGCGAAACCCCGGGAGCCACCCTGGTGGGCGTTCCGGCCCGACAGGTTGATTAAAACTACTCCCGGTTCGCAGGAACCGGGAGTTTTCCTTATTTCTGGGGAAGGGAAAGTCCAAATCTGACGTTCATTTGTGTGTCGGCCACGGGGGTGACGTGCATCTGGTGGCGGATGAGCCCGTGGGCATACAGGGTTCCGGGCAGCCGCTCCAGAAGCTTCAGAGAATGGGGCCAGTTGTCCTTGGTGTCCGGGTCGGACACATACTGGGGCACATGAAGCTCCATCTCCGTCAGGCCCTGGGTGTCTGCCGCCTGGAGCTGCTCAATGAGATTCCGGCTGATGTCCGCGCAGACCGAGGGGCGAACGTCGGCGAAATTGGATTCCAGGAAGGTATTCTCCCGGGTATCCACTCCGGACAGCAGGAACACTGTCACTAGGGGCAGGGCCAGCATCAGCTTGGGATACCGGCGGACCAGGGCAGTGAGCATGAGCATTGCGCACAAATCGGCGAAGAAGAACAGACCAAAGAGGTTCTCACTGCGCCGGATGGCGATGGGGCCCACCGCGCTGGACAGCATCAGCAGATACACCCCGAAGGCCGCCGCCGCAATCAGGACAACGCCCAGCCCCGGGCAGGGGAGTGCCTTGTCCTTCTTCCGACCTGCCAGAACACAGACAACGAAGCACACCAGGATCAGTGCCAGCGTCAGCTGGTACAGCCGATTCAGATCAAGCAGAATCCGGGCCAGGTACTTGCAGGCGCGGTACAGCTGGTGATACAGCGAGGCACTGCCCCCAGCCGAGGCCGCCCGACCGCCGCTGAGCTCGAAGATTGCGCTGATGAGCCAAGCCGCCAGCACCAGAAGGGGGAATCTGTTCTCGGACACGATGTTCTTCCACTGCTTTGCTTTCCAGTGGGCGATCAGGCTCAGCAGCACCACGCTTCCGGCCCAGGCGGCCAGAATGCCGCTGGCGGGCAGATTGGAGAAAATGGCGAAGTAAACTACGATGTAGAAGCAGCCCCGGGCAGCGGGTGCGCCGGATTTCAGAAAATCCGCTATCCTCGGATTGTGAATCAGGCTCATGACGAGGGAGGCGTTCAGCAGAGCGGGCAGCAGATAATTATAGTAGCAATTCAGGTCAACGCAGTAAAAAAGATACTGATTGCCGGAATCCGCCGAGCGCAGAGCCAGAAAATGCACCAGCAGAAACAGGCAGGTGACCACGCTGGCCGTCAGCCGGGACACCGGGAAGCACCGGCGAAGAAGTCGGGAGAAGCAGCACAGATAGCCGGTGATGGAAAGGCTTACGACCAAAGCGTGCATGACGGTCTGGGCGGTGATGTAGTCATGGGTCAGAGGCATGACCAGGTAGGCGGCGACGGTGGAAAAGAAGGGGAAGATTACTTCCGGGAAGACCTTGGCCGGATTCCATTCCCCCCAGACCGGGGTGGTAGCTCGGACGTAGGCTAAGTAGCTCCAGTCGTCGGCATCGAAGACCACAAGGGCGTGGACTTTCGTAAACCAGACAAATAGAAAAATGAAGATCGCCAGATAAAACAGCCCATGGCAGAGCTTTTTTCGTGTTTCGTTCATGGAAGCCTCCGATTTGTTTCGTTCCTCTTAGGATATAACACTTGTCTTTTTTTGTCAAGTCAGGGACTTTTCGGTTGCCAAAAAGGGGCGCTTCCTGTATAATAGGGGCGAAAGGACGTGAGGCGGTTGGACAAAATCACAGTTGCGGTTCCCTGCTATAATGAGGAGCCGGTGCTGGAGCTGTTCTTTAAGGAAATCACTGCCGTGGCGGCGAAGATGCCCCAGGCGGAATTTGAGTTTCTGTTCATCGACGATGGTTCCCGGGATGGGACGTTATCCAAAATTCTGGAACTTTCCGACCGGGACAGCCGGGTGAAATTCATTTCCTTCTCCCGGAATTTCGGCAAGGAAGCGGGAATTTACGCAGGTCTGGAAAACGCCTCCGGGGACTATGTGGTCATCATGGACGCGGATTTGCAGGATCCCCCGGCCCTGCTTCCTGAAATGTATCGGGCGGTGACGGAGGAGGGCTACGACTGTGTGGGCTCCCGGCGGGTGACCCGGAAGGGCGAACCGCCCATCCGTTCCTTCTTCGCCCGGATGTTCTACCGGATCATCAACAAAATGTCTGATGCCCAGATTGTGGACGGGGCCCGGGATTTTCAGATGATGAACCGGCAGGTGGTGGAGGCCATCCTGTCCATGGGAGAGTACAACCGGTTCTCCAAGGGCATTTTCGGCTGGATCGGCTTCCAAAAGAAGTGGCTGGAATATGAGAACATCGAGCGGGCGGCAGGGGAGACCAAGTGGAGCTTCTGGAAGCTGTTCCTCTACGCTCTGGAGGGCATTGTGGCCTTTTCCACCATGCCCCTGGTGCTCTCTTCCGTGTTTGGCATTCTGTGCTGCGCGCTGGCCCTCATTATGATCATCGTGGTCATCGTCCGGACCCTGGTCTTCGGCGACCCTACCTCCGGCTGGCCGTCCCTGGTGTGCATCATGCTGCTGCTCAGCGGCATTCAGATGCTTGGCATCGGCGTGGTGGGTCAGTATCTGGCGAAAACCTACCTGGAAACCAAGCACCGGCCCATTTACCTGACCCGGCTGACCAATATTGAGAAAAAAGCAAAGAAGGAGGAAGGCGGATGGAGGGATTGACCCGGCCTATGGAAGACCGGAAACGGCAGCTGCTTTTCTGCCTGGCCTGCGTATTTGCCTGGGGTCTGATGGCCCACGCCTACGGCTTTCTGCACAGCAGCTTTTCCCACGATTCTCTGCTGGAATTCAACGGCGACGGCCTGAGCAACCGGATCCGCATCAGCAACGGACGGTTTATCTCTCCTGTGTGCCGGTGGATTTTCCGGACGAATATGACCCTGCCCTGGCTGGTGGGGCTTCTGGGATTGCTGTGGATCGGCCTTTCGGCCTATCTGATTCTTCGCCTGTTCCGGCTGAAAACTCCGGCGGCGGCCATCCTGGTTTCCGGCTTCCTGGCAGCCAACCTGACGGTTTCCGCCACGGCGGCTACCTTCCTCCACGATTTTGACTGTGACATGCTGGCGCTTCTGACAGCGGTGGGGGCGGTGTACTGCTGGAATCGGGGCAAGTGGGGGTTCCTTCCCGGTGCGGTGCTGGTGATGCTTTCCCTGGGCCTGTATCAGAGCTACATCTGCGTGAGCATCGTGCTCATTCTCTTCGTGTGCATCACGGAGCTTCTGGACGGGGAGAAGGCGAAAAGCGTGATTTTCAAGGGTCTTCGTGCCTGTGCCATGCTCCTGCTGGGCGGAATCCTCTACTATGTGCTCATGAAGCTGGTGGTGCGGCTCAGCGGCATTCAGATGCTCTCCAACGTCTACAATTCCCTGGACAGGCCCGCAAAGCTGTTGGAGGCCAGCTGGTTTGACATCCGCTATGTGTTCAAGGCCACCTACCGGCAGTATTTTGAGCGGATTATTCAGGTGCTGTCTCCCTTCCCGGCGGTGACCCAGGGTGCAACGGCGGCGCTCCTGGCGGTCAGCGGCCTTGCCTTAATCGCGGAGGTGCTGTCCTCCAAAGTGGGCTGGCCGGAAAAGCTGCTGGTGCTGGTTCTGGCGGCTCTCGTGCCCTTCGGCGGCAATCTGATGCACTTTGTGACCATGGGCAGTGCCGACCATGAGCTGATGGTCTATTCCTATTGGCTGATTTATCTGCTGCCCCTGCTGCTCCTGCCCCGGTTCCCCTGGGAAAAATTGGCAAAACCCATTTCTTGGGTCAAACCCATTTGCGCCGGGCTCATCGTTGTGCTCATTTGCGCTCAGGTGCAGGTGGCGAACGTACTGTATCTGAAAAAGGATTTAGAGCAGGACGCCTATCTGTCCGTCATGACCCGGGTGGTCTACCGGATGGAGGAAACGGAGGGCTACATCCCCGGAGAAACCCCGGTGGTGATGGTGGGGCTTCCTCAGCAGCTGAACGACACCATTCCCGGTTTCGAGGCTTACCGCAAGCCCAACGGCATGTGGATGACGGACGTGCTGAACTATGGGGATTCCGGCCACTGGGCGGCCTATTTCAAGTACATTCTGCTGAACCCGGCGAAAATCACCGGCGGCGGTAAAATGACCGATGATCCCCGGGTTCAGGCCCTGCCCTGCTACCCGGCGCAGGGCTGCACCGCCATCATCGACGGAACCCTGTTCGTCAAGCTCAGCGAGCCGTAATCCAACGAAATAGTAACAAAGGGCTGCTGCAACGCTTGGTTGCAGCAGCCTGCTTTTTTGTGCGCGGTAATATTATTTCAACAGCCGCCTGACGTTTGAAAGCGTCAGGGCGAGGTCTTCTTCATTTAATTTTGAAATCAACTCTGTGACCTCTCTGGACAGCTTTGGATTGGCGCATTTGCTGTCAAAAAATTCTGCCGGTGAGATGCCGAAATAATCGCAGATAGCAAAAAACTCCGTCATAGACGGCAGAGTTTTCCCGGAAGAAATATTGTTTATGTACCCTCGGCTGTGCCCCAGATCGTAACTCATCTTGTATTCGGAAACGTCCTTGCGAACCCGCAGCTGGGTAATGCGTTCCCGGACAAAATCTGCATCCATGATAGCCATCTCCCTTCTCCTATAGGATAGACCATATTTTTGACAAATAACCGTTATAAAAATGTTATTGTAGTTGACATGCACTTTGTAAAATGCTATTATAGTTTCAGAGATGTCGGAATATTGCAATACGACATTTTATAACGGTATACGGAGGGGGCTCTATGGCGTCATTGGATTTGTCTTTGTTTGAACCATATTTCCACGACGGAAGCGGGGTATGAGAAGGGAGTGAAGAAAAAACAGAAATTGAAAGTATAAAGTTGGCCTCAAATATCCCTGGGCCTTCTATGGAAGTCAAACGAAAACCGTAAGACTAATAAATGCAGGTGGTGCCTGGTGGACAATCCTGGACTGTCAGGCGGAATCGATTCTGATAAACACAAGGATATCAGATCTTTTAATATCAGGATATTACTGTTCGGGTAACAGATATTAAAGGCATCGTGAGATGAAAACATAATAAGGAGATAGTTTTATGAATTGTAAACAGTGTGGTCATTTGTTATCACAGGAAGAAATGAAAAAGAAAGCCTGTAAGGAATGCGGTGCAGGGATAGAAACTTCGCTCCTTTCCGGCATTGAAGAGGAGATGGGTAGAGTGATTTCCGGTATTAGAAAAGCACAAGCTGAATCGAAAATGAAGTCAAAGACGGAGAGCGGGAACCTGCCCGAGCGTGAGATTGCAGCCTTGATAGAATCAGTTTTCTCGGTTCTTACTATTTGTGCTGCAATCATCGGCTTGCTCATTGGAATGCATGCGGAAAATTTCTGGGTATTTTTCGGAATTGCATTCCCTGCCGGTTTAGTATATTGCAATCTGCGCTTGATGGTTTCTGTTATCTACCTTCTCAGTGATATTAAGCAAGACATTTCGGCAAAAACAGAAAGCAATAATCAGGAGAAATGATAAATTGACAGGAAAGCCCCCGACCTACTGACTACGAATCAGTAGGTCGGGGGTTGTAATTTATGAAAATGAGCTTACTCTTCCCAGTTATGCCAGACGTTCTGGACGTCGTCGTCGTCCTCCATGATGTCCAGCAGCTTCTCCATCTGGGAGATCTGCTCCTCGGACTCCAGCTTCTGATAGTTCTGGGGAACCATCTCGATCTGGGCGGAGACGAAGGTGTAGCCCTTGGCGGTCAGGGCATCGGCCACGGCGTTGAAGTCGTCGGGGTCGGTGTAGACGGTGAACATATCGTCCTCGGCCTCAAAGTCGTCGGCGCCGCAGTCCATGGCGTCCATCATCACGGCATCCTCTTCCAGTTCGCCCTCGGAGTTGTCGATGACCAGCACGCCCTTCTTGTCAAAGGACCAGCTGACGCAGCCGGTGGCGCCCAGGTTGCCGCCGAACTTATCGAAGTGATGACGCATGGAACCGGCGGTTCGGTTCCGGTTGTCGGTCATGGTCTCCACGATGACGGCCACGCCGCCGGGGCCGTAGCCTTCGTAGGTGATGGTCTCGTAGTTGTCCCCACCGGCACCGGCAGCCTTCTCCAGGCACCGCTTGATGTTGTCGTTGGGCATGTTGGCGGCCTTGGCCTTGGTGATGACGGTAGCCAGCCGGGAGTTGTAGGCGGGATCGGCGCTGCCGCCCTCCTTCACCGCCACGATCAGCTCCTTGGCGATCTTGGTGAAGGCAGCCGCGCGCTTGGCATCCTGCGCGCCCTTGGTTTTCTGAATGTTATGCCATTTGGAATGTCCGGACATTGTATCTCTACCCTTTCTGGTTAATTTATGAAAATAGCTTACCTATTTTAACAGAACAAAAGCAAAAAATCAACCCACTTCAGAAGAATTTCATGCAGTCGGCGTGGGTTTTGGAGATTTTTACGGTAACAGCCGGAAAAGCCGCCCCGATTTTCTCCGCCAGTAGGGAAACCACCGGATTTTCCGTGGGGAAATGCCCGGCGTCGATGAGGGTCAGCCCGGCATCCCGGGCATCCCAGAACTGATTGTATTTGGCGTCGGCGGTGACAAGCGTGTCGCATCCGGCGTGCAATGCGTCCTGCCACTCGGAGGCGCAGGCACCGCCGCCCACAGCCACCCGGTGCACCGGCTTGCCGCCATCGACATAGCGAAGACCCTGGCAGTGCAGGGCGTTTTTTACCCGGGGCAGAAATTCGGGAAGGGGCTGGCACTCCACCGTGCCCATCCGAAGCAGCCCCCATTCCCGGCCTAGTTCGTCGGTGCCCTGGGGGTCAATGACCCGGACATCCCGCAAACCCAAGGCGGCGGCCAGACAGTCGTTGACCCCGCCGGGGGCGCAGTCTAAGTTGGTGTGGGCGTTGATCACGCTGATGCCGCTGGCGCACAGCAGCTGGATGGAGCGGCCCAGGGCGGTTTCATCGGTGACGGCCTTGAGAGGATTGAAAATCAGGGGATGATGGGTGACAATCAGCTCCGCCCCCCATTCCTTTGCCTCCCGGCAAACGCCCTCGAAGGGGTCGAGAGCCACCAGCACCTTCGTCACCGGGCGGCTCTTTCCGCCGCACAGCAGCCCTACGTTGTCCCAGTCCATCTTCATGGAGCGGGGAGCCAGGGTTTCCAGATAGTCCAGAATATCGCCGACGGTTGTCATGTGTTTTCCTCCAATTCCGTAAGAGCCTGACAAATTTCGTCCTCCGGCCGGTGCTCAGCCGCAAGCCGCAGCAAATCCAGCACCCACCGGCGGTATTCCGCCGCCTCCGGGGCGGTGCAGCGGGCCAGAGCCGGGGAGAAGTGACACTGCCCGGCGGTGAGCTTTGGAGCCGCCGGATCCCACAGCACCTCCATCACCGTGTAGAGAAACCGCCCGTCCCGGAGGGCAGTCTCCTGAGCGATTTCCCAACCGATATCGCTTAAGTATCGCCGAAGGCTAGGGGTTTTGCTCTGGCATTGGAGAATCAGCCGGTAGGCGCCGCCCTGAAGCCAGGGGGCGGCTTCCAGGATGGAGATCATGGTATCCGCTCCCATGCCCGCGCAGATGAGCACGTCAAAATCCCGTGGAAGCCCCTGAACTCCGTCGCACAGGAAAAAGTCGATTTTTTCGGACACACCGAAGTGGGCAGCGTTCCGCCGGGCACTGCCCAGAGGCCCTTCCCGGACATCGGAGGCGTAGACGTGCCCGGCCACACCGGATTGGAGCAGATGGAGGCTCAGATAGCCGTGGTCACAGCCTACGTCCGCCACCCGCTCGCCGGGTCGGACGAAGGCGGCGCAGGCCAAAAGCCGGGAAGATAAGGGGACGTTCGTCATAATTTCCTCCGAAAAAACGGGAGCGGCTCAGCCGCTCCCGTCCAAGAATTCACTTAAACCTTTTTCTCGGCCTCGGCAGCCTCGTAGGCCTCCAGGAACTGGTTCAGCTGAGCCAGGAAGGGCTCGCAGTCCACGCCGTGCACCATGCAGGCTTCCTCCACGGTCTCGCCCCGGGAAGAGGGGCAGCCCAGGCAGTGCATACCGATGGCAAAGAACAGGGGAGCGGCCTGGGGCGCAATGTCCAGAACGTCGCCGATAATGGTATTTTTCTCAATCTTAACAGCCATGAAAATGACCTCCTTTTATTTCTGCGCATATTATAACCGTTCGTGCCGAAAAAAACAAGAGGCAATTGCGGTTTTTCCCGTGCCGGTGGGATTTCTTGACTTTCCGCTTCTTTTTGCGTATAATATACTGGATTTATTATGGAATGCTTAGGCAGGTTATGAAATTATGGCAAAAAAACAGGAACAGTACGGAAATTCCAGCATCTCCATGCTCAAGGGCGAGGATCGGGTGCGCAAGCGTCCCGCGGTTATCTTCGGCTCCGATGACCTGGAGGGCTGCAAGCACGCGGTGTTTGAAATCCTCTCCAACGCCATCGACGAGGCCAGGGAAGGCCACGGCGATACCATCATCGTCACCCGCTACGAAGACTTGAGCGTGGAGGTGGAGGACTTCGGCCGGGGCTGCCCGGTGGACTACAACGAGAAGGAAAAGCGGTACAACTGGGAACTGGTGTTCTGCGAAATGTACGCCGGCGGCAAGTACGGCGAAAACGGAGAAAATTACGAGTATTCCCTGGGGCTGAACGGCCTTGGCTCCTGCGCTACCCAGTATGCCTCGGAGTATTTCGATGCCACCATCCGCAGAGACGGCTTCCGCTACGATCTGCATTTTGAAAAGGGCAGAAACATCGGCGGCCTGAAAAAAAGCCCTGCCGACCGGAAGAAAACCGGCTCCTGCTTCCGCTGGAAGCCAGACAGGGAGGTCTTCACGGACATCAACATCCCCGTGGAGTACTACCGGGATGTGCTCCGCCGTCAGGCGGTGGTGAACCAGGGGGTTCGCTTCAAATTCCGCAACCAGGTGGGCAAGACCTTTGAGGAAGAGGAATACTGCTACATGGGCGGCATCCGGGAGTATATCGAGGAGCTGGTGGGGGACAATGCCTTCACCATGCCCGTATACTGGGAGACCGAGCGCCGGGGTCGGGACGCGGAGAACCGGCCGGAAATGAAGCTGAAAATCACCGCCTCCTTCTGCTTCAGTAAGCAGCTGAGCCACATTGAGTATTACCACAATTCCTCCTGGCTGGAGTACGGCGGAAGCCCGGACAAGGCGGTGCGCAGCGGCTTCACCGCGGCCTTTGACAAGTACCTCCGGGACAACAATAAGTATACGAAAAGCGAGAACAAGATCATTTTCCAGGACATCCAGGACTCTCTGGTGCTGGTGACCAACTGCTTTTCCACCATCGGCTGCTTTGAAAACCAGACCAAAAAGAGCGTCAACTCCAAGTTCACCCAGGAGGCCATGACGGCCTTTTTCAAGGAGCAGCTCCAGGTCTGGTTTATTGAGAACGCCCAGGAGGCCGCCAAGGCCGCGGAGCAGATTTTGGTCAACAAGCGGGCCCGGGAGTCCGCGGAGAAGACCAAGACCAGCGTTAAGAAAAAGCTGTCCGGCTCCATCGATATTTCCAATCGGGTGCAGAAGTTCGTGGACTGCCGCAGTAAGGACGCGGCTGCGCGGGAGCTGTATATCGTGGAGGGCGATTCCGCTCTGGGCAGCGTGAAAATGAGCCGGGACGCGGAGTTCCAGGGCATTATGCCTGTCCGGGGCAAGATCCTCAACTGCCTGAAAGCGGACTACGGCAAAATCTTCGGAAGCCCCATTATCACGGACCTGATGAAGGTTCTGGGCTGCGGCGTGGAGGTTCAGGGCAAGAAGGCCAAGGAGCTTTCGAGCTTCGATCTGTCCGCCCTGCGCTGGAATAAGGTGGTCATCTGTACCGATGCGGACGTGGACGGCTTCCAGATCCGCACCCTGATTCTGACCATGCTCTACCGGCTGTGCCCCACCTTGATCCGGGACGGCTATGTGTATATCGCGGAATCCCCGCTGTTTGAAATCACCTGCAAGGACAAGACCTGGTTTGCCTACAACGAGCAGGAAAAGGTGAAAATTCTCAAGGACCTGGAGGGCAAGAAGGTGACCATCCAGCGCTCCAAGGGTCTTGGCGAAAACGACCCGGAGATGATGTGGATGACCACCATGAACCCGGAGACCCGGCGGCTCATCAAGGTCATGCCAGAGGATGCCGAGCGCACCGCCCACTATTTTGACGTGCTGTTGGGGGACGCGCTCCAGGAGCGGAAGAATTTCATCGCGGAAAACGGTGCCCGTTACCTGGAACTGGCAGATATTTCCTAAAGGAGCGGAATATGGCAAGAAAAAACAAGGAACCCGAAAAGAAAAAAGTGAATACCGACGGAATTATGGGGCTTCACGGCTCCACCGTTGAGCAGGCGATTTCCGAGACGCTGGAAATCAACTATATGCCCTATGCCATGTCCGTCATCGTCTCCCGGGCCATTCCGGAAATCGACGGCTTCAAGCCCTCCCATCGGAAGCTTCTGTACACCATGTACAAAATGGGGCTTCTGAACGGCGGCAGAACCAAATCGGCCAATATTGTGGGTCAGACCATGCGGCTGAACCCCCACGGCGACGCGGCCATTTATGAGACCATGGTGCGCCTTGCCCGGGGCAACGAGACGCTGCTGCACCCCTTCGTGGACTCCAAGGGCAACTTCGGCAAGGTCTATTCCCGGGATATGGCCTACGCCGCCTCCCGGTACACGGAGGCCAAGCTGGACGGCATCTGCGGGGAAATTTTCAAGGACATCGACAGCGACACTGTGGACATGGTGGATAACTACGACGCTACCATGAAAGAGCCCAGTCTGCTTCCCACCACCTTCCCCAATGTGCTGGTGTCTGCCAATCAGGGCATCGCCGTGGGCATGGCCTCCAACATCTGCTCCTTCAATCTGAAGGAGGTCTGCGATACCGCCATTGCCCTGATGAAAAACCCTGACCACGACATTCTGGAGACCCTGCCCGGCCCGGATTTTTCCACCGGCGGGGAGCTGCTCTTTGACGAGACGGCCACCCGGGAAATCTATTCCACCGGCCGGGGCAGCTTCAGGCTCCGGGCCAAGTGGCGCTATGTCAAGGAAGGAAACCTCATTGAAATCACGGAGATTCCCTACACCACGGCCACCGAGGTCATTATGGACAAGGTGGCGGAGCTGATCAAGGCGGGAAAAATCCGGGAAATCGCCGACATGCGGGACGAGACCGACCTGGGCGGTCTGAAGCTGACCATTGATCTGAAACGGGGCGTTGACCCGGACAAGCTGATGCAGAAGCTCTTCCGGATGACCACCCTTCAGGATTCCTTCCCCTGCAACTTCAATATCCTGATTGCGGGAATGCCCCGGGTCATGGGCGTGGGAGAAATTCTCGACGAGTGGACGGCCTGGCGCACCGACTGCATCAAGCGGCGGCTCTTCTTCCAGATCGGCAAGAAGGAGGAAAAGCTCCACCTGCTCAAGGGTCTGGAACGGATTTTGCTGGACATTGACAAGGCCATCCGGGTCATCCGGGAGACGGAAATGGACAGCGAGGTGGTGCCGAACCTGATGATCGAGTTCGGCATCGATGAGATTCAGGCCAATTTCGTGGCGGAAATCAAGCTGCGCAACATCAACAAGGAATACATTCTCAAGCAGACCAAGGCCATTTCTCAGCTGGAGCAGGAGATCGCCGACATGCGCGCCACGCTGGAAAGCTCCCGGAAGCTGAAAAACGTGATTATTTCCGAGCTTCAGGAGGTCTCCAAGAAGTACGGCCAGCCCCGGAAAACGGAAATTCTCTACAACGTTTCCGAGACGGCCCCCGAGGACGAGGAGGAGCCGGTGCCGGATTACCCGGTGACGGTGTTTGTGTCCAAGGAAGGGTATCTCAAGAAAATCACCGCCCAGTCCCTGCGGATGAGCGGCGAGCAGAAGTTCAAGGAGGGCGACAGCCTGTCCTTCACCCGGGAGACTACCAACCGGGCGGAATTCCTGGTATTTACCGATAAGTTCCAGTGCTACAAGTCAAGACTATCCGACTTTGACGACGGCAAGGCCTCGCTCCTGGGCGACTACCTGCCCCAGAAGCTGGGCTTTGAGCCGGGAGAGAACCTGGTGTCCCTCCAATTCTGCGGGGATTACAAGGGCTTTGTGCTCTTCTTCTTCGAAAACGGCAAGGCGGCTAAGGTTCCTCTGTCCGCCTACGAGACGAAAACCAACCGGAAGAAGCTCACCGGCGCCTACTCGGACAAGAGCCCTCTGGCTGCGGCCATGGTGCTGGAGGAGGATGCCCAGATTGCTCTGTATTCTTCCGACGGCAGAGCCGCCGTCTTCTCCACCGCCCAGCTGCTGCCCAAGACGACCCGCAACACCCAGGGCGTGGCGGTGATGACCCTGAAAAAGAAGGCGGTTTTGCAGGATGCCCGGCTGCTGGAGGAAAGCGGCATTGCAAACCCCGGCCGCTACCGGACGAAGACCATCCCTTCCGCGGGAATGCTCCTGAAAGAAGAGGACTCTGCGGATAAGCAGCAGTCCTTTGAGGTTTGAGCCATGAAAGCATTGCGAAGCAGCGCAAATCTGATTGCGGGAACCGTGCTGGGAAGCGCCCTGTTCGCCCTGGGCTTTTCCTGCTTTTTGCTTCCCAACGAGATCAGCACCGGCGGCATTTCCGGTGTGGCGCTGATCTTAGTGGAGCTTCTGGGCTTCGGCAGCGTGGGCGCCGTGTCGATTTTCATCAACCTGCCTCTGTTTGGCCTGGCCGGACTGAAGGTGGGGCGGCGGTTTTTCCTGGGGTCGCTCCTGGGAATGCTGGTCAGCTCTGCCCTCATTGACCTGTTCGCCGGAGTGCCCATGCCCCATATGGAGACGCTGGTGGGGGCCCTGTACGGCGGCACATTGTGCGGCCTGGGACTGGGAATGGTTTTTTCTTCCGGTGCTTCCACCGGCGGCTCGGACATTGTGGTGCGGCTTTTGAAGCTGCGCTGGCGGGACATTCCAATCGGCCAGATTTCCATGTGCTTTGACGCGGTGGTGGCGGTAATTACGGGCCTGGTATTCCGGGATCTGAATAAGGCCCTGTACACCGGCATTACGGTGTTTCTGTGCGGCAAGGTCATGGACGCGGTAATTTACCGCTTCGACTACTCCAAGGTGGCTCTGATTATCACCAAGGAGCACCAGCAGGTGGCGGAGGCCATTTCCGCCCGGCTGGACAGGGGAGCCACCTTCCTGAACGGAGAGGGCAGCTTTACCCACCGGGAAATGAAGGTGGTGCTCACCGCCGTCAAGCGGCAGCAGATTACGGAGCTGAAAGAGCTGGTCATGGAGATCGACCCGGATGCCTTTGTGATCGTGCAGGAGGCTCACCAGGTGCTGGGCGACGGCTTCCGCCGGTATCGGCGGGATGCACTATAAAGGGGGAGAAACCGTGAAAGCAAAGCTTCTGACGCTGGTGTTGACGCTGAGCGTTCTTTTAAGTGGCTGCGGCTGGATGAACGGCAGCTTTGTTTCCGTGGAGCCCCATCAGGTGCCCCGGCAGAGCGGCCACACCGACACGGTGACGGCTTCCAATTATCGGGAGTTCCTGGCGGCCTTAAAGCAGCTCATCGCCTCCGGCACGGAGGTGGCCGCCATCCATGTGGAAGACTATCCGGCGAAAAATCTGGAGGCCGGGGTGGCCCGGGCGGTGCGCAGCGCCATGCTCAATGACCCCATCGGTGCCTACGCCGTGGAGAACATCGATTATGAGATCGGTGCCAGCAGCGGCCTGCCGGCGGTGTCCGTGGCCATTACCTATAAGCGCAATACCACGGAGCTTCAGCGGATTCGCCGGGCGGCGGACACGGAGCAGGCCAAGCGAATCATTGCCAATGCTCTGGAGGGGTACGAGGCGGGAATCGTGATTCTCATCGGGGAATATACCAAGGCGGACTTTATCCAGTACGTCCAGGACTACGCCAGCGACCACCCGGAAAGCGTTATGGAGACCCCGCAAGTCACCGAGGCGGTTTACGGCAACGGCACCAGCCGGCTGGTGGAGCTGATTTTCTCCTATCAGACCAGCCGGGATTCTCTGCGCCGGATGCAGGCTCAGGTGAAGCCCATTTTCGAGTCGGCCAAGCTGTACGTCAGCGGAGACGGGGACGACTATCAGAAGTTTTCCCAGCTCTACGCCTTCCTGATGGAACGCTTTGACTATAAGCAGGAGACCTCCATCACCCCCGCTTACAGCCTGCTGCGCCATGGCATCGGAGACAGCCGGGCTTTTGCCCAGGTCTATGCCGCCATGTGCCGGGACGCGGAGCTGACCTGCCTGTGCGTCACGGGTACCCGGGCGGGAGAACCCTGGACCTGGAATCTGGTGCTGGACGGGGATACCTACTACCATGTGGATCTTCTGCGGTGCAGCGAGGAGGGAAAGTACACCCAGCGCACGGAGGAAGAAATGGAGGGCTACGTCTGGGATTATTCCGTCTATCCCGGCGGCGGGAGAACCGAAATCCCGGTGCCTACAGAAACTTGAAAAAAATAAAAATTAGGGCTTGACAAATCGAGAAAATTCGCTATAATAAGCCATGTCCGTTGCGGGCGTAGCTCATCTGGTAGAGCGCCACCTTGCCAAGGTGGAGGTAGCGAGTTCGAGCCTCGTCGCCCGCTCCAAAGAGCAGATACGAAAGTATCTGCTCTTTCTTTCTTTATACGTTTTCCCGGGCACGAACAATTGCACGCCGACGAAAAACGAAAACGATACCGGGCCGATGCTCCTTGGTGATACAAGCACTGCCCAGCTTGCACGCGCATTGTCTGCCGGAGCAACCGGCCTGGTGAAATTTAAGAAATTAACATGAAAATTTAAGAATTTGGGGATAGCCAAAAAGACACATTTATGCTATACTATGTGCATTCATGTTGACAAGTGCGTCCTGACGCGGAAAGGGGGATAACAGCGAAGATGTCCTTTTGTAAGAAGCTGCTTGCACTTGCTTGCGTAGTCTCCCTCCTGTGCAGCTGCCTGCTTCCCGTCTGCGCCGAAGAAAATCCCGAAGATACCACGGAAGCCTATACGGAGACCACAGATTCCACTGAGGAGCCGGAGACCATCGAAGAAACTACCGAGCCTACCGAAACCACCGAAACCACCGAGGCGACGGAGCCTGAGGCTACGGAAGCCGAGGATAGCGATTCGTCGCAGTCCTCTGCCTCGCCTGCGAAGGTGAAGACCGTCAACGGCTTCCCCCTGTATAACCAGCTGGACTACCCCAATAAGCGGTTCGGCTCCGGCACCGTGGCCACCAGCGGCTGCGGCATTACCTCCCTGGCCATGGTAGCCACCTATCTCACCGGCCACACCTACCTGCCCGACGAGCTGGCGGGCTACTTCGGCGGCTACGGCGAAAATAATGTCCAGCGTATGGAATACGGCGCCAAGCAGATGCGGCTGCCCATCCATAAGGCGGATAACATCCGGCAGATTTTCTCTGCCATGAAGGAGGGCAACATCGCCATTCTTCTGATGAATCACTTGTCCATCTTCACGGAGACCCAGCATTTTATTGTCCTGAACGGCGTGACCAAGGACGGAAAATACATGGTAGCCGACTCCTACGCTCCCAACTACGAAAAATGGGATCTGAAGCGAGGCTTTGAAGAGGGCTTTTCCGAGAAAGATCTGCTACTGGGCTACAACGGCGGCTGGTACTTTGATGTCAGCGAAATGCCCGAGGAGCCATTCATCTACACCGAGGAGAAGCCAGACTGTGAGCCCCGGTATCCCGACGTGGAACTGACCTGGGACGAGCAGCAGCTGATGGCCAAGATCATCTGGCTGGAGGCTCGAGGCGAGTCCAAAGAGGGTCAGCAGGCCATTGCCGAGATCATCCTCAACCGGCTGGTGTCCGGCAAATTCGGCGATTCCATTCACGATGTGATTTACGGCGAGGGCCAGTTCCGAACGACGCCTTTCTTAAAAGACGCGGACGCCTGGCAAGCCCAGTATGACGCCATCGACGACGCCCTCACAGGGCCTAATATTTTGCCGATGAATGTTTATTATTTTGCTACATATCCGGAAAACGGAAGGATCTGGGGCAAAATCGGCGGGCATATCTTCTGCTACGGCTAAACTACATAAATTAGGCGCAGGTGCGGAGTGCACCTGCGTCTTTGGATTTTCTCGGCGAATTTGTAGAGGACGATGCCCTCATCGTCCCGAGACGAAGTCCTATGTGTATATTCCGACTCTCTATAAATGTTTCGGCGCTGGATCCTCCGGAGGCAATTTTCTTGTCCCGGCAAGAAAATTGATAAGAAGCCGGCTTAAGGGGCGCTGCCGAAAAGCCGCCCCCTTAAGAATCCCCCGGCCGCATCGCCAGAAGCACAGAGGAATGTTTCGGATTGCCAGGGCTGCTATTTCGGAATAATTTCTCCTATTAACTCCAAAGGGGCAGGTGCAAAGCACCTGCCCCTTTGGATTATTTCAGCTTCATCACGCACTGTAAAACATATTTTGCGTTTTCCTGGAGCTCGCCCAGGGTGATGCCGTTTTTCTTGCCGTAGGTTGCCAGAAGGGTTTTGTCCGGTTTGTCACTGCGATCGAGCAGATTCCGGCTGCCGGGCATGAGCACATTCACCCGCCCCCGAACCCGGTAGCCGTTGCCCGTGACCTTGGGAAATTCAGGACTGGGTGCGTACTGCATCCACCAGTCGGTCATGACCATGCCCTCGTAGCCCCATTCCTCCCGGGCGATGGTCTGCACCAGATCGTAGTTGTAGTGGCTCCAGACGCCGTTGACCCGGTTGTAGCTGGTCATCAGGGTCAGAGGCTTGGCCTGCTTCAGGCAGATCTCAAAGCCCTTGAGGTAGATTTCCCGCAGGGCCCGCTCGGAAACAATGGAATCACACCGGTTCCGGTTCAGTTCCTGGTTGTTGCAGGCAAAATGCTTGACACAGGCACTGACCCCCTGGGACTGAAGGCCCTTGACCACCGCCCCGGCAATCCGGCCGGTGAGATAGGGATCCTCGGAGAAATACTCGAAATTCCGGCCGCACAAGGGATTCCGGTGGATGTTCATGCCGGGCGCCAGCAGCACGTCACTGCCCCGCCAGCGCATTTCCGCACCCACGGCCCGGTAAAGGTTCTCCACCAGCTCCAAATCGAAGGTGCTGGCAAGGAGCGTGCCCATGGGAAGCAGGGAGCAGGAATCGTACAGCCGGATGCCCGAAGGGCCGTCGGTGGTAGTCACGGGGCTGACACCCTTATCCCGAAGAGACTGGGTCACGCCGCCGAAAACGCCGGCGTTGCCACGGGCACCCAGAGGCGAATTCATATTGTAGGCTCCCCGGCTGATGGCTTCCAGCTCCTCAAGGCTCAGCTGCGCCACAAAGTCTTCCAGGCTGGCTTTTCCTTCCTTCACGTCCGAAAGCTGGATTCCCTTGTCTCCGGTCTGGGAAACGGCCTTAGGCAGATGTTCCAGAATCCGCTGCCGCAGATCGACGGTGCGGGCAGAGGCCTCCCGCCGAACGGGAGTGCCGTCCTGGTTGGCCCAGATGGGGAAGGACTTCTCCGGTGCGCAGGCCTCGGTCTGGCTGCGCACTACCCGGGTTTCCGGAATCATGTAGTCCCCGATAAACTGGGTATCCCGGACGTTTTCGCCGCAGTAGAAGCGGTAGGCTCCCTGTTGGAGTACATAGCAGGATTTGTGGCTGGTAATGCCGCTGTCATCATAGGAGGACAGCTGGTACTCGGTGACGGAGAAGGACAGGCTCTGGCTCTGCCCGGGGCTTAACAGCCGGGTCTTGCCGAAGGCTACCAGCTCCCGGGCCGGATTGCCCAGAGCACCACAGGGCTTCTCCACAAAGAGCATGACCACCGCCTTGCCCGGGTGCTTTCCGGTATTGGTGACCTCTGCCTGGAAGCCCAGAGGGTCGGTGTGGGTGCCGGTGACAGTGAAGCTTGTATAGCTCAGGCCGTAGCCGAATGGATAGAGCACCTGTTCCTGGTGGAAGGTCTCGAACCACCGGTAGCCCACATAGATATCCTCCCGGTATTCGTTGGCCTTGGGATTCCCGAAGCAGCTTGCGCTGGGATAGGCCTCATAGCAACCGGCAGCGGTGTCCGTCAGATGGCCGCAGGGGGTCACCTTGCCGCAGAGAAGGTCAGCGGCGGCGTTGCCGCTTTCCATGCCTCCCTGCCAGAGAATCATCACCGCACCGAAAGAATAGTCCTTCACAAAGCTCAGGTCGATGAGGGTGCCGATGTTCAGCAGCAGCACCGCGTCCGGGAATTGGGCGGTAACGGCTGCCAGCAGCGCCTTTTCCTCTTCGGTCAGGTAGTAGCTTCCGGGCTTCAGAACGTTCTCCCGATCCTCACCGCTGGCTCGACCCAGGACGATCACCGCCTGATCGGATTCCTCCCGTGCCTGGCGAACCAGCGCCTCGGTCACCGGCATTTCCGGGTGGAACCGGGGCCAGGTACCCCAGGCCTCCTTTGCCTGAGGATGGGTCTGAATCCAGTCGGCGTAGACCGCTGCCAGATTCTCATTGAGCTGTAAGTCCTCGCAGCCCCGCAGACCCTCCAAGAGATTTACGCTGTAGGGGAAGTTCACATCGCCGCCGGAGCCGTAGCCGGTGAAGAAATAGTCCTGCTGCACCCGGCCAAAGAGGGAAATTCTCGTCCCCTTGGCATAGGGCAGCACCCGGTTTTCCAGCAGCACTGCGCCTTGCGCCGCCGCCTCCCGCAGAAGCGCCGGCATGGCGGGATTGACCTCCTTTTGGGGATTGTGGTGCTGCTGAGGCTGGCTCATCATGCCGGACAGCCACAGAGCGGAGTTGAGTATTTTTTGTTTCAGAGCCATAGTATTCTCCTGTTCTTTTGGTTGTTTTTTCTCATTTTAGCATCCGGGACAGAGGAAGTCAATACAAGGAAACGACGGAGCTGTCTCAAAATAGCAAAGTGCCCAAATAGAACAAAGTCATTGCGAGCCAGTGCTCACACTGGCGTGGCAATCCCCCCGATTTTCAAACATCTACGTTAGGAAATCTTGGATTTTACGCCTATCCGGGGGATTGCCACACCAGTGACATCGGTCACTGGTTCGCAATGACATTGTATATTTTGGCTATGTTGACCCATAGGGGCTCTTAACGAGACAACCCCTTTTTCTTTTTACGGTTCCTCTAAAGTGACAAACCGGGGAGTATACCCCATTTCCGGCAGGATTTTTTCCAGCAGGTCGGACATTTTCAGCCGCAGAGAGGAGGTGTTGATGCAGGGGTGACAGCCAAAATAGGCTCCCTTGACCACATCGGCATCCATCAGCAGCCGCACCTGGTGATCGTGGTCGTTCATCAGCCCCAGGACGCTGACGGAGCCGGGGGTAATGTCCAGCAGCCGCTCCATATCCTCCGCAGTGGCAAAGCTCAGCCGGGAGGATCCAATCTCCTTGGACAGCACGCTGGTCTTGAAATGCTTGTCTCCGGGGAGCATCAGCAGGTAAAAGGCGGTTTTCTGCCGGTTGCACAGCAGCAGATTCTTGCAGATCACCGCGTCCAGCGCCCGGTCGATTTCCTCGCAGGCCTCCATTGTCTCCGCCGGCGCGTGGTCAATGCGCTGATAGGCAATTCCCAATCTGTCCAGAAAATCGTAGCAGCGGACTTCTTTCGGCAGCCGTCCGGCGCAGTCGGCAGGACGGCCGTTTTGCAGTTCCATCATAATCATTTCCTCACTTTCTCAGCTGCCAGAAGGCAACGGCGCTGGCAGCGGCCACATTCAAAGAATCCACCCCATGGAACATGGGGATTTTCACGGTATAATCGCAGTGGGCGATGGTTTCGGCGGTAAGGCCGTCCCCTTCGCTGCCCAGGAGCAAGGCCAGCTTTTCCTCCCCCATGAGGGTCGGGTCGTCAATGGACACGGAGTTGTCGCTGAGAGCCAGGGCGGCGGTTTTGAAACCCAGGGCTTTCAGCTGCTCCATGCCGGTCTCCGGCCAATCCCCGGTATATGCCCAGGGAATCTGAAACACCGTGCCCATGCTCACCCGGGCGCTGCGGCGGTAAAGGGGGTTGCTGCATCCGGGAGTCAGCAGCACCGCGTCCATGCCCAGAGCCGCGGCGGAACGGAAAATGGCTCCCACATTTGTGGGATTCTGAACGTTTTCCAGAATCACCACCCGGCGGGCGTTTTCGCAGACCGTCTCCAATGTGGGCAGAGCCGGGCGGCGCATGGCGCACAGTACCCCACGGGTCAGGTGGTAGCCTGTCAGCCGGCACAGGACGCTCTCATCGGCGGTGTACACGGGAATTTCCGGGCATCGAGCCAGAATCTCCCGGGCGGAGCCGTCAATGTCCTTGCGCTCCATGAGCAGGCTCACCGGCTGGCAGCCGGCATCCAGAGCCCGGTGAATGACCTTGGGGCTTTCCGCAATAAACATGCCCTTGGCCGGTTCAAATCGGTTCAGCAGCTGTGCCTCGGTCAGCCGGGCATACACGTCCAGCTCCGGAGCATCCAGAGACGTAATTTCCACAACAGGGGACATTCTTTCACCTTCCTGATAGTTTTCCCTATGGTAGCAGATTTTTCGTCAAAAGTCAAAGTATTCCGTGATTTCACCCTGGTCACTTCTTGACGGGCGGGGTATAATAAAGGCAAAGAAATACCAAGGAGGAACGATATATGTCTGTGATTACCGTTACCAAGGATAATTTTGAGGAAGTGGTGCTGAAGGCCAGGCAGAAGGTGCTGCTGGACTTCTGGGCACCCTGGTGCGGCCCCTGCCGGATGGTAGGCCCCATTGTGGAGGAAATCGCCCAGGAGCGAGAGGACATTGTGGTGGGCAAGGTCAACGTGGACGAGGAAGTGGAGCTTGCCGTTTCCTATCGGATTGCCAGCATTCCCACGCTGCTGGTCTTCCAGAACGGCCAGGTGGTGAAAAAGTCCATTGGCGCAAGTCCCAAGAAGGAAATTCTGGAGCTGCTGTAAACGGTAAGAAGAATCAGGGCATACCGTGTTTGCGGTGTGCCCTGGTTGTATTTCGCTCCCTATGATTGTATACGTTTTGCTGGATGAGCAGGCAAGGCGACCCGGAAGGGACTCGCTGCGGGCTGCATGGCAGCCCGTAAGGAGGCAGCGGGGCCCTTACCCGCTGCCCACCCCTCCACAGGAGGGGTGGATTTAATCTTTCGAGTCCGCCCCGATTTGCCCAAAAAAGAGGAACCATCCACAGGATGGTTCCTCTTTTTTGGCGACCCGGAACGGACTCGAACCGTCGACCTCCAGCGTGACAGGCTGGCGTGCTAACCGACTGCACCACCGGGCCAGAACAGGAAAGATTATAGCATGGATTTTCCCTTTTGTAAAGGGCT
The DNA here is from genome assembly GCA_934589705.1 of uncultured Oscillospiraceae bacterium. GTDB lineage: Bacteria > Bacillota > Clostridia > Oscillospirales > Oscillospiraceae > Faecousia. The sequence continues at coordinate 172,260 of CAKTOH010000002.1, read as the reverse complement.
AAATCCGTTTTTTTTCTCTTCTGTTTCCTTAGCCTGTGGTATCTGTCTCCCGCAGGCCCATTCGCTCGTGGCTCTGGTAATGCTGACGCTTGTTTTCGTACATGTGCCGATCCATATCCGCCAGGAATTCCTCCGGGGTCATCCGTGCCGGGTCAAAGCAGCTGTAGCCCATGGCAAAGGACAGGGTAAAGGGCTCCTGCTTGCTTTCGTTCCAAGACGCCACATTCTGCTCTACCTGGCGAATCAAGGCGAGGATAGAGGTAGGCTCTGCCGACCGCAGGAGCAGTACAAACTCGTCCCCGGCGTACCGGACGGCCAAGGACTCCGCGGAAATGGATTGGGACAGAATCCGGGCGATATGCCGGACGGCCCGGTCCCCGGCGACATGGCCGTAGGCATCGTTGATGTGCTTGAAGTCGTTCACGTCGATCATGATGCCGTAAACACCGGCGGTCTGATTCCGGGCGATCCGTTCCAGCACCCGCTCCAGATATCGGCGGTTGTAGAGCGCGGACAGGGAATCGGTGTAGAAATTCAGGAATTGGGTCTGCTGATAAATATGAACCAGGGCAATGGCCGCGCTGGTCCAGCCCAGGGTAATGCCGTAGAACATGCCCTGAAGCACCGTGCCGACAATGCAGGGCCCCACAAAGGCCAGGGGAGACATGGTGCGCAGGTGCAGACCGCTTTTCCTGGAAATATCGTTCAGGCACAGAGTATAGAAATAGTCGAAGAATACCACCAGATAGGGAATCATAAACAGCCTGCCCCGCTGGTATACGTTGTCAGGGGAAACGGTAAAGAAAATGCCGTTTTTTAGGTTGACCAGACACAGAATGTACACCAGAAGCAGGATAGGGAGGAGCCGAAAGGCGGTTTTCCGCACCCGCTGGAGGTTGTTGAAGATGCGAAACTCCGCAAACAGGCACCACAGATAACCCAGGGTGGAGGAGCTGAGAAAGCACAGGGTGTTCAGAAGAATATTCAGAACCCGGCTTCCGGGGAATCGAGCACCGTCTATCAGAAAGCTCATTGCCTCCGATGTAAGCCCCAGAATGGTCAGCAGAATCATGGCGGTGAACAGTTGCTCCCAGCGGAAATGACCCTCCTTACCCGCCGCCCGGGTGAACAGGAGCCGCAGCAACAGAAAAACGCCGATGCCGTTGACGATCAGAACCTCGCCCATATTTACCATGCCCGGCTCATCCTTTCAGCGCATTTACTTCATTATAGCAAAGGAAACTGGGAATGTAAATACTTTTTAGGTTATAACGGATGCCGAAAAAATAGAAATATTATTATGGTATTGTGGTAATTTTGAAAAAGCTCTTTACATTTGGAAAAGAATCCTGTATAGTATCAGGCGAACAGAGTAGGAGACCTCGCGTTAAGTGCCACCGGGACGGGGAGTTGCCCGGAGGACGAAGGATACGCATTCCACGATGGGGTCACCGCACCCGCTGTTGCATATGGGATATTCTCCTTGATTGCAGCAACGATACTCGGTCGGGCGGAGGGTTCGGCTGAGGGACTTGAGGAAGCTCTGATTTGGCGTTTCCTCTGCGTGCCCTTTCGCTGCTGCCTTTCCCCACGAGTGACCCTAAGTCTGTACAGCTCCCTGACGCAAAAGCGTCGGGGAGCTTTTTTGCGGCATTGCCGCCGGGCTTTTGGGTCGTTTGGGGGCAGCAGCCGGTTTACCCGCCGCAACAATAAAAGGAGGAATTTTCCATGAACAATCCAACCACAGCAACCGCCCCAGCTTCCAAGCGTACCATGACCACCAAGACCCTGGCCTACTGCGCCCTGCTTGCCGCCCTGAGTGTGGTGCTGGCACGGCTCATCATCCCCATGCCCAATGTGACCACCCGGTTCTCCATTGAGGCGGTGCCCATTTACCTGGCCGGTATGCTCTTCGGCCCCATGGCGGGAGCCTTGGTGGGCTTCAGCGCCGATCTGGTGGGCTGCCTGTTCTCCGGCTACGGCTACAACCCCCTGTTCTGTCTGCCGCCCATTCTGTACGGTGTATTCGGCGGTCTGCTGCGCCGGTGGCTGATGGGAAAGCCCAGCCTGCCCCGGCTGGCGGTGAGCTTCCTGCCCCCGGTGGTTCTGGGCTCCATCCTGTGGCAGAGCGCAGCGCTGTCCTATGTGTATAACAGCAAGGGCAGCTTCCAGGCAAGCCTTGTGTATTTCCTCAGCACCCGTACCGTCCAGTTCGCCGTGACGCTGGTGCTGGATGCGCTGATTATCTACCTGCTGATGAAGAGCAGAGTGTTTGACCGAATGGGTCTGTGGCAGACCCCTGAGAAGGATAAGTAATTGAGATAAGCGGCACCATGCGATTGCGTGGTGCCGCCTGCTGAAAGGAAGAATCCGATATGAACGCCGAGCAAGCCATTGCCTACATCCATTCCGTCTGCTGGAAGGGCAGCATCCCCGGACTGGGGCGCACCCAGGAGCTTCTGGAGAAAATGGGAAATCCGGAGAAAAAGCTGAAATTCGTCCACATTGCCGGTACCAACGGCAAGGGCAGCACCGCCGCCATGACCGCCTCCATTTTGAGTAAAGCGGGCTACCGGACGGGGCTGTACACTTCTCCCTATATTTACCGCTTCCATGAGCGGATTCAGGTGGACGGGGTGGAGATTTCCGATGAGGATCTGACGGAAATTACGGAATATGTGAAGCCCTTGGCTGACTCCATGGCCCAGTCTCCCACGGAATTCGAGCTGGTCTGCTGTATCGCCTTCGAGTATTTTTATCGGAAGAAATGCGATATTGTGGTGCTGGAGGTGGGCATGGGCGGCGCCTGGGACGCTACCAATGTCATCGAGGTGCCCGAGGTGGCGGTGATCACCAACATCGGTCTGGATCACACCGAGTATCTGGGGGACACCGTGGAGAAAATCGCGGAAACCAAGTCCGGTATTTTCAAGCCTCACGGCCACGCGGTGGTCTATCGGAGCACCCCTTCCGTGGAGGCGGTGTATGAGCGGGTCTGCGCCGAGCGGGACGTGTCCCTCCGGAAGGCGGATTTTGACGGCCTGGTTCTGAAAGCCCATACCCTGGAGGGGCAGGTTTTCGACTGCGGAAGCCGAAAGAACCTGGTGCTGCCTCTGCTGGGCGATCATCAGCTCCACAACGCTTCCGTGGTGCTGTCCATTGCGGACACTCTGATCGGGGAGGGCTGGAAGATTTCTGAGCAGAACATTTACGACGGCATCCGGGACGTGCGCTGGCCGGGACGGTTCGACATTGTCTGCCGGAAGCCTCTGTTCATCATCGACGGCGGTCATAACCCCCAGTGCATCGAGGCGCTGGTCAAGAACATCCGGGACTATCTGGCAGGGAAGAAGGTCATTGCCCTCACCGGTGTGCTGGCGGACAAGGACTATGCGGATATGTACAAGCCTGTGATGCCCCTGGTTGACCGGTTCGTCTGCATCACCCCGCCCAACCCCAGAAAGCTGGAGGCAGCTCAGCTTGCTCAGTATCTTCAGCAGGCAGGAGCACAGGCTCAGGCCAGCGGGAGTATCTTGGACGGCGTGAAAAAGGCCATGGAGCTGGCCGGGGAGGACGGCGTGGTGCTGTGCTTCGGTTCCCTCTATTCCATCGGCGGCATCCGGGATGCCCTGAAAGACCTGGGTGTCATTGAATAAAATAGTGAAGTTAAGGCCGCGCTTCCCAGCGCGGCCTTATTGATGTGAAAAGGGGTTGTACGTTACGGTATTTTGAGTACTTCGTATTACGCATGTCATTGCGAGCCAGTGCTCACACTGGCGTGGCAATCCGCAAACCAAGGCCTTCCCCTCCGGAGAAGGTGGCACGGCGCAGCCGTGACGGATGGGGGCCACTTGCCTCTCCCTATGGGAGAGGTGCCCCTGGAAGGGGCGGAGAGGGTTTTTTTGCCCTCTCAGTCACTTCGTGACAGCTCCCCCAGAGTGGGAGCCAAGGGGGAAACGGATTGCCACACCAGTGACATCGGTCACTGGTTCGCAATGACACCTTCTATTAAGGGAGTGCGCTATTTCTCAAATTCAAAAGCACCCGGGCAATGCCCGGGTGCTTTGCCGATTTGAATTACAGGTCGCAGTTGCCCACGGTTCTGGGGAAGGGGATGGCGTCCCGGATGTTGCCGATGCCGGTCAGGTACATGACGCACCGCTCGAAGCCCAGGCCGAAGCCCGCGTGCCGGGTGGAGCCGTACTTGCGCAAGTCCATGTAGAAGCCGTAGTCCTCTTCGCGCATACCCAGCTCCTCGATCCGGGCTTTCAGCAGCTCGTAGTTGTCCTCACGCTGGGAACCGCCGATGATCTCTCCGATGCCGGGCACCAGGCAGTCCATGGCCGCCACGGTCTTGCCGTCGGGGTTCAGCTTCATGTAGAAGGCCTTGATTTCCTTGGGGTAGTCGGTGACGAAGACGGGCTTCTTGAAGACCACCTCAGTCAGATACCGCTCGTGCTCGGTCTGCAAGTCCGTGCCCCAGTGGACGGGATACTCGAACTGATCGTTGTGCTGCTCCAGCAGAGCCACGGCTTCGGTGTAGGTAATCCGGCCGAAGTCATTGTGCAGCACGTTGTGGAGCCGATCCAGCAGCCCCTTGTCCAGGAACTGGTTGCAGAAGGCCATTTCCTCCGGGGCGTGCTCCAGCACATAGGAGATGATGTACTTGATCATGTCCTCGGCCAGACGCATATTGTCGTCCAGGTCGGCAAAGGCGATTTCCGGCTCGATCATCCAGAACTCGGCAGCGTGACGGGTGGTGTTGGAGTTCTCCGCCCGGAAGGTGGGGCCGAAGGTATAGACATTCCGGAAGGCCATGGCGAAGGTTTCGGCGTTCAGCTGACCGGAAACCGTCAGGTTGGTGGGCTTGCCGAAGAAGTCCTGGGCGAAGTCCACCTTGCCGTCCTCAGTTTTGGGCACATTGTTCAAATCCATGGTGGTGACCTGGAACATTTCGCCGGCACCCTCGCAGTCGGAGCCGGTGATCAGCGGGGTGTGGACATACACGAAGTCCCGATCCTGGAAGAACTGGTGAATGGCCATGGCGGCAAGAGAGCGGATGCGGAACACCGCCTGGAAGGTATTGGCCCGGGGCCGCAGGTGGGTGATGGTGCGCAGATACTCCATGGAGTGCTTCTTGGGCTGCAAGGGGTAGTCGCCGGTGGAGGGACCCTCCACGGTGATGGAGGAAGCCTGAATCTCAAAGGGCTGCTTGGCATCCGGCGTCAATTCCACAGTGCCCCGGACAATCAGCGCCGCGCTGATATTGATCTTGGAAATTTCCTGGAAATTGGCCAGGGTATCATTATAAACCACCTGAACGGGGGTGAAATAGCTGCCGTCATTCAGGACGATAAAGCCAAACTGCTTACTGGGACGCTTATTGCGGACCCAGCCGCCGACGGTAATTTCCTGACCGGCGTATTTGTCGATGTTCTTGAACAATTCACGAAGGGTAATCAGTTCCATTTGGGTTCCTCTTTCCTTGAAAATATAGGTTAGTATACGTCAATTTGGGAGAATTTACAAGAGGGAATTGCGTTTTTTATGAAAAATGTCAGGAGAAAAGAAAATCTTAAGTGTACAACTGTCGTTTTTTATGCTACAATAGGGCAAGATTTCACAAAGGAGTGAACCCAGGTGGGGAAAAAGAAAAAGCAAAGCGGCAAAGCCGCCCCGGCGGCGGTGAAAGCGGCACCGGACTATAAAAAGTACATTGGGCTTGGCCTGATTCCATTGGCCTTTTTCGCCGTGGAAGTGTTTGGCTGGGCCTTCCTGCGGGGCAGCACCGGAACCAAGTGGCCGTTGGTATTTGGCCTTCTGTGGGCGGTGATGTTGTCCGGGACAGTGCTGGGAATTCCGGCCAAGGCCGGACGGATCGTTTTCGGCCTGGTGTATGGGCTGTGCGCCATTTACGCCGTGGTGGAGACTGGCTACTATATTCTCTTCAAGGAAATGATGTGGCTGTCGGATTTCCGGTATGCCTCGGAAGGCTCGGACTATTTTTCCGTGCTGCTCAGCTATCCGATTCATTGGTGGCTGGGAATCCTGGTGCTGATCGGCCTGGGGGTGGCGGCAGTCCGGCTCTTCCCCAGAGGAAAGTACAACTGGAAGCAGACGGTGGCAGCCATTGTCCTGTTTGCCCTGGCGGGAAATTATGCCTACCGACTGCCCTACGACCAGTTTTCCCAGGACAAGGATGTGAAGTACGCCCGTTCGGACTACGGACGGATGCAGTCTCTGGAGGCGGCCTACGAGAATCTCTTCAATACCCACCGGCTCTACCAGGTCTGCGGTCTGTATCAGACCCTGTGGAAGGACATTTATGCCCACGGCATTTATCCCCTGACCCCGGCCTATGTCCGGGAGCATGAGGCAGGGCGTGAGGAGATCGACGCCTATTTCGAGGAAAAGGACAAGCCTCAGGAAAATGAAATGACGGGCATCCTGAAAGACAAAAACGTCATCATGGTGCTGATGGAGTCCATGGACGACTGGATGCTGGGGGAGTACACCCCAACTCTGAACCGGCTCATGGACGAGGGCATTGACTTCACCCGATTCTACACGCCGGGCTACGGCGGCATCCGCACCTTCAACACGGAGTTCTGCTCCAATACCGGCTCTTTCCTGAGCAGCCAGGGGGGCTACGCCTTTGACTACATCACCAATGATTACCGCCAGTCCCTGGCCTCTTTGCTGGAAGAACAGGGCTACAGCACCAAGGAGTTCCACTACAACGACCCCAATTTCTACAGCCGAGGCGTGTTCAGCCAGGCCATGGGCTACGAGGGATATGTCTGCTATGCCGACTATTTGGCGGGTCTGTCCGAGAAGGAAACCAAGGATCTGTTGTATGATGATCAGCTGCTCTTTGACAATGGTGAGCTGAACAGCGTGTTCTTCCGGGAAGGAAAGCGGCTGAATTACATCATCACCCGCTCCGCCCATTTAAGCTATAAATATAATGAAGTGCTCAGCAACTGGGGCCTGAAAAAGTATCCCGAGTTCAGAACCCTGACGGACAATGAGGAAACCAACTGCGCCCTGCTGAAGGCCAAGCTGGTGGACGACATGTTTGCCCGGATGCTGGAGGAGCTGGAGGCCCACGGGGAGCTGGAAAACACCGTCATCATCGGCATTACCGACCACTACACCTACGGCTACAAGAACGAAAAGGCACTGCTGGAACTGTCCGGAGTGGACGAGACGCTTCTTCTGGAGCGGACACCCTGCTTCATCTGGAGCGCGGATTTGCAGGCCCGGAAGGTGGACAAGGTGCTCAACACCAGCGATCTGCTGCCCACGGTTCTGAACCTGCTGGGAGTGGAAAGCCCCTACAGCTACCTGGGAAGCGACGCCTTTGACGACCGGTATGACGGCTTCGTGCCCTTCTCCGATGGCTCCTGGATCTACGGGGACGCGGCCTGGGATGCCAAGGAGAAGAAACTGTTCTCCGCCACCGGTAAGCCCGTCGCCCTCAGCGAGGAAGCCCAGAAGGCTGTGAGCCAGCGGGTGCAGAAGTTCGTCCGGATCAACAACCGGATCCTGGATGTGGACTATTATAAGCCCTGATACTATGTCCTGATTAAAATCTTTGATTTTAATCAGGACGGCATCGCCTAATGGCGCTGCCAGTTTTGTGATTTATAAGGAAAGAAATCACAAAACAAGTCTCATATGAACTCCTTGCCCTTCGGGCAATTAAAATCTTTTCTAAAGATTTTAATTGGAGTTCAGTATGAGTAAGGAAAACGCCGCCCTCGGGTCAGACCGAGGGCGGCATTTGCTTCGTTTGTAATTTACTTTTTCCGCTTCGTCAGGAAGAGTCCCACCAGGAAGCCGATGGCGGCAGGGAGAATCCAGCCCAGACCCAGATCGTACAGGGGCAGGATGTTCCCGGCGAAGGCTTTCAGTCCGGCAAGCACCCGGCTTCCCGGCACCATGCCGGAAACAGTGCCGATCATATCGAACACCGCGGCAATCAGGGTAAAGGCGGTGGTGGTGCGATAGACGGTGGGATTGGCGCCGATGAACTTTCCGGACAGGGACAGCAGAATCAGGGTGATGGCCAGAGGATACAGGAACATCAGCACCGGCACGCACCAGGACACGATGGTGGTCAGGCCGAAATTGGCAATGCCGAAGGACATCAGACTGAACACCACTGCCCAGACGGTATACCCCGGCCCCTTGGGGAACATATCCACAAAGGCCTTGGAGCAGCTGGTAACAAGACCGATGGCAGTTTTCAGGCAGGCGAAGGTGACGATCAGGGTCATGAGCACCGAGCCCGCGGAGCGGAAATAGTGGTTTGCGATGGTGCCCAGCACCGTGCCGCCGTTGTCCGCACCGGCGCAGACAGGGGCGCTCTGGGCGCAGATCAGGGTGATGAACAGGTAAATGAGCCCCATGAACAGACAGCTGAAAATGCCCGCCTTGGCGGTGTTCACCGCCACCCGTTCCGGTTGGGAAATGCCGTTTTTCCGGACGACATCAATGACCACGATGCCGAAGGCCAGCCCGGCCAGGGCATCCAGGGTGTTGTAGCCCTCCAGGAAGCCCCGGAAGAAGGCGGAACCGGAGGAAGCGTAGCTTTCTGCCGGAGCCACCGCGGAAATGGAGCTGACGGGCTTTGCCAGGGCGGCAATGACCAGCACGGCCAGAAATACCAGGAACACCGGATTCAGCCATTTTCCGATCCAGGTCATGATTCCGCCGGGCTTCAGGGAGAAATAGAGCACCACGGCAAAGAAGACCAGGGAGAACAGAGCCAGATACAGCCGCTCCCCCTCCTGGGGCAGCAGGTTTACCGCCCCCACGGAGAAAGCGGTGCTGGCGCACCGGGGAATGGCGAACAGAGGCCCGATGGTCAGGTACAGCAGGGTGCAGAAAAACAGGCTGTACTTCCGGGACACCCGCTGGGACAGCTCCACCACGCCCTCGCTGCGGCTGAGACCCAGGCCCACCACCGCCAGCATGGGAATGCCCACGGCGGTGACGAACACACCGGCAAAGGCGCTCCACATATTGCTTCCCGCGTCCAGACCCACCTTCGCCGGAAAAATCAGATTTCCGGCTCCGAAAAACATGCCGAACAGCATACTGGTGATCACAACAGTTTCCTTCAGCGTCAAATCTCGCTTCATAGAATCCCCTCCACTTCTTGATAACTGTTATCTTATCGGATGGGAAGGAAATTTGCAAATGGGATGAGATTTCCTTTCAGGAAACTTTTCCATCAAAAAGTTTCTCGATAATAGACAAAACCGGAAAAATGTGATAAGATAGGAAAAGCGGCGGGAAAACCGACGGAATCCGATGAAAAGTTGATTATTAAGAAACTTTTGGAGGGAGCTATGGCACAGATCAGTCACGAGATCGGAAAACGTATCCGGGCCTTCCGGAAATCCCGGCATATGACCCTGGAGGAAATGGCTCGAATTCTCTGCAAGAACAAGTCCACGCTGTCAAAATACGAAACCGGGGAAATTGTTCTGGATATTGAGACAATGTACGATATTTCCCGGGCTTTGGGCATTCATGTGGAGCAGCTTCTCTACTGTACGCCCGACCGGGTCCCCATTCAGACCACCGGCGTCCAAACGAATTTTTTCACCGGACTGACTCAGTTTTACGGCTATTACTATGATGGGCGGGTGAACCGGATTGTTCCGGCGGTGTTTGAGGTGCTGCTCCTTTCGGAGGATCACCAGTACAAGATCATGATGTATATGAACTTTACGGATTTTGACAGCTATCAGAACTGCGGAACCGCCTGCTGGGGCTACATGGAGCACTACGATGCCATCACCAACATCACCCTGACCAGCCAGGATACCCCCATGGAGCGGGCCTTCTGTCAGATTCTGGCCACTCAGACCACCCAGGATACCATCTGGGGTCTGTTCACCGGCCTGTCCGTCCGGCCGATGATGCCTGTGGCCATCAAAATGCTGTTTTCCAAAAAACGGCTGAATATGGACGATGCCCTGATTCAGAAGCTCAAGGTTATGAAGGAGGACATCCGGCTGATGAAAATGTATAATATGATGACGGTGCTGTAAAAAGTCCGCAAAACACATTGCCTTTGCGAACCGGTGGTTAAGTGGTGTGGAAATCCCATCCAAGTTACAGAATACTTCCCGGCGAGGCGCAAAGCCCCCCTTGTGTAAAGGGGGGCAAAAGGCTCCCCTTGCTGATCAAGGGGAGCTGTCATGGCCGCCTCCCGCAAGGCCATGACTGAGGGGATCAGAACTCCTACTTTTCTGGGTACTCTCAATAAAGCGCGGTTTGACAATCCCTCAGTCAAAAATCAAAGATTTTTGCCAGCTCCCTTTACACAAGGGAGCCGTTGGGTGCTCCCGCACCAGTGCGTTCATCGATGTTTCTCAGAAGAAACGGAAAATTGTACCATACTCGTTTTTTGACAGTTTCAAGGCGCGGTGCTTTTCGCACCGCGCCTTGCCGATTGGATTCAGCCCTTATACTGGGGTTCGCAGGTCAGATTCACGCCCAGCCGGCGGAAGGTTCGCTCGTCCACCGGGGACAGAATCACCGAGGAATGCACTTCGCAGCCCCGGAGCTTGTCCAGCTGCTCCATGGCACATTCCGCCATGGGATTGGTGGCGGCGCTGATGGACAGGGCGATCAGGGTCTCGTCGGTGTGCAGCCGGGGATTCCGGTTGCCTAGGTGGGCTACCTTCAGATGCTGAATGGGATCCAGGGCGGCAGGGGAGATCAGGTGCAGATCGCTGTGCATTCCCCCCAGAGCCTTCAGGGCATTCAGAAGCAATGCGGAGGAGGCACCTAGCAGGGCAGAGGTTTTGCCGGTGACGATGGTGCCGTCGGGCAGCTCCATGGCGGCGGCAGGGGCGCCGGTTTCCTCGGCCCGCTTCAGTGCGGGAGCCACAACCCGCCGGTCGGCAGGGGAGACTCCGGCTTTCTTCATCAGCAGATCCAGCTTCCGCAGAGCGTCCTCCACCTGCTTGCCCCGCTTCTGGTCGCACAGGGCCTCGTAGTACCGGCGGATGATCTCCTGACGGGAGGCTTTGCAGACGGCCTCGTCATCCACGATGCAGTTGCCCGCCATGTTGACCCCCATGTCCGTGGGGGACTTATAGGGGCAGTGACCCAGAATTTTCTCGAAAATCGCCACGAGAACAGGGAAGGCTTCCACATCCCGGTTGTAGTTGACGGTGGTAACTCCGTAGGCTTCCAGGTGGAAGGGGTCGATCATATTCACGTCGTTCAGGTCGGCGGTGGCGGCCTCATAGGCCAGATTCACCGGGTGATTCAGGGGCAGATTCCAGATGGGGAAGGTCTCGAATTTGGCGTAGCCCGCGGTGATGCCCCGGATGTGCTCGTGGTACAGCTGACTCAGGCAGGTGGCAAGCTTGCCGCTGCCGGGGCCGGGGGCGGTAACCACCACCAGGGAACGGGAGGTTTCAATATAGTCGTTCTTGCCGAAGCCCTCGTCGCTTACGATCAGAGAGGTATTGGCGGGGTAGCCGGGAATGCCGTAGTGATGGTAGACCCGGATGCCCAGCCCTTCCAGCCGGGACTGGAAAGCCAGAGCCAGAGGCTGGTCGTGGAACCGGGTGAGCACCACGCTGGAAACGTAGAGCCCGAAGCTGCGGAACACGTCGATCAGACGAATTACGTCCCGGTCGTAGGTAATGCCCAGGTCGCCCCGAACCTTGTTTTTCTCAATGTCATCGGCGTTGATGGCGATGACCATTTCCACCTGCTCCTTTAATTGCAGGAGCATCCGCAGCTTGCTGTCCGGCTGGAAGCCGGGGAGCACCCGGGAAGCGTGGTTGTCGTCGTAGAGCTTGCCGCCGAACTCCAGGTACAGCTTGCCGCCGAACTGGGCGATCCGCTGGCGGATGTGCTCGGACTGGGTTTGCAGGTATTTCTCGTTGTCAAATGCTGCTGCCGTCATTTGCTTCGCCTCTTTCTCAAATCATACCCCGTTATTCTACTCCATCCGACAGAAAATAGCAAGAAATTTTCACACCCGGAAGACACTATATAATATAATGTAAAATGCAGAATGCAAAATGCAAAATGAGTACGTGGAAGGAAATTGTCATTGCAAGGAGGCGTCGCAACGCTGGTGTGGCAATCCGTACCCAAAGCCTTCCCCCACGGGGAAGGTGGCTCGCGCGTCCCCCGCAAGCGCGAGACGGATGAGGGCTTCTTGCAGCACGCTAATATATAAAATGCAGAATGCAAAATGAGGACGTGGATAGGAGATATCATTGCAAGCAGACCAACGTGGCAATCCGTTCTCCTGCCTTCCCCTGGGAGGGGAAGGTGGCTCGAAGAGCCGGATGAGGTTGCTTTGAAACCATCCAAACGGTATCATTTACACCCTCCAATTCTTAAGATTTTTCGGAGTGTTAACAAAACGGTAAACAATTCGGGCCGAAAAAGCAGGAAAATTCTATCAAAACAGGATGAAACCTGCAAAAAATTGCAAAATATCGTTTTGATATGTTAAGAAATGTAAATAATTTTGTAATTTATTGTAATTTTCCTATTGACTTCTTTTCCCGGTTATGGTATCATCTGGGTAAGAAAAGAAATGCCGGACGGAGACATACCCGCCGATCTCCCGAAGGGGGATTCCCCGGCACCTGTTTCTGAACGACAAATCATTAGGAGGTTTGAACAATGAAGAACGCTATGAAAAAGCTGCTGAGCCTTACGCTTGCGGTTATGATGCTGCTTTCCGTAGCACCTTTCCAGGCGTTTGCCGCAACCAATGCGTACGGCGAAATGGTTTTCGACGAGGAGTTTGAGGCTCCCGCGACCAACAAAAATACATCCACTTCCCAGACTGCCGATGAGGCGCGGCCTGTAGTCGATAGCGAGACCGACTCCAACGCCGGCATTTCCGTGCTTGCCCTGCCCGACGGCTACGAAGTGGGCAAGAACACCGTCAACATCTACTTCAATGTGGACGGCAGCGTCATGAAGAAGGTTTCCACCAAGGTCGGCGACAGCTTCCCCAACCTGCCCGCCGGTAAGGACGCCCTGGCTTACTACGCCAAGGTTAACGGCACCTCCACCGGTAAGGCCTTCAAGTACTGGAGCTTTGAGGAGGATGGCGCAGCCATCTCCGCTTCCGGCCTGAAGGTTGCCGGCGAGAATCTCCAGCTCGATGACCACGACGGCATTGAGAGTCCCGATTCCAAGGGCTATGAGATCGGCAAGATGGAAGTCTACGCCGTCTTTGAGGACGTTGACTCTACCACCGGTGTAAAGCTGGATCCCAAGAGCGGCAAGTTTGCCCCCGGCGACAGCGGCACCATCCAGGTTGCCCTGAACGGCGACTACCCCGTGGCAGATTTCCCCACTCCCACCCGCAGCGGCTATGTCTTTAACGGCTGGTACGTCAAGGAAGACAGCTCTCACTCCGAGCGCTGCCTGGTGGATGCCGAGGGGAATCCCGGCGAGGATCTGACCGTGCTGTCCACCTCCGCCAGACCCTATGCCAAGTGGAAGAAGACCGGTATGACCGTCTCCGTCCGCTGGTACGATTTCGAGAACGGCGACTGGACTGAGTTCACCGTCAACGGCACCACCAAGTACGACAACATGTCTATCCCCGCCGACAGCAAGCTGAGTGCTTCCACCGGCTCCTTCCCCACCGATTCCGAGATTAACTGGCTGAAGGACGAGACGCTTAGCGGCTACACCCTGAAGGGCTGGAAGTTCCTGGAGACCGGTAAGGAGTTCAAGGCCGGTTCCTCCACCATCACCTCCGACAACGCCAACTCCAGCAACGAGGTCATCATCGTTCCTAAGCTGCAGCGCAAGGTTTGGCTGATTGCCCAGCATCCCACCAAGAACACCATGGCCAAGCAGAGCATCATCGTGGAGATCGGCTCCAAGATCGGTGAGCTGCCCGCACCTGCTTCCTGGGCAGAGGACAGCGACGAGACCGACGGCTATACCTTCACCCAGTGGGTTGCCGATGACACTGTCATTTCCACCCGGGAGAATCTGAAAAAGACTTCCAAGCATCCTGAATACTATCCCAGCCTGACCAATAACGATGATTTCTCCGACAGATATCCGTACCACTTCATCGCCGAGTGGGAAGTGGCCAAGGTTGTCCAGCTGTACTTCCACGTGGACGGCAAGACCAGCACCTACGCCAAGAAGGTCAGCTGCTACGACATCCCTGCCTCCGGCTCCTTCAATATGCACAGCCTGAACCTGTACAAGTACTTCCCCGACTACTCCAAGTATGACGACGGCGTGGATGTGGCCTACGGCTGGTACACCGATGCCCAGTGGAAGAACTACTGCACCGGCAAGCCCGCTGCCACCGTCTGTGACGAGTTGTGGAACGTGTCCGATACCAAGGACCTGCAGGAGCTGCACATCATGCTCATCGACAAGGGCACCGATTCCAACAAGTACAACAATAACAACAAGACCGCCGACAAGACCAACCCCAAGACCGGTGATATCATCATGGCCGCTGTGGCGATCCTGGTAGTCTCCGGCGCGGCTCTGGCCGGTATCTACTGCCTGACCAAGAAGAAGCGCGGTACCAAGTAATTCGGTCGGTTCTGAACGAAAGCGCATCGAAACCCAATCCCCGGCAGCACCCGCTGCCGGGGATTTCGTCCGCCCCAAAGCCTTCCCCCACGGGGAAGGTGGCACGGCGAAGCCGTGACGGATGAGGGCAAGGCTCCCCTTGCTGACCAAGGGGAGCTGCCCCAGTGCGCACACTGGGGCTGAGGGGATCAGAACCCCCAGCTTTTTGTGTACTCTCATTGACGCAGTTTTACAATCCCTCAGTCAAAAATCAGAGATTTTTGCCAGCTCCCTTTACACAAGGGAGCCTTTGCGCTCCGACGTTGGCTTCTGGAATGACCGGGGGATTGCCACACCAGCGTGCGCGCTGGTTCGCAATGACATGCGTCTAACAGGGCTGGTTCGCAATGACAGGTGCTCTATTTGAGTACGTTGTTTTTCTGCTATTCCAGAATATTGACAAGCCCCGGCAAATCGTATATATTGTAGGCAGCTAAAGGATACAAACCCATTGAATACAACAAGGGAAAGGTGATTTGTAATGTACATGGAGGATTATCAGCGTTGGTGCTCCGCTTCTCTGGAGGATCCCGCTCTGACCAGGGAACTGAAGGAAATTGCGGGTCAGGAGGATCAGATCAAGGAGCGGTTCGCCGTGGCACTGAAATTCGGCACCGCGGGCCTCCGGGGAATCCTGGGCGCGGGCTCCAACCGGATGAATATTTATGTGGTGCGTCAGGCCACCCAGGGCCTTGCCAACTGGGTCAAAACCCAGGGGGGCAGTCAGCTGGTTGCCATCTCCTACGACAGCCGGATCAACTCCGACGTGTTCGCCAGGGAGGCCGCCTGCGTTCTGGCCGCCAACGGCATCAAAGTGCGCATTTATGACGCGCTGATGCCCGTGCCCGCTCTGTCCTTTGCCACCCGCTATTACCATGCCAACGCCGGCATCATGATTACCGCCTCCCACAATCCTGCCAAATACAACGGCTACAAGGCCTACGGCCCCGATGGCTGCCAGATGACGGACGATGCCGCCGCGGTGGTGTACGCCCAGATTCAGAAAACCGATATTCTCACCGGTGCCGCCTGGATGCCATTCGAGGAAGGGAAGGCCAAGGGGCTGATTGCCTATGTGGGCGAGGACTGCAAGGAAGCTCTGTACGATGCCATCAAGTCCCGCTCTGTCCGTCCCGGCCTGTGCGCAACCGCGGGGCTGAAGCTGGTGTATTCTCCCCTGAATGGCTCCGGTCTGGTGCCTGTCACCCGGGTACTTCACGACATCGGCATTACGGACATTACCATTGTCCCCGAGCAGGAGTATCCCGACGGAAATTTCCCCACCTGCCCCTATCCCAACCCGGAGATTTTTGAGGCTCTGCGCCTGGGTCTGGAACTGGCCGAGAAGTCCGGCGCCGACCTGATGCTGGCTACCGACCCGGACGCTGACCGGGTGGGCATTGCCATCCGTTGCCCGGACGGCACCTATGAGCTGGTTTCCGGCAACGAGGTGGGCGTTCTGCTGCTGGATTATATCTGCCAGGGCAGAATCGAGAAGGGTACTATGCCTAAGAATCCTGTTGCCGTCAAATCCCTGGTATCTACCCCCTTGGCCGACAAGGTTGCCGCCCACTACGGCGTGGAAATGCGCAACGTCCTCACGGGCTTCAAGTGGATCGGCGATCAGATTGCCCGGCTGGAAGCAGCCGGTGAGGTTGACCGGTTTATCCTAGGCTTTGAGGAATCCTACGGCTATCTGGCCGGTTCCTATGTCCGGGATAAGGATGCCATTGTCGGCTCCATGCTGATTTGCGAAATGGCAGCCTACTACCGCTCCGTCGGTTCTTCCATCAAGGAGCGGCTGGAAGAAATCTACGCCCAGTATGGCCGGTACCTGAACAAGGTGGATTCCTTCGAGTTCCCGGGTCTGAGCGGCATGGATAAAATGGCGGGCATCATGTCCGGCCTGCGGCAGAATCCCCCCAGGGAAATCGGCGGCTACAAGGTCGAGAAAGTCACGGACTATCAGAATACCGCCGAAACCGGTCTGCCTGCCGCCAACGTTCTGGTCTACGCCCTGGATGGCGGCGCTACGGTGATTGTCCGTCCCTCCGGCACGGAGCCCAAGATCAAGACCTATTTCACCACCCTGGGCAAGACCCTTGCCGAGGCGGAGGCTCAGAAGGAGACCCTCGCCGCTGCCCTCAAGCCTATTCTGGCCTGAACAAACGATTGACAAAACGCAAAGGCTCCCCTTGAATGGCAAGGGGAGCCTTTTTGCCCACTGCCGCAGGCTTTCTTATTGCGCTTTCCGTCCGCCTGTGGTATGATGTTCCAAAGACACTTTAGGAGGCAAACCCAATGAGCTATGCGGATGAAGTATACAAGGCAACCTGCCGGAAGATCCTGGAAGAGGGTTATTCCGATGAAGGCATGGAGGTGCGCCCCCACTGGGCTGACGGCACTCCCGCCCACACCGTCAAAACCTTCGGTGTGGTGAACCGATATGATCTTTCCAAGGAATTTCCCATTATGACCCTGCGGCGCACCTACTGGAAAAGCGCAGTGGATGAGCTTCTGTGGATCTGGCAGAAAAAGTCCAACCGGATCGCCGATCTGGGCAGTCACGTCTGGGACGAGTGGGCAGGGGAGGACGGTACCATCGGCAAGGCCTACGGCTACCAGCTGGGCATTCAGCACCACTACAAAGAAGGGGACTTTGACCAGGTTGACCGGGTGCTCTATGATCTGAAGCACAACCCGGCCTCCCGGCGGATTCTGACGAATATCTATAATTTCCAGGATTTGCACGAGATGAACCTGTACCCCTGCGCCTATTCCATGACCTTCAATGTTACGGGCAGCAAGCTCAACGCCATTCTGAATCAGCGTTCCCAGGATATGCTCACCGCCAACAACTGGAACGTGGTGCAGTACGCGGTGCTGACTCACATGATGGCTCAGGTTTCCGGTCTTCAGGTGGGGGAGCTGGTGCATGTGATTGCCGACTGCCACATTTACGACCGGCACATTCCGGCGGTGAAGGCCATGCTGGAGCTGGATGGCTATGAGGCGCCCACCTTCCGGGTGGATGAGACTGTGAAGGATTTCTACGCCTTTACCAAGAATTCCTTCACCCTGGAAAATTACCGATATCATCCCTTTGATTTTGAAATTCCCATGGCCATCTGAGGTGAAGCAATGGAACTGATTGTTGCGGTTTATGACGACTGGGGCATCGGCCGGGATGGCACCCAGCCCATCGCCCTGTCTGCCGACCGGAAATTCTTCCGGGAGACCACCCGGGGAGCCACGGTTGTTGCCGGTCGGCGCACCATCGAGGATTTTCCGGGGAAAAAGCCCCTGCCCGGCCGGGTGAATCTGGCCATGAGCCGTTCGGAAGGGGATATTCCCGGCTTTACGGTGTGCCACGGCCCGGAAGAGGTGCTGAAGCAGGTGAAGAACGCCCCCAGAGCCTTTGTCATCGGCGGGGGGAGCGTCTATCGGCAGATGCTTCCTTACTGTGACCGGGCCTATGTGACGAAGGTGCACACTACCCCGGAATCCGATACCTTTTTCCCCAATCTGGACAAAGACCCGGACTGGGTTCTCTCCCAGACCCTCCAATCCGGCGAGGAAAACGGCATTGCTTATGAAATGCTGCTGTATTGCCGCCGGTCAGCCGAAAGCGGGAAATAACTCCTGATACAGCCCCACGGCGGCGGCAACACCCAGGCTTTCGGCCTGGTCAAGAAGCGCTTTTAAGTCCTCCGGACTGCGCCAGAGGGTGAAAACCGCCGCGTTTTCCCGGAGTTCACAGCGATAATGGCAGGAAAGCCTGGAATCCCGGAAGCCCTCCGCCTCCGGCTGCTCCCAGCGGGGCAGGGGCGTGGGAGCAGCCCCCGATTCTGTCAGGGCGATTTCCAGACCGTCCAAGGCCGCCTCCAGCCAGATTTCCCGGCCACGCCAGGGGGATAAATATTCCGCCAGAGGCACATCTGCCGGAACCGGCGGGAGAAAAACGGCGCACCCGGTATTTTTTGCGTAGGCCGAGGAAACGATCAGGGGAACGGAAACCGCCTGTTCCAGCCGGGAAACCAGCATTTGGACATCCCCCAGGCCGGGTCGCTGGAAATCCAGCAGAACCCCGGCGCAGTCCAGACGCTTTGCGCAGCTTTCCAGCTGCCCGGCAATCTGCTCCGGGTCATGGCCGTCCATAGGCGTGCTGTCATCCAGAATCAGAAGAGAGCCGGGAGGCAGCGCAACGGGCAGGTTGGAAAGCCCGGCACCGGAGGGGGAGAAATGACAGGAAAGCCACCCTGTCCGCCGGGGAAGAACCGAAGCACCCCGGATTTCTCCTGCCGTCATGGCAAGATAAGGTTCCATGGCCATGGACAAAACTCCCTCCCTGTGATATAATTCCTGAAAGTAATTTATGAAAATACGGAGGACAATATGCCCTTTTCTCTTCTTCCCAAGCGAATGACGAAGGCTTTGACGGATGTCACTCCGGAGCTGCTCAGAAGCCGGAACATTCGCCTTCTGATGCTGGATTTTGACAATACCATTGTGCCCTATACCACCGACATTCCCACACAGGCCATGGAGCACTGGCTGAAAAACATGAATGCCCAGGAAGATATTCAGGTGTGCATCGTCTCCAACAGCCACAACGACCGGGTGCCCGCCTTCTGCGAAAAATACGGTTTGGACTGCATCACCCACGCGAAAAAGCCCTTCTCCCGGGGCATCCGCCAGTGCCTGGAAAAATACGGAATCCCGGCAGGTCAGGCGGCTCTGGTAGGCGATCAGATTTACACCGACACCCTGGGAGCCAACTGCATGGGCGTGACCTCCATCCTGGTGAAGGCCATTGACAATCACACCTTCTGGCTGAAAGCCCGGCACGTCCTGGAGCTGCCCTTTATCTTTTTGGCCGGAAATCGGAGGCTTTCCCAATGAAAAATCTGGAAAAATACCTGTCTCTGCTGGGGGATGAGGCAGACGGTCTGCTGCTGACCAGCCGCTGCAGCCGCCATTACTGCGCGGAATTTGACATCGCCGAGGGCATGGCCGTCGTATCCAAGTCCGGCTGCCGCTATTTTACCGACAGCCGCTACCTGGAATCCGCCCGGAAAAACATCCGGGATTTTACCGTGCTGGATGTGGGCACCGGTCGGGGCTATGTCCGGCGAATCAACGAGGCCATCTCCGACTTCGGAATCACCTGCCTGGGCTATGAGGAAAAATATCTGACGGCGGAGGAGCTTCTGCGCTTTGAGGAGGCACTGAAAGCCCCGCTTCTGCCCATCAGCGGAAAGCTCAACGCCTTCCGGGACGTAAAGGAGCCCTGGGAGCTGGAGCGGATGAAAAAGGCCCAGGCAATCACGGACAAGGCCTTTGCGGAGATTCTGACAAAAATCCGACCCGGCATGACGGAGCTGGCGCTTCAGGCGGAGCTGATTTACGCCCTGTACAAAAACGGCGCCACCGGCCTGGCCTTTGACCCCATTGTGGTCTCCGGCCCCAACACCAGCCTGCCCCACGGAGTAGCGGGGGAGCGGGTGATCCAGCCGGGGGATTTTATCACCATGGACTTCGGGGCGGCCTGGCAGGGCTACTGTTCGGACATGACCCGCACTGTGGCGGTGGGTTCTGTCACCCCGGAAATGCGTCATGTGTACCAGATCGTGCTGGAGGCGCAGCAGACGGCCATCGAAGGAACTCATGCGGGGCTCACCGGCGCGGAAATTGACGCCATTGCCCGAAATGTCATTGCCAAGGCGGGCTACGGCGGCTTTTTCGGCCACAGCTACGGCCACGGCCTGGGACTGGAAATCCACGAAGGCCCCAACCTGAGCCCCCGGTATGAAAAGCCCATTCCGGTCGGCGCGGTGTGTTCGGCAGAGCCGGGAATCTATCTGCCCGGAAAATTCGGCGTGCGTATCGAAGACGTGACCGTGATTTCCGAAAATGGCACAATCGACATGACAAAGAGCCCGAAAAATCTCATTATTGTCTAAGATTTTTTTCGGTTTCCTCTTGCATAAGCGCCGCTTTTGCGGTACAATATATGAGCTAAAGCTATGAACACAAATCGCCTCCCAAAACGGAGAGGTAGTCTTAGGAGGATAAAAACATGATTTCTGCAGGCGATATTCGCAACGGTATTACCTTTGAGCTGGACGGCAAGGTGATGCAGGTCATCGAGTTCCAGCATGTCAAGCCCGGCAAGGGTGCTGCTTTCGTCCGCGTCAAGATGAAGAACGTCATCACCGGCGGCGTGACCGAGACCAGCCTGAACCCCTCTGCCAAGTTCCCCACCGCATACATCGAGAGAAAGAAGATGGAGTACTCCTACAACGACGGCTCCCTGTACTACTTCATGGATCAGGAGACCTACGAGCTGGAGCCCATTGACGGTTCCGTCCTGGACGATTCCTTCAAGTTCGTCAAGGAGAACGACATCTGCACCATCATGAGCTACAAGGGCAAGGTCTTCGGCGTGGAAGTGCCCAACTTTGTAGACCTGGTGGTCACCAAGACCGAGCCCGGCTTCGCCGGCAACACCGCTACCAACGTCACCAAGCCCGCTACCGTGGAGACCGGTGCCGAGGTGAAGGTGCCCCTGTTTGTCAACGAGGGCGATAAGATTCAGATCGATACTCGTACCGGCGAGTACCTGGGCCGCTCTAAGGCCTAAGCCATTCGCGCTTGAAGGAGAATGATTATGACGCTTTCTGAAAAGTCCGCCTATTTGAAGGGCCTGATGGAGGGCCTGAAGCTGAACACCGAGTCCAACGAGGGCAAGATGATCGCCGCCATTGTGGATTTGCTGGGTGACGTGACCAAGCGGGTCGGCGACATCGAGGAGACCACCATTGCCATCTCCGATGAGCTGGATGAAATCGAGGAAGACCTGGACGCCATCGAGGACTACATTCTCGACGATGAGGATGACGAGGACTGGGACGACGAGGATTGGGACGAGGAAGACGACACCGACGAGCTGGACGACGAGGAGTCCGAAGAGGGCTTCGAGTTCGGCGACGAGGACACCACCATCTACGAGGTGGAGTGCGCCTGCGGTGAGATCATCGACTTCGACGAGGAGACCCTGGAGAAGGGAAGTATCGTCTGCCCCAACTGCGGCGAGACCCTGGAGTTCTCCCTGGAAGACGACGAAGAAGAGTAATTTGCAGAGCAAGTGCCTGCCGCGGCTTTTGCCGCGGCAGGCTTCCTTTTTGTAGGTGTGTATCATGGAAGAACAAAAGAAGAACCAGAAGAAAGACCGGGGCTTCACCATTTTCTGTGGGGTGATGATCGTCCTGGTGCTGCTGAACACCTTTGTGGTGAAGCTGGCAATCGTGGACGGCCGGTCTATGTATCCCACCCTTCACGACAGGCAGCTGCTGCTGGTGCTCCGGGTGGGTTCCCAGCCCCGGCATGGGGATGTGGTGGTGATTCATACAGGTGACGGCCTCCTGGATCGGACGTACATCGTCAAGCGGGTGATCGCTACCCAGGGCGACCGGGTGAAAATCGATTATGATACCGATACGGTCACGGTCAACGAAATCCCCATTGACGAGCCCTATCTGAATCCGGAAGAACCTGACCCCATGGAGCCGAGGGACGGGCAGACGGTTGTGAGCCTGACGGTGCCGGAGGGCACGGTGTTTGTCATGGGGGATAACCGGAACCACTCCGCCGACAGCCGCAGCGAAAAGTACGGGCCCATTGCCACCGGGAAAATTCTGGGAAAGGTGATTTTGCCTCAGGTCAGCGTCAGCTGAAAAAAAGCCTGGTGGTGAGGGAGGCCGCCCAGAAGCCAATGAAGTCCGCAAATAAGGCGGCGGGCAGGGTGTAGCGGGTCTTTTGAATCCCGGCGGCTCCAAAATAGACGCTGATGGTGTAGAAGGTGGTTTCCGTGGAGCCCAGCATTACCGCCGCCGTTCGGCCAATCTGGGAATCCACCCCGTACCGGGCCATCAGCTCCGCTCCCACGGCCAGAGCCGCGCTTCCGCTGAAGGGCCGCACCAGCACCAGCAGTGCCGTTTCCGGTGGAATGCCGAAAAAAGCAAATATCGGTTTCAGCAGTCCTCCCGCGGCCTCTGCCGCCCCGGAGGACTGCATCATTTTTACCGCCGTCAGCAGCAAAATCAGGGAGGGAGCGATGGAGGCCATGAGTTTAAGGCCTTGCTTTGCCCCACCCAGCATCAAATCATAGGCGTTCTCCCGCTTCCCCAGAGCCAGGGCCATGGTGAAAAATAAGATCAGAGGCACCAGATAATCCGTCATGGCTTCCAGACCTTTCCCAGCACCCAGGCACAGGCCACTCCCAGCCCGGCGGACAGAAGGCTGGTGAACCACACCGCCGGGAGAATGTCGAAGGGGGAGGCGCATCCCAGCGCGGAGCGTATTGCCGCCACATTTGCCGGAATCAGCTGAATGGAGGCGGTGTTCAGAACCACCAGCCGGCACAGCTCATCGGAGGCGGCGGAGCCGGAGGCCAGCCGCCGGGCGGCCTGAATGCCCATAGGCGTGGCGGCGTTGCCCAACCCCAGCAGATTTGCGCAGAAATTACCGCTGAGGCAGCCTGCCAGCTGAGAATCCCGGCGGGTGGATGGGAAAACCCGGTGCAACAGGGGACGAAGAAGCCGGGAGAGCATTCCCATGATGCCTGCGGCCTCCATAACGGCGGCTACGCCCGACCAGAGACACACCGCCCCGGCCATGGAGATGACCAGGCTCACTCCGGACTGGGCACCCTGAAATACTGCCCCGGCAAGCTGGGCGCCTTGCCCGTTCCAAAGGGCGCACAGAATGCTGATACCTACCATTCCCGTCCAGATCCAGCTCATCAGCATGGAATTCCCCCTTTGCCTCTAGCCTATGCGCCGCTTCCCTGCGTATGCGAAACGCGCAGTGCCAGGACGGAACTTCCGGCGCAATGACAGTCTGGAAATTGTTTTTCGGGAGAAAAGGGAAGGGACGGGGTTGTGGTTGCATTTTGTCGGGAATATGCTATACTAATGTCTGCTGAATAAGCCGCTTTGCGGCTTATTCACGCACCGTCAGGTGCGCAATTCCATAAAAACGGCTCTTTGAAACCGTTTTTATGGAATTCAGACAGAAATCAATGCGTATCCGAATTGCATGGCGTTCCATGCAATTCGGCAGGTGCAAGGGTTTTGCACTTTTTAGCGCAAAACCCTTGCACCAGAACAACGCAAAAAATGCCTGAACGCCTTGACGTTCAAGGCGTTTTGCGTTGTTCAGTACGCATTATACTACTACCAGAATCACAGGGAGGCAGAGCATATGGGCATTTTGGTCATCGGCATGATTTTTGTAGACATCAAGGGCTTTCCGGAGGCGGCGTTTATCCCCACAGGCCGAAATGTGGGACGGGTGGAGCGCGTCCACGGCGGGGTCGGCCGGAACGTGGCGGAGGATATCGCCAATTGCGAGCTGCGCCCCACCTTCCTGAGCCTGGTGGATGACAGCGGCGACAGCCGGGATGTGCTGCGCAAGCTCCGGGCCCATAAGGTCAACACCGACTATATCCGGACGACCCCCAACGGCCTGGGCACCTGGCTGGCGGTATTCGACAATTCCGGGGACGTGGCGGCCTCCATTTCTAACCGGCCGGACATGCTGCCCCTCATTGACACCCTGGATACCCAGGGGGACGAGATGTTTGCTAGTGCCGACAGCGTCATTGTGGAAATTGACCTGGACAAGGAGATCATCAAGCGGGTCTTCCGTCTGGCTCAGAAGCATGGGAAAAAGGTCTACGCCGTGGTGGGCAACATGAGCGTTGCCCTGGAACGGCGGGATTTCCTGAAAAACACCGACTGCCTGGTGTGCAACGTCCAGGAGGCGGGACTGCTGTTCTGCGAGGATTATTCCGGAAAAACGCCGGTGGAAATGGCGGATATTCTGGCTGACAAGACCCGGGCAGCCCAGATTCCCGGCATGATCGTCACCATGGGCGGCGAGGGAGCGGTGTACGCCGGCCTTACCGGAGAGAAGGGCTGGTGCCCTGCCCGGAAGGTGGATGTGGTGGATACCACCGGCGCGGGGGATTCCTTCTGTGCCGGGGCGGCCATCGGCCTGACCTACGGAAAAGGCATGAAGCAGGCCTGCCAGATCGGAGCCATGCTGGCTTCCTCCGTCATCGTCACCACGGAGGCGGTCTGTCCCCGATTCCTGCCCCGGGAGCTGGGACTGGATATGGATCCGGTGGAGTGCCTATGAGACAACTGCGAATTCTGACCATCCAGGACGTGTCCTGCCTGGGTCAGTGCTCTATGACCGTGGCGCTGCCGGTGCTGTCTGCCTGCGGACACGAAACCTGTGTGCTGCCAACCATGCTCCTTTCCACCCATACCGGCGGCTTCGGAAGGCCGGAAATTGTCCGCTTTTCCGACCGCCTGGCACCGATCATCGCCCACTGGAAGGAAAACCAAATCACCTTCGATGCCGTTCTCACGGGCTACCTGGGAAGCCCGGCGGCAATCGAGACGGCGGAAACCGTCTTAAAGACCATGCTTGCCCCCGGCGGCCTTGCCATTGTGGATCCTGCCATGGCGGACAACGGCAGGCTCTATTCCGGCTTTGACGAAGCGTATGTGGAGAAAATGAAGGGTCTTTGCGCCCAGGCGGACTTTGTCCTGCCCAACCTGACCGAGGCCGCCCTGCTGGCGGGGCTTCCCTGGGAGGACAGAACCGATGCGGATTATGGGGAATTTCTTCTAAAACGGCTGAATTTTCCTCGGGTGCTGCTGACCGGGGTAGGGGAGCAGACCAGCGGCTTTCTTCTGAAGGATGGGGAGCGCTTCCGTGCCTATTCCCATCCCCGGCTGTCCGGCAACTTCAGCGGTACCGGCGACCTGTTCGCCGCCGCCTTTACCGGTCTGCTTGCTTCCGGAAAAGACGTGTATGAATCCGGGGTTTGCGCGGCAAACTTTACCTGCAAGGCCATCGCCCGGACTGCCGCTCACCGTACCCACTGGTACGGCCTTCAATTTGAGCCGGTGCTGCCGGAGCTGATGGCAATGTGCGGAAGGGAAGCAGAAGCATGAAAAAGAATAAGTGGCTGCTGGGACTTTGGATTCTGGGTCTGGCGCTGGTTCTGGCCTTGGCAGCCTGGTTCCTTTTGTTCCGGTTCAACCGGTTCTCCATGGAAATGACCCTGGCAGGGGAGCCGAAGACTACCTTGGAATACGGGGAGCACTATCAGGAGCCCGGAGTCACTGCCCTTGTCCGGGGAAGCCGTTTTTTCCGAAAGGGATTTGTTCCCGGAGACATTCGCTATGATACCCGTTCTGACTTGGTTGAGGACAAACTGGGCTGCTATAAAATCACCTATTGCGCCAGTTCTCTGTTTGCTTCCGGGGAAGTGACCCGCCGGGTGCAGGTGGTGGATACTCAGCCGCCGGTGATCACCCTGACTCCGGATGACCCGGAAACCCTTACCGAGGATGCCCCCTATACCGAGGCGGGCTTTCAGGCCTGGGACAATTACGACGGGGATATTACGGACAAGGTCATCCGGCAGGAAACCCCGGAGCTTGTAACCTATGCCGTGGTGGATTCTTCGGGAAATCCCGCCGAGGCAGAGCGAAAAATTCCCTACTGGGACTCCATTCCGCCGGAAATCACCCTGTCCGGCGGGGAAAACTACCGCATATACCTGGGAAGACCCTATTCTGAGCCGGGCTTCTCCGCTCTGGACAACGACGACGGCGACCTGACCGCCCAGGTGGCGGTGTCCGGAGAAGTGGACTGGCGCAATCTGGGCGTGTATCCCATCACCTATACCGTTTCCGACTCCCGGGGCAACGAGACGCAGGTCATAAGGAGCGTGGAGGTGGCCGCCCACCAGCCCCCGGACACGGTGTATCCTGAGGGAAAGGTGATTTACCTGACCTTTGACGACGGCCCCAGTGCCTACACCCCTCGGCTTCTGGACGTGCTGGACAAGTACAATGCCAAGGCTACCTTCTTTGTCATCGGTACCAAAGACGGGGAAACCATGCGGGAGATTGTCCGCCGGGGTCACAGCATCGGCTCCCATTCCATCACCCACAATTACGCCCAGGTCTATGCCGATCCCGATGCCTATTTCGATGACCTTTGGGCCACTCAGAAAGCCATTTACGACAATACCGGCGTTCAGTCCTGGCTCATGCGCTTTCCCGGGGGCAGCTCCAACGAGGTCAGCCGCCGTACCTGCGTGGGAATCATGACCTACCTGACCGGCGCTGTCCAGGCGGCGGGCTTCCAGTATTTCGACTGGAACGTCTACTCCGGCGATGCCGGCTCCACTACGGACACCGCCCAGGTAGCGCGGAACGTGATCCAGGGCATTCAGGAGCAGCCCGTATCTCTGGTGCTTCAGCACGATATCCACCGCTACAGCGTGGACGCGGTGGAGACCATCCTGAAATTCGGAACCCAGAACGGCTACCGGTTCCTGGCTCTGGATATGTCCAGCCCGGCCTTCCACCATGATTTGAACAACTAAAAAGCCTTCCCCTGAGAGGGGAAGGTGCCCGGAGGGCGGATGAGGTCGCCCGGAGAAAACGTACTGTTTTTGCTTGACATTCCCCCGTCTCTCGGGTAAAATAGTCGGGTCAAAGACATAAGTCCCAGTAGCTCAGCTGGATAGAGCACACGCCTCCTAAGCGTGGGGTCGGAGGTTCAAATCCTCTCTGGGACGCCAGAAAGCACCGCTGCAAGCCTTTTTTCGGGGTTTGCAGCGTTTTTTTGTTCCTCCTTCTCCCGGTAATTTCACTTCCGTTACCGGGAGATTTTTATACGCCGCAGGATGTATATTTGCGAATCGGACTCGAAGGCTTTTCGAATACTTGCGGCGCAAAACCGGCGGAAATCACGATGCAGCCTGGAGATTCCCGGGAAATCCGGGCATACTAAGGACGAACATCTTTGACGGAAAAAAGGAAAAAGCACCCTGGAAAATATGGGAATTTGTGGTATAATTCCCTGTGAGGGCAGACCCGCCTGCGGACGCGCGGACTGCCTGAAAAACGGAAAATTTGCAAAGCGAGGTCATTATGCAGTATTTGATTTCCTTTCTGGAAGGAGTCGTCACCTTCCTGTCGCCGTGCCTGCTGCCCATGCTGCCCATCTACGTGTCCTATTTTGCCGGTGGGGGAGAGCGGAGCACCGGAAGAACTTTGGGCTGCGGCCTGGGCTTTGTGGCGGGGTTCACCGCCGTGTTCATGGCCATGGGAGCCCTGGCCGGTACCATCGGCGGGCTGCTCACCGCCTATCGGCGGCCTCTGGAGCTGCTCAGCGGCATTGTGGTGATCGTTTTCGGCCTGAACTATCTGGGCCTGTTCCGCTGGAATCTGTTCCAGGGGGGCAGCCGGATGCTGGATACCCCCAGACTGTCGGTTTTCTCGGCCTTTCTGTTCGGCGTGGTATTCTCCCTGGGCTGGACACCCTGCGTAGGCGCTTTCCTGGGCTCGGCACTTTTGCTTGCCTCCCAGCGGGGCCATGCGCTGGAGGGCATGGGAATGCTCCTGGCCTATTCCTTAGGGCTTGGCATCCCGTTCTTAGTCAGCGCGGTGCTCATCGATGGACTGAAAACCGCCTTTGACTGGGTCAAACGGCATTATCGAATCATTAACTGTCTCAGCGGCTGCTTTCTGATCCTTGTGGGCGTGATGATGGCCACGGGAACCCTGGGCCGTTTGCTGGGACTGCTGCAATCGGGAGGGATTGGATGAAGCGGAAATGGACTTGGCTGCTTGCGGCGGTTTTGCTGGCGGGACTTCTGGCCGGGGCCTCGGTGCTCTATGGCCGCCTGCGGGGGAACCAGCCGGCACCGGAGCAGCTGGCGCAGGAGACCACCGGCGACTATGTGACCGCCCCGGATTTTACGGTGTACGACGGAAACGGAAATCCGGTGAAGCTCTCGGACTACCTGGGAAAGCCGGTGGTGCTGAATTTCTGGGCCAGCTGGTGCGGCCCCTGCAAACAGGAGCTGCCGGATTTTCAGCGGGTTTTCAATGAAATGGGGGAGAACGTCCAGTTTCTGATGGTGAACATGACCGACGGAATGCAGGAAACCCGGGAAAAGGCGGATGCGTTCCTCGAAAAGACGGGCTACACCCTGCCGGTGTTCTATGACACCGAATTCAGCGCTGCCCGGGCCTATGGGGTCAACGCACTGCCCAGCACCTACTTCATCGACGGACAGGGTCACGCCATTACCTACGCCACCGGCGCCATTGACGAAGATACCTTACGCCGCGGAATTTCTTTGATCGAATAAAAAAGGAACCTCTGATTAAATCGGCAAGAGCTGGGAGCGAGAGATTTTTCGCTAGCCGAAGGGTTCAAAAGTGGAGGAATACTTTGTGTATTGCCCACTTTTGAAGCTGCACGGATAGAGAAAAAGATCCGCTATCCAGCCGCAGACGATTTATTCAGAGGTTCCAAAAGGGGAAAAAACCGTCCCCCGGTGGACAAAGAAAAGAATTCCTGCTATAATGAACATCATGTGAAAGGCCCTGTTATATTTTCGGCAGGCCGAAACCGGAGGTGAAGAGGATTGCACAGCGATTTTATGGGAAGAAAGAGAAAAATCACGCTGGTGCTCTGCAATCTGCTGGTGATCCTGTTCACGGTGGCGGTGTCTGTGGTCTGCGCCAGCCGGCTCCACCAGGAGCAGATGAATAACAAGCGGGACGAGTTCATCGCCACGGTGGAATCCATGAAGTCCGTTGCCCAGAATTATCTGGACGGTGAGCGGGGCTATGTGGAAAACTGGAGTGCTTACATTACAAAAAACCAGATGGATCTGCCCCAGGCGTTGGAATTTCTGCGGCAGCTCAATACCAACCCCAACCGCTACGCCCACATTGTGGATCTGGATACCCTGCGGGCCTGGTCGGCCTACTATCCGGCGGGGCAGGAGGAGATCGACACCTACGGCAAGTTTTCCGACAATGCCTCCGACTATGCGCGGCGCTTGAACGGCAGTATGCGGGAGATTTTCGACGGCACCGCGGCTCAATTCAGCGTAGTGGGCAAATACCGGCTTTCGGAGAACCTGTCCAACGCGGTGAGCGTAGGTGCCCGTGTGACCCTCCGGACGGAGAACGGCACCAAAGACTATCTGCTTCTGCGGGCCATCCCTACGGACTCCCTGCAAAAAAGCTGGGTATTCCCGGCAGAGTACCAGTCGGCGGAGGTGGGCATCATCACCCGATCGGGGGAATATGTGGTGCAGTCGCCCTCCATGCGATCCGAGAATTTCCTGAATTACATCCGTGCCTATAATTTCCAGGATAACTATAATAAGATGTACGACTTTGCCGAGGAGCTGAACGGGAGCGAGCTGGGCGCTCTGCATTACAAAAACTTCCGGGGCGAGAACTGCTTTTGGTATTTTTCTTCCTTTGGCGAAGACTCCATGCTGGATATCGTGGGCTTCCTTCCCGAGGCGGAGCTGGTGACCGAGGACAGTGCCTGGGTTCTGGTGCTGGTCATCTGCGGCAGCCTGACGGTGCTGGTGCTTCTGGACGGCTGGCATCTGCTGTGGGTCAACCGGCAGCTGCGGGAGACGGCCCGGCTGGCAAGACAGGCCAGCGAGGCAAAGACCAATTTCCTGTCCGCCATGTCCCACGACATCCGCACGCCCATGAACGCGGTGCTGAGCATGACGGCCATTGCCCAGCGGAATCTGGATGACCCGGAGTACGCTGCCCAGTGCCTGAATAAGGCCGCCAATGCCGGCCGCCAGCTGCTGACCCTTATCAACGATGTTCTGGATATTTCGAAAATCGAGAGCGGGAAATTTGTGCTGACCCCCACGGATATCTCCCTGCCGGAGCTGGTTTCCGGGCTTCTGGAGATCATCACCCCCCAAGCCCGGGACAAGGAGCAGAAATTTACCTATGACGTGCCGGAGTTTGCCTGTCCCCAGGTCAGCGCCGATGCCATCCGGCTGAATCAGATTTACATCAATCTGCTGTCCAATGCCGTCAAATATACCCCGCCCGGCGGCAGCATCCATATGTCCTTCCGGGAAGAGCAGCTGGACGAAAACCGGGTACGCCTGACCTTCCGGGTTTCGGACACAGGCATTGGCATGAGCCCGGAGTTTCAGAAGCATATGTACCAGTCCTTTGCCCGGGAGGTGAGCACTCAGGTCAACCGGACCCAGGGCTCCGGCCTGGGACTGTCCATTGTCCGGCAGATGGTAGAGCTGATGGATGGCACCATCGACTGCGAAAGCCAGGTGAACAAGGGAACCACCTTCACGGTGGAGCTGTCCCTGCCCATTGTCCGGCAGGCGGATACCCGAACCGGCGAGACGGGAAGCCAGGAAGCGGACGTGAGCGGTCTGCGCCTGCTGGTGGCCGAGGACAACGACATGAACTGGGAGATCATTCAGATTCTTCTGGCCGAGTGCGGCGATACCTGCGAGCGGGCAGAGAACGGCCGGATTTGTCTGGACGTGATCTCCAACGCGCTGCCCGGTACCTATGACGCCATCCTGATGGATGTGCAGATGCCGGAGATGACCGGCCTGGAGGCTGCCCGGCGCATTCGGGCTCTGCCTGCCGGGAAGAACGGCACTGTTCCCATCGTCGCCATGACGGCGGATGCCTTTGCCGAGGATGTGCAGGCCTGTCTTGCCAGCGGCATGAACGGACACATTGCCAAGCCCGTGGATGTGAGCAAGCTGCGGCAATATCTGCAAAAGATCAAGAATCATACCCTGTAAAACGAAAATAGGGGGGATTTTATATGAAAAAGCGGAGAGCCTATCGCCTTCTGGCGGCGGTGCTGGCGGCGGTGCTGCTGTCCGGCTGTGCCGGGAAGCAGGAAAGCGGCAAGGGGGATTTTAAGCCCGGCCTGGATACCTGTGCGTCCGTTCAACTGCGTGTTCTGGGCTTTTTCGGGAACTTCGAGGCTCTGGATCAGGTGACCAACGACTTCAACCGGTACTATCCCAACGTCACCTTCTCCTACGGGCAGGTGGGCGGAAGGGATCTGGAGGCCTATCTGGATCTGAATCCCGGGGTGGATATTATGATGGTCAGCGCGGAATTTATGAACGCCAGAAATGCCACGCTGCCTGCCCGGTGCCGGGATCTGACGCGTCTGGACGTGAGTGCCATCGACGAGCAGATGCTGAAGACCTACAACATTGACGGGGTTCTCAGAGCCATTCCAATGGCTCAGCTGGTTACCGGCATGGTGGTCAACAACACCCTGCTGGAGAAGGAAGGCCTGAGCGTTCCGACGAATACCCAGGAATTCCTTGCTGTTCTGGCTACCCTGAAGGAAAAGGGCTATACCCCCATCCAGGGGCCTGCCAATAAGGTTTACGCCGAGCTGACCCGGAGCGGACTGAACGCCGCCCTGTGTACGGATATGGAGTTTCTGGAAAGTGCCAGAGCCGGCGGCCAGATGGCCGTTGATCGGCTGGCTTCGGTGTTCGGGTTTCTGGATATCATCCGGGACAACGGCTACACCGACGAGGAAGTGAACGCATCCCTGCCTGAGGACAACTATGACGGGGCCATTCTGAGCTTTTTCGAGGGGAAGACCCCCTTCTGGATCTGTGACAGCGAGAAGGTCAGCGGCATGAAGAAGCGGGAAAGCAAGTCCCAGACCTTCCAGACATCGCCCTTCGCGTACAGCTTCGTGTATGTGCCCTTCGGCGAAGGGGGACACTACGTTTACCAGGAGCCCTGGTTCGGCTTTGCGGTGAACCGGGACGCGGCCAATCCTGAGTATGCTATGGAGTTTCTCCGGTTCCTGGCCACCGGGAAGGAGATCGACACCATGGGCAAGGTAAAGGGCGTGCCCTCGGTGGCGGCGGATACCGTCCAGGCGGACATTTACCGGAACGTAGAGTCTTCGGAGGCACTGGCCGGCCGGGTCGTCAACACCGGCATCATCACCCCGGAGATCACGGCCAAGTGGTACAGCGTTACCCGGGCCTACATGAATGGGAAGTACGATTCCCCGGAGACCGCCGCCCGGGACTTCCTGAGCGCAGTCGAATAAACTTGAGGGGCTGACGCAGATGCGCCAGCCCCTTCGACGTATCGGAAATCAGCCGCAGTTGCAGCCGTCGCCCGGACACCCGTCGCAGTTGTCCGGGGAGAACTGCTTAGCAGGGAAGGGGATCCGGCTGAACATTTCGCAGGGATCCTCGGTGCAGCAGCCGCCGGACTCGCAGCATTCCTTCACCGGGATGGAGTAGTCCAGCACCGGGATCACCAGCTGGGCGTCCCGCTCCAGCCGGACAATGGAGAACTGCCCCAGGGTGACGAACAGCCGCCGCTGGCCGCCGGTGAGCACCAGCTCCTCGTCAAAGGCGGCTCGGATGGCCTCCGGAATCTGAACGGTCACCGCTTCGCCGGCGCAGTCGCAGACCTCCTTGATCTTGGAGCCCAGCACCATGGGATCCAGAACCTCTATTGTTGACACCAATTAGGTAGGTAAAAATAGTTGTAATAATGTAGAAAAATCTGGAAAAAGTTAATGTTTATGAGATTAAAAGTTCTGCTATACAATGTCCTCAAATTTCTTCAGGACAACGTGGACGTGCCCCTCCCGATCTACGGAAATGTGGTCGAGGATACGGCGCATATCCACATTGGTTACGGTTTCCAGTTCAAGGAAGCGTTCAATCTCTAGGGTATAGCGGCGGATGATTTCTTCTGCGTTATTGGTTACTTTCTTATTCAGCGCAAGCTGCTCCCAATCCAGATCCAGAGCTTTCAGTTCCTCGGCTATACCAGTGATTTTTTCCTTCAACTCGGCTAAGCTCAAAATGTCATTTGCGTACATTTCCTGATAGCGGTCCTTTTTGGACAGCAGCTTTTTTCGCCTTGCTTCAATCTCCTTCTTGATATACTCCGGATTTTGAGAAGCGGGAAGCTGCTTATCCAAGCCGGTCAGGATACTTACGATGAAGGCATCTTTATCCCCAATCAGAGATGCAAAGTATTCCCGAAGTTCTCTCAGCAGTTCCGGTTCGTCCAGACAGGTTCGG
Organism: uncultured Oscillospiraceae bacterium; assembly: GCA_934589705.1. Lineage (GTDB taxonomy): Bacteria > Bacillota > Clostridia > Oscillospirales > Oscillospiraceae > Faecousia. Next base: position 138,647 of record CAKTOH010000002.1, on the reverse strand, counting down.
TTGTCGCATTTTTCCGCAGTATATTGATCGTTGGTAACACACCGCCAATACACACGTGTGTTCACATAGGTATAGCTTTTTCTGGTAAAGGATCGTCCGCAGTGCGCACATTTGATAAGGGTGGAGAAAATGTGCTTGGAACTGTATCTGGCTTCCTTGAAGGGCTCTCCTGAATCGTATTTGGTGCGCCGGGATTCCATGATTTCCTGGGTTTTTTGAAATGTATCCGGGGCAATGATGGCCCAGGAGGGGCGCTCATGGGAGAACTGCTCTTCTTTGGGAATATTGATTTGCTTGCCTGTGAGGAAATCCTCAATTTCATATTTGTGATTTACCAACATTCCGCAGTAAATAGGGTTTACCAGAACACGCCGAACGCCTCGGGCATTCCAGTCGTTGCCGAACTTGGTCTTATCCTGATCCCGGTTGAGTTCCATGCTGATGGTACGGCAACCCAGACCTTGCTCATTGTAGAGCGAAAAAATCTTACGGACGATTCTGGCCTCGTCAGGGTTAATTTCCAGGGTGAAATTATCGATTCTGTCATAGCCAAAGATTCGCTGGGGGACACGGCCTTTTTCCGCATTGATCTTTTTCCCCCATTTGACACGCTTGGAAAGATTATTGCTTTCCTCCTGTGCCATGGCGGAGAACAAGGTCAGAATAAATTCGCTGTCGCCCATGGAATCCATGTTGGCGGTGAGAAATAGGGTACAGATGCCCATAGATTTCAGCTTGCGGATGCTTTGCAGGGCATCCACAGTGTTTCGGGCGAAACGGCTGATATCCTTGACGACAACCATATCAAATAGACCCAGTTCGGCATCTAATAGAAGCCGCTTGAATTCTTCCCGTTTTTTTAGGCTCGTTCCGCTGATGCCCTCGTCGGCATAGAGGCGAAACAATTTGTGACCGTTCCGTTTGGCGTACGCAATGAAAAAATCCTTCTGATGGTTCAGACTATCGATCTGTTCATCCTTATCTGTAGAAACACGACAATAGGCTGCAATTCTCATTCGTTGGCTGCTCCTTTCTAAACAACCAACCCATATCCATGATAATGATACCGCACTGATTGAGAATTGTCAGCGCGGTATTTTTGCAAGGATTCCGGTTGGCTATTTTTTTACAAAAGCGGTTTCGGATTGTTGAGAAAGAAGCTTGTCAATCAGAATTTTTTTGAGCATACATGCAAATGATTTTGGAGTGTTGGGATTTTCAAATGTAAATGTTAATTGTACTCCTTTATTTGACATTGAATGATCCCCCTTCCTTGCAATATAGTATTGAGGAAGGAGGGGCGTAATGCCTTTGAATCATCAAAGAAATACCTGATCTGCTGCAAGCCTTTTTGCATATAATAGTAGCCAAATTAGGGGTTGAACGATTACATATACATCCCCCTGGGATCTCCTGCGCGCAAGCGCGGGGATAATGTTGCGTCTTGTTCCCGGAGTTAGGAATATTTAACAAAAATTGGCGGAAAATTCGGTGATTCTGACATGCAACATTCGACGCAAAATGCTTGAATTTACGGGTTAAATGTGATATTTTATAAGTGTAAAAATGGAAACGATTCCAATTTCCGCGTATCACCATGAATCAGTTTTTCAACTGCATTATGGGAATGATGGATAGGATAATGACCGTTGCTATTTTCTGCTTTCAGCCGTAAGCGCGGATCGGAGGGATGTCGGATGACGGATAAGGAATTGAGACGATTAAGCCGGAGTGAGCTGCTGGAAATGCTGATTGCGCAGACGGAAGAAAGCCAACAATTGAAAATCAGGCTGGAGCGTGCGGAAGCGCAGCTCCGGGATCGCAGAATCGCAGTTGAAAAAGCCGGTTCCCTTGCGGAAGCGGCGCTGCAGCTGAACCGTGTATTTGAGGCCGCGGACAAAGCCGCGCAGCAGTATCTCGAAAACGTGCGTCTTATGTCGGAAAAGGGAAGCGGAAATTTATGAAGTCGAAATCGAGGAAATCACCCGAGCCCCCGACCCTGGAACAGCTGGAGGCGGAGCTTGGCAGAGAAAAATACAAACGACGGTATAAATACGTTCTGCGCAGCACCGTCTATACGCTTGTGGTTGTTGCGGCTGTAGCCGTGCTGGTTGCCACCATCTGGATGCCCGTGCTGCAAATCTACGGGTCTTCTATGACGCCCACGCTGAATGAGGAGGATATTGTCCTCTCTGTCAAGGGCTCAGGCTTTGAGCCGGGCGACCTGGTGGCGTTCTACCTGGGAAACAAGATACTGGTGAAGCGCTGTATTGCCGGCCCCGGTCAATGGGTGGATATAGACGAAAACGGAAATGTATCCGTGGACGGAAAGCTGCTGGAGGAACCGTACCTGACGGAAAAAGCCCTTGGAGAATGTGACATTACGCTACCTTATCAGGTACCGGATAACCGTTACTTCTGTATGGGCGATCATCGTTCCACCTCAGTGGATTCCCGCAGTACCGCGGTCGGCTGCATTTCCGATGAGCAGATTGTTGGAAGGATCGTATTCCGGGTCTGGCCTCTGCCGGACTTCGGCGCGTTGAGATAAGAAGGGCGGTGAATGATGTATGGGGTATGATGTTCTGCGGGATGCGGAAAAATACACGAGGGTGCACAAAAGGAAGCGCTTCCGCCATCGGGTAGTGACTGTGCTTGCCAGTGCGGTGGTATTCTGCACCACCTATGCGCTGATCCTGCCGGCCATCACACTGGAAAAGCGATGTGACATCCCGGAGCACACGCACACGGATGCCTGCTATGCGCAGGTGACATCGGTTGAGAAAAGGGTTCCCGTATGCGGCGCGCAGACGCTGAAAATTCACCGGCACACTGCCGACTGCTATGATGGCAGCGGAAATCCGACATGCGGGTATGCCGATTTTGTGGTTCACCGCCATGATTCCGGCTGCTACGATGAAAAGGGGAACCTTTGGTGTCCGCTTCCCGAGATTGCGGCACACCGGCACACTGCCGACTGCTATGCCCTGCCGGAAGAGACCGGGCAGGACGTACATACCCACACGGACAGCTGCTATGCGTTGACACGGGGCAATTTGGTCTGCGGGGAGCATGTCCATACGGATGCCTGCTACACTGAGACCGCCGTGCTTGTCTGCGGACTGGAAGAATCTGAGGAACATCAGCATGACCAGAGCTGCTATGAGACGTCCCGGGAACTGACCTGCGGAGTCGACAGCGACCATACCCATACCGATGACTGCTATGAATGGGAGCGGGTTCTGAGCTGCGACTTGCCCACGGATCCCACGGATTCCGCGGAAGACGCTCAGCCGGTACTGGTCTGCGCGAAACCGGAGATTGTGCTCCACCGTCACACATCCGACTGTTTTGACGCTGGCGGCAATCTGATATGCGGACAAGTCCAGGTTCTGGAGCACCAGCATTCCGATGCCTGTTTTGAGACGGTGGCGGAGCCGGTGGACACCGGGACGCTGACCTGCACCGATACGGCTCCGGAGCACCGGCATACCGCCCGGTGCTACGGCGCTTGGGAGCTGGTCTGCGGACAGGAAGAACACACCCACAGCCAGGCTTGCACCCCGAATGAGCAGGAAGAAGCGGTATTCTGCGGTAAGGACGCCCATACCCATGGGGAAGCCTGTCGGGATGAAAAGGGAGAGCTGGTCTGCGGGACGGAGGAGCACACCCACACGCTTGCCTGTTACGCGGATCCCGGCGCGGACGTGGAGACGGCGGAGCTATGGGAGCGGACCTTTGCGGGGGTGACGCTGACCGGGAATTGGCGGCAGGATACCCTTGCCATCGCCGAAACCCAGCTGGGCTATGCCGAGAGCACGAAAAACTACCTTGTCGCGCAGGACGGCGAAACGGTCAAGGGCTACACCCGCTATGGCGCGTGGTGCGAGGAGCCCTACGGCGACTGGAACGTCATGTTCCTGTCCTTCTGCCTGCATTACGCCGGTGTGGAGGGCGTCCCGCCGGACAGGGACTGCGGCGGCTGGGTCACGGCCTGGGCGGATGCCTTTGAACCGGCTCAGTCCCACACCCCGGCAGTTGGAGATCTGGTGCTCTTTGACCGGGACGGGGACGGCGCAGCCGACCGGGCAGGTCTGGTGGCGCGGCTGACGGATTCCGGCTTCGCCGCCATGGAAGGCGACGCGGAGGACGCGGTGCGTCTAATGACCTATGGGGCGGACGACACCGGGATTCTGGGCTATATCAACCTGCCGGAGGGGGCGAAGGAATTTACCCTGACGGCGCGGACCGAAACCGGCATCACCGTGACCATCACCGGCGAGAGCGGCTCTCTGCCCTATCCGGCAAAGGAAATCACGGTAACGGCAACCGAGGTGACGGACGGGGAGCGTCGGACGATTCGCGATCAGCTTCTGGGAGAAGAACAGGCCGAGCCGGAGCGGAGCTTCCTGCTGGACATCACCCTGTGGCACGCAGGGGAAGAGATCGAGCCAACCGGCTCCGTGACCGTGACCTTCAGCGGCATTGACACGCAGGGGCTTTACCCCAAGGTCTACCACATTGATACGAATGCCCAGACCGCCACGGACATGGAAGTGAAAACCGGAGAGAACGGCGACGTGACGGTAGCCACGGATCACTTCTCTTTGTATGATGTACAGCTTCTGTCCCTTCAAGGACTGACCGGCTATATCGGGGACAAGCTCTCCAACGGCGGCGAATTTCAGCTGACCGACGACGCCTGGACGGAGGAGAGCGGCAGTCGCGCGAATCTGACCATTACGCAGAACACTACCATCGATTTGAACGGGCATACCCTGACAATCAGCCAGTCTGGCCAGTGCTTCCAGGTGCAAAACGGCGCGAAGCTTACCATTATAGACTCGGCAGACGTTCAGGATACCGTGTCCTATCCCGGCGGAGATGTTTACGGTCATGTGGCGACTCTGAATGAGAATACCTTGACGTATTACATCACAAAATCCGAGGCCAATGGCACGAGTACCACGGAAACACTGGAACAGCATACCGTCTCCCTCACCGGCGCAGGAAAGATCCTGTGTAAGGAGGGTTCTTATCAGGTAATCAAGGTTGAGACCGGCGGTACATTGGAACTACTGAGCGGTGTGCTCCAAGGCGCCGACGTCAGACATATTGTCTATGTGGAGGGCGGAACGCTGAACGTAAGTGGCGGCTATATTGTGGGCGGCGGCAGTGACGACAAGCCCGGCGGCGGTATTTTCGTCACCGGCGGTGCGGAGAGAGGTAAGGTGAATATCCAGGACGGTGTTGTTGCGGCCAACCGTGGCAATTTCGGCGGCGGTATCTACGTCGAAAGCGGAGAGCTGAACATTTCCGGCGGTGCGGTGACGGGCAATGCGGTCTTCAATGGACACGAAGACAACGGCGGCGGTATCTATGTCAACAGCGGCACGCTGAAACTGTCCGGCAACGGTTATGTGACCAACAACTCTAAGGAATGCGACTGCAACGACTGCGAGAACGATGTGAACAACACCCACGGCGGCGGCGGCATCGCCCTGGCGAACGGCACTACCATGATTATGTCCGGCGGCTATGTCACCGGCAACTATTCCGGCCTGGCAGGCGGCGGCATTTATGCGGGCTTCTATGAAGGCGATGGTGGAGTCAATTTTACAATGAGCGGCGGCACCATTGCCGGCAACGTCGCCGCACGGGGCGAGGGCGGCGGTCTTCGTATCGGCGGCGGTACCAATGGCGTGATTCAGGCAACGGGAAAGGTATACATTACCAATAACAGAACGAATTCCGATGACGACTGGGGCGGCGGCGGCATTTTCGTTCAGGAAAACGGCCACCTGGCGATCATGGACGCGCTGATCACCAATAACGACGCGGACGGCTTTGGCGGCGGCGTGGGCGCCTGTCCTACAGGCAAGACCCTGATCGTCAATAAAGACGGAGCGGCCATTTACGGGAATACGGCTAAAGGCGAAAACATGTCTGACGGCGGCAACGGCAAAAACTATGATACCAATTTGGCGAAAGCAAGCACGGTCTTTATGCAAAACGGCTTCGCAGATTACTTCTGTGTCCGCAAAAAAGAGGGCGCAAACGACCCGATTTCTCTTGTCACCGGCCAGATGGCGGGCGGCGGCGCGGCGAACTGGAAGGGAAGCTGCGACGAACAGGTTGTCAGAATCGGCAAGAGTGGCTATGCGGCCGCGAAGTATCTGTTCGGATTGGATGCGAACCCGGATGATGCCGCCAAGAGCCAGGCACTCGGTGCCGCGAAGGTCATTATCACCGGCAATTATTCCCACGTCCACGGCGGCGGCATCATGACCAACGGCGGCCTGATTCTGGGCGACCCGGGCGAAACCAAGGTTGTAACGGCCACCCCCGAGCTGGACATTACCGGCACCAAAGCCCTGTTCAAGGACGGTGTAGCGCAGGAGAGCGGACGGGACTTCCAGTTCCAGCTGAAGGACAGTGATGGAAATGTTGTCGGCACGGCAAAGGCCGATGCCACTACCGGTGTATTTACGATTCAAGACATAGCGTTTAACCAGGCTGGAACCTATATCTACACGCTCAGCGAGGTCAACGACAACCGAACCGGCATCACCTATGATACGACCGTACATACAATCCAGGTGACAATTGAGGAGAAAACCGTTACCCTTTTGGGCGTGACGTTCAACAGCTACAATGTGGCCTCCGTTACGTTGGACGGCAGCGAAAGCGGCGGTTCCTCTGGTTCTGAATCCGGGGGGGATACCGGAACGGGTCCCGAGACAGGGAAGTTCAGGGTGCGCTATCAGAACACAAATAACTGGGACAAGGTCTACATGTATGTATGGCACGATCAAACGGGACAGTTAGATGGCTGGCCGGGAAAACCCATGATAAAAAACGAGTCGGATGACACTTACTATTACGACCTTCCTGTTACTGGTACATACAATTTCATTTTCAACAACAATTCGGGCTCACAAACAGGGAATATTATCAATATTACTTGCGAGCCGGGAAAAGAAGCACTGTTCAACTTTAATGGCTTAGTATCGAACACCGCCGGCGGCTCTTCGGGGTCGGATGACGCGGTTGGGCAGGGGAACAATCCGGACGGATCTTATACCCTGGAAATCCCTGGAAACGCCTTTACCAACACCGCGACGACCCAACTGAATCTGCAAATCACGAAGACCGACAGCGTGGACACTACGAAGCTGCTGGAAGGCGCAAAGTTCACCCTGCAAGAACAGGGGAAAGAAACCTCCCTGGAGGTCACCACCGGTAAGGACGGCATCGCGCTCTTTGCAGGCATCCGGCGCGATACCACCTACTATCTGCGTGAGACACAGGCACCGTCAAATTACATGACGGCAGGGCCCTGGATTCTGGAAGTGGGGGCGGACGGCAATGCAACACTCTATCCGGCTACGGAGAAGGACGGGACGCTGGAAAAAGCCGGGGAAGAAGGAACGACCCTGACCGCCACCGGCACCGACCCGAAGGTGCTGCCGGTGACCCTGCGCGACATTTCCTGGGGCTATGAGCTTCCCGACACCGGCGGAACCGGGACAATCTCTTATACCGTAGGCGGCCTGACGCTGATCTTCGGCGTGGCGACCCTGTTGTATATCCATTGCAAGCGTCGAAAGGAGGATGAGGTATCTTCCTGATACGCCAAACGCTACCATGCAAATTCAAATTTACGATGAAAGAAGGAGCACGAAAAATGAAATCCACAAGAAAACTCGCCAGCCTTCTGCTGGCGCTGGTCATGGTATTCGCCCTGGCCACCACAGCCTTTGCCGCTGAAGCTGAAGGAGCAACTCCCACCCCCGCCAACGGCTCCATTACCATTTCCAACGCCGCAAGGGGCGAAACCTACACCATCTACAAACTGTTTGACGCAACTGTGAGCGAGGACGGCAGCAGTATCGCTTACACCGGCACAATTCCCGAAAGCCTGAAAGCTTATTTCGATGCGGATAAAAATGGCTATATCAGCGCTACTGCGGCTGCCAAAGATGGGGAGAGTATGAGTGATGGGCTGAAAGCCGCCCTGAAGACTTGGGCGGAAACTGCAACATCCACTTCAACGGCCGTAAGTGACGGCTCGGCCCTGAAGTTTAATGGACTGGCTTATGGCTATTATGTTGTGACTACTACTCAGGGTGACCAGGTTATCAGCGTTGATTCAACAATGCCAGATGTTACCATTGTTGACAAGAATAGTTCTGCACCTTCAGACTTGCATAAAAATGCCTCTGCCAAGGATGTCTCCATTGGCGAAACGGTCACCTATACCGTTAGTTTCAAGACCTCCAATTATGATGGCGTTGGTACGGAAGCAAAGAAAATCGTTTCCTACACCATCGAGGATACCCTGCCCAACTTCTTGAGGAATGTGACTGTCACCAGCATCATTGTAGACAATGATGGCGACGACACGACCACCGATGACCGGACTCCTCTCATTGCCCAGTTTGGTAATAATAAGAAGATCGACATTGACTGGTATAACGAGGACGAAAACAAGTTCCTGTATGACAATGGTGCTACCGTCACCATCACCTACACCGCTGTTGTAACTGACAATGCCGCCATTGATGGCGATGGCAACACCAACAAGGTCACTGTAACGTGGACTACTGAGGGCGGTAATCAGCCTGGTCCCGGCAAGCTAGAAGAGAATGAAACCATCTTCACCTATGCCATTGCGTTGAAGAAGGTCAACAATGAGGGCAAAGCTCTGCCCGGCGCTGTGTTCGAGTTCCCGTTCTATGTGCAGTCTACTCCTGACGCCACCGATGGCGCTTACATCTATGCCGGTATCGCCGCTGGCGAAGGTCTTACGAACCAGATCACCACACCTGACAGCGGCGTGATCGTTGTGAAGGGTGTTAAATCCGGTAGATATGAAATTACGGAGTTCAAAGCTCCTGACGGCTATAACAAGCTGACTGCCCCTGTCACTGTCGAAGCTGCCAAGACCGGTGAAACCAGCACGCATACCATCGTGTATCTGGACGAAAACGGCAATATCACTCATGAGACTACTAATGTAACTGAGGTTAAGGTCGATATTGAGACCATCGCCGCAACCGCCGTTGCTGTTGTCAACAGGGCCGGCACCGAGCTGCCCTCCACCGGCGGCATGGGCACCACCGTCTTCTATGTCCTCGGCTTTGCCCTGGTGATGGGCGCGGTCGTCCTGCTGGTCACCAAGAAGCGCATGAGCGATGCCAATGGCTGATTTCTGAGAGTACACACCCTGTAATTCCCCTTTCTTTACCCAAGTCCTGTGCCGGGGAGCGTCCCTCCCCGGCACACAGCCACAAGGAGAACCCTGTATGCGAAAACATCTATCCACCATTGTTCTGGTGTTCCTATTGCTCATAGGGCTGTCCCTGTTGCTGTACCCCACCGTCAGCGACTACTGGAATTCCTTCCACCAGACCCGCGCCATCACCACCTACGCCGAAAACGTGGCCGCTCTTGACAGCGCCAGCTATGATGCCATCTGGGAGGCCGCCCGGCAGTATAACCGGAGCCTGCTCGACCGCAGCAACGGCCTCCTCCTCTCCCAGGAGCAGAAGGCCGAATACGAAAGGCTGCTGGACGTATCCGGTGTGGGGGTCATGGGCTACATCGAGATTCCCGAAATTGACGTGAGCCTGCCCATCTACCACGGCGCGGAGGATTCCGTCCTACAGGTGGCAATCGGCCATCTGGAATGGTCCAGCCTGCCGGTAGGCGGGCAGAGCACCCACTGCGTCCTCTCCGGTCACCGGGGTCTGCCCAGCGCCAAGCTGTTCACCAACCTGGACAAGCTCCGGGAGGGGGATACCTTCCTCCTGCGGGTGCTGGATGAGATTCTGACCTATGAGGTGGATCAAATCCTCATTGTGGAGCCTCGGGATACCGCCGCCCTGGAAATCGTGGAAGGGGAGGACTACTGCACCCTGGTGACCTGCACCCCCTACGGCATCAATACCCACCGGCTGCTGGTTCGCGGACACCGCATCGACAATATCGAGGAAGTCAAAACCGTGCGGGTCACCGCCGACGCCATCCAGATCGAGCCAATGCTGGTGGCGTCCGTCGTGGCGATCCCCATGCTGCTGATTCTGCTGATTCTTCTGCTGCTGCCCAGGCGCAGAAAGAAATAGGAGGCTTTTTCATGAGAAAGCATTTCATTTCCGGTCTGCTGGCGCTGCTTCTCCTGCTTGGTCTGCCCCTGTCCGCCGCCGCTCACGCGGTTCCGGACGAGAGCCGGAACGGCCATTGCAGCATCACCGTCTCCATGACCTATAAGGGAAAAGCCGTCCGCGGCGGCAAGCTTGCCCTGTACAAGGTGGGCGACGTGGCGGAGAACGACGGTAACTACAGCTTTGTTCCGGTGGAAGCCATTCGGGGGGATATCCCCGAATTCGGCGACATAGAGTCCCCGGAGCTGGCGGGGAAGCTGGCGAAGCTGGAAAAGAAGCTGACTCCCGTCACCGCCGATCCCGTGACCGTCGGTAAGGACGGTAAGGCGACCTTTTCCAACCTGACCTTCGGCCTGTATCTGGTGGTGCAGAAAACCGCCGCCTCCGGCTACAGGAAAATCGCTCCCTTCCTGGTGAGCGTGCCTTACCTCTACCGGGACGAATACCAATACGATGTGACCAGCCAGCCCAAGACCGATCTGGAACAGGAGGTCAAGCCCACCTCGCCTCCCTCTTCCGGCGGCGGTGGCGGGAAGCTTCCCCAGACCGGGCAGCTGTGGTGGCCTGTGCCGCTGCTGATCTGTGCGGGGCTTGGCTGCATCGCCGTGGGACTGTTCCGCCGCCGGGAGGCCAGGAATGAAGACTAACCGGGGAACCATCTGGATCAACGCGGGGCTGCTGCTGATTGCGGCGGCCCTGTTCCTTTCGGCTTATAATGAGCGGGAGTCCCACGAAGCCCGGGACTCTGCCCGGCAGGTCATTGCGCAGCTATGCGACGCGCTCCCCACAGAAGCGGGCGAAACCGAACCCGAACCCACGACCGTTCCGGAATCCCTGCCGGATGTGGAGCGGCAGATGCCCGTGCGAACCATCAACGGCCGGGACTATATCGGCGTGCTGAGCATTCCGTCGCTGGAGCTGGAGCTGCCGGTGATCAGCCAGTGGGACTATCCTTCGTTGAAGATTGCCCCCTGCCGGTATTCCGGCTCCCTGTATCAGAACAATCTGATCATCTGCGCCCACAACTATGCCTCCCATTTCGGAAAGCTGAAGGAGCTCCGCTCCGGGGATACCGTCCTGTTTACGGATATGGATGAGCATGTGGTGACCTTCCAGATGGTGGAGCGGGAGACCCTGGGTCCCACGGACGAGGAGGGAATGAAAGCGGGGGACTGGGATCTGACCCTGTTTACCTGCACCATTGGCGGACAAACCCGTGTGACGATCCGGCTTGAGCGGGTGGAAGTATTCAGGAACCCCGAACCGGAAGACACCGTCAAATCCGAAAAATAAACGATCATCAACTCCGCACAGATGGGGCAAAGGCCTTCGGTGAAGCCTTTGCCCCATCTGCGCGGTTGTGAAAAGGGAGGCAGGAACATCTCCCTGGGTACAGTGTCAGCCCCAGAGCTGTGAGAAACAGCAATGCCGCACAGATTGTTACTATTTTCTTTTTCAAAAATTCTCCTTTCAGAAAAATGTGGTTTTCTGCCATATCAACATCCGGAAAAATGTGCAAAGTATCTATTGATTTTTTAAGAAAAACGTGTTAGTCTAGCAATGAAAACCAAGGAAGAAGGTGAATCGCATGAAACGAAATGCACTCAAAGCCCTTATGCAGTGGAAGTCCAGCGAAGATCGGAAGCCAATGGTTCTGAAAGGAGCCAGACAGGTTGGGAAAACCTGGCTGATGAAGGAGTTTGGCCGGACAGCATACGACAGCTTTGTATACTTCAACTTTGACGAGGAAGATGAACTGAAATCCATTTTCGAGGTCAATAAAAATCCTCAGAGAATCGTTGAACTGTTGTCCTTGATTGCCGGTGAGAAAATTCTGCCGGAAAGAACTCTGATTATTTTTGATGAGATTCAGGAATGCCCTTCCGCACTGAATACCCTGAAATACTTCAAAGAAAAGGCGAACGATTACCATGTGATCGCAGCGGGCAGCTTGTTGGGAACACTTCTGGCAACACCGAAATCCTATCCTGTTGGAATGGTCAATCTTCTGGACATTTACCCGCTGACCTTTGATGAATTTCTGGACGCAACAGACCCGGCACTCTACACCTACTATGAAAGCATCCAAAAGGAACAGCAGATTGAAGAAATCTTCCACAATCGACTGTTGGAGGCTTATAACAATTATCTCATTATCGGTGGAATGCCGGAATGTGTTTCTTCCTGGGTCAAATACAAAGATCCGGCCAAGATCAGGGAAATCCAGCGTGAACTCATTGCGGTATACGAAAACGACTTTTCAAAGCATAACGGCAAAGTTAACAGCGGACGCATCCTGATGGTGTTCCGCAGCATTGTGTCCCAGCTGGCAAAGCCGAATGAAAAATTTATCTATGGCGCTGTGCGGGAGGGTGCTCGCGCCAGAGATTTTGAGGAAGCCATTGAATGGCTGGTTTCTGCCGGAATGCTGAACCGGGTTTACAATGTTGGGAAGATGGAGCATCCGCTGACCGCCTTTGACAAGCTGGATCAGTTCAAGTTGTTCCTGTTTGACACGGGGCTTCTGAAATACATGGCCGGTATTGATAACAGCGCAATCCTCCTGAAAACAGACTACCAGTTCAAAGGCCCGCTGACAGAGAACTATGTTCTGCAGCAGCTCCGGGGACAGTTTGAAGTGGAACCTCGGTATTATGCCGACAAGAACAGCGAGATCGACTTCGTGCTTCAATACGGTACAGATATCATTCCCGTAGAAGCAAAGGGTGGCGAGGACAAATCCGCCCCATCTTTCAAACGCTATATCATGCAGAATCAGCCCAAATACGCTTTGCGATTCTCTCGCAGAGGGTATCGCAAAGACGGAGCGATCACAAATCTTCCACTGTATCTGGCGAGAAAGACAAAAGAACTCTTATAAGCTTTACACAGCCGGAGAGGACACCTCTCTCAGACCTTTTCCATCCATGTAGACTTCTTAACGTCTTTCAGACCTTTATATCCTGCTTGTGTAGGGGAAGAAAAAAGCCAAAACCTTCGGTTTAGAGTACGAAGGTTTTGGCTTTGGATATGGGCTGGATTTGTCACCTTGCGAATTGTAGGCAACAACCCGGGTCACTGACCCAAACAAGTAATTTCTCCTAGGGGAGAAGGGACTTTTTGGGCATACCTAATTGTAGGCAGTGACCTCCACCACGGCGGTAGGCCGGTTGGCGGTGCTGGTGGCGCAGCCGTCCAGCTGGGAAATACGGGTGCTGCTGCGGAAAATGTGGGCCCGGCTGTCCTCGCCGCAGAGCACCGCCCGCTTGCTGAAGACCCCAAGGCCATACAGGGTGGTGGGGCGGCAGGTGCCAACCAGGGCATCCGCCAGAATCCGGTAGTAGAAGGTGATGTCGATGCAGTAGTGGTTCCGGTCAAAGGCCACCGGCTCCACATCGATATCCGTATGGATCAGCTCGGCACTGCGAACCCGGACATTGGCCGCGGTGTCCAGAAGCTCCTGAGAGCCGGCGGTGAGATAGACCCGCAGATCCTCAATACAGTCCTTATCCCGGCAGGAGTCGGTGATTTTTCGGGTGTGAATGGACATGGTCTGCTGGCTGCCGTCGCAGCGCGGCGTGTCCCGGCATTGGTCTGGCATGGAAAAACCTCCCGAATGAAGATAGGGCAGCCCGGCGTGAGCCGGGGCACCCAAGCATAGGCTTACAGGACAGTTTATGCAGACGATGGCCGGAAGTGCTAAAAGGAGGAAGCGGGTTACGCTTCCTCCGAAATCTTACCAATGGAACCGGTAGACGGTTTCACTGTGGTATTTCTCTCCTGCTTTGGTCACGGGCTGGGGCCAGTCCGGATGATGGATGGCATCGGGGTAGAACTGGGTTTCCAGAGCCACACCGGAATTCTTGCCGTAATGAACGCCGCCCTTGCCGGTTTCGTTCAGGAAATTGCCGGAGTAGAACTGAATGCCCGGACAGTCGGTGCAGACCGCCATGCTTCGGCCGGATACCGGGTCGGTCAGCTGGGCGCAGGGATTGCAGAAGACCTCAAAATTGTGGTCGTAGCCCCCCTGAAGCTTCAGAGGCTCGTAATCCGCGTGAAGCTCCTGACCGATGGCCTTGGGACTGCGGAAGTCCATGGGGGTGCCCTCTACGCTCCGCTTTTCCCCGGTGGGGATGGCCTGAGCATCGTCGGGGTTAAAGAACCGGGCGGGCATGGACAGCAGCTGCTCCATGGCAGTATCCGTATGCGCCTGCCCCCGGAGGTTAAAATAGCTGTGGTTTGTCAGATTGAACACGGTGTCCTGGTCGCACTGGGCATCGTAGACGATGTGCACTCCACCGGTGGCGTCCAGGCTGTAGGTCACCCGGATGTCCGCGTTTCCGGGGAAGCCCTGGTCGCCATGGGGGCTGTGCAGGCCGAAGGTGACGGCGGTATCGGAAGCGGAAACCAGGGTCCACATCCGTTTGAAGTACATATCCGGTCCGGAGTGGAGGCTGTTGCCGTTTTCGTTGGGGGTCAGATGGACAGTCTTCTTGCCCAGGGTGAAGGCGGCTCCCGCGATCCGGTTGGCGCTCCGGCCTACGGTAGCACCCAGGCAGGCGCCGCCTGCGGCATAGCCTCCGCAATCGTCATAGCCCAGCACCACATCGGCAAGGGTTCCCTCCTTGTCGGGTACCAGAAGGCTCACAAGGGTTGCGCCGTAGTCGGTGACCTGGGCGGTGATCCCGCCACAGGATATGGTGTAGAGGGTGGCTTTCTCGCCGGATGGCAAAATGCCGAAATTTTTTCTCACGGAAATGACTCCTTTCATTTTTCATGGGGAAACGGGAGGGGTTATGTAAAGGCGCTTTTTGTGATTATACTATATTCCCTCGCCGATTTCAAACCTTTCTTTCACAAAAGGGCGAAAAGCCCCCGGTTTTCCGCATTTCTGGGGCTTGAGAAACCGGGCGGGAAAAGCGAACTTTTTTCCGCCGAAAAGGAAGACACTGTATTTTGTGTTTGATACTTGACAAAACCACAATATCTAGTATAATAAGCCCAGCTCGAATCTTTGCCCCAATCCCGACCTAAGGAGGAGTTACCCTATGAAGATCATTAAACGAAACGGCGCGGAGGCTGTTTTTGACATTGATAAGATTGTCATGGCCGTGACCAAGGCCAATGAAGCCACGGACGAGAAGGTGCGCATGACCCCTTTGCAGATTCAGCGGATCTCCGAGAGCGTCCAGATTTCCTGCGAGGAAATGGGCCGCAGTCCTTCCGTAGAGGAGATTCAGGACTTGGTGGAGAAGGCCATCATGGCGCACGGCGCCTTCGAGGTGGCCAAGGAGTACATCACCTACCGCTATATCCGTTCTCTGGCCCGCCAGTCCAACACCACCGATGACCGGATCCTGAGCCTCATCGAGTGCAACAACGAGGAGGTCAAGCAGGAGAACGCCAATAAGAACCCCACCATCAACGCCGTCCAGCGGGACTATATGGCAGGCGAGGTGAGTAAGGACATCACCAACCGGATTCTGCTGCCCCAGGAGATCGTGGCTGCCCACGAGGCGGGCATCATCCACTTCCACGATTCCGACTACTATGCCCAGCACATGCACAACTGTGACCTGGTGAACCTGGACGATATGCTGCAAAACGGTACCGTCATTTCCGGCACCCTCATCGAGAAGCCCCATTCCTTCTCCACCGCCTGCAACATCGCTACCCAGATCATTGCCCAGGTGGCCTCCAACCAGTACGGCGGCCAGTCCATCTCCCTGACCCATCTGGCTCCCTTTGTCCAGATCAGCCGGGAGAAGATCCGTAAGACCGTGGAGCGGGAGCTGAACGTCTTCGGCATTGCGCCGGATGAGGAAACCGTGTCCAAGGTGGTGGAGGATCGGCTCCGGGAGGAGGTGCGCCGGGGCGTGCAGACCATCCAGTACCAGGTGGTGACGCTGATGACCACCAACGGCCAGGCTCCCTTCATTACCGTCTTCATGTACCTGAACGAGGCCAGAAACGAGCAGGAGAAGAAAGACCTCGCCATGATCATCGAGGAGACCCTGCGCCAGCGCTACGAGGGCGTGAAAAACGAGAAGGGCGTTTGGATTACCCCGGCCTTCCCCAAGCTCATCTATGTGCTGGAGGAGGACAACGTCCGGGAGGGCACTCCCTACTGGTATCTGACCCGGCTTGCCGCCGAGTGCACCGCCAAGCGGATGGTGCCCGACTATATCAGTGAGAAGAAAATGCGGGAGTATAAGCTGTCCAAGGGGGAGACTCCGGGTCACGGCGATGTGTACACCTGCATGGGCTGCCGGAGCTTCCTGACCCCCGACCGTTCCGGCAACGGCTGGGACAACATTGCCAACGCCAAGAATTATGAGCCGGGGAAGCCCAAGTATTACGGCCGGTTCAACCAGGGTGTGGTCACCATCAATCTGGTGGACGTAGCCCTGTCCTCCGGCCGGGATGTGGACAAGTTCTGGCAGATTTTTGAGGAGCGGCTGGAGCTGTGCCATCAGGCTCTCCAGTGCCGCCATGAGCGGCTGAAGGGCACCCTGTCCGACGCGGCGCCCATTCTGTGGCAGTACGGCGCTCTGGCCCGGCTTCAGAAGGGCGAGCCCATCGACAAGCTCCTTTACGGCGGCTATTCCACCATTTCCCTGGGCTACGCCGGCCTTTACGAGTGCGTCAAGTACATGACCGGCAAGTCCCACACCGATGTCTCCGCCAAGCCCTTTGCCCTGTCTGTCATGCAGAAGATGAACGACAAGTGCGCCCAGTGGAAGGCCGCGGAGAATATCGACTACTCCCTGTACGGCACGCCTCTGGAGTCCACCACCTATAAGTTCGCCAAGTGCCTGCAAAAGCGGTTCGGCCTGATCCCCGGCATTACGGACAAGAGCTATATCACCAATTCCTACCATGTCCATGTCAGCGAACAGATCGATGCCTTCACCAAGCTGGCCTTCGAGTCCGAGTTCCAGCAGCTGTCTCCCGGCGGCGCCATCAGCTATGTGGAGGTGCCCAACATGCAGCAGAACATCGACGCGGTGCTGGAGGTCATGCAATTCATCTACGACAACATCATGTATGCCGAGCTGAACACCAAGTCCGACTACTGCCAGGTCTGCGGCTACGACGGCGAGATTTCCATCCGGGAGGATGAGGACGGCAAGCTGGTCTGGGTGTGCCCCCAGTGCGGCAACACCGACCAGAGCAAGATGAACGTGGCCAGACGTACCTGCGGCTACATCGGCACCCAGTTCTGGAACCAGGGTCGTACCCAGGAGATCAAGGATCGGGTTCTGCACCTGTAAGCGCAAAGCCTTCCCCTCCAGAGAACAATCATAAATTTGCGGAGACACCCTACCCGGGTGCCTCCGTTTTTTCTCCTTTACAATCTGAAATATCCTGACGCGCTACCGGCGATGCGGCCGGGGGATTCTTAAGGGGGCGGCTTTTCGGCAGCGCCCCTTAAGCCGGCTTCTTATCAATGTTCTTGCCGGGACAAGAACATTGCCCCCGGAGGGTTCAGCGCCGAAAGCGTCTGGGAGGCTTGGAATATAAGGGTAGACTTGCAATTCACGGGTCAATGAGGGCATTGCCCCCTACGGGTTTTCTACGCAAAAAACCATGGAGCTTTTTCGCTTCATGGTTTTTTTACAGAAAAATGAGCCGGAAAGCCAGGAAAGGAAACATTGCGTCTTGCGTTTTTCCCGGGGAAACGCTATAATAGGAACAATACGATCGGGAGTGAATGCTATGGCGTATCCAAATCAGGACTGGGAGGATCTGGGGCGGAATATTCAGGATATTATCGACCAGGCCATCAATTCTCAGGACTACCGAAAACTGAATCAGACCATCACCCGCACGGTCAGCCATGCCATGGACGTGGGAGGCGAGGCCGTCCGCCGGGCGGTGGATACCGCGGCCAGGGCGGCGGACAGCGCGGCTCGGTCGGCTCAGGTAAAATACAAGCCGAAGATCATCGACCAGCCCACAACCCTGCCGGCCCTCTACGGCAATACCGACGGGAAAACCGCCCTGGAAATCATGAAGGTCGTGGGCGGCAGCCTGCTGGGCAGCTTCGGCTTTCTGGGGGCACTGCTTGGCATGATTTTTGCCTTGGGTTCGGACTACCCTGCCTATCCGGCCTTCATAAGCCTTGGGGCACTGGGAGT
Source organism: uncultured Oscillospiraceae bacterium (assembly GCA_934589705.1). Taxonomy (GTDB): domain Bacteria; phylum Bacillota; class Clostridia; order Oscillospirales; family Oscillospiraceae; genus Faecousia. The sequence continues at coordinate 120,340 of CAKTOH010000002.1, read as the reverse complement.
GGGAATCTGGCTCATCGGCGGGGGCGTCAGTGGCCTTGGCCGGGTGAGCCGGTTCAAGCGGTACTGCCGCTGCTTGGGAGATAAGACCTACTGCAAGCTGGAGACCCTGGCCAGAACCACCGGAAAAAACGTGAAGTTTGTCCGCAAAGAGCTGGGAAAAATGATCGATGAGGGGCTCTTCCTGGAAGGACATCTGGATGCGGAGCAGACCTGTCTCATTACCAGCAACGAGACCTACCGGCAGTTTGAGCAGAGCCGCCTGGCTCTGGAGGAACGGCAGAAGCAGGAACGGGAGGCGGCAAAGCTTCGCCCGGCAGCGAAAGAAGCGGATCCCCGGATTCAGGAGGTTCTCGACCGGGGCAATGCCTTTATTTTAGAAATCCGCCGTTGCAACGATGCCATCCCCGGGGAAGAGATTTCCGAGAAGATTTCCCATATGGAGCTGCTGGTGCGCCGGATTTTTGACCGGGTGCAGGCGCATCCGGAGGTGGAGCCTGACCTGAAAAAGCTTATGGATTACTACCTGCCCATGACGGTAAAGCTTCTGAACGCCTACGCCGAAATGGATGCCCAGCCTGTCCAAGGGGAGACCATCCAGGCCTCCAAGATGGAGATCGAGAAGACTCTGGACACCCTGAACGCCGCCTTTGCCAAGCTCCTGGACGATCTGTTCCAGGACGCGGCCATGGACGTTTCCAGCGATATTTCCGTGCTGAACACATTGCTTGCCCAGGAAGGGCTGACCGATGACGGACTTTCCAATCTGAAGAAACGGGAGAATTGATTATGGATACCAATGAACAGAGGAACCCTATCAGCTTGACTCTGGAACCGGAGCTGACCGAAGTGCCTGCCCTGGTGCCGGCGCAGGAGAGCGCGGTTGCCCAGACCCAGCCCAGTGAGCCGGTGCTCACCGCCGAGGAACAGAAAATCGTGGATGACTTCGCGGCGAAGATTGACGTGGAGAATACCACCCAGATTTTGCAGTACGGCGCGGGTACCCAGAAGAAAATGGCGGATTTTTCCGATGCCGCCCTGGCAAACGTCCGCACCCAGGATTTGGGTCAGGTGGGCGAGCTGCTGGTGAACGTGGTGGGCGAGCTGAAGGGCCTGGACGAGGAGGAAGAGAAGGGACTGTTCGGCTTCTTCCGGAAGCAGGCCAACAAGCTGGAAAACATGAAAAACCGTTACGCCAAGGCCGAGGTGAACGTGGAGAAAATCGCGGACGCTTTGCAGCAGCATCAGGTGCGGCTGATGAAGGATTCTGCCGTGCTGGATAAGATGTATGAGCAGAATCTGGCCTATTTCAAGGAACTGACCATGTATATCCTGGCGGGCAAGAAGAAGCTGGAGGAGGTTCGCTCCGGCAAGCTTCAGGAGCTTCAGGAAACGGCGAAGCTTACAGGCCTTGCGGAGGATGCCCAGCGGGCCCGGGATTTGTCCGAGAAGTGCCTGCGCTTTGAGAAGAAAATCCACGATCTGGAGCTGACCCGAACCATCTCCATTCAGACGGCTCCCCAGATTCGGATGATTCAGAACAACGACACCGTCATGGTGGAAAAGATTCAGACCACCCTGGTCAACACCATTCCTCTGTGGAAGAATCAGATGGTGCTGGCTCTGGGCATCGCCCACTCCACCGAGGCCGCCCAGGCGCAGCGGCAGGTGGCGGACGTGACCAACGCCATGCTGACCCAGAACGCCCAGAAGCTCCACATGGCCTCCGTGGAGACTGCCAAGGAAGCGGAGCGGGGCATTGTGGAGATCGAGACCCTGAAGAAAACCAACGCCGAGCTCATTGCCACCCTGGACGACGTGATGAAGATCCAGGCCGAGGGCAGAACCAAGCGGCAGGCCGCGGAGACAGAAATGGCAAAGATGGAGGATGATCTGAAGCGGAAGCTGCTTCAGATTCGTGACGGCAGACAATGACCTTTTTTCGCAAAATCCTGATCGCGTGCCTTTGTCTGTGCCTGCTGGGCGGAAGCGTCCCGGCGGCTCAGGCGGCGGAAGAAACCGATTCCCAGCGGCTGCTGGGTGCTTACTGCGCAAACGACAGCGGAAAAATCGAATCCTGCCTGGACGCTCTGGAAGCGGAAAGTCCGGCAGAGGGTGCTCTCTGGCGGCGGATCATGACCGACTGGGCCCGGCTGAATGAGGCCGGATTCGAAAATCACCGGGTGCTCCCCGATGACCTGCCCCAGGACGATTCCCTTTGCGTTGTGGTCTTCGGCTACGGCCTGGGCGGGGACGGCTCTATACAGCCGGAGCTGGAAGACCGGCTGTATGTGGCGCTGAACGCCGCCCAGCAGTATCCCAACGCCTATGTGGCGGTGACCGGCGGGCAGACCTCGGAGGTGGCGGGCGTCACCGAAGGGGGTCAGATGGCCGCCTGGCTTCGGGCACAGGGCGTGGCGGAGTCCAGGCTGATTGTGGAGGACCAGGCTCTGAACACGACCCAGAATGCCGCCAATACTTACAAACTGCTGACGTCGTCCTATCCCCAGGTAAAGACTCTGGCGGTGGTGACCAGCGATTACCATGTGGCCTGTGCCGGCGTGCTGCTGCAAATCTGGTCGGATTATCAGTCCCAGGTGAACGGAGAGGCGGCGCTGAATGTGGCGGCGGGAGTTTCCTGCGCCACGAACACCCCGGTAGGGGACGGAATGCTCTCATCCCAGGCCTGGGGCATTGCCCAGATCACCGGCACCGCCTGGCCGGTGGTGAGCGACTCCGGGACGGAAACCCAGGCATCCCCGGAAGCCCAGGCACAAACGGAAGAACCGCCCGAAATCCAGGACGAGCCCTTCGGCGGCTTTTTCGGCTGAATACAAGACTAAAAAGGGACTGCCCCGGCAGTCCCTTTTAGTGTGTCCAAAAGCCCGAAAGATACGTTGTCATTGCGAACCAGTGCCGCAGCACTGGTGTGGCCCCCCTCCGGGGATTCCCTCCGGTCACAATCCGTTATCCAAGCCTTCCCCTCCGGGGAAGGTGGCTCGCGCGTCTCCCGCAAGCGCGAGACGGATGAGGGCAAAAATGCTATGGTGTTTAGAGGAACTTCGTAAGAACATGTAGGGTGCGATGCCCTTATTGGTCCATGAATTGCAAGGCTACCCTCATATTCCGAGCCTCATAGAAACTTCCGGCGCTGGTCCCTCCGGGGGCAATTTTCTTGTCCCGGCAAGAAAATTGATAAGAAGCCGGCTTAAGGGGCGCTGCCGAAAAGCCGCCCCCTTAAGTATCCCCCGGCCGCACCGCCGGAGGTGCGGCAAATATTTCGGCTGCTATGGGTGCGTTTATCAGAAACTTTCGGGTAGATGAGGCTCCCTGACATATGATGGAAACGGCCTCTTTGTCTATACGGGCTATCCAAATCAAGCAGCTACTTTTTGTGCACATTGTCAATTTGTTCCGGATACGTTCCGGGGGATTGACGGACGGGCAAAAATGGATTATACTGACCAGGAAAAGAGAAACGTTTCCAATCTCGAAAATCCCATTGGAACCCCACCAAATCTACGGATAAAAGGAGAAATATCCTATGAATCGTTATGCTGGCGTTCTGCTGTCCGTCACCAGCCTGCCCTCCAGGTACGGCATCGGCTGCTTTGACCGGGCGGCCTACGACTTTGTGGACTGGCTGGAAAAGGCCGGTCAGCGTTACTGGCAGATTTTGCCCCTGGGGGCCACCTCTCATGGAGCCTCTGATGACTCCCCCTATCAGGCCTATTCCGCCTTTGCCGGAAACCCCTATCTCATCAGCCTGGAAAGCCTCATCGATGAGGGCGTCCTGACCCGTCAGGAGTGCGACGAGGTGGATTTCGGCAAGAATCCCGCCAAGGTGGATTTTGTAGCGCTGAGTGAGAACCGTCTGACGCTGCTGCACAAGGCCTATGAGCGCAGCCATATCGGGGAAAATGAGGCTTTCCACGCTTTCTGCCGGGAAAACAGCTGGTGGCTGGACGATTACGCCCTGTTCATGGCTCTGAAAACCTTCTTCGGCGGGGTGTCCTTCCGCCAGTGGCCGGAGGACATCCGGATGCACTGGGGCTTTGCCCTGGACTACTATAACCGGGAGCTGTACTTTGACGTCGAGTTCCAGAAGTACCTCCAGTTCCAGTTTGACCGCCAGTGGACGAAGCTGAAGGCCTACGCCAACGCCAAGCATATCCAGATCGTAGGCGATATTCCCATCTACGTCTCTCCCGACGGAGCGGACGTGTGGGCACACCCGGAGCTGTTCCAGCTGGACGGAAACAATTGCTCCACCGCCATTGCCGGCTGCCCGCCGGATGCCTTCGCCGCCGACGGCCAGGTCTGGGGCAACCCCTTGTACCGCTGGGATTATCATCGGGCCACGGGCTACGACTGGTGGATCAGCCGGATGTGGTACAGCTTCAAGCTCTATGATGTGGTGAGAATCGACCATTTCCGGGGCTTTGACGAGTATTTCTCCATTCCCGCGGGAGATACCACCGCGAAGAACGGCCACTGGGAAAAAGGGCCGGGCATGGACTTCTTCCGCACCCTGTATACCCGGCTGGGGGACGTGAACGTCATCGCCGAGGATCTGGGTCTTATGACCGACGGCGTTCGCCGCCTGGTGAGAGACAGCGGCTGCCCCAATATGAAGGTGCTGCAATTTGCCGTGGATCCGGCGGATGTGGCAGGCTCCAACGACTATTGGCCCCACAATTACAATTCCAACTGCGTGGTCTACACCGGAACTCACGACAATGAGACCGTTGCCGGCTGGTATCAGGGACTGAGCAAGGCAGCCAAGCAGCAGCTGCGGGACTATCTGTGTGACTATCACACCCCGGACAATCAGATGTACAGGGTGCTCATTGCCCTGACCATGCGTGCCGTTGCCAAGGACTGCATCATCCCCGTTCAGGATTATCTGGGCCTGGGCAACGAGGCCCGGATGAATCAGCCCGGCACCGTGGGCTTTAACTGGCGGTGGCGGCTGACCCCAGGCCAGTTGACGGATACGCTGGCAGAAGAAATGCTGGCTCTGGTCAAGCGTACCGGAAGAGCCAATTGGGACGCCATTGAGAAGAAGCCGAAATAAGAATCAGAGCGTCTGCCCGGCCGGGCAGACGCTCTTTGTCATACATTTTCCTTTTGCATCCAGCCGATGATCTGCCCGGAGATAATCACCGTCAGCAGGGAATAGCCGATGCGCCGGAGGGGAATGTAGCTCAGCGACAGCAAAAGCACGATCAGATCGCTGATGAGATACAGCCTTTGAATGGGAATCCCCGTCAGGTGGGTCAGGCTCATAGCCAGGGAATCGTCTCCGCTGGTGGCTCCGCCCACCCGGACGCAGAGCCCCGCGCCAATGCCGATGAACAGAGCCCCGGCGACGGAAGCCAGCAGAGGAAGCTCTGCAATCCCCGGCCAGAGCGGCGGAAACTGCTCGCAGATCCGGTAGCACGCGGAGTAGCCCAGGGTGGCTACAACGGAATAGCCGATGAATTCCTTCCCCAGGGTTTTCCAGCCCAGCAGGTAGCAGCCCCCGTTGAGAATCAGGCTGCTGAAGGCAGGAGACAGTCCCAGCCAGTGGTGCAGCAGCAGAATCAGCCCGAAAATGCCTCCCTCCGTCACCCCGGACAGGGCGTGAATATTGTACATGCCGAAGGCCTGAAAGGCAGAGGCAAAAAAGGCCACGGCGCAGTGCCGAGGTCTCAGCTTTGGCAGCTTTGAAAACATGATGAATCTCCTGTTAGGGTCTATCTGAAAACCGGGAATATGACCAACGGCGAGGGATTTTCCGCCTGATGAAGCCATTTTTTTGCAGGAATACTCTGGGTATTGCAAGAAAAAATGGTGCCCAGCAGGTGGAAAAGACCCGCTGTTTGGGCGTGTTGACGGTTTTCAGATAGGCCCTAAATATTTACCCTTAACATTATCACGGTTTCCGGGAAAAGTCAAGCCGCGGGGAAAATCCGGAAAAATGCGTCCCATCCAATTGAAAATCTTGAGGGTCTGTGCTATACTATAGCAAATCATTTCCCGAAAGGGGTTTTTTGTGTGAAGAGAATGTTAGCGGCAGCCCTTGCGGTGCTGCTTTTGTGCGGCTGTGCCCCGGCGGGCAACAATGGGGGCAGCGTTGCGGAGACCACCTCCGCCCAGGCGGGGGCCACGGTTCCGGCCGACGGCAATCCGGAGGATGTGACCTGCAAGGGCACCTACACCCGGGAGGGGGACACGGCGGCGGTGATCGCCCGGATCGGGGACACCAAGCTGACCAATGAGGCCCTTGCCGTCTGGTATTGGGCGGCGGCAGCTCAGTATCAGGCCTCCGGGAAAACCCCGGCACCGGATTTTGACGCGCCGTTGGACAGCCAGCCCTGTGAGGCGGACAGCACTGTCGGCTCCTGGCAGCAGTATTTTCTCCGGCAGGCTTTGAATGCTTGGCATACCGCCGCCGCTCTGAATCAGCAGAGCCTGGAGGTTCCCCTGAATCTGGAGCCGGAGTATCAGCCCGACCCGGAAAAATACGCCACCTACATGGACGGAATGCCGGCCACCAAATTCCTCTACGGCTATAACCGTTTTTACAGCCCCAACACCATGCACCAGGCCTATCTGGATTCCCTGCCGGACACCCTGAAAGCCCTGGCAGGGGAGAAGGGCTTTGGGGACACGGCGGCCATGGCTCAGGACGCCTTCGGCACCACCCAGGCGGCTCTGACCGACATGGCTCAGCTTCTGAACCGCTCCTATATGTACTTCACCACTCTGACCTATGACCTGTCCCAGCCGGAACTGGAGTATACGGAAAGCACCGACGGCGATTACCTGGTGAACATCCGCTACATTCTCCTGAAAACCGAGGATAAAACCGCCGAGGAGGCCCTCAACGAGTTCCGGAAGGAGGCCAAGACCCGCTTGCAGCCCCTGACCCAGACGGAGCAGAAGTCCGAGGCTGCCTTCAAGGACCTGGCGCACCTCTACTCTCAGGACGAGGCCTCTGCCCTGGACGGCGGCGGCTACAGCCGGGTGAAGAAGGGGGAGCTTCCTGCCGAATTGGATGCCTGGTGCTTCGATCCGGAGCGCAAGAGCGGCGACACCACGGCCATTACCGATGACAATGGCGTACATATTCTCTATTTTTCCGGACGCCTGGATGAAGCGGCGGTAGCAGCGGCGGACGAGTCTCTTGCCTCCCAGGAGGCAGACCTGCTGGAGCAGGCCCGGACGGCCTACCCCGTGGAATTTGCCTATGACCAGATTGCCCTGCCGGAAGGAAAGACGGCGGTTTCCACCTCTGACCTTCTGTATCCCGACATTGCCCATGAGCGGTTCCCGGAAATCCCCCTGTATTTGCAGCAGGACTATCCCGGGGTCATGTTCGGCGGCTTTCAGCTGCGCACCAACGGCTGCGGCATTACCACCATGGCCATGGTTGCCTCCTATCTGTCCGATGAGCTGCTGACCCCGCCGGAGATGTGCCGCCGGTATGGCGGCTACAGCCACCGCAACGGCACCGACGGCATGATTTTCGTCAAGGAGCCGCCGGTGATGGACTTCTACCTGGTGGAGAAGACCTATGAGCCTGCCAAGGCCTGGGAAGGCCTGGAGAATCATTATCTGGTGGTATCCATCCAGCATAAGGGCTACTGGACCCGTGGCGGCCACTACATCGCCCTTCAGGAGATCACCGAGGACGGAAACGTCCGGGTTCGGGACTCCAATATCTACAATTACGTCCGGGTGCCCGCCCACGTCAACGACGAGCACACCTGGGCCAGCATTACCAGCGCAGGCTCCGGTTACTGGATTTTTGACTATAAAATCACCCGGATTCCCGGCTGCGCCCGGTGCGGCGATCAGTCGGAAAGTAGCCTGGTAGGGGAGAGCTTCTACTGCCGTAAGTGCGCCCCGGCGGTCATGCGCAGAGATGCCTATCTTGGAATGTAGTATGTCACTGATGCGGCGATCCGCTTCCAATACCAGAGAACCAATTGAGAATTTGCAGGGGACGATGGGACATCGTCCCCTGCTTTCTTTGTCAAAAATGATTGACTTTTTGACGGAATGCGGTATACTTATTACAGAATGTTGTAAAAATGTGTAATTATTTACAATAAGTTACAGTACGGAAACAAAAGAAACAAAACGGTAAAAAGAAGGTCGTTACCCATGCTCAGAAAGAAAATCACCCTGGTGTGCCTGCTGGCAATGCTGCTGAATGTCTGCGTTCTGCCCGCCGCCGCCCAGATGGAAACGGAAACTGCCGTGCCGGAAACCACTGTCCTAGAGACCGTGCCTACCACGGAAGCTACGGCGGCTCGGGAGACGGAGCCTCCGGCAGTGGACTACGTTGACCCCACGGAGTTCCCCCAGGCGGAAACTGTCCCGGAAACTACTGCACCCATGGAAACGGAGCCTCCGGTGGAGACTGTTCCGGAGGCGACTCAGCCCGCCGAAACGGAGCCGGAGGAAACGCCGAACCCGGCTGACCGTCTGGCTGCGGGCGAATTTCACAACGTCTGGATTTCTTCCGACGGCACGGTGAACGCCGTGGGCAAGGTGGGGGCTTATTCCGGGGCGGAAAAGTGGCACAATGTGACGAAAGTTGCCGCCTGGAATCTCACCGTTGGCATCCGGAAAAACGGCAAGGTGGTGCTGGCCGGGGACAATACCTACAAATATAATTACGGCGTGATCTCCGGCTGGTCGGACATTGTGGACGTGGCCGCCGGGGAGAAGAACATTGCCGCCGTCACCGCCGCGGGCACGGTGGTGGCCGCGGGGAGCAACCAGTATCACCAGTGCGACATTTCCCACTGGACGGAGGTAAAGCAGGTGGCAGTGGGGGAATGCAACCTCTACGGTCTGAAGAAGGACGGCACGGTGGTCTGCTCCGGCAACCCCTACACCAAGCAGGCCAAGGTCTCCACCTGGCGGGACATCACCGCCATCAGCGCGGGCAATCACTTTGTGGCGGGTCTGCGCTCTGACGGTACCGTCACGGCCAAGGGAGACAGCTTCTCCGGCCGGGCGGATGTGGATGAGTGGGAGAACATTACCGCCATTGCCGCGGGAAGCAATCACCTGGTTGGTCTGCGCGCCGACGGCACGGTCATTGCCGCCGGAGATAACGGCATGGGTCAGTGCAATGTAGGCGGCTGGACGGACATCGTAGCCGTCAGTGCCGGTCGGTTCCATACCGTGGGTATGCGCTCCGACGGCACCATCGTGGTCACCGGCAGCGACGGCTACGGCCAGTGCGACGTGGAATAAGCCGCGAGCCGCGGCAGCCAATGCGTGCACGGCTGGCCTGAAATCGTAAGCCCTTTGGGCACCGCTCGGTGTCGTTTCTGCTGCGCAATTACCATAGAAGATGTCATTGCGAACCAGTGCGCACACTGGTGTGGCAATCCGTTCTCCAAAGGCTCCCCTTGCTGACCAAGGATGGTGCTCCGCGCAGCGAATTAAAATTCAACAATTGCCGGTGGCAATTGCACAATAGTGTAAAGGTGCCCGCCGCAGCGGGCGGATGAGGGAAAACATAGTGCAGACAGCCCTCATCCGTCTCGCGCTTGCGTGAGACGCGCGAGCCACCTTCCCCGGAGGGGAAGGCTTTGGAACTTCGTCCTTCCCATTTTCCATTCAACCGAATAATTCCTGTCATTCAGACAGAAAACGCCCCCAGAGAGCCGCACCGGCCCCTGGGGGCATCATATTGGAAACGTATTTATTTCAGAACGCTTTTTGCCTTTTCCGGTAACTTTATATCCTTCCAGAGCGATAGATCATAATAATGTCCATCGTCTACCACAGTACCATCCGCTTTCAGACCTATAGTACCTGAACCATGTGTGGCAATCGCTACAATGTCCGTCAAATCCGATGCATTATTGTATTCATACCAAAAATCACCATCATCACCAGCCACTATCACAGTGCCATCTGCCTTTAATCCTACCACATGTTCATAGTCAGAATCAACAGACACAATATCTGTCCAGTCCGACACATCGCATTGAATTTCGTCACTACTTCTAGCCGTCACCACAGTACCATCCGCTTTCAGGCCTACAGTGATATGATAGCCCGCGGCAATGTCCACAATATCCGTCCATCCTGATACATAAGGTTGGTAGTCATCGTAGAAATTGTGACCAGCTAGCACCACCGTACCATCAGTTTTCAGACCTACAGCACGACTGCTATCTGCATCAATTGCTACAATATCCGTCCAGTCTAGTACACCGTACGGAATCTCGTAATCACCTCCAACCGCTACCACTGTGCCATCCGCTTTCAAGCCTATGGTGTAATTATCGCCGGCGGTAATCGCCACAATGTCTGTCCAGTACGATACATCGCATTGATCATAACTGTTTCTGCCGGTTGCTACTACTGTGCCGTCCGCTTTCAGACCTACGGTATGATTACCGCCCGTAGCAATTGCCACTATGTCTGTCCAGCCGGATACATCACATCGCCCGTCTCTTTTCTCGCCAGCCCACACCACGGTACCGTCAGTCTTCAGGCCTATAGCATAGCCATTGCCTACGTCAATGGTTTTTCGTTTGGCAACACGTTCCCACTGTGCAAGGCTCCTCTGTCTGGAGTCCCGGAAAGAACCTAATTTACCGAAAGCAATTGCGGCTTTAGCCGCCTCCCCACGATTTGACAGCATTTCCGCATTCCAATACTTTACGTTCGGAATGATAACAGGATTCAGCAGGAGAAGAAACACAACCACAATTGCCGCTATAGGAAATACAATCTTCTTTATTCTTTTTGCATTCTCCCGTGCCGCCGCGGCCTCTCTCGCTGCCTGTTCCTGTTCTCCGGCAACCCGTCGCTTCTTGCGTTCTTCCAAAGCATCCAAGTCAATGTTTCTCAAGTCATAAATGGACTTCCGGCAGGAGTGGCACACTGTTTCCCCTTGGCGGTTTACTGCCCCGCAGACGCAATGCCACAGGTCTTTCTGCTCCAGGAGGAAATTTTTCGCTCTGCTTCCATATTCGATCTGGAACTGCTTGACCATTTCGCTGTCCAGCCGGGGACCCAGGGCTTCCGGCTTTTTCAGAGGTTCCCAAACAACATTGCTGTCGCTCCAGGCAGAATTATCCGCAAAGATCACTTCCGCCACTCTTATGCTAAAGGAGCGGGTCGTCTTATCCGGCATGGGAATGGCGGATTTGCTGCCAAAATCTGCATCCCGGTTGCTGCTCAAGTCCAGGTACTCGTAGCGGACGACATCCCCCAAGGGCTGGCCAGCCGTGTTCATAGGAAACAGGCGAACTGTAACCGCCTTAATGGTTTTGGGGCTGATATTGCGCAGCTTCAGCTGGGCAACCACCCGCCCGGTCTGGTTGTCCTTGAGCAGTGCCCCCGCCGCAATTATCACCGGCGCGCCCTCCGCGTAGAGGTTTTCCGACAGGGAAAAGACCTTGCTGTATCGTTCGCTCATATTCCAGTCTCCTTACAGCTCCGGGAGCTCGTCACTGACTGCCCGCCCACCGTTAGTGTTCTCTTTCAGGTTTTGCAGCAAGTCAATGATTTCACCCAGTGCGAAGATGAAAAAGCTTGCGACCAGGGTAAGCGCAAACATAATCCATGCCAGCAACGCACCCAATTCTTTATTCAATGCCAGCGCAAGGAGCAGGCCGGACGCAGCATTCACATAGGCATATACCTGCAAAATTTTCGCGACAATATTATTGGACTTTAACGGGTTCATACATTTATCTCTCCTTTTGGATTTTTAGTGTTATACATTGACAGATATTCGGTGATGGCCGTTTGTTAGTGTTAAGTACTCCGCCTTTTAACATGAACGGTTCTTTCAACTGTGGGCTCTTCAACGTCCACGATAGACCATCCTCTTTCTTGCAGCCATTTGGAAAAAGCGGACTGGTTGATGAGATACTTTTTGTTCTGTGGAAGTGAGGCCCCAGTTAGCCTCTTGTATTCTTCTTCTGGCAATGTGAATTCCGCCTTGCCATCGAAAAGGTGTTCTAGTTCGTCAAATTTTGGATGTTTCTTCATTTCCTTTCCGTCCTTTCTTTCATTCTATCCTCAAGCGGATAAATCCATTATAATTCCAAAATATTCTACTGTCAAGTTGAATATTCCACTTATAAATTGTTCTTCTGTTCTTGGATAACTTGTACAATGACAGGCAGGAGGCGATTGTATGGAACTGGATTATTCGCAGATCGGAAAGCGCATTGCCGCCCGGCGGAAAGAGCTGGGCTTGAAGCAGACGGAGGTCTGCGAAAAGGCGGGAATCAACGACAAGTATCTTTCCTGCATTGAGCGGGCCACTTCCATTCCTTCTCTGGAGGTGGTTATGCGTCTGGCTCTGGCCCTGGACACCACGCCGGACGCCTTTCTGGCGGGGAGCATCCGCTGCGAAAACGAGGCCTGGCAGGACGTTGCCCAGCTGCTTCGGGGCATGAACGGGAAGAAATTAGACCTTGCCAGAAGCTTTCTTTTATGGTTGACAGACCAAAATCTGTAAAATCAAAACTCAGTTGAAATATGCAAAAAAATCACAGCCACTTTTTCCTTGTGGCTGTGATTTTTTGGGTATTTCGGGTCAATACTGGGCGGCCTCGGCGCTTTTCAGCTGCAATTGGAGCTTGTCGGCAATCAGGGCGATGAACTCGGAGTTGGTGGGCTTGCCCTTGGTGTTCGATACGGTGTAGCCGAAGAAGCGCTGCAAGGTGTCAAGATCCCCTCTGTCCCAGGCAACCTCGATGGCGTGGCGGATGGCTCGCTCTACCCGGCTTGGCGTGGTGCCGAAGGCCTTTGCAACCTGAGGGTAGAGCACCTTGGTGATGGCGTTGATCACATCCATGTCGTTCACCGCAATGATGATGGCTTCCCTCAGATACTGGTAGCCCTTGATGTGGGCGGGAACGCCAATCTCATGGATGATGTTTGTGACCATGGTCTCGATGCTGTTCTTGTCCGGACGGCGGGAGGCAGGAAACCGCAGGCTCTCCCCAGCCCGGATTTCCTCCAGCCGCTCCACCAGAAGCCCCATATCGCAGGGTTTGAGCATCAGATAGCGGACGCCCAGGTTCGCGGCGGCATTTGAGACGTACTCCGTGATGAATACGGAGGTGGCCAGCACGATGGGCTTGCGCTCCATGGCAGAAATGGCCTTCAGGACGGCGATTCCGTCCTTCTTCGGGAGCATCAGATCCAGTATCAGAATGTCCGGCTTTTTCTCTTCAATCATGCGGATGGCCAGCTCCCCGTCGCCGGCAGTCCCCAAAACATGAAAGCCGTTGGCACGCTGCAGGGCGGCACTCAGCCCGGAGGTGAAGTCTTCGGCGCTGTCGGCAATGAATACCGTAGTTGTTTTTTCCATACTTTCCTCTCCTCATCATGTAGAATTCTCCCCAGAACACGGTGTTCTTCCCGTGTGCGACAACTAAAGGATAGCATGGCTGATTTCATTTTGCAAGACAAATCTGGAACAATCGTTCGTCACAATTCGACAAATCGGTACAGATAAGATTGAAAAAGATACAAAACGGTCAAATAATGTCGGTTTTCGGGTCAAATCTCTCCGGTTGACGGGGGAGCCTTTCTGGTGTAAAATAAGAAAAAAGCCGGTATTGACCGGAAAAGAGCAAAGGAGGACCCGAATGGAAAATCGGATCAATGATTTGTGCGCGTTTCTGGACGCGTCCCACAGCGTTTACCATGCCCAGGCCCGGCTGCGGGAGCAGCTGGAAGCGGCTGGCTATGAGAGCCTTCCCGAGTACCGGAACTGGCAGCTCCGGAGTGGAGGGAAGTACTATGTGGATCGGGGCGGTTCCGCGCTGATCGCCTTCCGGATTCCGGAGGAAGACCCCAGAGGCTTCCTGATGAGCGCCAGCCACGCCGACCGTCCCTGCTTCAAGGTCAAGGAGAATTTTGAGCTCACCGGCACCTACAACCGGATGGCGGTGGAGCGTTACGGCGGTCAGCTGCTCTTCACCTGGCTGGATCGGCCTCTGTCCGTTGCCGGCCGGGTGGCGGTGGAGACGGACAGCGGCATCGAAACCAGGCTGGTGGACATCGACCGGGACTTGCTGCTGATTCCCAACGTGGCCATTCATATGAACCGCCAGGTCAACGACGGCTACAAGTGGAATCCGGCGGTGGACACCCTGCCCCTCACCGGCGGCAAGGAGAACGCCGGAAAGCTCCAGACGCTTCTGGAGGAACAGGCCGGAGGAAAAATTCTGGGTCATGACCTGTACCTGTACGTCCGGCAGAAGGCTTCCGTCTGGGGGGTGGGGGAGGAATACCTGTCCTCCGCGGCTCTGGACGATCTGGAATGCGCCTGGGGCTGCACCCAGGGCTTCCTGAATGCGGACTTTGACCCGGCCCAAATTCCGGTGCTGTGCGTATTTGACAGCGAGGAGGTAGGCTCCGGCTCCGTCCAGGGGGCAGGCTCCACTTTCCTGGAGGACACCCTGGGCAGAATCTGCCGGAGTATGGATTGGGATCTGAATCGGCTTCTTGCTCAGTCCTTCCTGATTTCCGCGGACAACGCGCACGCCGTCCATCCCAACCACCCGGAATTGGCAGACCCGACCAACGCCCCGGTGATGGGGGAGGGCATTGTGCTCAAGTACAACGCGGCTCTGAGCTACTGCACCGACGGGGTTTCCGCCGCCTTGTTCCGGAGGGTTTGCCGAAAGGCTCAGGTCAAGGTTCAGACCTACTGCAACCGGGCGGATATCCCCGGCGGCTCCACCCTGGGTCGGATTTCTCTGGGTCATGTGAGCATTCCCACGGCGGACATCGGACTGCCCCAGCTGGCTATGCACTCCTGCTACGAGACCGGGGCGGTGTCGGACGCCCTGGATTTGGTGAAGGCCATGACGGCGTTCTACGGTATGTCCCTGGAGGCCACAGAAACCGGTTATCTTGTTAAGTAAAAATCAGGAAGCCCCGGCGGCGCAATCGCACCGCCGGGGCACAGCGTGTCAAAAAAGTCCGAAAGATACGGTGTCATTCCGAACCAGTCCGCAGACTGGTGTGGGAATCCCCCGGTTGAACGTAAAAGCTGCTGGTTTCGGATTGAAAATATTTGAATATCAGGGGGATTGCCACGCCAGTGTGAGCACTGGCTCGCAATGACATGGTTTTTTGACAATCTCAGCCCCGGCGGCGCAATTGCGCCGCCGGGGCAATTTGCATCTGATTCGTAGGGCTCGATGCCCACATCGAACCTTTCCTGGAAAGCCCGGATTTTGACGGGACGATGTGCGCAATCGGCCCCAAGGCCTTGAACGGTGCGTAATCACCGATTCGCAAGCGCGCACTTCTCCTTGGAAAGAACACCTGCCAGAAGTGCCAGCACCAGCATTCCGGCGGCGGTCCAGACCCAGCCGAAGCCCAGACCGTACAGAGGCAGCTTATGAAGCAGTCCGCTCATAACCCCCAGGGGCAGCCCCGCCTCATCCAGGGCGTAAAGTACGCTGAGAACCCCGGTGCCGGACACGGTCATGGGATAGACATAGGGATTGTCCTTCCAGAGCCCGTGGCTCAGTCCCAGCAGAATCAGCACAATGGCCACGGGATAGACGGCATTGAGCACGGGAATGGAAATGCTCAGGATCATGCTCAGCCCCAGATTGCACACGAGGAAAGAGAAAAAGGTAATGAGATACACCCACTTTTTGTAGGAAACCTGCCGGAAAAGGGTGGAAAAATACTGGGAAATGGAGTTGATGAGCCCTACGCAGGTGGTCAGACACGCCAGGGTGAAGATAGCCGCCAGCAGCACCGCACCGGGAGCACCGAAGACCTGGTAGACGATGCACCGCAGAGTCCAGGCTCCGTTTTCCTGAATGTCGTAGACCCCGGAGCTGCACATCCCCATGTAAGACAGCATGGCGTAGACCAGAGCCAGGATGGAGCCGGCCAGAACACCGGCCAATACGGTGTAGCGCATTGTGTCCTTCTTTTCCGTCAGGCCGAAGGTGCCCAGGGTGGTGGAGATGACAAGACCGAAGTTCAGAGCGGCGATGGTGTCCATGGTGTTGTAGCCCTCGGAAAAGCCCTTGAGCAGGGGGGCACTGCCGTAGCTTTCCTGGGCGGGAGCGACCTGAACCTGTCCCCGGAACAGAAAGCACACGAAGAGCAGCGTCAGCAGGGTCAGAAGGGTGGGGGTCAGAATCCTGCCAATCCGATCTACCAGTTTTCCGGGATTCAGGCACAGCCACAGGGCCACAAGGAAGAACAGCAGGGAATAAACCGCCATCCAAAGGCCGGTACTGGCTCCGGCGGGCAGGTAGGGAGCCACCGCCATCTCAAAGGGCACGGAGGCCGCTCTGGGAATGCCCAGCCCCGGGCCGATGGACAGATAAATGAGCACCGTGAATACCAGGGCAAACCGCCGACCCACCTGCTGACCCAGCTTTTCCAGGCCGTCAAACCGGGCGACTACCACAACCCCCAGCACCGGCAGAATCACCGCCGTAGCCAGAAAGCCCAGCATGGCGGGAAGGGTCTGGTCTCCGGCGTTCTGCCCCAGAAAGGGCGGGAAAATCAGGTTGCCCGCGCCAAAGAACAGGGCAAACAGCATGACGCTGACTACGAACAGATCTTTTTTATCAAGTTTCATCTTTGTTTCCTCATTTCCGCAAAAAAATAAAGGCTCGTCTCAAGATTTCTTGAGACGAGCCTTGTAAATACAATACCCGCGGTACCACTCAAATTGCGCATTTCCAATGCGCCCCTCTTCGGGCTCCAGCAAGCCCTAGGCACTTACGCAGCCTGCGCGGAAGCCCCTACCGGCAAATATGCTTTGGGGTGCTTCAGCTCGGAAGGGATGGGATTGCCGGAAGGTCTCCTGCCAGGCTTCCACCGTCCCCGGCTCTCTATCAGGCGAAGCTTCCAATCCGTCTTCGTCATCGCTTTTTTATTCGATTGCCCCTATCCTATCCCAAAAAGACCGAGATGTCAATAGCAGAAAAACAAAATTTTTAATTTGTTTTTTCTGCAAGCACAAATGTCGGCGCACCAGAGAATCGAGCCGATTTTTGGAAAACGCCAAAGGGCTGAGAGCGGATACCGCCCTCAGCCCCCTTGGAGATTTTCAGAATTTCTGCTTTTCTTACAGGTCTACGCCGATGTTCTTCTGCTCTTCCAGACCGTGCTTCTCGCAGTAGCCGGTGAGGATCAGAGTCAGAGCGCCGTCGCCGGTGACGTTGCAGGCAGTGCCGAAGGAGTCCTGAATGGCGAAGATAGCCAGAAGCAGGGCAGTGCCTTCGGGGCCGAAGCCCAGAACGCTGGTGACGATACCCAGAGAGGCCATGACCGTGCCGCCGGGAACGCCGGGGGCGCCGATGGCGAAGATGCCCAGCAGTACGCAGAACAGAATCATGGTGCCCACGGTGGGCAGCTGACCGTAGAGAATCAGAGAGACGATCATGACGAAGAAGGTCTCGGTGAGGACGGAGCCGCACAGGTGCACGTTGGCAAACAGGGGAATGCCGAAGTCCACCATATCCCGGCGGAGAACCTTGGACTTCCGGGCGCACTGCAGAGCCACGGACAGAGTAGCGGCGGAGGACATGGTGCCCACGGCGGTCAGGTAAGCCGGGCCGTAGTGCTTGAAGACCTCAATGGGGCTGCGCTTGGAGTAGGCACCGGCGACGCTGTACAGCACCGCCATCCAGATGAAGTGACCCACCAGCACGATGACGACTGCCTTCAGGAAGATGGGCAGCTGCCGGGTGATGGTGCCCTCGTAGGCCAGGCACGCGAAGGTGCAGGCGATGAAGAAGGGCAGGATGGGAATGACGATTTTGGAAACCAGATCCAGCACGATCTTCTGGAACTCGTCCAGAATCTTGGTGGTGGTTTCGGCCTTCGTCCACACGGCGGCAAGACCCATGAGCACGGCGAAGACCAGAGCGGACATGACGGGCATGATCTGAGGGATCTGGAGGCCGAACACGTCCTCGGGCAGGGCACGCAGGTCAGCGGCGGCGTTGGCATTGTGCATGATGGGGATGAGCACATAGCCGGCCACCGTGGACAGCAGGGCTGCCAGCACGGAAGAAACGTAGGCAATGAGCAGTGCCACGCCCAGAAGACGGGAGGCGTTGCTGCCCAGCTTGGTGATGGACGGAGCGATAAAGCCGATGACGATCAGGGGAACGATGAAGTTGATGAGCTGACCCATGATGTTCTTGACGGGCACCAGCACCGTCATCACGGATTCGGGAACGATCAGGCCGACGATGATACCGACAATGATACCAAGCAGCAGCTTTGCGGGGAGACTGGAAAACAGCTTTTTCATAGGGGTTTTCTCCTCTCTGCCGGGTTGCCCGGCAATACCTTACTTTTTTAGATGCAGGGCGGCTCAATTGCCGACCATGATTTTGATGATCTCTTCGTTGGTGCTCTTCATGCCTTCCTTGCCCAGACGGCCGATGTTGGAAATGGTGTCCTCGGGAGTATCTCCTACCAGACCGTCGTCAGGCTGGAAATCCTGATCCTGGATGTGCATGTTGTAGCCCAGGATGCCCGCCTCCACAGCCGTGGCGATTTTGGAGGCGCAGGAGGCCTTGGCACCGTCGCAGACAATGCCGCCGGTGGTGGCGATGGCGTTGGCAACGGTGTGGGAAATGCCGTCCAGATCAGAGCCCAGCAGGTAGGCAATGCCCGCTCCCGCTCCGGCTCCGGCACTGACCGCGCCGCAGAAGGCGGAGAGCCGTCCGATGCTGGTTTTCTGGTGGATGGTGGTCAGGTTGGACAGACACAGAGCCCGGTAGAGCTTCTCGTCGCTGACCTTCAGTTCCTTGGCGTACTCGATAACGGGCAGGGAAGTGGTCATGCCCTGATTGCCGCTGCCGGAGTTGATGACCACAGGCATTTCACAGCCGTTCATCCGGGCGTCGGAACCGGCCGCTGCCATGGCCTTGGCCCGAATCATGACGCTGCCCTCGCCGTAGGTTTGCAGCAGGACGCTGCCGATGTTGGAGCCGTAGTTCCCCCGAAGACCTTCCTTGGCGATGGCGCTGTTGTACTCGATCTGCCGATCCAGAACGTCCTTCACGTCGGCGATGTCCACGGTTTCCGCGAAGTCCAGAATGTCCCGCAGATTCAGGCAGGAGCGGTCGGTAAGACCGGCCTCGCTCTCGCCCTCCACAGGCGTATCCAGAAGCACCTGGCCGTTGCGCTCGATGTGGACGATATTCGTGTGATAGTTGACGATCCGGACGCTGGCGCTGTCCTGCCCATGGAAAACAGTGACCACGATCTCAAAGGTCAGACCGTTGTCGATGTGCTCCACGGTAATGGGAGTGCTCTCCAGATAGGTGCGCATCTGGGCGATTTTCTCCGGGGGCACGTCCGCAATGACCTCCAGCTCCCGGGATGGGTCGCCGCCCACGATTCCGGCTACCGCCGCCGCGGGAATGCCCTTCATGTGGTTGGTATTGGGAACAATCACGCTTTTCACGTTCTTGATGATGCTGCCGCTGGCACCGATGGCCACCCGATCGGGCATCTCGCCCAGGACCTCCCGGGCCTTCGCCGCGCAGTAGGCCAGGGCGATGGGCTCGGTGCAGCCCATGGCAGGCACCAGCTCCTCCTCCAGAATGCGGATATAGGCGCGGTAATTGGGATTTTCTTTGTTCATGTTTGTGTTTCCTCCTTTCTTCCGATAATCACAGCTGAAATGTCTTTCCTGCGTGGACAGCTGTGCGTTGTGGAAATTATACAAAAGCACAATCCCTAAAACACCACTAGTTTATAGGAAATAACGAAACCTGTCAAGAGGCAAATGACGGCTGTCTGTCATTTTTGACGGAAAACGTGAATTCTTGTCAGAATGCCTAAAAACGGCACGGAAAAACCGTCATTATCCCCGATTGCCAGAAAAGGCGAATTATGGTATTATTTCAGTATCCCGGTGAAGTGCGTCTACTCCACTATTCTAGGCGTGTTTCGCTAAATTTAAGGAGGATAAATCCGTCTGACTTACGGTGCGGCAGTGTGGAGACCTGTCGTAGTGCTTCCGGAATTTTGCTTTCCGGCAGCGAGGGCGCGCGCGAAAATGGTAGGCGCGTCTAGAGTCAAGAAAGTATGGCAAGTTTAACCCTGAAGAACATCAAAAAGGTCTATCCCTTCAACGGCGACGATGCCAAGAAGAAAAAGAAGAAGGGCGAGCCCGAAAAGAAGCACAATCTGCAGATCACCGATGAGGGCGTTGTGGCCGTTCAGGAGTTCAACCTGGACATCGCCGACAAGGAATTCATCGTTCTGGTCGGCCCCTCCGGCTGTGGTAAGTCCACCACTCTGCGGATGGTCGCCGGTCTGGAAGAGATTTCCGGCGGCGAGCTGTACATCGGCGACAAGCTGGTCAACGATGTGGCTCCCAAGGACCGTGATATTGCCATGGTCTTCCAGAACTACGCCCTGTATCCCCACATGACCGTTTATGATAACATCGCCTTCGCCCTGAAGCTGCGCAAGATGCCCAAGGACGAGATCGATAAGAAGGTTAAGGAAGCCGCTGAGATCCTGGACATCACCCAGTACCTGGGCCGTAAGCCCAAGGCTCTGTCCGGCGGTCAGCGTCAGCGTGTGGCCATCGGCCGTGCCATCGTCCGTGAGCCCAAGGTTCTGCT
The DNA here is from genome assembly GCA_934589705.1 of uncultured Oscillospiraceae bacterium. Taxonomy (GTDB): domain Bacteria; phylum Bacillota; class Clostridia; order Oscillospirales; family Oscillospiraceae; genus Faecousia. The sequence continues at coordinate 99,713 of CAKTOH010000002.1, read as the reverse complement.
GATGGACGAGCCTTTGTCCAACCTGGACGCTAAGCTCCGTAACCAGATGCGTGCCGAGATCATCAAGCTGCGTCAGCGCATCAACACCACCTTCATTTACGTTACCCACGACCAGACCGAGGCTATGACCCTGGGCGACCGGATCGTCATCATGAAGGATGGCTTCATCCAGCAGATCGGCACTCCCCAGGAGGTCTTCAATCATCCTTACAACCTGTTCGTCGCTACCTTCATCGGCACTCCTCAGATGAACCTGTTCGAGAACGCCAAGCTGGTTAAGGAGAACGGCAAGTACGTCGTGAAGCTGGACAACCAGTCCATCGTCCTGTCCGACGACAAGCAGGCTAAGCTGGCTGCCAACAACGTGGCCGAGCAGGATGTGGTTCTGGGCGTCCGTCCCGAGCACATCTCCCTGGAGCCCGCCGGTATCGAGGGCAAGGTTGACGTGTCCGAGCTGATGGGCTCCTCCGTCCACCTGCATGTGACCTCCATGGGTCGTGACGTGGTCATGGTTGTTTCTACCATGAACATGACCGGTGCCGAGGTTGCCGCTCTGTCCAACGGTAGCACCGTTCACTACACCTTCCCCGGCCATGTATGCCATCTGTTCTCCAAGGACACCGGCATCAACCTGGAAGCCTGAGTTCTTACATTCCCAGCTGCCCGGCCTAAGGCCGGGCAGCTTTTTTGCGCGCCAAACCCCGCTTACACAAAATTCACAATCGCATAATTGCATAATCTCCGGGAATATGCTATACTGTATCCAACTATACACCCGGAGGCGTTTATGACGGAATTGACGGATTTTCAGGAAAAAATTGCTGCCTTACTCCCGGATGTGGAGCTAAAGTTCGACGAACCTCTGGCAAAGCACACCTCTTTGCGCATTGGCGGCGGGGCGGAGGTCATGGCCTTTCCCAAAAATATCGAGGAACTGGCGAAAATTTTGAAAGTGTCCGTTTTATTGGACGGAAGCTTTACTATTCTGGGCGCAGGAACCAACGTACTGGCCCCGGACGAGGGAGTTCGGGGGCTGGTGGTCTGCCTGAAGGACTGCCTGGAGGGAATCGAGCCCCTGCCCGGAAACCGGCTTCGGGTAATGGCCGGGGTGACCATGAGCCGGGCGGCGGTGGTTGCGGCAAACCTGGGTCTTTCCGGCCTGGAATTCGCCCATGGCATTCCCGGCACCGTTGGCGGCGGGGTCTATATGAACGCCGGAGCCTACGGCGGGGAAATCTGCCAGGTCTGCAAACAGGTGGAGGTCATGAACCGCCAGGGTCAGCGGCGGGTTCTCACCGCCGAAGAAATGGGCTTTTCCTACCGGCACAGCGTCCTGGAGGAAACAGGAGACATTGTGCTCAGCGCGGAATTTGCCCTGACCCCGGCAGAGCCGGAAACCATCCGGGGCAAAATGAAGGAGCTCATCAGTAAGCGCACCGCTTCCCAGCCCTTGGATTTGCCCTCGGCTGGCTCTGCCTTCAAGCGCCCCGCGGGCGGTTATGCCGCCGCCCTCATTGAGGAAGCGGGACTGAAGGGCTTCCGGCTGGGAAACGCCGGCATTTCCGAAAAGCACGCGGGCTTTGCCGTAAATCTGGGCGGAGCCACCGCTGACGAGATGAAACAGTTGCTCCAGACCGTGTCCGACCGGGTCTATGAAACTTCCGGCATTCGCCTGGAACCGGAGATTCGGATCTGGAACCCATAAAGATACAGGGGAACCCAATATGAATTTGTCTTTTTCCTCCGCGGCTCGGGCGGAAATCTGCCGGGTGCTGCCCACGAAGCCCTGCTGCGCCCTGGCCCAGTGCTTCGGAATTCTGCTGTACTGCAACAGCTTCCAGGACGACGGCATTAAAATCGTCACGGAAAGCCGGGAGTTTGCCCATGTGCTGCCCAAGCTGTTCAAGCGAGCCTTTGACCTGGACTTTGACAGCTATCCCAGCCTGGCAGCCCCCGGAAAGCTGGTGTTCCGGATCCGGGACGAGGGAAAGCTCTCAACCGTCATGGAGGCCTTCGGCTTTTCCAAGGGGGATACCCTGGCTCTGCATGTGAATTACCCGATTGTGGAGGAGGAATGCTGCAAGGTGTCCTTCCTTCGGGGAGCCTTTCTTGCCGGTGGCAGCGTTACCGACCCGGGGAAGGGCTACCATATGGAGCTGGCGACGACCCATCAGGCCGTGGCTCGGGAGACGGAGCTGCTGATTCGGGAGGTCATGGATTTTCCTCCCAAAACTGCCCGCCGGGGCGGCGCCCAGGTGTTATATCTGAAGCAAAGCGAACAGATTTCCGATTTTCTCACCTGTCTGGGGGCTCCGGTGGCGGCCATGGGCATTATGGAGGCCAGACTGGAAAAGGAGCTGAACAACAAAGTCAACCGCCGCTGCAACTGCGACGATGCCAACACCTCCAAGGTGGTGGAAGCCGCCCAGGAGCAGCTGGGGGTGATCCGGCAGCTGAGGGAGCGGGGTCTCTTGGACAGTCTGCCGGAGAAGCTGCGCCAGGCGGCTGCTGCCCGGGAGGAAAACCCCTCCGCGTCCCTTTCGGAGCTGGCGGCCATGATGGAGCCGCCCATTACCAAGCCCGCCATGAACAACCGGATGAAAAAGCTGACGCTTCTTGCGAAGGAGGCCAACCCATGAGTTTTGTCCACCTGCATCTGCATACGGAGTACAGCCTGCTGGACGGTGCCTGCCGGATCGACGGCCTGATGGATCGGGTGAAGGAGATCGGGCAGACAGCCGTAGCCATCACCGACCACGGGGTCATGTACGGCTGCATTGATTTTTATAAAGCCGCCAAGGCCGCGGGCATCAAGCCCATCATCGGCTGCGAGGTCTACGTTGCCCGCCGGGGCATGACCGACCGGGTTCACGGTCAGGATAACGACCCCTATCATCTGGTGCTGCTGTGCGAGAACCGGAAGGGCTATGAAAACCTGTGCTATCTGGTTTCCGAGGCCTTTATCCATGGCTTTTACGGCAAGCCCAGAGTGGACTTAGCCTTGCTCGCGCAGTACCACGAGGGGCTGATTGCCCTGTCCGCCTGCCTTGCCGGTGCCATCCCCCAGCGTTTGATGGGGGAGGACTACGAGGGGGCCAAGGAATACGCCCTGAAACTCTCCGACATTTTCGGCGCGGGAAACTTTTTCCTGGAGCTTCAGGATCACGGCATTGACGAGCAGCGCCCGGTAAACCAGGGCATTCAGCGGCTGTCCCGGGAGACGGGGCTTCCCATGGTCGTCACCAACGATGCCCACTATCTGCGCAAAGAGGACGCCAAAATGCAGGATGTGCTTCTTTGCATTCAGACGGGCAAAACCGTGGACGACCAGAACCGGATGAAATTCCAGACCCAGGAATTCTACGTCAAAAGCGAGGAAGAGCTTCGCACCCTGTTTCCGGGGCTTGACGAGGCCTTTGAAAATACGGTAAAAATCGCCGATCGGTGCAACCTGGAATTTACCTTCCACGAGTACCACCTGCCCGCCTTCCCGGTGCCCGCGGGCTATACCAACGAGGGCTATTTCCGGGAGCTTTGCTGTAAGGGCTTTCAGGAGCGGTATCCCCGGGAGCCGGAGGAATACAAGAAGCGGCTGGAATATGAGATCAGCGTCATCAGCTCCATGGGTTATGTCAACTACTACCTGATTGTCTGGGATTTTATCCGCTATGCCAAGGAGCAGGGAATTCCGGTCGGCCCAGGCCGTGGCTCCGGTGCCGGCTCCATCGCGGCCTACTGTATGCACATCACGGAAGTAGACCCTATGAAATACGCCCTGATTTTCGAGCGGTTTCTGAACCCGGAACGGGTGAGTATGCCGGATTTCGATACGGATTTCTGTCAGGAGCGGCGGCCGGAGGTCATTGAGTACGTCATGCGCAAGTATGGCACCGACCATGTGGCCCAGATCGTCACCTTCGGCACCATGGCCGCCCGGGGCGCCATCCGGGACGTAGGCCGGGCTTTGAATTTTACCTATGCCGAGACGGACGTGGTTGCCAAGCTGGTGCCCTCCACCCCCCATATCACTTTGCAGGAGGCTCTGGATACCAGCCCGAAGCTGAAAGAAATGTACGAGGGCGACCCCAGAGTGAAAACACTCATCGACACCGCCCGGTCTCTGGAGGGGATGCCCCGAAATTCCTCCACCCACGCCGCCGGCGTGGTGATTACCGCCGACCCGGTGTATACCTATGTGCCCCTGTCCCGCAACGATGAGACCGTGGTCACCCAGTACACCATGACCACCATCGAGGAGCTGGGTCTGCTGAAAATGGACTTTCTGGGTCTGCGGAACCTGACGGTCATTGACGACGCGGAAAAGCAGATTCGCAGAATCAACCCGGATTTTGCCATGCGCAATATCCCGGACGACGATGCCGAGACCTTTGCCATGCTGGCCGAGGGCAAGACCCAGGGCGTGTTCCAGCTGGAGTCGGCGGGTATGACCGGCGTGTGCGTCAACATGAAGCCCAGCTCCATTGAAGACATCACCGCTATCGTAGCCCTGTATCGGCCGGGCCCTATGGATTCCATTCCCCGATTCATCGCCAACAAGCTGGATGCCCGGAAGGTCACCTATAAGACCCCCATGCTGGAGCCGATTCTGAAGGTCACCTACGGCTGCATCGTCTATCAGGAGCAGGTTATCGAGATTTTCCGAAGCCTGGGCGGCTATACCATGGGGCAGGCGGATAACATCCGCCGGGCCATTTCCAAGAAGAAAATGAAGGTCATCGAGGCCGAGCGGAAGGTTTTCGTCTACGGCGACCTGGAACAGAATATTCCCGGCTGCATCGGCCACGGAATTTCCGAGGCGGTGGCCCAGTCCATTTACGACGAGATCGTGGATTTCGCCAACTATGCCTTCAACAAGGCCCATGCGGTGTGCTACGCTGTCGTGTCCTATCAGACGGCATACCTCAAATGCCACTATCCCCGGCAGTATATGGCGGCGCTGATGACCTCGGTGCTGGACTCCGCCGGAAAAATCGCGGGCTACATTGCCGAGTGCAAGGAGCTGGGCATTGCCGTGCTGCCCCCGGATTTGAACCATTCCGAGGATCATTTCACCGTGGAAGGCGATGCCATCCGCTTCGGCCTGGGCGCAGTGAAAAACGTAGGCCGGGGTCTCATCCGCACCATGGTGAAAAAGCGGGAGGAAGGCGGCCCCTTCCAGTCCCTGGAAGACTTCATCCAGCGGATGGGGGAAGGGGAGCTGAACAAGCGGGCGGTGGAAAACTTCATCAAGTGCGGCGCGGCGGACTGCTTCGGCAACCACCGCAGCGAGCTGCTGGCGGTTTACGACAGCATGATGGATGCCATTGCCGACTCCCGGAAGAAGAATCTGGAGGGACAGATGGGGCTGTTCGGGATGTTGGAGGAAAATGATGCCGCCGCCCGCATTCCCATCCCCAAGCTGAACGAAATGCGAAAGCCGGAGCTGCTGGCTCTGGAAAAGGAGACCATGGGCATTTATATTTCCGGCCACCCCATGGACGATTACCGGGAATCCCTGAAAAATACCCACGTCATGCGCATCGGAAGTCTGCTGGACGAGGACGCCCATTTTGAGGACGATCAGATCGTCAGCGTGGCGGGCATTGTCCAGAACCTGAAAATGAAGACCACCCGGAACAATTCCGTCATGGCCTACCTGACCGTGGAGGATGACACCGGAGCCATGGAAATGCTGGCTTTTTCCAACGTTCTCAGCCAGTACGGCGGCTATCTGAAGGAGGGAGCCGCAGTGGTCATTACCGGCAGGCTTTCTCTTCGGGACGACAAGGAGCCTCAGATCGTGGTGAACCGGGCCCGGCCCATTTCCGATTACGCGGAAAATCCTGACCGGGAGCCTGCCCCCAAAGCGCCCCCCAGAAAGGGCACCCTCTATCTCCGGCTTCCCGGGGAGGAAGGCCGGCTGTATCCCAAGGTTCGCGCCATTGTGAATATGTTCCCGGGAGAAAACGGGGTCGTGCTATATTTTGCCGACACCGGTGCCCGCCGGGGTGCCCGGGCGGCGCTTGCCGAGCCCATGCTTCGGGAGCTGAAAAAGCAGCTGGGCGACGGAAATGTTGTGGTGAAATAGCTTCCTTTTTTGAAAAATTTGTGATATAGTGTAATGTTGAAAGGAGTGGATGCCGTGAAAAAGCGGTTTGTGTTCCTTGCCGCGGCTCTGGCGGCAATGCTCCTGACCGGCTGCGCCCTGCGGACCGTGGAGGAAATGTACGCACTGCCCAAGCGTTCCGAGGAATTCCGGGAGCTTCAGGCAGCCATTGATACGGCCATGTACGGCATGACCTATTCCTCTCCCCAGTCCGGCGAGAATCAGCAGACGGTGCAGACGGCGGATCTGAACGGCGACGGCCTGGACGAATACCTGGTTTTTGCCAAGGGTGCCACGGAAAAGCCCTTGCAGGTGCTGATTTTCCAGCAGGATGAGACGGGAAAGTGCCGGGTGCTGGATACCATCGGCTTCAACGGCCAGGCCTTCGACCAGGTGGAATATATGGCCTTTGACGACCAGCCCGGATTGGAGTTGGTGGTGGGCATCCAGGTCAGCGACCGGGTGCTGCGCAACGTGGCGGTGTACAGCTTCCACAGCGGCAGCGCGGAGCTGCTGCTTCTGAACAGCTACAGTAAAATGCTTCCCTGCCAGCTCAGCGGCGACAGGAGCGAGCTGATGGTTCTGCGCCCCGGGGAGGAGGAGACCCAGCGGGGCATGGCCGTGCTCTACGGCTATGATAATGGGCAGATCGTCCGCTCTGTGGAGACGGAGCTGTCCGAGCATACCTCCCGGATCCGCCGGATCACCACCGGCAGACTTCAGGACGGAAACAACGCGGTGTTTGTCACCAGCTCCTCCGAGGACAATACCATCGTGACGGATATTTTTGCCATGCGTCAGGGGGTATTTACCAATATTTCCTATTCCGCCGAGTCGGATACCAGCGTGGGAACGCTCCTGAATTACTATGTCTACGCCGAGGACATCGACTCCGACGGTGTTCTGGAGCTGCCCAGCCTTATTTCCATGAAGGCGGTGACCAACTGGCGGGACGGCGATCAGAAGTTCCTGCTTCGCTGGTACTCCATGGACTCCGACGGCTGGGAGATCGATAAGCTCTATACCTTCCACAATTACCCCGGCGGCTGGTATCTGCCGCTGAGCAGCGTCTGGGCCAGCCGGGTGACGGTGGAGCAGAGTCAGGGGCAGTACCGGTTCCTTCTCTGGGACGAATCCTACAAGAAGACCCAGCCCCTCTTTACGGTCTATGTCTTTACCGGCACGGACCGGGATGCTCTGGCGGTGGCCCAGGGCCGGTTCGTGCTGAGCCGGGCGGAGGGCGTTGCCTATGCGGCTGAGCTTGAGGAGGCCGCGCCGGAGTACGGCATTACGGAAAACAGCCTGATCGAGGGCTTCCGTCTGATCCGCCAGGACTGGCAGACAGATGAAACTTGAAAAGAGGTAGCATATGAAAAAAGTTCTGATTATGGAAGACGAGCTGAATATCCGCAGCTTTGTGGTCATCAACCTGAAGCGGGCAGGCTATGATGTGATCGAGGCCGGAGACGGTCAGCAGGCCCTGGATGCCATTGCCGCCAACCCGGATGTGGGGGTGGCCATTCTGGATATCATGGTTCCCGGGGACATGGACGGCTTCGAGGTCTGCCGCCGGATTCGGGCCACCAACAAGCAGATGGGCGTAATCATGCTTACCGCCCGTACCCAGGAGATGGACAAGGTAACCGGGCTCATGACCGGTGCCGACGACTATGTGACCAAGCCCTTCTCTCCGGCGGAGCTGACTGCCCGGATTGACGCGCTTTACCGCCGGATCGGCGGGGATACCAACGCCAGCTCGGAGCTTCTGACCCAGGGCCCCTTTGTGATGAACACCCGGAACCACACCCTGGAGAAAAACGGCAACCGGATTCGGCTGACCCAGGTGGAGTATGCCATTTTGAAGCTGTTTATGCAGAACCCCGGCAGAGCCCTGTCCCGGGAGGACATCATGTCCGCGGTCTGGGGACGGGACTATGAGGGCGAGCTGAAGATCGTGGACGTGAACATCCGCCGTCTGCGCATCAAGATCGAGGACGATACCGCCAACCCCACCTACATTACCACCGTGTGGGGTCTGGGCTATAAGTGGGGCGCATAAAGGGTGATAGACTTCAAATCGATGGGCAACATCGGCGGCCTGCGCAGGCGATGGCTTCGGAATACCGCCAGTGTGGTCGTGGCTCTGGGGCTGGTGTGCGTCATGGCAATCACCGCCGCCTTCGCCGCCTATTACTATTCCAATATGGAATCGGATCTGAAGCACCGGGCCAAATCCACCACGGATTTTTTCGCCGCCTATATTGACCAGACCTACAACGAATACTACCAGTCCTGCATTACCTACACCCAGACCTTTGACGACAAGGACACCATCGAGCTGCAATTCATCAGCCGGGAGGGCAATCTTATCGCCTCCTCCTACGGCCAGTGGGCAGGGAAGAGCCCGGCTACCTCGGAAATTGCCAAGGCGGTGGAAAGCCGCTCCGCCGAGCCCTTTCTGGGCAAGGACGAGAACACCGGCGAGCGGGTCATGGCGGTGTCCAGCCCCGTGATCTACAGCAACGGTCAGGTCATCGGCGTTCTGCGCTACGTCACCTCCACCCGGAAGGTGGACGCCCAGATTTTGCAGGTGGCTCTGGTCAGCGCTACGGTTTTGACCATCGTCATGGCGGTGGTGCTGGTGAGCAGCAATATCTATCTGCGTTCCGTCATGAATCCCGTGGCGGAGATCACGGAGAAGGCCCAAAGAATCGCCGCCGGCAGCTACGGCGTTCAGATCAAGACCCCCTATCGGGACGAAATCGGAACGCTTGCGGATACCATCAACGAAATGTCCAGCAAAATCGCCCAGAACGAGAAAATGCAGGCGGAATTTATTTCTCAGCTTTCCCATGAGCTGCGCACGCCGCTCACCGTCATCAACGGCTGGAGCGAGACGCTGCTTGCCGACGAGAACATGGACGCGGACACCCGGCAGGGTCTGAAAATCATCTCCAGCGAGGCCAAGCGGCTGACGGAAATGGTCATGGATCTTCTGGACTTTACCCGGATGCAGGACGGCCGGATGACCCTGGCCGTGGAAATGACCGATTTGCGCTCGGAATACGAGGACACGGTGTTCATGTACGGCAGCCGATTGGCCCAGGACGGCATTGAGCTTATCTACCAGGAAAGCGATGAGGATATCCCGGAAATTCCCTGCGATCCCCAGCGGATGCGTCAGGTATTCCTGAATATCCTGGATAACGCGGCCAAGCACGGCGGTTCCGGCAAGCGGATCGAAACCTCCATGCACTATGAGGACGACCAGGTGGTCGTCCGGATCCGGGACTTTGGCCCGGGTATCCCGGAGGACGAGCTTCCTCTGGTGAAGAAGAAATTTTACAAGGGCAGTTCCAGCGTCCGGGGCACCGGCATCGGCCTTGCGGTCTGCGACGAGATCGTGGAGATGCACGGCGGCACCCTGACCCTGGAAAACGCGGAGGGCGGCGGCACGCTGGTAACGGTTCGCCTGCCCGGCGCCCACTAAGGAGAAACCATGTCACAGGAAAAATTCAAAACCACCATCGGCGGTCAGGCTCTCATTGAGGGCATCATGATGCGCGGCCCGGACAAGGACGCCATCGTGGTGCGCGCCAAGGAAGGCCTTCACATCGAGACCATGCCCAGAAAGAAAAATCCTCCGAAATCCTGGAAAAATCTTCCCTTTATCCGGGGCATTTTCAACTTTTTCGATGCCCAGGTGGTGGGCATCAAGGCGCTGCTCCGCTCGGCGGATCTGGCTCCGGAGGAAATGCAGGAGGAGCCCTCCAAGTTTGATCGGTGGCTGGAAAAGAAGCTGGGCAACGAAGCCTTCCAGAAGGCCATTGTGGGCATTGCCATGTGTATGGGTCTGGGGCTGTCCGTTGTGCTCTTTTTCCTGCTTCCCATGATCATCGGCGGCCTGTTTGACCGGTGGATTACCAGCAACCTGGGGGTAAATCTCATTGAGGGCCTTATCCGGATGGTGATTTTCCTGGGCTATATGCTGCTGATTTCCCGGATGGAGGAAATGCGCCGGGTGTTTTCCTACCACGGCGCGGAGCACAAGACCATCCGCTGCTACGAGGCGGGGCTGCCCCTGACGGTAGAAAACGTCCGGGTTCAGACCCGGCTTCATCCCCGGTGCGGTACCAGCTTTCTGCTGGTGGTCATGGTGATTTCCATTCTGGTATTCTCCGTGGCCTCCTCCGCGCTTCTGGCTGCGGTGCCCGCATTGGAGACCATTCGGGGAAGTTTCGGCTACCGGCTGCTGATGATCGTCTTCAAGCTGCTGCTTCTGCCGCTGGTAGTGGGTATCACCTATGAGATCAACCGCTGGGCAGGGCGGAACGATAACGGCTTTACAAGGATCCTTACCGCCCCCGGTATGTGGCTTCAGAATTTCACCACCAACGAGCCGGACGACTCTATGATCGAGGTGGGCATTGCCGCAGTGGAGGCGGTGCTGCCGGAGCAGGAGGGCGCGGATCGATGGTAAAAACCTACGGCGATCTGTATCAGGACACCCGTCGGGCACTGGCGCGTCAGGCACCGCCCCAGGATCCCGGCGTGCTGGCACGGCTTTTGGTGTGCCAGGCCTCCGGCAAGACCCAGGCGCAGTTTCTGGCCGACCGGGACTTGTATGCCGGGGAAAAGATCGTGGCGGAGGTGGAAGAAAATCTTCGCCGCCTTCTGGCGGACGAGCCTATCGCCTATGTGCTGGGTCAGTGGGAATTCTACGGCCTTCCCATGCTGGTCTCTCCCAAGGTGCTGATTCCCAGAGACGATACCTGCGCCCTGACAGAGCTTGCCATCCGGCAGGGCTTGTTCCTTGACCAGGATCCCCGGATTCTGGATCTGTGCTGCGGCAGCGGCTGCATCGGTCTGGCCATTGCCAGCCGGGTGAAGGACGCCAGAGTGACCCTGGCGGACGTAAGCCTGGATGCCCTGTCCGTGGCGAAAGAAAATACGGCCCTCAATAAGCTCACCGGCCGGGTGCGCTGTGTCCAGGCAGATGCCAGAAAGCCGGTCAGCGCGTTTCTGGGAAAATTCGATCTGATCGTCTCCAATCCCCCCTATATCAGCGCCCGGGATATGGAAGAGCTTCCCCCCAGCGTCCGGGATTATGAGCCTCACCTGGCTCTGTACGGCGGGGAGGACGGCCTGGACTTCTACCGGGACATTGCCGCCAATTTCCGCGCTGCTCTGAAGCCCGGAGGCTTTTTGTGCTTCGAGTTCGGCGACGGACAGGGGGACGACGTGTGTGATATTTTGGAAGAAAACGGATATACCATCCTGGAACGAGCCAGGGATTATAACGATAGAGAACGCTCCGTGCTTGCGCGGTACGGCAGGAAGGAAGATTGATTATGGCAACAAAAAAGACAGTCTACGAAGCCCCCACCCCCGCTTCCGATAAGAAGAAGGCTCTGCAAACGGCTCTGGCGCAGATCGACAAGAGCTTCGGTAAGGGCACGGTCATGCGCCTGGGCGACCGGCCGGAGATGAATGTGGAGGCCATTCCGACAGGCTCTCTGGCGCTGGATGCCGCCCTCGGCATCGGCGGTGTGCCCAAGGGAAGAATCATCGAGATTTACGGCCCCGAGTCCTCCGGTAAGACCACCCTGGCTCTGCACATTCTGGCGGAAGCCCAGAAGCGGGGCGGCGAAGTGGCCTTCGTGGACGCGGAGCACGCTCTGGATCCGGTTTACGCCGCGGCGTTGGGTGTGGATACGGACAATCTGCTGGTTTCCCAGCCGGATACCGGCGAGCAGGCGCTGGAAATTACCGATGCCCTGGTGCGCTCCGGCGCCATTGACGCGGTGGTGGTGGACTCCGTGGCGGCTCTGGTTCCCAAGCAGGAAATCGAGGGCGAAATGGGCGATACCTTTGTGGGCCTTCAGGCCCGGCTTATGTCCCAGGCTCTGCGGAAGCTGGCGGGAACCATCGCCAAGACCAACTGCGTGGTCATTTTCATCAACCAGCTGCGTATGAAGATCGGCGTCATGTACGGCAATCCCGAAACCACCACCGGCGGCAACGCCCTGAAGTTCTATTCCTCCGTCCGGCTGGATGTGCGCCGGATCGAGGCCATCAAGGAGGGCGGCAACGTCATCGGCAACAAGACCCGGGTGAAGGTGGTCAAGAACAAGGTGGCCCCTCCCTTCCGGGAAGCGGTCTTTGAGATCATGTACGGCCAGGGCATCTCCAAGTGGGGAGAGCTGGTTGACCTGGCGGTTCAGATGGATATCATTCAGAAAAGCGGCAGCTGGTTCTCCATGGGCGATGAGCGCATCGGTCAGGGCGCCAATTCCGTGAAGGATTACCTGATGAACAATCCGGACATTGCCGAGCAGGTGGAGGCACAGGTTCGGGAGAACCTGTGGAAGCTGAACGCCGGCGCCCCCAAGGCTCCGGCCAAGCCCGCCGACAAGGCGGTAGCCGTCACCGCCGACGATTTCAACGATGAGGATTGAGCAGCTGCGCAACGCCCCTGACCGGGCGGGGCGCTACTGGGTCACCTTTTCCGACGGAACCCGGCTGGGGCTCTACCGGCAGACGGTGGAGGACTTTGGCCTCTATCCCGGCAAGGAGCTGGAGGAGGCAGAGCTAAGCCGCCTTCGGGAGGCCGCCGGGCAGATGTCCGCCAAAATGCGGGCGGTGCGAATCGTATCTGCCTCCAGCGTGTCCCGGAAGGACCTGGAGCAGCGGCTGGTGCGCAAGGGCGAGGATCCGGAGCAGGCCAAGGCCGCGGTTGCCTGGATGGAGGATTTGCATCTGGTGGACGACCGGGCTACCGCCGAGCAGGTGGTGCATTCCTGCATTGCCAAGGGCTACGGTTTGGCCAGAGCCAGGCAGGCCCTCTACGAGAAGCGGATTCCCAAGGCCTATTGGGAGGAAGCCCTGGCGGATTATCCCGACCAGGAGGCAAAAATTGAGCAGTTTCTCCGCTCCCGGCTGGATGGAGATTCCGACGAAAAGCAAATCAAGCGGGCGATCGATGCCCTCCTTCGCCGGGGTCACAGCTATGGCACGGTGAAGCGCGTATTAAACACCCTGTCCTTCGACTGTGAGGACGTATTTGAGGATTGAGAGATATGGCAAAAATTGGATTCATTTCCCTTGGCTGTGCCAAGAATCAGGTGGACTGCGAGCGGATGATGTACCGGGTTCAGGAAGCCGGGCACACCGTCAAGGAGGACATCGTGGGAAGCGACGTGGTGGTCATCAACACCTGCGGCTTTATCGACTCGGCCAAAACCGAGGCCATCGACTATATCCTGCGAACCGCCGCCCTGAAAGAGCAGGGTCTGGTGGGCAAGATCCTGGTCACCGGCTGCCTGTCCCAGCGGTATCAGGGGGACATTCAGAAGGAGCTGCCCGAGGTGGACGGAGTTCTGGGCACCGGCAGCTACACGGAGATCGTCCCCGCCATTGAGGCGCTGCTGGACGAGAAGGAAGTGGCGGACTACGGCTCCATCGATGCCCCGGAGCAGGAGACCGGCCGGATCGTCACCACCCCGGAGCACTACGCCTTTATCAAAATCGCCGAAGGCTGCAACAACCGCTGCGCCTTCTGCATCATTCCCTACCTGCGTGGTCGGTATCGCAGCCGCCAGATGGACGATGTGCTCTACGAAGCCCGGATGCTGGCGGACAGCGGGGTGAAGGAGCTCATCGTGGTGGCTCAGGACACCAGCCGCTACGGCACGGATTTCCCGGAGCGCAAGCGGCTGCTGGCCACACTTTTGCGCCGGCTTTGCGAAATCGACGGCCTTCACTGGATCCGGGTGCATTATGTCTACCCGGACGAAATTGACGACGAGCTCATCGACGTGATTGCCTCGGAGCCGAAGATCGTCAAATACCTGGACATTCCCCTTCAGCACTGCAACAGCGAAATTCTCAAACGCATGAACCGCCGGGGGGACGGCCCCTTCATCAAGGCCTTGCTTGCCAAGCTCAGAGACCGGATTCCGGGTCTTGTCATCCGCACCAGCCTGATCACCGGCCTGCCCGGAGAAGGGGAGGCGGAGTTCCAGGAGCTGTGCGACTTCCTCCGGGAAACCAAGATGGAGCGGGTAGGGGCCTTTGCCTTCTCTCCGGAGGAGGGAACTCCCGCCGCCAAGATGGAATTCGTGGACACGGAAATCGCCCGACAGCGGGCAGAAACCATCGAGATGATCCAGTCCGAAATTATGGACGAATGGAACGCCTCCATGGTTGGCAAGACCCTGGAAGTCCTGGTGGACGGCTACGATGAGGAAAACGAGCAGTTCTACGGCCGCAGCTACGCCGATTCTCCCGACATTGACGGTCGGGTCTGGATTGCCTCCGATGAGCCGGTCACCATCGGCGACTTTGTATGGGTGAAAATTGACGGCTGCCTGGACGGCGACCTGTCCGGCTATGTGGTGGAGGAAGCGGAGCAATGACGACTGCAAGCAAGATTACCCTGTCCCGGGTGCTGATGATCCCCGTGTATCTTGTGACCATGTACTTATCCGGCGGGGCAAGCAACGTGTGGATGTATGTCTCTCTGGCAATTTTTATCATCGCCAGCCTGACGGATTTTGTAGACGGCTATATCGCCCGGCATTATAACCAGGTGACGGATTTCGGCAAATTTCTCGACCCTCTGGCCGATAAGCTTCTGACCATCGCCGCCATGTGCATGTTCTGCCAGTGGGGCGTGTTCCCGGCCTGGGCGCTGATGATCGTCCTGACCCGGGAGTTCGGCGTTACCGGTCTGCGGCTCATTGCCGTCCAGAAGGGCACGGTCATTGCCGCCGGCTGGAGCGGCAAGGTGAAAACCGCCAGCACCATGATCGGCCTGTGCCTGATGATGGCTCTGCCCGGCATCCCGGTGCTGAATCTGGCGGTCATTGGCGTTATCGTCATCACCACTGTCTATTCCGGCGGGGAGTACTTCATCCAGAACTGGAAGTGCCTCTGGGACTGAACTCCAAAAGAAAAAACGAAGAAGCGGAAGGGAAATGCTCCCTTCCGCTTTTTCACTGAGACAAAAACCATGCCATTGCAGGCCGGTGTTCACACTGGTGCAGCCCCCCATCCGGTCACAATCCCCCGCTTTTTCTGCGCCGAAATAAATGCCTGTCATTGCGAACCATCCCGCAGGATGGTGTGGCAATCCGTACCCCTGATCCCCTTCGGGGTGTTTCTTATTTTGGCATTTCGCTGCTCAAAAGCTGCGGGAATTGGGCAGATTGTCTGAAATTTCCTGGGTTCTATTGCAAACCAGCCCCAAAAGTGCTATGCTGATAGGGAAGTTACAGGACGCGGGTATGTAACACGCGGACTTTTGACGATGTACGAACAAAAACGAAGGAAGAAGGTAGTTGTTATGAAAAAGCTGCTGGCATTGTTGATGGCTGTGACCTTAACGTTTCAGCTGGTGACCCCGGTGTTTGCCGAGGAAATTGAGGAAACTCAAGTAGCCACGGAAGCGGTGGAGGTGGAAACCGAGGCTCCCGTGACGGAAGTCCCCACCACCGAGCCGCCTGTCCCGGAAACGGCTGCGCCGGAGGAAACCTCCGCACCCACGGAACCTCAGCCGACCACCGAGGTTACGGAGTCCACGGAGACAACGGCTTCCACGGAAGAGACTACCTCGGCAGCTACCGAACCCACCGAGGAAACCACCGAGCCTGCCCTCGACCTCTTCGCCGAGGACGAGAACGTGATCGCCTCCGGCGAGTGCGGAGCAAACGGGGATAACCTGACCTGGGTGCTGACCGATGATGGAACTCTGACCATCTCCGGCAGCGGAAAGATGAAGAGTTACAGCGATTCTTCTGTAGCCCCTTGGTACGCCAAAGCGGACGAAAATTCTTTCTGTTGTCGTAGAAGATGGCGTGACGAGCATCGGCAGCTGCGCCTTCTATGCCTGTCTGAAGCTGGCCTCTGTCACCCTGCCAGAGGGCATAAGGTCGATTGGATACAATGGCTTTCAGGACTGCACCAAGCTGGCAGAGGTAAATATTCCGGAGAGCGTGACGAGCGTCGGCGGCTATACTTTCTCCGGCTGCAGCAGTCTGACCAGCATAACGATTCCGGAGGGCGTGACGAAGATTGAATGGGGAACCTTCTACGGCTGCAGCAGTCTGACCAGCGTGACGATCCCGGATAGCGTGACGAGCATCGGCAGTGAGGCCTTCCGGGGCTGCAGCGGCCTGAAGAGCGTGACGATACCGGAGGGCGTGACAAGCATCGGCAGTTCTGCCTTCTCTGGCTGTAGCAGTCTGACGAGCGTGACGATTCCGGAGGGCGTAACGAGTATCGATTACTATGCGTTTTCTGGCTGCAGTGGCCTGACGAACGTGAACATCCCGGAGGGAGTAATGAGCATCGGGCATAGGGCGTTCGATGGTTGCAGCGGCCTAACGAGTGTGAGTATCCCGGAGGGCGTAACGACGATCGATAGCTATGCGTTTTCAGACTGCAGTGGCCTGACGAGCGTGACGATTCCGGATAGCGTGACGAGCATCGGCCAAGGGGCCTTCCGGGGCTGCAACAGTCTGACGAGCGTGACGATTCCGGAGGGCGTGACGAGCATCGACTCTCAGACCTTCTATAACTGCGGTAGTCTGACGAGTGTGACGATTCCAGAGGGCGTGACGAGCATCGGCGGCGATGCCTTCTATAACTGCAGCAGTCTGACGAACGTAACGATTCCGGAGGGCGTGACGAAGATTGAATGGGGAACCTTCTACGGTTGTACCAAGCTGGAAAGCGTGACCTTGCCGGAAGGATTACTGAGCATCGAGTATTATAATGACTGTGGCGCGTTTGAAAATTGCACCAGTTTGAAAAACATTGAAATTCCGGATAGCGTGACGAGCATCGGCTCTCAGACCTTCTATAACTGCAGCAGTCTGACCAGCGTGACGATTCCGGAGGGCGTGACGAGCATCGAAAGCTATACCTTCTCTGGCTGTAGCAGTCTGACGAGCGTAACGATTCCGGAGGGCGTGACGAGTATCGGCAGTTCTGCCTTCAGGGGTTGCAGCAGTCTGACGAGCGTGACGATACCGGAGAGCGTGACGAGCATCGGCAATTCTGCCTTCTATGGCTGCAGCAGTCTGACGAGCGTGACGATACCGGAGGGCGTGACGAGCATCGGCAGTGAGGCCTTCCGGGGCTGCAGCAGTCTGACGAGCGTGACGATACCGGAGAGCGTGACGAGCATCGGCAGTTATGCCTTCTCCGGATGCAGCGGTCTGACGAGCGTGACGATTCCGGAGGGCGTGACGAGCATCGGCCAAGACGCCTTCTGGGACTGCAGCAGTCTGACGAGCGTGACGATTCCGGAGGGCGTGACGAGCATCGGCAGTGAGGCCTTCCAGGGCTGCAGCAGTCTGACGAGCGTGACGATACCGGAGAGCGTGACGAGCATCGGCTTCATGGCCTTCTGTAACTGCAGCAAGCTGAAGCATGTATACTATGGCGGTTCCGATTTGCAATGGAAAGAAATTCAGATTGGATCGAACAACGAGCCGCTGACCAGTGCTGCGATTCACTATAGCTCCACCCACATTCACAATACGGAGCACACCCCTGGGAAGGCGGCCACCTGCACGGAGGCCGGTAACCGGGAATACTGGCACTGCCTCATTTGCGATACTTACTTTGCGGATGAGAACTGCACCCAGGGCACGGACGCGGCCGGTGTCATCCTGCCTGCCCTGGGTCACAGCATGACGAAGACTTCCGCCAAGGCGGCCACCTGCACCGAGGACGGCAGCAATGCCTACTACACCTGTTCCACCTGTCACAAGGTTTTCAAGGATGCCCAGGGCAAGCAGGTAACCACACCGGCGGCGGAAGTCCTGCCTGCCTTCGGACATACCATCTGTCTGGTAGATACCACGGCTCCCACCTGCACCCAGCCGGGAAGCAAGACCCATTATGCCTGCGTGACCTGCGGCAAAGCCTTCAAGGACAAGGACGGCATCCAGGCGACTACTGCCCAGGCGGAAGCTATCCCCGCCCTGGGACACACAGAAGTGACCGACAAGCAGGTGGAGCCTACCTGCACCCAGCCGGGTAAGACCGAGGGTAAGCACTGCTCCGTCTGCCAGGAAATCCTGGTCGCTCAGAAGGAAATCCCCGCAAAGGGTCATACCGAGATTATCGACAAGGGCTACGATGCCACCTGCACCGAGGCCGGTCTGACCGATGGCAAGCATTGCGCCGTTTGCAAGGAAATCCTGGAAGCGCAAACCGAAATCCCGGTTCTTGGCCACAAGCTGACCAAGGTGGAAGCTGTGAAGCCCACCCAGGAGGCCACCGGCAATCTGGAATACTACACCTGCTCCCGCTGTGAAAAAATCTTCTCGGATCGGCTGGGCAAGGAGGAGACCACCCTGGAGGCAGTGACCCTGCCAAAGGTTCCCTACGCTTCCGAAATCGACCTGCTCCGGGACGGACAGCTGGTGCCGGAAGTGCTGGAGATCGACGGCCAGAAGGTACGCACTCTGTCCTTAGTGGCGGTTGTTCAGCCGGAAGAGGCGGAGCAGAAGGTGACCTGGTCTTCCGGTGCCCCGGCGGTGGCCCGGGTGAATCAAAGCGGCGTGGTCACGCTGCTGACCTCCGGCACGGCCACCATCACGGCTACGGCTGCCGACGGCAGCGGCATTACCGCCCAGGTGACGCTGAACGTGTCCGTTCCCAACTACGCGCCCCGGCTTGGGGCAACGACCCTGAACCTGAACGCTGCCTCGACCGTGGGCACGACTGTAGACCTGGTAGAAAGCTACGGCAGCCAGATTCTCAGCGTCAGCGTGGATGATGACCGGTTCTCCGTGGACTACGAGGACAACCTGCTGACCCTGCGGGCGGGGGAGGGCGTTACCAAGGGAACCTACCCCATGACCCTGAACGTCCTCTGCGACAACGGCCAGACCTACCCCTATTTCATCACCGTCAAGGCCACCCAGACCCTTCCCAAGCTGGGCGTGAAGCAGACCGAGAAATTCAATCTGTTCTGCAGAAACAGCCTGGCACCCCTGGTTATCACCGGCGGGGAAGTGGAGAGCGCGGAACTCATCGGAACGGATGATTTTGTTCTGGAGAACGAGGATGGCGTATCTGTTATCCGCTATGCCGACCCAGAGAATGTCCCGGAAAAGCCCGATACCAAGGCAACGCTCAGCGTGCGCTTCGCTGGCTACAGCGTCCCCGTGACCAAGGCCCTGACCATCGCCACGGTGAACACTGCCCCGAAACTGACCCTGAATCCCACCGCCAGCACCCTGAATTCCGCAGTACAGGGCGATTTGACAGTGCGCACCAGTATCCTGGGCGTTTCGGATGCCCTGACAGTCTGGACGGATACGCCGGGCGTGGAGGTCGAGATTTCCGGCCATGAGCTGGCAATCACCCTGACCGAGGCCAAAACAACCACCGTGAGCCTTTTTGTTCTGGCGGACAACTGGGCAAAGCCGGTGAAGCTGACCCACAAGATCACCGTCACCGACAAGCGGCCAACCCTCAAGGCGGCCAGCGGCAGCCTGCGCCTGAACAGCCGCTTCCCCAGCAAAACCGCCTCCACCGGCCTGATTCTGTCCCAGGACAACGTGGATTTGAGCGGCGTGACCCTGATACCCGCGGCCAAGGAGGGCACCCCCGCCCGGATGGAGTCCGACAAGCTGAATGTGGAATATGATCCGATTTCCGGAAGAATCACGGCGGAAATTGCGGATTCCGGCATCAAAAACGGCACTTATGTCTTCAATCTCACCGGTACACTGACCAGCGGAACGGAAATCCCCGGCGGCGTCCTGAAGATCACCGTGACCAATGCGCTGCCCAAGGTGAAGCTGTCCGCTTCCACCGTCAAGCTGAACCAGCGGCTTGCGGGGCAGGAAACTGCCGCGGTGACTGTCACCCTCACCGGCGAGGACTGCACCCTGGAGGGCTTTGAGAATCTGCCGGAGGGTATGGACTTCGAGAGCGGCGTTCTCACGGTTGCGCTGCCGAAGGAAAATTCCACCGGCGGAAGCTATTCCCTGTATGCGGTCGTCAGCCGGAACGGCGAGGAAGTCACCCTGCCCGCACCGCTGACCCTGAAGGTGCAGACCTACGACAAGGCTCCCGCCGTAAAGCTTGCCGCCAAGGGCAAGCTGGACGTGCTGAATCCGAATAGCGAAATCGTCTACACGCCCAAGCTGACCAACTGCCTGGGCACGGTGGAGGATGTTCAGCTCACCGGCACGGATTGTGATCTGTTCGAAGTGCAAGTGGTGGACGGCCGGATTCACCTGACCATGGTGGAGGGCGGCGAGTATGCCACCCGGGCTACTTACAAGGTAACGCCGATTCTGACCGTCTGCGGCCGGGACATCACCGGCCCTGCGCTGAGCGTTAAGGTTACCCAGAGTGCCATGAAACTGGCTAAGCTGCCTAACCGGACGGTGTACCAGTCCCAGACTGCCCCGCTGACGGTGAAGCTGGCTGTCACCAGCCCCGCCGGTGCGGAAATCGGGGACGTGCAGTTGAACGCTAAGACCACCGCCGCCCTCCGGAACGCCCTGGAGGCAGCGGGTGGAATCCAGACCGATGAAGCTACCGTCTCCTTCCCCGCAAAGGCCTTCGCCGCTTTGAAGCCCGGTCGGTACACGGTCATCCTGGACGTCACCCCCTCCAACGCCGCAAGCGATACCAAGCCTACCCAGGCTAAATTTACCTTGGCTGTCCAGGAATAATAGTAATTCCTCAACGCTCAAAAGCCCAGTTCGGAACCACCGGACTGGGCTTTTTTGGCGGCAATTTATTCAGAACTTCCCTAGGAAAATTGTCGGCAAAACGGTTGACTGTAAATTGCGGTGATTATTGCTTTGCTTTTTTGTTCACTTTGCGGTATAATGGCACGGATGCAGGCGCTGCCTGCGATCCGATTCTAAGGAACCGCTGAACAAATCGTCTGCGGCCGGATAGCGAATTTTTTGCTGCCGGCTCCTGCCGATTTCATCAGAGCTTCCCTAATTTTTAATTTACAGGAGACACAACATGATTGATAAGGAAATCGGCGAGATCCGGCGGCACATGCGCCGGGATCGCAGCAATATGACGGCTATTTTTGGCTGCTACGTCAACGACAACAAGGAGATTATCAGCGAGTTCCGCCAGTCCACAGGCATGATGCCGGAGAACGAGTCCGACAAGTATTTTGCTCTTCTCCGGCGGACACTTTCCGGTGCCATCGGCAGGAATCTCATTGACATCACCTTCAAGACCAGCCAGGTGGCGTCTTCCCCGGAGCATAAGCTGCTGATGGGACTGCGGGAAAGCAAGCTGGAGGATGAGGAGCTTCGGGGAGAATTTTTCCGGAAAATCATCGATTCTCTGGTGATTGAGGGGAATTACCTGATTCTTGCTGGGTATGATGCCTATGATGTCCCTTTCAAGTCCAAAGACGACGCCTTCCAGAAGGACAACTCCGATGAGACCTATTCTTTCCTGCTGTGCGCCATCTGCCCGGTGAAGCAGACCAAGGCCAACCTGCACTATGTCCCTGAGGAAAAGACATTCCACGATGGAGCCATGAACCAGATGGTGGGTTCTCCTGCCCTGGGCTTCCTGTTCCCGGCTTTTGACAACCGCTCCACCAACATCTATAACGCCCTGTACTACACCCACGATGTGAAGACCAGCCAGGACGCCCTCATCGAGGCGCTGTTCAACACCCCGGTTCCCCAGCCCGCCGAGGAGCAGAAGCACACCTTTGAGGCACTGCTCACCACCTCCCTGGGGGAGGAATGCAGCCTGGATGTGGTGCAGACCGTCCACGACCAGCTCCGGGAGCGGATCGCTCTGCATAAGGAGGCCAAGGTTCCGGAGCCTCTGATGATCGCCAAGGCGGACGTGAAGGAGGTGCTGGCGGCCTGCGGGGTCAGTCAGGAGCACCTGTCCAAGTTCAGCGTGGATTATGACGAGGCCTTCGGGTTCGAGGCCGACCTGCATCCCAAGAACATCATCGACGACAAGCATTTCGAGGTGAAGACCCCGGATGTGGTCATCAAGGTGGATCCCACCCGCAGTGACCTGGTGGAGACCCGGGTCATCGGCGGGGTGAAGTACATCATGATCTGCGCCGACGAGGCGGTGGAGGTCAACGGGGTGAATATCACCATCCCCGATGAAAAGACGGAATAAAAAACCATTCAATGTAAGCTGCCACTGTGAGCCTTGGCTCCCAGCGGCAGCTTTTTTTTCGCAAAAAGCACATAACCGCCAAATGCCGGGAAATACTACCTCCTGAAAAGGCGGTGGTATACGTTGGAAGAATTCTTCTGCAAAACGAAGATTCTCGCGGGAGCCGGTGCGGTTTCGGCTCTTTCCTCCCTGGGGAAAAAGCGGCTGTTTCTGGTGGCGGATCCCTTTTTTGTGAAAAACGGAACGGCAAAGCGAATCGTGGAGCTGTCACGATGCGAAAGCTCGGAGATTTTTGACAAAATCCAGCCGGATCCCACGGTGGAACTGGCGGCGGAGGGCACGGCTCGGCTCCGAGCCTTTGCCCCTGATCTGCTGGTGGCACTGGGGGGCGGCAGTACGCTGGACTGCGCCAAGGCCATGGCTTATTTTGCCAAGGGGAACTGCCTGGTGGCGGCCATCCCCACTACCTCCGGCTCCGGCTCGGAGGTGACGGACTTTGCCATTCTGACCCACGACCGGGTGAAGCACCCCCTGGTGGACAGTCGGATGCGGCCTGACATTGCGATTCTCGACAGCGATTTGCTCACGGCTCTGCCCCCTGGGCTCATTGCCGAAACGGGCTTTGACGTGCTGACCCACGCAGCAGAAAGCTTTGTTGCCAAAAACGCCGGGGCCATCACGGACTTATATGCCCGGGAGGCCTTTTCCGTGGCCTTTGCCAACCTGCCCGCCTCCTTTGCCGGAAATGCGGCGGTGCGGCTGAAGGTGCATCTGGCCTCCACCATGGCAGGCATGGCCTTCACCCAGGCGGGGCTGGGACTTTGCCACGCCATGTCCCACAGTCTGGGCGGCATGTTCCACGTCCCCCACGGGCGGCTGAACGCGGTGCTGCTGCCTGCGGTCATCGGCTGCAATGCCCATGTGGCGGGGAAGAAGTACGCGGAGCTGGCTCGGGCGGCGGGCATCGGAGGCAGTGCGGATACCATCGCCATCCGGAATCTGAAAAACGGCCTGTGCCGTCTGCGCCGGGAGCTGAACCTGCCGGAGACCCTTTTGCAGGCAGGCATCGACCCAAGAAGGGTCTGGCAAGGAGCCCAGGAACTGGTGGAGGCTACCTTAAAGGATCCCTGCTGTGACACAAACCCCATGCCGGTAGAGGGCTTTCTGGTGCGCCGGATCCTGGAAGAGGTGACAGGCCATGTGTGAGAGCCTTCTGAGCGTGGGGCTGGACGTGGGCACCACCTCCACCCAAATGGTTGTTTCCCGGCTGAAGGTGGAAAACCGAGCCTCGATTTTCGCCGTGCCGGAGCTTGCCATTACCCAAAGAGAAATTCTCTATGAAAGCCCGGTGTATTTTACCCCCCTTCTGGATGAAAGCCATGTAAATGGGGAGAAAATCCGGGAAATCGTCGAGGAAGAGTATCGGAAAGCGGGCATTTCCAGGCAGACGGTGGATACGGGTGCCATCATCATTACCGGCGAAACCAGCCGGAAGGAAAACGCCCGGGCGGTGCTGGACGCTTTGTCAGACCTGGCGGGGGAGTTCGTGGTGGCCACTGCCGGGCCGGATTTGGAGAGCGTTCTCGCGGCTAAGGGAGCCGGGGCGGTAAGCTATTCCGAAGAAACGGGAAAAACCGTCCTGCATATGGACATCGGCGGCGGAACCAGCAATTTAGCCCTGATTCAGGACGGAAAAATCCGAAAAACCGGATGCCTGAATGTAGGCGGACGGCTGGTGAAGCTGTCGGACACCGGGGAAATCACCTATGTGTCCCCGGTTTTGCAGGGACTGTTTTCGGGAAAGCCTGGAAAGAAGATCACCCAGGAGGAGGCTTCCGCCCTGGCGGATACCCTGACCCGGGCGCTGGAAATGGCGGCAGGCCTTCGGGAGCCCACGGCTCTTCTGGATCAACTGTTGACAAAAGAAACCGGGGAAGTCTGGCAGCCGCCTGAGAAGCCCGACCTGCTCTCCTTTTCCGGCGGCGTGGCGGACTGCATCGAAAAGGCGCACCCATGGCTGGAATTTGGCGACATGGGCCCGATTCTGGGGCAAAGCATCCGAAAAAGCCGCCTGTGTCAGGGACAGTACCGGCTGGGAACGCAGACCATCCGGGCTACCGTCATCGGAGCTGGATGTCACAGCACCCAGCTGTCCGGCAGTACGGTTTTCTGCCAGAATATCCGTTTTCCGATGAAAAATATCCCGGTAACGGAAGAAAATCGGGGTCAATTTGAAGGCCCCGTGATTCTCTCCGTTCCCGGCGAGGCCCCGCCCACCTATGACCGGGTGCAGACCCTTGCCCGGGAACTGACCCGGGGCAGCCCGGCGGAGGTGCTGGTCTGCCTGGAGGCGGATATGGCAAAAGCACTGGGTCACGCCCTGTCGGCAAGGCTTCCGGAAAACGCCCGGATTCTGTGCATCGACCGGGTTCGGGCTCTGCCGGATACCTACCTGGATATTGGCGCGCCGGTTGGGGGTGCCTTCCCGGTGGTGCTGAAAACCCTGGTGCTGGAAAGGAGCAGAACATGAACAAGCAGGATTTAACGCAGATGATTGCTCAGATTCTGGAGGAAATGGGGCAGCCGCCCCAGGTGAAGGCCGGAGAGTACCGTCCCAGAATGCCACAGCCTGAGGCTAAGCCCACGCCCTATGGTGACGGGGACTTTGTGCCGGACGTGACGGAGCTGGATCTGCGAAAGCTTTACCTGACGGAAAATCCGGAAAACGGGGAAAAATTCCGGAAAATGAAAGCCCGCACCCCCGCCCGACTGGGCAGCGGCAAGGCGGGACCTCGGTACAAGACGCTCACCATGCTTCGCTTCCGAGCCGATCACGCGGCGGCTCAGGATGCGGTGTTTTCCCAGGTAAGCGAGGATTTTGCCGCCAAAAACGGCATGGCGGAGGTGCAGACCCGGTGCCATGATAAGGACGAGTATCTGACACGACCGGACTATGGCCGTTGCTTTGACGAGGAAAACCAGCGGAAAATCCGCTCCGCCATTTCCGGAACGCCCCGGGTGCAGATTGTGGTGGGGGACGGCCTGTCTTCTGCCGCCATTGAAGCCAATGCCATGGACTGCCTTCAGGCTCTCCGGGAGGGTCTGAAGCTCAAGGGTATCGACCCGGGCACTCCCATTTTCGTCCGGTATTGCCGGGTGGGAGCGGGGGATGCCATCGGGGACGTGACCGGCTGTGAGCTGGTGTGTATGCTGGTAGGGGAGCGGCCGGGTCTGGTGACGGACAAGAGCATGTCCGCTTATATCACCTATCAGCCCAGAACCGGGGTGTCGGAATCTGCCAGGACGGTGGTTTCCAATATCCACGCCCAGGGAACCCCCGCCGTAGAGGCCGGGGCCCACATTGCCGATTTGATCGACACCATTTTGAAGCGGAAAGTCTCCGGCGTGGGGCTCCATTTGGAGGCGACCCGATGATTCCGGTGAAGATTCTGGCGGTGCGGTATCTGGCCAATGCCAGCCCGGCTCTGTGCCGGGCGTTGGGGGCGCCGGAAGGGTATCCGGCATTGGGTCTTCTCACCACCGACTGCGACGACGCCACCTATATCGCCCTGGATGCGGCCACCAAGGCCGCCGAGGTGGAGGTGGCCTACGGCAGAAGCTTCTACGCCGGAGCCGGAAATGCCTCCACTCCCAATGCCGGAGAGGTCATCGGCATTCTGGCTGCCCGAACGCCCGGGGCTCTCGGCAGCGGCATGGAGGCGGCGCTGTCCGAGCTGACCAGGGTGGGCTTTGAACTGACGCATAATGTGCCCTATCTTGCGCACACTGTGAGCAGCGCGGGCACATACCTTGCCAAGGAGGCCGGGGTGGAGCCGGGCTCAGCCCTTGCCTACCTCATCGCCCCGCCGCTGGAAGGCATGTACGCCATGGATGCGGCGCTGAAGGCGGCGGAGGTTCGGCTTTGTAAGCTCTACGCCCCGCCCAGCGAAACCAATTTCGGCGGCGGTCTGCTGACCGGCACCCAAAGTGCCTGTGATGCCGCCTGTGCGGCCTTTGCCGCCGCGGTGGAGGAAGCCGCGGCACAACCGATGGAAAGGATGTAACAAATGGATACGAATTCTTTGGGTATGATCGAAACGAAGGGGCTCGTGGGAGCCATTGAGGCGGCGGACGCCATGGTCAAATCCGCCAATGTCCAGCTGGTGGGCAAGGAGCAGATCGGCGGCGGTCTGGTAACGGTGATGGTTCGGGGAGACGTAGGCGCGGTGAAGGCGGCTACGGATGCCGGCGCCGCCGCGGCGGAGAAGGTGGGAGAGCTGATTTCCGTCCATGTGATCGCCCGGCCTCACATGGAGGTGGACGCCATTTTGCCCAAGGGCAGAGGCGGCCAGACTCCTACCGCCGGTAAGTAATGCTCTGGGATGAGCAGGCCGTCCGGGCGAACATCCGGAATCGGGACGGAAAACGGGTCTACTATCTGGGCAAGGGCGATCAGCTGACAAGCACCGCCAGGGATTTTCTTCGCCGGGAGCGGATCGAAATCCTTCCCGGCTCCCAGGCAAGACCTGAACGCTACCGGCTGTTATCCGGGGGCTATGCAGAGGAAAAGCCGGAACACATGACCCACCTGAACGGGGAAGTTCTGGTGCCCAAAACCCACCCCAGAATCCGGTTCCGGGGGAAAATGGACACCCTGGAAGCAGAACTGATTCTCTGCCAGCGGATACCGGGAGCACCGGAGGCGGCTCTGGGAGAAATCCTGACCCTTGCCCGGAAAATCCTCCGCTGTGACGTGCTGGAGGAGCCGCTGATCTGGGACACCCTCTGCGGTCTGAGCGAACAGGAGCAGCGAGAGCGCAGCCACATGCCTCAGGATTACTACGGCCAGCCCCATTTCATGCCCCAGGCTTCCGACGGCCCGGTGATTGCCGGGCTGAACCGAGCCCGGTGCTTTGCCAGGGAGGCGGAACTGGCGGCGGTGGAGGCCTTTTCCGACCGGGAGGGGAACCCAGTTCGGGAGGACATTCCCAAAGCACTGAACCGGATGAGCAGTATGCTGTATCTTCTGATGATTCAGGAAAAAGCAAAATCGCGCTAGAGCGGAGGCGGCCGACCCGCCTCCCCTTCAAAAGGATGAGGAATATGAAGCTGAAAACCACATTGCTGGGAAGAACCTATACATTCCGGGACCTAAAGCAGGTTCTGGCCAAGGCAAACGAGGAAAAAACCGGGGATAAATTGGCGGGTCTCGCGGCGGAGACCGCCCGGGAGCGGGTGGCGGCTAAGGTGGTGCTTTCCGCCGTGACCCTGGGGGAGCTGCGGGAAAATCCCGTCGTGCCTTACGAAGACGACGAAGTCACCCGGATTATCCAGGACGACGTAAACGAGCAGGTCTACCGGGAAATCCGGGGCTGGACGGTGGCGGAGTTCCGGGAGTGGCTTCTGGACGAAACCACCACCGGCCAGGACATCCGGCGCGTCAGCCGGGGGCTGACCTCGGAGATGGTGGCGGCGGTGTGCAAGCTCATGGGCAATCTCGACCTGATTTACGCCGCCAATAAAATCACCGTTACCGCCCACTGCAACACCACCATCGGCCTTCCGGGAACGCTTTCCTGCCGCTTGCAGCCCAACCACACCACCGACGACCCGGAGGGCATTACCGCCTCCACTTTGGAGGGACTGAGCTTCGGCGCGGGGGACGCGGTCATCGGCCTGAACCCGGTGACGGACAGCCCGGAGCAGGTGGGCCGGGTTCTGCGCCGGTTCCGGGAAATCCGGGAGCACTGGCAGATTCCTACCCAGATCTGCGTGCTGGCGCATGTGACGGCTCAGATGAAGGCCGTCCGGGCGGGAACCCCCTGCGACCTGATTTTTCAGTCCATTGCGGGCAGTCAGAAGGGAAATGAGGCCTTCGGCTTCAGCGCCGCAACCCTGGAGGAAGCCCGGCAGCTGCTATTAAAAGAGGGAACCGCCGAGGGGCCCAACGTCATGTATTTTGAAACCGGCCAGGGCTCGGAGCTGTCGTCCAACGCCCACCACGACACCGATCAGGTGACCATGGAGGCTCGGTGCTACGGCTTTGCCAAGCGGTTTCAGCCCTTCCTTGTGAACACCGTGGTGGGCTTCATCGGGCCGGAATACCTGTACGATGCCCGGCAGGTCACCCGGGCGGGGCTGGAGGATCACTTTATGGGCAAGCTCACGGGAATTTCCATGGGCTGCGACTGCTGCTATACCAACCACATGAAGGCCGACCAGAACGACATTGAGAATCTGGCAAGTCTTCTGACCCTGGCCGGATGCAACTACTTCATGGGCATTCCCCACGGGGACGACATCATGCTCAACTATCAGACCACCGGCTTCCGGGAGACGGCGGCCCTGCGGGAGATCACCGGCAAGACCGCCATCCCGGAATTCCAGCGGTGGCTGGAAAAAATGGGCTTTGTGGAAAACGGCAGGCTGACGAAGAAGGCAGGCGACGGCTCCAGCTTGTTGTTTTAGGGGGAAAAGATATGGAATTTGACAAGGATTTGGCCGCCCGGCAGGAGGCACGAGATTTGACCCGGCAGGCGGAAAAGGCACAGCATCTTCTGACGGATTACCCCCAGGAAAAGCTGGATGCCATCGTGGAGGCAATCGCTTCCGCATTCTCCGCCCAGGCGGAGGCTCTGGCAAAGCTTGCCGTGGAGGAAACGGGCTTTGGCAACGTGCCGGATAAAACCACCAAGAACCGCTTTGCTGCGGAAACCGTGGCAAAGGCGGTGCGGGGTATGAAAACCGTAGGCCTTCTGCGAAAGCGCGCGGAGGAAGGGGTCTGGGAAATCGGCGTGCCGGTGGGGGTCATTGCCGCCATCGTGCCCAGCACCAACCCTACCTCCACCGTATGCTATAAGGCAATCATCGCCCTGAAGGCGGGAAACCCTATCGTGTTTTCGCCCCATCCCAAGGCGCTGAACTGCACCCTGGCGGCGGTGAAGATCATAGCCCAGGCGGCGGAGGCCGCCGGTGCTCCGGCGGGAAGCGTTCAGTGCCTGACGATTCCGACGCTTGCCGGTTGTCAGGAGCTCATGGGCGCGGAGCCCGTGCGGCTGATTCTTGCCACCGGTGGCCCCGGTATGGTAAAGGCGGCCTATTCCTCCGGCAAGCCCGCCATCGGCGTGGGAGCCGGGAACGGCCCTGCCTATCTTCACCACAGTGCGGATATTCCCGAGGCCCTTGCCAAGATCGCCCGGTCGAAAACCTTTGACAACGGCACGGTCTGCGCCTCTGAGCAGAGCCTCATTGTGGAGCGCACTCTGGAAGAACAGGTTGTGGCGGAGGCCAGACGGCAGGACTACTGCTTCCTGTCCGACGAAGACGGAAAAAAGCTGGCTTCCGTCCTGTTCCGACCGGACGGGACGATGAACCCGGAAACAGTGGGGAAAACCGCGCCTTACCTTGCGGAACTTGCCGGAATCACCGTGCCGCCGGATGCCAGAATCCTGGTAGCCCGGGAGCGGGGGACGGGCATGGCCTGCCCCTATTCCATGGAAAAGCTCTGCCCGGTGCTGGGCTTTTACGTCATGGACAGCGAGGACGAAGTTCTTGCCAAATGTATGGAGATCCTGGACTTTGAGGGCCGGGGTCACACCTTTTCCATCCACGCGGAAGACGAGAGGGTCATCCGGAAATTCGCGGAGAAAATTCCCGTCTCCCGGTTTCTGGTCAACGTCCCGGCAGCGCTGGGAGGCATCGGCGCGGAGACAGGCCTGTTCCCGGCGCTGACCCTGGGCTGCGGGGCGGCGGGGGGAAGCGCTTCCTCCAATAATATTTCGCCTCTCGACCTCATCAACATCCGCCGGGTAGCCTGGGGCAGGGAAGAATCGAAGCCGGAGCCGGTGCACAGTCCGGAGCTGGTGGAGCTGCTGGCTCAGAAAATTCTGGAACGGCTGGAGCACTAGGAGGATGGGTATGGGCGAACCATTGGAGCAGCTTGCCCAGGCGATTGCCGGGCGGCTGTTTGTGGAGCTGGAGGCCTCCGGGCGGCATGTCCACGTCACCGCTGCTCAGGCACAGGCTCTTTTCGGGCACGGCCTGACCCCGGAGCGGCCTTTGTCCCAGCCCGGGCAGTATCTGGCAAAGGAGCGGGTGACGGTGACGGGGCCGAAGGGCAGCTTCCGGAACGTGGCCGTTCTGGGCCCGGAGCGGAAAGCGGCTCAGGTGGAAATATCTCTCACCGACGGCAGAACCCTGGGCATTTCGCCCCCGGTGCGCCTGTCCGGGGATGTGACGGGGACGCCCGGTGTAACCCTGGAAGGGGAGCGGGGGCAGGTAGTGCTCTCTCAAGGGGTCATCGCCGCCCAGCGGCATGTGCACCTGACCCCGGAGGATGCCGCCCGGTTCGGCGTGAAAAACGGCCAGAATGTAAAGCTTCAGACCTACACTGCTCGGCCGGTGATCTTTGAAGACTTGGCCGTCCGGGTCAGCC
The DNA here is from genome assembly GCA_934589705.1 of uncultured Oscillospiraceae bacterium. Taxonomy (GTDB): domain Bacteria; phylum Bacillota; class Clostridia; order Oscillospirales; family Oscillospiraceae; genus Faecousia. Next base: position 69,015 of record CAKTOH010000002.1, on the reverse strand, counting down.
CGGAGTTTGCCAGCTTCGTGCACCTGGACTACGACGAAGCCAACGCCTGCGGCTTTCAAAAGGGAGATTTGGGGAGGTTGATTCCATGACCCGTGCATTTTTGTTAGGTCAGGAGCCGCCTTTGAATTTTGGCTATGAATATGTAACGGAGCCGCCCTTTGAGGCGGTGGTCATCGGCTCCCTGTCCTTATCGGAGCTGCTGCAATTTCGCAGCCAGCCGGTGCTGGAAGCCCTGGCCCAGGGAAAAACCGTGTATCTTTACACCCCAGGCTTGCCGGAAGCGCCGAAAAACCGGGCTCTGTCCGGCAGCCTGACAGCCGCCCAGCGGGAGCTGAAAAACTGGGGCGTGCTCTTTACCGACGGAGGCCGGAAGAAGCTGGTTACCGCTGAGGAAGCCCGACTTCTTAGGAGTGCGGGTCGGCAGCCCGCCCCCGGTGCGGTGCTGACGCCCTTGGCCCGGGAGATTATGGAGGGAACAAAATGAAGGTTGGAAAAGTGGTAGGCTCCATCTGGGCCACCCGGAAGGCGGCCTGCCTGCAGGGTCAGACCTTTCTGGTGGTGGAGGCAGAGGGGGAGAAAATCGTGGCGGCAGACCAGGTGGGAGCCGGAACCGGCGACCGGGTGCTGCTGGCAACGGGAACCGTGGCCTCCCGGTACTGCATGGATGCCCCGGTGGATGCCGCCGTTGTGGCGATTGTGGACGAAAAGCAGGGATAGCCATGTCATTTCACGAAATACTCATTGCGATTATGGCGGGCTTTGCCGTTTTAGGCGCCATCGACCGGATATTCGGCAACCGCTGGGGTCTGGGCAAGGAATTTGAAGAGGGGATCCTGGCCATGGGTTCTCTGGCACTGGCCATGGTGGGAATCGTCTGCCTTGCCCCGGTGCTGGCAGCCCTTCTGAAGCCGGTGGTGGTGCCCGTTTATACCTTCCTGGGGGCAGACCCTGCCATGTTTGCCGGGAGTCTGCTGGCCTGTGACATGGGCGGCGGCGCCTTGGCCCGGCAGCTGACCGACGACCCTCAGGCGGCGGCTCTGGGCGGGGTCATCACCGGCTCCATGCTGGGCGCTACCGTGGTGTTCACCATTCCCGTGGCCATGGGCATCCTGCGGGAGGAAGACCGCCCCGTGATGGCCAAGGGCATTCTCTGCGGCATTGTGACCATTCCGTTAGGCGTGCTGGCGGGAGGCCTGACGGCGGGCTTTCCACTGACTATGGTACTGCGCAATCTCGTGCCCATCGTGCTCATTGCCCTGCTCATCGCCCTGGGACTTTGGCGGGCGGAAAACGCCATGGTGCGGGGCTTCGAGGTTTTCGGAAAGCTGGTGGTGGCGGTGGCCACCGTGGGTCTGGCGGCAGCCATCGGCGAGGCCTTGACGGGCTACCCCATTATCCGGGGCATGGAGCCCATTTCCGAGGGCTTTGAAACCGTAGGCGTTATCGCCATCGTCCTGGCCGGGGCATTCCCCGTGGTGTTCGTGCTGACGAAGCTGCTGCGAAAGCCCCTGCTTGCCGCCGGAGGGCTTCTTGGCATCAACGATGCCGCGGCGGCGGGGCTTCTTGCCAGCCTGGCCAATTCCATTGCCGCCTTCGGCATGGTCAAGGACATGAACGAGCGGGGGAAAGTGGTGAATATTGCCTTCGCTGTTTCCGGAGCCTTCGTCTTCGGCGATCACCTGGGTTTTACCGCCGGGTTTGCCCCGGAAATGATGGGCGCTATGATCGCAGGCAAGCTGGTGGGCGGCCTCACGGCCATTGCCGCCGCCTGGATTCTGACCAGAAAATCGGAAAAGGCTTGACAAATCCCGCAAGTAAGGGCTATAATAACCGGGTTACAGAAAAAGGCGCTGAAAAGAAGAGTATTCCGTCGGAAGCGGTCAGAGAGCCCTCATTTGGTGGGAGAGGGCACGGGGAAGGCGGAAGAACATGGTCTTGGAGCCGGGGTTTCGATAGGTAGGAACCCCCGGGGATGTCCCGTTACAGGCATTTGAGAGGCGCACGGAACGTGCGCGAATCAAGGTGGTACCGCGTCAATTTTTGTCGCCCTTGAATGTTCAAGGGCGGCTTTTTATGTTCAGGAGGAGATACTTATGTGCGAAAAGTGCAGGGGAAACTACTATATTACCACCCCCATTTACTACCCGTCCGCCAAGCTGCATATCGGTCACGCCTATTGTACCGTGGCAACGGACACCATGGCCCGGTTCAAGCGGCTTCAGGGCTACAACGTGATGTTCCTCACCGGCACCGATGAGCACGGCCAGAAGATCGAGGACAAGGCCAAGGAGGCCGGCGTTACCCCCAAGCAGTTCGTGGACAACATCGTTACCGGGGAGAAGGGCGTGCTGGATCTGTGGAAGCTGATGAATATTTCCTATGACCGGTTCATCCGCACCACTGATGACTACCATGTGGCGGCTATCCAGAAAATTTTCAAGAAGATGCACGACAACGGCGACATCTACAAGGGCACTTACAAGGGTAAATACTGCAAGCCCTGCGAAAGCTTCTGGACGGAGAGCCAGCTGGTGGACGGCAAGTGCCCGGACTGCGGCCGGGAGGTTCAGGACGCGGAGGAGGAAGCCTATTTCTTCCGTCTTTCCAAGTATGCCGACCGGGTGCGGGATCTGCTGGAAAACACCGATTTCCTGGAGCCTCGCAGCCGGGTCAACGAGATGATCAATAACTTCATCAAGCCCGGCCTGGAAGACCTGTGCGTATCCCGCACCAGCTTTACCTGGGGCGTGCCCGTGGACTTTGACCCGGGTCATGTGGTCTATGTGTGGATCGATGCCCTCTTCAACTATATGACTGCCCTGGGCTTTGAAAACGACAAGTATGACGACCTGGACAAGTTCTGGCCCGCGGACGTGCACTTTGTAGGCAAGGAGATCGTCCGGTTCCACTCCATCATCTGGCCTGCCATGCTCATGAGCCTGAATCTGCCCCTTCCCAAGAAGGTCTACGGTCACGGCTGGCTGCTGCTGGACGGCGGCAAAATGTCCAAGTCCAAGGGCAATGTGGTGGATCCCTATATCCTGTCCCAGCGGTTCGGCGTGGATGCCCTCCGGTTCTTCCTGCTACGAACCTTCCCCTTCGGCTCCGACGGTAATTTCTCCAACGAGTCCCTGATCAACACCATCAACGTAGACCTTGCCAACGACCTGGGCAACCTGGTGTCCCGTACCGTTGCCATGGCGCAGAAGTATTTCGGCGAGCATTTGCCCGCTGAGCAGCTGGCGGACGAAGAGAAGGATGCCGAGCTTGTGGGCATGGTGTCCGCTCTGCGGGATCAGTACGAGGCGGAGATGGAGAAGTTCGCCTTCCAGAACGGCCTGGGCGTTGTGTTCAAGGTCATCTCTCGCGCCAACAAGTATATCGACGAGAACGCTCCCTGGGTGCTGGCGAAGAACGAGGCGGACAAGCCCCGTCTGGCTCGGGTGCTGTATAATCTGCTGGAGACCATCCGCGTCTGCGGCGGTCTGCTCAGCCCCTTCATGCCCGGAACCTCCGAGGAGATCGCCAAGCGGCTGGGCAGTCCCCGGATGGACTGGGACAGCCTGAATACCTTCGGCGTGCTGCCTTCTGACGTGGCTACGGTGGCAGGCCCCGCTCTGTTCCCCAGAATCGATATGGACAAGGAACTGGCCGAACTGGAGGCTCTGAACAAGCCTGCCAAGCCCGCCGTCGAGATCGAGCCGCTGACGGAAGAAAAGGTGGATTTCGATACCTTCTGCAAGAGCGACTTCCGGGCAGTGAAGGTTAAGGCCTGCCAGAACGTGAAGAAGAGCGACAAGCTCCTCCAGTTCACGCTGGATGACGGCACCGGCACCGATCGGCAGATTCTGTCCGGCATTGCCAAGTTCTACAAGCCTGAGGAGCTGGTGGGTAAGACCCTGGTGGCCATCGTCAACCTGCCTCCCAGAAAGATGATGGGCAAGGAGAGCTGCGGTATGCTGCTGTCCGCCGTCCACACCGAGCAGGGGCAGGAGAAGCTGCATCTTGTGATGCTGGATGATGCCATCCCCGCCGGCGCCAAGCTCTGCTAACGCAAAAGAAATGTCATTGTGAATCGGTTCGCCGTTTCACAATGGCATTTTTCTTTCAATTATCATTCTGGGAGAAAAGACACTTGCAAAAGTGGGAAAGACTGGTATAATCATTAACGATAGCATGGAAAAGTGTGTCTATCCAAGAAAGGACTGTGCCTATGCCTCTGCGTGCCAGACTATACCGGCTCTGGATGAAGCGAAGACCCAAGAACCTGAGTACCACCAAGGTCATCGCCGTGGTCTTCGGGCTGATTATCCTGACGGGAGCCTTGCTTCTGAATCTGCCCGCCGCCTCCAGAAACGGAATTTCCGCCGGATTCCTTCCGGCTCTCTTTACCGCCACCTCCGCCACCTGCGTCACGGGGTTGTCCCTCTTTGACACCTGGAGTCAGTGGAGCGGCTTCGGTCAGATCGTACTGCTGTGTCTGATTCAGATCGGCGGCCTGGGCTTCATGTCCGCGGCCACCATGGTGGTGTTCTTTCTGCGCCGCCGTATTGGCTTAAAGCAGCGGCTTGTCATGGCTCAGGCTCTCAGCGTGGGAGATATCAACGGCATTGTCCGGCTGCAGCGGATGGTGCTTTTCGGCAGCTTCAGCGTGGAGGGCATCGGTGCCATGATCCTGTTTGTCCGTTTTTTGCCGGAGTACGGTTTTGCCCGGGCATTGAAATGGGGAATCTTTCATGCGGTTTCCGCCTTCTGCAACGCGGGCTTCGATATTTTCGGCTGCTTGACTCCCGGTGCCAGCGTGATGGAATTTCAGTCCGATCCGGTGGTGCTGCTGACCCTCAGCGCGCTGATTATCATCGGCGGCCTGGGCTTTCTCGTCTGGGAGGAGGTACTGAAAAAGAAGCGGTTCCGAAAGTTCAGCGTCTATACCAAGCTGGTGCTGGTGACCAGCCTGGGCCTGATTCTGGCTGCCTGGGCTCTGACCTGCCTGACCGAGTGGGACAATCCGGGCACTTTGGGCAATTTGTCTGTCGCGGACAAGCTGCTCAACGGCTTTTTCCAGGCCGTGACCCTGAGAACCGCCGGTTTTGCCTCCTTTGACCAGGCACTGCTTACCGAGGGCGGGAAGGCCATTGCCATGTTCTTCATGCTCATCGGCGGCTCCTCCGGCTCCACCGCCGGCGGCCTGAAAACCGTGACCTTTGTGGTGCTGGTGCTGTTCCTGGCGGCTCGGGCCCGGGGAAAAAGCCGGGTGTGCGTCTTCCAGAGAACCATTCCCCAGGGGCAGGTGCTGGATGCCATGACCTTGGGCTTCCTGATGATCGCCCTGGCGCTGTTGGGCGGCGTTTTCCTGAGCATCACCAGCCCCATATCTTATACGGATGCCCTGTATGAGACGGCCTCCGCCCTGGGCACCGTGGGGCTGACCGCGGGAGCCACAGGACGGCTGTGCCAGGCCTCCCAGATTCTCATTATTATCTTTATGTATTTTGGCCGGGTAGGTCTGCTGACCATCAGCATGGGCTTCCTGGCAGGGAATAAGGCAGAAGAGCGGTTCCGTTACGCGGAAACCAATCTGCTCATCGGATAGGAGAAGCAACATGAAATCTTACATGATCATTGGATTGGGACGATTCGGCCAGACTCTGGCCCGGCAGCTGTGCGCCCTGGGGGCGGAGGTGCTGGCGGTGGATAAGCGCAGCGACCTGGTGCAGCAGGTGGCGGACGACGTCACCCACGCGGTGGTGGGAGACGCCCAGGACAAGGAGGTGCTCCGTGCCTTGGGAGCCCGGAACTTCGACTGCGCCATCATTGCCGTCGGCAGCAATCTGGCGGCTTCCGTGCTCACTGCCATGAACCTGAAGGAGCTGGGCGTTCCTTATATCATCTGCAAGGCTCACGACGAGACCCACCGGCGGGTGCTGGAGAAGCTGGGGGTGGATCGGGTGACCATTCCGGAGCAGGAGAATGCCCAGCGGCTGGCTCGGAGCCTGAATTCCCACAATGTGCTGGAATACATTGAACTGAGCCCGGACTACGGCATTCTGGATATTCCCGCCCCCGCCGCCTGGATTGGCAAGACCCTCCGGGAGCTGAACATCCGGGCGAAGCTGGGCGTGAATATCATCGCCGTGGAAAGCGGCAAGAAAACCAACGTAGCCCCTTCCGCGGATTACCAGATTCAGCCGGGAGACGTGATGGTGGTGCTGGGAGACAACTACTCCTTAGAGGCGGTGCAGAAGCTGTGACGGAGCAGAAGATAACCTCCCGGAAAAATCCTCTTTTGCGGCAGGTGCGAGAGCTGCTGAACTCCCGGAAAGCCCGGGAGGAAGCGGGGCTTTTTGCCGCCGACGGCACGAAACTCTTGGCTGAGGCCGTCCGCTACTGCCCGGGGCTTCACACGGTGATTCTTGCCGAGGGGGTGGAAGCGGAGCTCCCGGAAAATGTGCGCCTGATTCGGGTGCCCCGGGATGTGATGGCCTCCCTGTCGCCCATGCAGACCCCCCAGGGGGCACTGTTCCTGTGCGCGTTGCCGGAGCGAAAGCCCTATACCCCGACCCCGGGAAGCCTGCTGCTGGACGGCATTCAGGATCCGGGAAACTTAGGTACCATTTTGCGGACGGCGGATGCTCTGGACATTCCGGTGGCGCTTCTGGAAGGCTGCGCCGACCCCTACAGCCACAAGGTTGTCCGGGCCAGCATGGGGGCGGTTCTGCGCACCCAGCCGGTGCTTACCACCTGGGAGGAAGCGAAAACCGCCTGCGCCCAGACGGGCATCCCCATTGCGGTGACGGCTTTGAGCCAACGGGCAAAGGATCTGCGTCAGGCACCCCTTTCCCGGATGACGGTGGTCATCGGCAGCGAGGGTCAGGGGGTCCGGCAGGAGATTCTGGACAGCGCGGACGCGGAGCTGGTGATTCCCATGAATCCCCACTGCGAGTCCCTGAACGCGGCCATTGCTTCCGCCATCGTCATGTGGCAGATGAAAAAGTGAGAAAAGTAAGATTAAGGCAAAGTAGGTAAATAGAAACAGTAGGGAAGCTCTGATTCAATCCGCAAGAGCTGACAGCGAGAGATTTTTCTCTAGCCGAAGGTTCCGAAAGCGGAGGAATACTTTGTGTATTTCCCGCTTTCGAAACCGCACGGATAGGGGAAAAGATCCGCTGTTCAGCCGCAGGGGATTGATTCGGAGTTTCCCTAAGAAAGAATGGGTGAAGAGAGATGCTGACACACTGGATATGGTTTGCCCACCGCCCCGGTGTGAGCGACCGGCTGAAAGCGGTGCTCATGGAGCATTTCTGCGATCCTGAGGATATCTTCTACGCCGACGAGGCCGCTCTGCGTGGTCTTCCCGAGCTGACCCGGGAGGCGTTGGAGGGATTGCTGGACAAAAATCTCACTTCCTCCGAGGAAATCCTGGAGGTCTGCGACCGGAAGCAGCTGCACATCCTGACTTATCAGGACGCGGGGTATCCGGCCAGGCTGAAAAACATCCCCGACCCGCCTATGGTGCTCTATTATAAGGGTCGGCTGCCGGAATTTGACGCCTATCCCACCATCGGCATTGTGGGCACCCGGAAGGCCTCGGCCTACGGCCTCACCGCCGCCAAGCGGCTGGGCTATCAGATCGGCAAATGCGGCGGCATTGTGGTGTCGGGTCTTGCCTTTGGCATTGACGGCACGGCCATGTCCGGGGCTCTCACCGCCGGCGGTAAAACCGTAGGTGTTCTGGGCTGCGGCGCGGACATCGTCTATCCGCCCTCCAATGGAGCCCTGTTCCGGGACGTGGAGCGGTACGGCTGTATTCTGAGCGAGTTTGCCCCCGGAACCCCGCCGACAAAATGGACGTTTCCCAAGCGGAATCGAATCATCAGCGGCCTGAGTAATGGCGTGCTGGTGGTGGAAGCGCCCGAACGCAGCGGCGCGCTGATTACCGCCCGGCTGGCCGCCGAGCAGGGGCGGGACGTGTTCGTGGTGCCCGGCAACATTGACGTGCCCACCTGCGCCGGAAGCAATGCCCTTCTCCGGGACGGCGCCATTCTCGTCAGCTCCGGCTGGGAGGTGCTCAGTGAATACCAGGCCATGTTCCCGGACAAACTGCGCCGGGAGGACACGCCTGTGCGGATGACCGCTTCCCCGGAGGAAGTGCGGGCAGCTGCCGAAGAAACACCCCTACAGGTGGCTCAAAAACCGGCTCATCCCTCGGAAACGTCGAATCTTAAGAAAAAATTAGAGAAAAAATCCATTGACAACCCGGCTCCTACGGCTTATAGTGACTTGGATGCTCGCCTGTCCGGCCTGAGTGAGGATGAGCGGGTCATTGCCGAATGCCTGAAAAACGGAGCCCGACTGGTAGACGATGTGATTGCCGAAACCGGCCTTTCCACCGGCCGGCTTCTGGGCATCCTTACTATGCTGGAACTGAAGGGCGTTGTCAAACGTCTGCCCGGCAAGCAGATTGCCCTCAAGTAGCATAGGAAACTCTGAATAAATCGTCTGCGGCTGGGCAGCGGATCTTTTGCCCCCAGTCTGCGGTTTGAAAAATGGGAAATGCATACAGCATTCCTCCATTTTCCAAACCTTGCCTGGAAACAAAATCTCTCGCTGCCAGCTCTTGCCGATTTAATCAGAGCTTCCCAAAGAACAGTTCCAATAAACGAAACGGAGAATTTTAATCATATGGGAAAGACGAACAATCTTGTGATCGTGGAGTCCCCCTCGAAAGCAAAGACCATCGGACGGTATTTGGGTCCCGGATATACCGTCAAGGCCAGTATGGGACACCTGCGGGATCTGCCCAAGAGCAAAATGGGCGTGGATCTGGAGCACAATTTCACCCCCCAGTATATCCCCGTCCGGGGGAAGGAAGCTCTTATCAAGGAGCTGAAGGCGGACGCCGCCAAGGCGGACACCGTGTACCTGGCAACGGACCCTGACCGGGAGGGAGAGGCCATTTCCTGGCATCTGAAGGAGCTTCTGAATCTGACGGACGGGAAGGCTCAGCGGGTCACGTTTAATGAAATTACGCAGAAGGTAGTGAAGGATTCTATCCAGCATCCCCGGGACATTGACTATGATCTGGTGGACGCCCAGCAGGCCCGCCGCATTCTGGACAGAATCGTTGGCTATGAGCTGTCTCCACTGCTGTGGAAGAAGGTGCGCCGGGGGCTGTCCGCCGGTCGTGTCCAGTCCGTGGCTACCCGGATGGTGGTGGATCGGGAGAACGAGATCCGTGCCTTCCAGCCCAAGGAGTACTGGTCTCTGGACGTGACCCTGAACCGGGTGGGCAAGCCCGGCTCCTTCGTGGCGCATTACTACGGCAGCCCCAAAAAGCGGGAGCTGGAAAACGAAGAGCAGACCAATGGCGTCATCGGGGACATTGCCGGGAAGGATTTCACCGTCACCGACGTGAAGAAGGCGGAGAAGAAGCGTTCCTCCGCCCCTCCCTTTACCACCTCCACCTTACAGCAGGAGGCTTCCCGGAAGCTGGGCTTCACCCCCAAGAAGACCATGATGGTGGCCCAGCAGCTCTATGAAGGCGTGGAGATCGCCGGGGAAGGAACCACAGGCCTGATCACCTATATGCGTACCGATTCTCTGCGGCTTTCCGAGGAAGCCATGGATGCCGCCGCGGATTTTATTCGCAGCCGGTACGGAAGCGAGTATTATTACGGCGGACATCATGTGTTCAAGACCAAGGCCGGTGCCCAGGACGCCCACGAGGCCATTCGTCCAACCCATGTGGAGCTGGAGCCGGAGCGGGTGAAGAGCAGCCTGAACACCGACCAGTATAAGCTTTATAAGCTGATCTGGAGCCGGTTCCTGGCCACCCAGATGGCAAACGCCGTTTTTGACACCGTGTCCATCGACACCGAGTGCGCCGGACATGTGTTCCGGGCCAGCCATCAGAGTATGCGCTTCGCGGGCTTTATCGCGGTCTATGAGGAAGGCCGGGACGACGACGGCGAGGCCATGGGTTCGCCCTTGCCTGACCTGACCTCCGGCGAAAAGGCCGCCGCTTCCAAAACGGAGAAGGCTCAGCACTTCACCCAGCCTCCCGCCCGGTATACCGAGGCCACCCTGGTCAAGGCCATGGAGGAAAAGGGGGTAGGCCGTCCTTCCACCTACGCCGCCACCATTTCCACCATTGAGGATCGGGAGTATGTGGAAAAGCAGGACAAGCGTCTGGTTCCTACTCCTCTGGGTGAGATCGTCACCGGGCTCATGGTAGAGCGGTTCCACGACATTGTGGACGTGGAGTTTACCTCCAATATGGAATCCCGTTTGGACGAGGTGGAAGAGGGCAAGCAGCAGTGGCAGGCTCTGATCGCCGATTTTTACAAGGATTTCAGCAAGGAGCTTCAGGATGCGGAAAAGGCCTTGGAGGGTGTGCGCCTGAAGGTTCCTGAGGAGGAAACTGACGAGGTCTGCGAGCTGTGCGGTCGGAAAATGGTCATCAAAACCGGCCGGTTCGGCAAGTTCCTGGCCTGCCCGGGCTTCCCGGAGTGCCGGAACACCAAGCCCCTGGTGGAGAAGATGCCCGGCCGGTGTCCCAAGTGCGGCGGTGCCATCCTCAAGCGCAAGTCCAAGAAGGGCTACGCTTACTACGCCTGCGAAAAAGGTGCCGAGTGCGGCTTCATGACCTGGGACGTGCCCACGGCGGAGGACTGCCCGGAGTGCGGTCAGACCCTCTTCAAAAAGTCCGGCAAGGGCAGAATGAAGCCCTTCTGCATCAACGAAAAGTGCTCCCGGTTCCTGCCAGAAGACCAGCGGGGCTACTATAAGAAGAAAACCGCCGACACGGAGGGGGCTTCCGCCGAAACGGAGGAAAAGCCTGCCGCCAAGAAGACCACGGCAAAAAAGACGGCGGCGAAGAAGCCTGCGAAAACCGCGGCCAAGGCGACCGCCGCCAAGAAAACTGCCGCGAAGAAAACCACAGCGAAAAAAGCCGCTTCCAAGAAGAAAGAGGAGGGCTGAGCCATGGAGGTAAAAGTCATTGGCGCGGGCCTGGCGGGCTGTGAGGCAGCCTGGCAGCTGGCAAACCGTGACATCGATGTGCGGCTTTATGAGATGAAGCCCAAGAAAATGACTCCCGCCCACCACAGCCCGGACTTTGCCGAGCTGGTGTGCTCCAATTCCCTTCGGGGCGACCGGCTGGAAAACGCGGTGGGTCTTCTGAAGGAGGAACTGCGCCGCCTGGACAGCCTGATTCTGTCCTGCGCCGAGGCCACCCGGGTGGAAGCCGGCGGATGTCTGGCAGTTGACCGGGGGGGCTTTTCCCAAATGGTAACGGAAAAAATCCGCAGCCATCCCAGAATCACCGTGGTGGAGGAAGAGGTGACCCAGGTTCCGGAAGGACCTGTCATCATCGCCACCGGCCCTTTGACCTCCGATGCCCTCAGCCAAGCCATCGGAGAGTACTTCGGAGAAACCGGATATCTCCACTTTTTTGACGCGGCGGCGCCGCTGGTTACGGCGGAGTCTATCGACATGGAGCTTGCCTGGTGGCAGTCCCGGTATGACCGGGGAACCCCGGATTATGTGAACTGCGCCATGAATAAGGAGGAATATGAGGCCTTCTGGCAGGCGTTGACCACCGCCCAGGAAGCGGAGGTTCACGGCTTTGAGGATAAGAACGTCTTCGAGGGCTGTATGCCCGTGGAGGTCATGGCCCGCCGGGGCATTGATACCCTGCGCTACGGCCCCCTGAAGCCCGTAGGCCTGACAGACCCCCGGACGGGGAAGGAGCCCTACGCCGTGGTGCAGCTGCGCCAGGACAATGCCACGGGCAGTGTCTTCAACCTGGTGGGCTTTCAGACCCACCTGAAATTCGGGGAGCAGAAGCGGGTGTTTTCCATGATTCCGGCTCTAAAAAACGCGGAATATGTCCGCTACGGAGTCATGCACCAGAACACCTTCCTGCAAAGCCCCAAGCTGCTGGACAGGTTCTATGCCGACCGGAGAAACCCTCTGGTTGCCTTTGCCGGGCAGATGACCGGCGTGGAAGGCTATGTGGAGTCCACGGCCTCCGGGTATCTGGCGGCGGTAGCCATGGCGGCGAAGGTTCAGGGTCGCCCCCTGCCGGAGTTCCCCAAGACCACCGCCATCGGTGCTCTGGGTCTGTACATCAGCGACGAGAGCGTGGAAAATTTCCAGCCCATGAATATCAATTTCAGCATTATTGCTCCTTTGGAGCAGCGAATTCGTAAAAAGGCAGAAAAAAATCTCGCCATTTCCAACCGGGCTCTGGACGTGATTCAGGCCTTGAAGGAAGCGGGCATCTAAAGAAAGAGGTGCTAAGATGAAGATTATTCTGGACGCGATGGGCGGCGACAATGCCCCTCAGGCTCCGGTGCTCGGCGCCATCGAAGCGGTGAAGCGTTATAACGCGGACATCATTCTGGTAGGCCGGGGTCAGGAGATTCTGGAGGTTCTGAAGAAGAACGGCCTGGACACCCTGCCTGAGGGCGTGGAAATCGCCCACGCCGACGACGTGGTGGATATGCACGACGACCCGGCCACGGTGATCCACAAGCGGAAGAATTCCTCCATGATCATCGGCCTGAAAATGCTGGCCGACGGCAAGGGCGATGCCTTCGTCTCCGCCGGTTCCACCGGTGCGCTTTTGACGGGCGCAACTTTGCTTGTCAAGCGGGTTCGGGGGATTCGCCGGGCGGCCATGGCTCCCGCCATGCCCACCAAGGCCGGCACCAAGGTCATTATCTGCGACTGCGGCGCCAACGCCGAGTGCACCCCGGAGTTTCTGCTCCAATTCGGCCTGGTGGCTTCGGCCTACAGCAAGTTTACCCTGGGGGTGGAAAATCCCAGAGTAGGCCTTCTGAACATCGGGTCTGAGGACAGCAAGGGCACTCAGCTTCAGAAGGACGCCTACGCCCTGCTGAAAGACGCGTCCGACAGGGGACTGCTGAATTTCACCGGCAACGTGGAGGCTCGTGACGTGCCTCTGGGGGCGGTGGACGTGGTGGTCTGCGACGGCTTCAGCGGCAACATTCTCATTAAGTCCATTGAAGGCACCGCCATGTTCATGGGCAGTATGCTCAAGCGGATGTTCAAGAAGAGCCTGGGCTCCAAGCTGGGCTACCTTCTGTGCAAGAGCGGTGTCCAGGACATGATGAAGCTTCTGGACTACCGGGAGATCGGCGGCACCCAGTTTTTGGGCATCAAAAAGCCGGTCATCAAGGCCCACGGCGCTTCCGACGCGCTGGCCTTCCGGAATGCGGTGAAGCAGGCCATGACCGCCGCCGAAGGAGACTTTACCGCCCAGCTGGAGAAGAATCTGGCCGCGCTGAAGGGAAGTGAAGCCGATGCTTAAAGATCTGGAAGCTGTTATCGGCTATCATTTTCACAATATTTCCCTGCTGCAAAACGCCCTGACCCATTCCTCCTATGCCAACGAGCGTTGGCACAACAGCCTGCTCAGCAACGAGCGGCTGGAGTTTCTGGGGGACAGCGTCTTAGGAATGCTGGTGGCAGAGTATCTGTACCGGAATTTCCCCAACCGGCCTGAGGGAGAGCTGACCCGGATGCGGGCGGATATGGTCTGCGAGCAGACTCTGGCCGCCGCCGCTGAACGCATTGGTCTTGGAACCCATCTGCTCCTGGGACACGGCGAGGAGCAGGGGGGCGGCAGAACCCGCAGCTCCATTCTGGCCGATGCCATGGAGTCCGTGATTGCCGCCTGCTTCCTGGACGGCGGCATTGAGGCGGCGCTGCTCATCATCCGGCAGTTCATTTTCGTGGAAGTGCCGGTGACCAAGCTTCACAACGCCGACTACAAGACCAAGCTCCAGGAGCTGGTGCAGCAGAAGAAAAACCAGGTGCTGACCTACACCCTCACCGGGGAGTCCGGCCCGGATCACGACAAGCACTTTGCGGTGGAGGTCTGCCTGAACGGAACCGTGGTGGGCACGGGCAGCGGCAGCAGCAAGAAGCGGGCTGAGCAGGACGCGGCCCGGGTGGCTCTGGAAAAGCTCTTTCCCGAGCAGGCCCAGTAAAGAAAGAGGAGAAACATATGGAGCTTTTTGACAAGCTGCTGGAGGTTTCCAGAGCTTTCCGGATCCCCTATGAGTACCTGGGCTATGAAACCATCCAGATGGGCAATGTGAACCATACCTACAAGGTGAATTTCCGGCTGCCCGACGGGAAGGAAAAGTCCTTTCTGGTGCAGAACGTGAACACCTATGCCTTCCGGAATCCGGTGGGTCTGATGAACAACATCGACAGCGTCACCGAGCATATCCGGGCGAAAAAGCCGGGGCAGCTTGCCCTGCATTTTCACCACACCGCCGACCGGAAGACCTACCTGGCAGACGGGGAGAATTTCTGGCGGATGACCAATTACGTCCCTTCCGTGACTTACAACACCGTCACCGATCTGAACATCGTCCGCAGCGCGGGCAAGGCCTTCGGCGAGTTCCAGATGGACTTGGAGGACTTTGACCTTTCGGCTCTGGTGGAGACCATTCCGGGCTTCCACGATACCCGCAAGCGGTATGCCGATTTCCGGCGGAGCGTGGAAGAGGACAAAGCGGGCCGGGCATCTTCCGTCCGGGAGGAAATCGAATACCTTCTGTCCGTGGAGGACAAGGCCTGCTGTCTGACGGACTTGTACCGGGCAGGAAAGCTTCCCCTGCGGGTCACTCATAACGATACCAAGATCAATAACGTGCTGTTTTCCCCGGAAACCAAGGAAGCCATGATCGTTATCGATCTTGACACCGTTATGCCGGGGCTTATGGGTCATGATTTCGGCGATGCCATCCGCTTTGCGGCCAACCGTGTGGAGGAGGACTGTACAGACTACGACCAGGCACAGGTGAATCTGGATGTTTTCCGGGCTTTCGCGGAAGGATTTTTGTCCATGACGGCGAAAACCATGACGGATACGGAGGTCAAGACCCTTGCCATGAGCTGCTTTGACCTGACGGCGGAGCTTGCCACCCGGTTCTTAGCGGACTACTTAGACGGCGACCTGTATTTTAACATCCGCCGTCCGGATCACAACCTGGTTCGTGCCCGGTGCCAGATCGCCCTGGCCAAGGATATGCTGAAGCATATGGACGAAATGGAAGCCATCGTTGAGCAGTGCGTCCGCAATTCCCAATAACCCCCTAAGAGGCACCCATCCGGGTGCCTCTTTTTTGTTCCAATGAAACTATTGCTTGCCGTATGGGGCATAATGTGTTATAATAAACCGAACTATGCGGAAAATGGGTATTTCTTACAAAGAATTAGAAGGTGAACGGGAATGGACATGAATAAACCCCAGTTTTTGAGCCGGGCTGTCCTGGGCAAGGTGCTGCTGATTATGGCGGGAGACGTGGTAGCCACCATGCTGTCCTTCTTCTTGGGGTTGTGGTTCCGGTACGATTTCTCCTTCCAGGAGATCCGGGCGGAGCATTTGCAGGGGTTCCTGTCCGCCATCGGCCCCTGGTGCGTCATCACCATTGTGGTTTTTTTGTGCTTCCGGCTGTACAGCAGCATCTGGGCCTTCGTCAGCACCTCGGAGGTGTTCCGGATTGCGGGAGCTTACCTGGTGCTGGCGGTCATCGGCACCCTGGTATTCCGGTTTGACGGCTTCCTGATGCCCCGAAGCAGCATGGTCATGGGATACCTTCTGAGCTTTGCCATGACGGTGCTCATTCGCTTTTCCTATCGGCTCTGGCGGACGGCGCAAAGGCAGCTGAGTCATATGGCGCATGCCAACGGCCTGAAAAACGTGATGCTCATCGGCGCGGGGGACGCGGGCCGGGCGCTGGCTATGGAGTTTTTAAGCAGCGATTATGTGAAGGATCACCTGTCCTGCGTCATCGACGACAACCCGGTAAAGCTGAATAAGCGGCTGTGCGGGGTGCCCATCGTGGGCAACCGCTACGATATCCCCGCCATGGCCAAGCAGTATAAGATCAGCAAGATCATCTTCGCCATCCCCAGCTGTCCCGCCAAAATGCGCAAGGAGATTTTGGATATCTGCACCACCACCGGCTGCGAGGTCCAGATGCTTCCGGGCATTTACCAGATGGTCAACGGGGAGGTCAGCGTCAGCAAGCTGCGCCAGGTGGATCCCCAGGACTTACTGGGCAGAGATCCCATCCAGGTGAATCTGGAGGAAATTTTCGGCTATATCCACGGAAAAACCGTACTGGTCACCGGCGGCGGCGGAAGCATCGGCAGCGAGCTGTGCCGTCAGATTGCGGGAGCCGAGCCGGAAATGCTGATTATTTTCGATATTTACGAGAACAATGCCTATGACATCCAGCAGGAGCTCCGCCGGAACTTCCCGGAGCTGAATCTTCTGGTGCTCATCGGCTCCGTGCGCAATACTAGCCGGGTGGATTGGGTGATCGGGCATTACCGGCCTGACCTCATCTTCCACGCGGCGGCTCACAAGCATGTGCCTCTCATGGAGGACAGCCCCAACGAGGCCATCAAAAACAATGTCTTCGGCACCTATAAGGTGGCCTCCGCCGCGGCGAAATATGGTGTCCGCCGGTTCGTGCTGATCTCCACCGACAAGGCGGTGAACCCCACCAACATCATGGGCGCCTCCAAGCGGCTGTGCGAAATGGTGATTCAGATGATGGATCGCCGGTCGAAGACCGAGTTTGTAGCCGTGCGCTTCGGCAACGTCCTGGGCAGCAACGGCAGCGTGATTCCGCTTTTCAAAAAGCAGATTGCCGCCGGCGGCCCTGTGACGGTGACTCACCCGGACATTATCCGCTATTTTATGACCATCCCCGAGGCGGTGAGCCTGGTGCTCCAGGCCGGGTACTACGCCAGGGGCGGGGAGATTTTCATTCTGGACATGGGCGAGCCGGTGAAGATCGATACCATGGCACGGAACATGATCCGTCTCAGCGGCTACGAGCCGGACGTGGACATCAAAGTGGTCTACACCGGCCTGCGCCCCGGCGAAAAGCTCTATGAGGAGCTTCTTATGAAGGAAGAGGGGCTTCAGGAGACCGCCAATAAGCTCATTCATATCGGCAAGCCCATTGAAATGGACGACGGGAAATTCGCCGCCCAGCTGGAGCGGCTGAAAGAAGCCTGCCAGGCGGAAACGGAAAATATGAAGGATATTGTGGCGGAAATCGTGCCAACCTATCGGAAAAAGCTTGAAGTATAAGGGAAATGAGGATCACCATGTATCAGAAATACGCGAAGCGTTTGATCGATCTGCTGCTGTCCGCCTGCGCCATTGTGGTGCTGTCGCCGGTGTACCTTCTGATTTGTCTTGCCATTGTGGCGGACGATCCGGGGCCGGTGTTCTTCCGGCAGAAGCGGGTGGGCATCCACAAGACCCATTTCCGGATTTTGAAATTTCGCACCATGAAGGTGAGCACCCCCAAGGACGTGCCCACCCATCTGCTGGAAAATCCGGAGCAGTATATCACCCGGGTGGGAAAATTTCTGCGCAGGACCTCCCTGGACGAACTTCCCCAGATTTTTCAGATTTTTACGGGTAAAATGGCCATTATCGGCCCCCGGCCTGCCCTGTGGAATCAGTTTGACCTGATCGCCGAGCGGGACAAGTACGGAGCCAACGACGTGCGCCCGGGGCTCACCGGCTGGGCCCAGATCAACGGCCGGGACGAGCTGCCCATTGACGTGAAGGCTCGGTTTGACGGCGAGTATGTGAAAAATCTCAGCTTCGCCTTTGACTGCAAGTGCTTCTTCGGCACCATTCGCTCAGTGCTCAAGTCCGAGGGCGTGGTGGAGGGCGGCACCGGCCAGCTGGAAAAGGAGAAGAAGGGCAAATGAAGCGGATTCTCATTACCGGCGCCCAGGGCTATATCGGAAGCGCCCTTGCCCAATACCTGCGCCGCTGGCCGGAAGAATACCAGGTGGATTTCCTCAGCCTCCGGGGCGATGACTGGCGGCAGGCGGATTTCGGCGGTTACGATGCCATTGTCCATGCGGCGGCCATCGTCCACCAGCCCAAATCCAAGGATGACCCATCTCAGGCGGAACGTTACGACCGGGTGAACCATCTGCTCACAGCGGAGCTTGCCAAAAAGGCAAAAAACGAAGGCGTGAGTCAGTTCCTCTTTCTCAGCTCGGAAAGCGTCTACGGTCTTCACGCCCCGGTGGGCAAGACCCTGACCATCACCGCCGACACCCCCCTGCATCCAACGGACAATTACGGCATCAGCAAGCTAAAAGCCGAGGAAGATTTGAGCCTTCTCCGGGGCGATGGCTTCCGGGTGGCTATTCTCCGCCCGCCCATGATTTACGGCAGGGACTGCAAGGGCAATTACCGAACCTTAGCCCGGCTGGCGGAAAAGCTGCCTGTTTTTCCAAACATTGCCAATCAGCGATCCATGCTCTATATCGGCAATCTCTGCGAATTTCTCCGGCTGCTCATCCAGGACGAGGCCGACGGGCTCTTCTGTCCCCAGAACGCCGAATATGTTTCCACCAGCCGCATGGTACAGGAAATTGCGAAAGTCCACGGCAAGATCATCCGCCTGGTGGGCGGCTGCGCCTGGGCGCTGAAGCTCCTGTCCCATGTGACGCCGATGGCGGGGAAGGCCTTCGGCAGTCTGTGCTATGACAAGTCCCTCAGCGATTACCCCCAAAACTATAACATCGTGGGCTTTGAACAGTCCATTGCGGAAACGGAGGGCGGTGCGTGAAAAAGGATATTCTGTTTCTGTGCCAGTTTTTTTACCCCGAGTATATTTCCTCGGCGGTGCTGCCCTTCGATACCGCCAAAGCCCTGCATCAGGCGGGCTTTTCCGTGGAGGTGCTCTGCGGCTATCCAAGAGAGTACTCAGACAGGGAAAACGTCCCCCAGACGGAGACGGTAGAGGGGATTTTCATCCGGCGGCTGAAATATCTCCAGCTGGATCGTTCCGGCTTTCTGGGTCGGATTCTCAATTATTTTTCCTTCACCTTTATGGTGCTGCTGAATCTGCCCAGGCTTTCCGGCTATCGCAGTGTGGTGGTCTATTCCAATCCGCCGATTCTGCCCTGGATCGCCACCTGGGCCAAGGCGCTTTTTGGCACCAAGCTGGTTTTCGTCAGCTATGATCTGTACCCGGAGGTGGCCACGGTCACCGGCACCCTGGGAGAAAAGCACCCCATCTGCCGCCTGATGAACCATATCAACCGCTGCATCTGCAAGCGAGCCGACCAGATTGTGGCTCTGTCCAGGGAGATGAAGGATTACATCCGCACCCACCGGGATTTCCCGGCGGAGAGAATCGACGTGATTCCCAACTGGTATGAGGACAAGGGCGTTCTGAATACCGATCGGGAACATAACCCCTTCCGGGAGATTACCAAAGGCCGGTTTACCGTGTCCTATTTCGGCAATATGGGCACCATGCAGGACATGCAGACCGTTTTGTCCGCTGTCCGGGCTTTGAAGGATGACCCGGATGTGTTCTTCCTCTTCGCCGGACACGGCAACAAAATGGAAGCCTTAAAGCAGACCGTCCAGGCAGAAAACATCGAAAACATTGCGATCTATCCATTTCTCCATGGGGCGGATTTTGAAAATGCCCTTGCCATCAGCGACTGCGCTCTGGTGACCCTGGTGGCGGGCAGCACCGGCCTGTGCTGCCCCAGTAAAACCTACAGCTACATGATGCAGGGCATCCCCCTGCTTGCGGTCATGGACGAAGGCGACATCGTCTCGGACATTGAGGCCGGTGCCGGCTGTTGGGTGCGAAACGGGGAAGGGGAGCGGCTGGCGGAAAAAATCCGGATGCTGAAAGACAGCCCGGAAACCCTTCAAACCATGCGCCATGTTTGCCGCAGCCTCTACGAGAAAAAATACACCAAAGAAATTTGCACTGCCCAGTATGTCGGCCTTTTCCGGGCGCTTCTGGGGCAGGAAGGAGAGACGAAACCATGAGTATCTTTGCGGGCAAGACCCTGATGATCACCGGCGGCACCGGTTCCTTCGGCAACGCGGTGCTGAACCGGTTCCTGGATACGGACATCGGCGAAATCCGGATTTTCTCCCGGGACGAAAAGAAGCAGGACGACATGCGCCACGAGTTCCAGGCGAAAATGCCGGAGGCCTCGGCGAAGATCAAGTTCTTCATCGGCGATGTCCGGGATTTGCAGTCCGTGAAAAACGCCATCCACAATGTGGACTACATTTTCCACGCGGCGGCTCTGAAGCAGGTGCCCTCCTGCGAGTTTTTCCCCATGGAGGCGGTGAAGACCAATGTCATCGGCACGGATAACGTGCTCACCGCCGCCATTGACGAGGGAGTCAAGACGGTGATCTGCCTGTCTACCGACAAGGCGGCCTACCCGGTGAACGCCATGGGCACATCCAAGGCCATGATGGAAAAGGTCATCGTGGCTAAGTCCCGGACGGTTGATCCGGAGGATACCAAAATCTGCTGCACCCGCTACGGCAACGTCATGTGCTCCCGGGGAAGCGTCATCCCTCTGTGGATTGACCAGATCAAATCCGGCAGCCCCATTACCATCACCGAGCCGAACATGACCCGGTTCATCATGTCCCTGGAGGAGGCCGTTGACCTGGTGCTCTTCGCTTTTGAGAACGGCACCAGCGGGGATATCCTGGTACAGAAGGCTCCCGCCTGCACCATCCGGGTGCTGGCCCAGGCGGTGACGGAGCTGTTCCATCCCGGTCACGAAATCAAGGTCATCGGCATCCGCCACGGCGAAAAAATGTATGAAACCCTCCTTACCAACGAGGAGTGCGCCCATGCCATCGATCTGGGGAACTTCTACCGGGTGCCTTCAGACAAGCGGGATTTGAATTACGACAAATATTTCCGGGTGGGCGATGCCCAGCGGAATGTGCTCACCGAGTTCAATTCCAACAATACCCAGCTGCTGGATGTGGAGCAGGTGAAGGAAAAGCTTCTGTCCCTTGCCTATATCCGGGAAGAACTGGCTGCCATTCGGGAAAAGGCCTGAGTGAGGAACTGCTATGAACATTCTGATTACCGGTGCCGCCGGATTCGTGGGGAAAAACCTGACCGCGGCTCTGCACTGCCTGCAAAACGGCACGGACAGAACCCGACCCAAGCTTTCCGTTGACCGGCTTTACCTCTACGACAAGGATTCTCCGGCAGAGCTTCTGGAAGAGGGCTGCCGGAATGCGGATTTTGTCTTTAACCTGGCGGGAGTGAACCGGCCTCAGGATTCCCGGGAGTTCATGGAAGGAAACTTCGGCTTCGCTTCCACCCTGCTGGACACCCTGAAAAAATACCATAATACCTGCCCGGTGATGCTCTCTTCCTCCATTCAGGCCACCCTCATCGGCCGCTACGCGGGCGGGGACTACGGCAAGTCCAAGAAGGCAGGAGAGGACTTGTTCTTCCGCTATGCTCAGGAGACCGGAGCCAGGGTGCTGGTGTACCGATTCCCCAATCTTTTCGGCAAGTGGTGCCGCCCCAACTACAACAGCGTGGTGGCAACCTTCTGCTATAACTACGCTCACGACCTGCCCATTCAGGTCAATGACCCCACCGTCCGGCTGGAAATGCTGTACATTGACGATCTGGTGGCGGAAATGCTGGATGCCCTGGAAGGGAAAGCGCACGCCTGCGAATTTGAGGGACTGACCCCGGTGTTCCGGGCAGACGGCACCTTTTATGCGGCTCCTGTGACCCACAGCGTCACCCTGGGAGAAATTGTTGCCCTTTTCGACGCTTTCCGAGCCCAGCCTCAGACTCTGAAAATGCCGGAAATTCCGGCGGGCAGCTTTGCCAAGAAGCTCTATTCCACTTATCTGTCCTATCTGCCCGCCGAAAAGGCAATTTTTACCCCGAAAACCAACGTGGATGTCCGGGGCAGCTTCACGGAGCTGCTGAAAACCGAAAACTGCGGTCAGTTCAGCGTGAATATCTCAAAGCCCGGCATTACCAAGGGTCAGCACTGGCACAACACCAAGTGGGAATTTTTCATTGTAGTCTCCGGCCACGGCCTCATTCAGCAGCGGAAAATCGGCACGGAGGAAATCCTGAATTTTGAGGTTTCCGGGGCAGAAATCCAGGCGGTGCATATGCTTCCGGGCTATACCCACAACATCATCAACCTGTCCGAAAGGGAAGATCTCGTGACCCTCATGTGGGCAAACGAGTGCTTCGACCAGGAAAAACCGGATACCTTCTTTGAACCGGTATAAAGGAGAAATTATGGCGGATTATACAGGCGTTTCCTTTCAAAATAACGGAAAGCTGAAGCTTTTGATCATAGTCGGCACCCGGCCGGAGATCATCCGGCTGTCGGCGGTGATCAACAAAACCCGGCGCTATTTTGACGTGATTCTGGCCCACACAGGGCAGAACTACGACTATAACCTGAACGGCGTGTTCTTCCACGACCTGGAGCTTGCCGATCCGGAGGTGTACCTGAACGCCGTGGGAGCCGACCTTGGGGAAACCATGGGCAACATCATTGCCGAGTCCTACAAGCTGATGGTGCGCATTCAACCCGACGCGGTGCTGGTGCTGGGCGATACCAACTCCTGCCTGTCCGTCATCGGCGCCAAGCGGCTGCACATCCCCATTTTTCATATGGAGGCGGGCAACCGCTGCAAGGACGAGTGCCTGCCGGAGGAAACCAACCGGCGGATCGTGGACATCATTTCCGATGTGAACATGGCCTATTCCGAGCACGCCCGCCGGTATCTGGCAGATACGGGACTGCCCAAGGAGAGAACCTACGTTACCGGCTCTCCCATGGCCGAGGTGCTCTACCGGAACCTTCCCAAGATCGAAGCCTCGGACATTCATGCCCGGCTGGGTCTTGAGAGGGGCAAGTACATTCTGCTCTCCGCCCACCGGGAGGAAAACATTGATACGGAGAAGAACTTCCTGTCTCTTTTCAACGCCATCAACGCCATGGCGGAAAAGTACGATATGCCCATTCTCTATTCCTGCCACCCCCGGTCGAAAAAGCGGCTGGCGCGAAGCGGCTTCGTTTTGGACAAGCGGGTCATCGCCCACGAGCCTCTGGGCTTCCATGACTACAACTGCCTGCAAATGAATGCCTTCTGCGTGGTGTCCGATTCCGGCACTCTACCGGAGGAATCCAGCTTCTTTACATCCATAGGCCATCCCTTCCCGGCGGTGTGCATCCGCACCTCCACCGAGCGGCCGGAGGCTCTGGACAAGGGCTGCTTTATCCTGTCCGGTATTGACGAAAAGGGTCTTCTCCAGGCGGTGGATGTGGCGGTGGAGATGAACCGGAACGGCGATCTGGGCATTCCCGTCCCCGACTACCGGGACGAAAATGTGTCCGACAAGGTGGTCAAGATCATCCAGTCCTACACCGGCGTGGTAGACAAAATGGTCTGGCGAAAGTATTGAGGCAAGGAGGCGAGGACGTGAGGTATTTATTGATCAACGTAACGGCGGGCTACGGCAGCACCGGCCGGATTGCGGCAGACCAGTGCCGGGCGCTGAGCGCCCAGGGGCACACCTGCGTGCTTGCCTACGGAAGAATGGCCGCCAATTGCGATGACCTGACCACGGTGCGCATTGGTTCTGATTTTGACAACCGGCTTCACGGCCTGGAAAGCCGGATTCTGGACAATGCGGGATTTTGCTCCCGGCAGGCAACGAAGAAATTCCTCCGCTGGGTGGGGGAATACGACCCGGACGTGATCTGGCTTCATAATCTGCACGGCTACTACCTGCATGTGGGGGAGCTGTTTTCCTACCTGCGCACCTGCGGGAAGGAAATCCGCTGGACGCTCCACGACTGCTGGGCCTTCACCGGTCACTGCGTCTACTTTGACTATGTGGGCTGCCAGAAGTGGAAAACCGGCTGCCATCACTGCCCTCAGAAGGGTGCCTATCCCGCAAGCGTTCTGGCGGACAACAGCCGGAAGAACTATCTTCGCAAGCGCAGTCTCTTTACCGGCATCCCCAATCTGACCCTGACCGTGCCCTCCCACTGGCTGGAAGGCCGGGTAAAGGAGAGCTTTCTGAAGGATTACCCGGTGGAGGTCGTCTATAATCAGGTGGACAAATCGGTTTTTAAGCCAACCCCCGGGGATTTCCGGGAGAAATACCATCTGGAAAATACGAAAATCATCCTGGGCGTTGCCAGCGTCTGGGAGGAACGGAAGGGCCTGAAGGACTTCCTGACTCTTTCCGGACTCTTAAATGAGAAATACAAAATTGTCCTCATCGGTCTGAATGACCGCCAGCTGGCCGCCCTACCGAAAGAAATTCTGGGTCTTCCCAGAACAGACAATGTCCGACAACTGGTGCAGGCCTACACCGCCGCGGACATATTTGTCTGTCCCAGCACCGAGGAAACCTTTGGTATGACGGTGCTGGAGGCCTGCTGCTGCGGCACGAAAACGGTGGTCTATCAGGATACCGCCTGCGAGGAAGTTGCGAAGGCCTACGGCGGCATTGCGGTACCCCGGGGGGCAGAACATCTGCGGGGCGCCATACTGGAACTGACAGGAGGGAACGCTTTATGAAACAATATCCCTTTCCCCAAAGCCGATTCTGGTCTGCCGCCTTTGGGCTGGTGCTGTTTGCCCTGCTGCTTCTGACCCGGGACACCCTGATTTCTTCCCTGCGGCTGGGATTCTATCCGTCTCAGTTTGCCATGCTGGCGGTGATGGCGCTGACGGGGCTTGCCTTTCTGGCCGTGAACCGGCATAGCCTTCGGGAAATCCTCACAGACAGACGGATGGGGCTCATGGCGGTACCCCTGGGACTTTTTCTTCTCATCATGCTGCTGAAACAGGACTGGCAGATGATGTACCTGAGCATCGCCGTATGCCCGGTGTTCGCGGTGTTCCTGACCTATTTTACGGACAGCCGCCGGGTGGCCAAGACATATCTTCTGATCATCACGGCTTTGGCCGCCTATTCGCTGCTTGCCACCTATGGCCTGCGGCACCTGGCCTGGGGGGACATGGTCAAGCCGCAAATCCAGATCAATCAGGCGGGCATGTGGTTCTATGATTTTGGCCTGTGCTTTGCTGGTACGGATCGTTACTGGAACCGGAATTTCGGCCTGTTCCGGGAGCCGGGGGTCTACCAGTATTTCCTGATCCTGGGGCTGTACCTGAATCATTATACGGCCCTCTGGGACAAGCCCTGGAAAACCTGGGTTATCAGCGCCGTTCTGACGCTCACCATGGTGACTACCTTCTCTGTTCCCGGCGTGATCGAGCTGGTGGTGTTTGCCGCCTTCCTGTTTTTTGACAAGGGCTACCACCGGACGAAGCAGGGAAGAAGGACGCTTTTGGTGCTGCTGGCTGGCCTTGCCGGGGTGGCGCTGGTGATTCTCTGCCTGCTGAAAACCAAGCGGATCCTCTACGGAAACAGCATCCTCTTTGAGTTCGGGGACATCGTTACCCGGCTGACCACGGATTCCGAATCTCTGGTTGACCGGATCAACGCCTATTTTACGGATCTGCGCTTTTTCGCTCAGCACCCCCTGCTGGGCGCGAATTTCCACCCGGTGCTCCACGGCACCAATCACAATACCACCTCCACCCTGGTGCTCTTCGCCGCCACGGGTATCTTTGGCGGCGGCCTGAGCGTGGTGGTGTGGGTGAAAATGCTCTGGGACAAAAACCGCGGTTTTATCGGCAATCTGATTCTGCTGGGGATTCTGTTCTTGTCCTTCAACACCCAGAATCTGGCAGCCGATCTGTTCTTCTGGCTGTTTCCCTGCATGGTTTTTGCCGAGCAGGCATTACCGAAGCTAACAAAGGAGGAAGGTTAAATGGATCCCAAAACCCTGCGCCGGATTCAGCTGACCCAGCTGGAAATTGCCCGGGAGATCAAGCGGGTCTGTGAGGAAAACGACATTTCCTATTTTCTGGCCCACGGCACCTTCCTGGGGGCAGTGCGTCACCAAGGCTTCATTCCCTGGGATGACGACATGGACATGAGCATGCTTCGGCCGGATTATGAGAAGTTCTGCCGGATTGCCCCGGAAAAGCTGAAGCCGGAGTTCTTCTTCCAGAACTGGTACTCCGAGCCCAACTACGGCCTGCCCTTCGGCAAGGTCATGAAGCGGGGCACCGTCTATTTGGAGGGCAAAAAGACCAGGCGTCTCAAGGAAAACGGCTTCTATGTGGATATTTTCCCCTGTGACAACGCCCCGGAAACGGAAGCGGAGCGGCAAAAGCTGGAACGCCGCCTGCGCTCCATCTACCGGACGAAGCTGATGAAATCCGGCTACCGGCCCTGGATTGAGGACGGTCGCTTCCTCTGGAAAAAGCGGGTCGGGTATCTTTACTATCAGCTCAAATCCCTCTTTGTGAGCCAGCATGACCTTGCCAAGGGCTATGACGCCCTGGCGGTGTCCTACCCGGAATCCCAGACGGTTCAGCAGCAGTATCCGGGGAGCTCTACGAAATATTTCCGCCGGGAGTGGCTGGAAAATCTGGCTCCCTATACCTTCGAGGGGGAGACCTTCCCGGGCCCCGGGGACTATGACGGGTATCTTCGCTCCATGTATGGGGATTATATGGTTCTGCCCCCGGAGGGAAGCCGGGAAAACCGCCACCAGATTGTGAAAATCGATTTCGGCGAATGACGGAGGAAGCCATGAAACGGATTCTGTTTTTGACAACCTATGCCTCGCCCTATCGGGTTCGGTTTTTTGACGAGCTGGGAAAAACCGCCCAGGTGACGGTGCTCTATTCCCGTCCCTGCGCCGACGTGTCTCACCGGGATGCCAAGTGGTTTGAGCCGGGGCAGGGGGGCTTCCGCTCCGTCCAGCTGAAAACCACCTGCGCACTTAAAGGCAAGCAGCTGTGCTTTGAGGTCTGCAAGTGGCTGAAAAAAGGGGAGTACGACGCCATTTTTGTCGGCGGCTATTCCTCTCCCACAGCGATCCTAGCCATGCTCTACATGCGTCTGCATGGAATCCCCTTCACCATGGAGGTGGACGGCGGCCTGATTCGTCAGGACGGCAGACTGAAATTCGCCTGCAAACGCTTCCTGGTTCGCCTTGCCAACTGCTGGCTCAGCACCGGCAAGGAGACCACCAAATATCTGGTGCACTATGGGGCAAAGCCCGAAGGCATCCGGGAATATCCCTTTTCTTCCTTCTATCAGGCGGACATTCTTCCGGAGGTGGTTCCCCCGGAGGAGAAACGGAGAATTCGGGAAGCTCTGGGCATTCCGGAAGAAAAAATGCTCCTGGCCATCGGCCAGTTTATCCCCCGAAAAGGCTTCGACGTGCTATTGAAGGCCGCCGCCCGGCTGGATAGGAACGTGGGCATTTACTTAGTGGGCGGTGAGGCCACGCCGGAATATGTGGCTTTGCGGGAGAAATTGGGTCTTGCCAACGTCCACTTTGTGGGCTTCAAGCCCAAGGAGGCGCTGGCGGAATATTACAAGGCGGCGGATGCCTTTGTCCTTCCTACCCGGGAGGATATCTGGGGCCTGGTTATCAATGAGGCCATGGCCTATGGCCTGCCGGTGGTCACCACCGACCGGTGCGTGGCCGGCTTGGAGCTGGTGGAAAACGGGGTCAACGGCTGCATCGTTCCCGTTGGGGATGAAAACGCCCTGGCCGACCGGCTTCGGTGCCTTCTTTCCTCAGATATGTCTGCCATGGGTCGTATCTCCCTGAAAAAAATCCGGAATTACACCCTTGAGAATATGGCGAAAGCCCATATGGACTACCTACAGGAGTGGGAAAAATGATTCGCTTCAGTATTATCACAGTGTGCCTGAACGCCGGGGAAGACCTGATCGCCACAGTGACGGACACCCTGTGCCAGACCTACGAGAATTTTGAGATTATCGTCAAGGACGGCTTTTCCACCGACGGCTCGGTAGAAAAGCTTCCTGCCGATGACCGGATTCGCCTGGTGCGAAAGAAGGATACGGGCATTTACGATGCCATGAACCAGGCGGTTTTGGAAGCCTCCGGCGACTACCTGATTTTTATGAACGCCGGAGACTGGTTTTATGACAACCGGGTGCTTGCGGATATGGCTTCCATCATTGAGAGCACCCGGGCGCCGCTGTACTATGGCAGCTGCTTCGACCGTCAGACCGGGCAGGTGCGGGCTTATCCCAAACACTTCACTCGGATGAGCTGCTACCGCACCATGATCTGCCATCAGGCAACCGTTTACCGGGCGGATATTTTTGCCGAACACCCCTATGATCTGAGCTACAGGATTCTTGCCGACCGGGAAATGCTCTGGTATCTGGTCTGCGGCAAGGGCGTAAGCCCTGTGTACATTGACCGGGTCATTGCCAATTATCAGGGCGCGGGGGAAAGTGCCAGCGAGAAGCATAAAGCCCGGAACCAGGCAGATCAGAAGCGCTTGATGGATACCTATATGCCCAAATGGGAACAGCGAAAATATGCCCTTCTGATGGCGCTGACCTTCCAGAAGGCACGGGTGAAGCTGTCCCAGAGCCCCAAATACAGCGGTGCCTATTATAGGCTGATACGAACCATGTACCATTGGAAGGAGCATTTTTCTCGATGAAACAAATTCTTCTTGGCCTGATTGCCGCTTGGGAGCGGCTGTGGTGCCTGTTGCTGTTTCGAAGAAAATGTGTGCAGTATGACAAGTCCATTCGATTCCACGGAATTTTGGCGATTTACGGCAGAGGTACTATCCGTATTGGCAAAAATGTACGGATCAATTCCAAAACCAGTGCCAATCCCGCCATGGGCTGCTATCCGCAAACCGTGTTCAACGTGACCACCGGAACCCTGACCATTGGGGATGAGGTGGGCATGTCCGGCGCGGCTATCTCCTGCGTCAATCGGGTAACCATCGGAAACCGGGTGCTGCTGGGCGGCGGGGTGAAGATCATGGACTCCGATGCCCATAGCCTGGAATACTGGAACCGGGGCAGGGGCGCGGAAATTGACGTGCCGATATCCCGCCCTGTAACCATTGGCGATGATGTGTTCGTGGGTGCGGGTGCGCTGATTCTCAAGGGAGTCACGATCGGCGATCGGGCGATCATTGGCGCCGGCTCTGTGGTGACGAAAAATGTCCCAACCGGGGAAATATGGGGAGGAAATCCGGCAAAAAAAATCGGGATTGCCCCACAAAAAGGAGAGAACCTATGAAGCTGCTCTGGCTGTGCAACAATGCCCCCGGCCTCATCCGGTCGGCGCTCACCGGGAAAGAAGCAGGTCAGGTGAACTGGCTGGATCATGTGCTGTCCGATCTGCGCCGGCAGGATGTGACGCTGCGGATTTTATATCGAGGAGGCGGGGAGCCGGGACAACTGGACGCATTTTGCAGCTATGCTCCTGTGCCGGAGACCCCGGCCCATCTCTACCGGCCGGAGCTGGCGCAGACTTTTCAAAAGGAGCTGGAAGCCTATCAGCCGGACGTGATTCACATCTGGGGTGTGGAGTATCACCACGCTCTGGCTATGGTGAACGCGGCCAAGGCGGCGGGAATGCTGGACAGGACTGTTGCCAGCATCCAGGGCCTGTGCTGCAAAATTGCGCCTCACTATGCCGATGGGCTGCCGGTAGGAGCGCTAGGCTGCAAGACCCTTCGGGACTTCCTTCTTCGGGACAGCGTTGCCAACCAGAGGCGGGTCTATACCCAGCGTGGGGAGCTGGAAATTGATGCTCTGAAAAAATTGCGCCACGTCATCGGCAGAACGGACTGGGATCGGGAATCGGTTCTGGAAATCAACCCAAAGCTGACCTACCATTTCTGCAACGAGACCCTGCGAAATCCCTTCTATGAGGGAAAGTGGCAGTACGAAACCTGCGAAAAGCACAGTATTTTCGCTTCCAGCTGTGTCTATCCCATCAAGGGCTTTCATCTTCTGCTGGAGGCCATGCCGGAGGTTTTGCGGCAATACCCGGATGCCCGGATCAACGTCTGCGGCCGCTCCTTTTTGCAGTCGGGTCTGCGGCAGAACGGCTACGAAAAATACCTGGCGGGTCTTGCGAAAAAGTACGGCCTGGCAGACAAAATCACCTGTTTAGGCTCCCTTTCTGCCGGGCAGATGAAGGAAAGCTATCTGAAGGCCAACGTCTTTGTTCTGCCCTCCACTATGGAAAATTCCCCCAATTCCCTGGGAGAGGCCATGCTTCTGGGAACGCCCAGCGTTGCGGCGGATGTGGGGGGCGTGGCCAGCGTTCTGAGTTCGGAAGAGGGCATTCTCTGCCCGCCTGTTTCCCCGGAAGCCCTGGCAGAGGGAATCTGCCGGGTGTTTGCCCTGGAAGATCAGGCCGCGGCTATGGGAGAAAGAGCCCGTGCCCATGCCCGGATAACCCACGACCCAAAAACCAATCTGGATACCCTGCTTGCCATCTACCGGCGGCTGTCCGAAGGAGCCTGATATGAATCCTCTCATCAGCGTAATTGTGCCCGTTTACCGGGTGGAGGCTTTCCTGCCCCGGTGCCTGGACTCCATTCTTGGCCAAACTTACCGGAATCTGGAAATCCTTCTGGTGGACGACGGCTCTCCGGATAATTGCGGAAAAATCTGCGATGAATATGCGGAAAAAGACCATAGGTTTCGGGTGATTCACAAGGAAAACGGCGGCCTCAGCTCTGCCAGAAACGCCGGCCTGGACGCTGCCACCGGGGAGTTTATCGGCTTCGTGGACAGCGATGACTGGATCGCCCCACAGATGTACGAAACCCTCCTGTCCGCCCTCATAAAGTGGGATGCCCAGCTTTCCTGCGGCGGACGTTATGACGTGCAGG
The DNA here is from genome assembly GCA_934589705.1 of uncultured Oscillospiraceae bacterium. Lineage (GTDB taxonomy): Bacteria > Bacillota > Clostridia > Oscillospirales > Oscillospiraceae > Faecousia. The sequence continues at coordinate 38,354 of CAKTOH010000002.1, read as the reverse complement.
AAAAAACCGGCGAGCAGAAAATCGGTCTGTGCCCCAAAAACGACGAGTGTCTTTCCGGCGTGGCCTTCGCGGGCAGAATCTTCCGCTACGACGGCTGCGATTCCAGTGCCTGCGACAAGCTCTACCGCCGGGAGCTGTTTGAGAATATGCGCTACCCGGAAGGCCGGGTCTGCGAGGATATGCCGGTGACCTACCGCCTTGCTCTGAAAGCGGAGCGGGTGGCTCTGTGTCCGGAGCCGCTGTACTGCTATTTCCACCGGCAGGGAAGCATTACCCAAACGGTGGAAATCACGGATAAAACCTTCCACTATTCCCAGAATACAGCGGAAATCTACCCTTATATTCGAAAAAATTATCCGGAAATCACCCAATCCGCCCGCTTCCTCCGGGTGCACTCTCTGGCGCACATTCTGCTGCTTTTGTCCCAGTCGGACAGACAAACGCGGAAAAGGTATGAGGCGCAGTACCGGGATGCCCGCCGGGCGCTGGCCAAGCACACCGGCTTTTTCCTGACTGCCCCGGGCTTTTCCTTCCAGGAGCGGGTGACGGACTTGCTGCTGGTGCTGGGTCTGTACCGGCTTTTGCGTCCGCTGCTTCACCGGGTCAAATAGGAAAGAAACATGAAAAAACGAAATCGCGTTGCTTTATTTAATATTTTCAGCACTGTTTTGCTCAATGGCATTTCCATCATCACCGGCCCCTTGTTCTCCCGGCTTCTGGGGGACAGCGGCTACGGCGCCCTGAAAATCTACAACATCTGGGTCAGCATTCTGACGGTGGTGTTTACCCTGCAAACCCAGGCCACTCTGGTTAACGCCCGGGTGGAGTTTTCCGAGGAAGACCAGAAACGCTACCAGTCCGCGGCCATGGGGCTTTCGGTGCTGACCTTTTCGGTCTGCGCCGGGTTTGTGCTGATTTTCCTTTCTCCCATTTCCCGGATACTGGCTCTGGACAAGGCCCTGGTGTGCCTGATGCTCCTACAGGCCTTCGGCACCTTCTGCGTCAATTTCCTGCACATCAAAAATGTCTATGAGTACCGGGCAGGCTGGAATATGCTGCTGTCGCTGACGGTTTCTCTGATTCCGCTGGTGCTGGCGGTGGTGCTGGTGCTTCGGCTGCCTATGAGCATCCGCTACTACGGTCGGGTGGTTGCCAATGCCGCATCCTATGGGCTTCTGGGCATTCCCATCTGCATCTGTATCCTTCTTCGGGGCAAGACCTTTTACCGGAAGGATTATTGGAAATTCTGCATCTTTTTGGCGATCCCGGCGGTTTTTCACAATCTGACGGATCTGATTTTAGGCCAGAGCGACCAGCTGATGCTTCAGCACATGCTGGATTTGGCTACGGTGGGTCACTACAGCAGCGCCCTGACCCTGAGTAACTTCCTGTTCATCCTGTTTACCGCCCTGAATAATACCTGGTGTCCCTTTTTTTTCGACGAATTCAAGCGGGGACAGCGGGAGGCCGTGCTGAGCAAGACCCGGAACTTTCTGGAGGTCTTCACGGTGCTCTCCTGCGGGTTTATCCTGCTGGCGCCGGAGGTCTACCATGTGTATGTGCCGCAGCCCTATTGGCGGGCGACCAAGCTGATTCCGCTGTTTGTTGCCGGATATTACCTGAATTTCCTGTGCACCTTCCCGGTGAATTTCGAGTATTACCACAAGAAGCCCAAGGTGACGGCGGGGGTCACCATCGCCTCGTCCCTGGTGAACGTGGTGCTCAATTACCTGTTTATCCTGAAAATCGGCATGGCCGGGGCGGCAGTGGCTACCCTGATTTCCCATGGTGTTCAGCTGGTGCTTCACTACGGCTACTGTCGGCGGCTTCTGGGGAAGAAGGACTACCCCTTCCCGGTGAAGCTGTGGATTGCCTACGCGGCGGTGTTCTGCGCGGTGACGGCTCTGGTGTTCCTGACCCCGAACCTGTGGCTTCTGCGCTGGGCCGTGGGCGGCCTGTTCGGCATTTTTGAGCTTCTGCGTATCCGCAAGCGCAGGGTTTTGATTTGATCTCTCCGGTGCCTGAGCGATTCCGCTCAGGCACTTTTTCTCAGGGTTGCATTTCATCGGAAAAAGGTGTACAATACAGACGAGATTGTGACCATTTTCCCAGTTGGGAAAAGCGGGAGGAAACAGACGGGAGGGAAGCCGGATGAAAAAGGTACTGTTTGTGGCTACGGTGGTGAAAACCCACATTATGCAGTTCCACCTGCCATACCTGAAAATGTTCCAGGATGCGGGCTGGGAAACGGCGGTGGCCTCCCGGAACGACTACGAAAACCCGGCAGACTGCGTCATTCCTTACTGCGACCACTTTTACGACATCCCCTTCGAGCGGATGCCCTGGAAGCCCAAAAATGTCACCGCCTATCGGATGCTGAAACAAATCATCGATTCCGAGCACTACGACATCATCCACTGCCACACCCCGGTGGGGGCGCTCATTGCCCGGCTGGCCGCCCGGGATGCCAGAAAGCGGGGCACCCGTGTGATTTACACCGCCCATGGCTTCCATTTTTTCACCGGGGCGCCACTCCAAAATTGGCTTCTCTTCTACCCGCCGGAGCGGCTTCTGGCTCCGGTGACGGACGTGCTCATTACCATCAACAAAGAAGACTACGCCCGGGCAAAAAAGCATCTTCCTGCCAAGCGCATTGAATATGTCCCCGGGGTGGGCATTCCTACGAGAAAATTCCGGGAGCTTTCCCTGGACGTTTCCGCCAAGCGGAAGGAACTGGGCTTTTCCGACGAGGATTTTCTGATGCTTACCGTGGCGGAAATGACCGCCAATAAAAACCATATTACGGTTCTGCGGGCGCTGGCTGCCTTGAAAGACAAACCGGAATTTGCCAGAATCCACTACCTGATCGTAGGCCGGGGGGAGATGTGGCCCTCCCTGGAGGAAAGCGCCAGGGAGCTGGGCATTTCCGACCATGTCCATTTCCTGGGCTATCGGTCGGACGCACCGGAGCTGTACCGCAGCTGTGACCTGTTTGCCTTTATGTCCTTCCGGGAGGGACTGTCCGTAGCCCTGATGGAGGCCATGAGCAGCGCAATGCCCATTGTCTGCACCAGAATCCGTGGCAATACGGATTTGATTGAGGACGGCGTCTCCGGCCTGTTCTGCGAGAACAACCCGGAGGCACTGAGCCTGGCTCTTTTGCGCCTGTATGCCGAGCCGGAGTACCGAAAGCGCCTGGGCAAGGCGGCTCAGGCACGGGCGGAGCTTTTTGACGAGGAAACCGTCCACAATCAGATGAAGAAAATTTACTTTGGGGAGGGGGAACGCTGACATGCCGGGAACGCTGATCGTATCTTTGGATTTTGAGTTGTTCTGGGGTATGCTGGACGTGTGCCCTCTGGAAGAATACCAGCCCCATGTGCTGGGAGGCCGGAAGGCCATCCCTCAGCTTCTGGCGCTTTTTCAGAAGTACGGCATTCACGCCACCTGGGCTGCCGTGGGCTTTCTGTTTGCGGATAACAAATCGGAACTTGAAACCTTTTGCCCCGCCGAAAAGCCCACCTATAAAAATGCGAAAATTGCCCCCTACGACTACCTTGCCGGGGTAGGGGAGAACGAGATGGATGCTCCCTGTTTTTTTGCCCCGTCGCTGCTGAAAATCATCGCCCGGACTCCGGGTCAGGAGGTAGGAAGCCACACCTTCAGCCACTATTACTGCCGGGAGCCGGGGCAGACCCCAGCCCAGTTCGCCCAGGACATGGCAGCGGCGAAGGCCATCGCCAAGGCCAAGGGCTATGACCTGACCTCCGTGATTCTCCCCAGAAACCAGTGCGAGCCGGAATACACGGAAGTTCTTCGTCAGGCGGGCTTCACCGCCTACCGGGACGAGGAAAACGACTGGATTCATAAAAAAATCCGTTTTCGCCCCCTTCTGCGGGCACTGCGCCTGCTGGACGTGTACCTGCCTCTGACCGGTCAGGGGGGCTATACCCCGAAAAACGAGAGGGGCATCTGGAATCTCACCGGCTCCCGGATGTACAAGCCCATTCTGCGTCCGCTGGCCTTCCTGGAGGGCCTGAAGCTTCGCAGAATCAAACGCCAGATGCTGCACGCGGCAAAGAACGGCCTGACCTTCCACCTGTGGTGGCATCCCCACAACATCGGCGTGGATACCGAGGCCCATCTGAAGCAGCTGGAGGAAATCTTTGAATATTACACCCAGCTGCAAAAAGCCTACGGAATGCGCAGCCTTAACATGGGCGAGGCCGCCCGGGTGCTGGAAAAAGAGGGACATTTATGAAAGTGATGCACGTTCTGAACTCCCGGATCTATTCCGGCGCGGAGAAGGTGGTCTGCCAGATCATCCATGCCTTTCAGGGCGAAGTGGAGATGGTCTATTGCAGCCCGGAAAGCGACATTGTCCGGAAAATGGTGGAAGCCCAGGGGGTCACCTACCTTCCCATGAAGACCATGTCCGTTTCCGAGCTCAGCCGGGTCATCCGGGAGCAGAAGCCCGACCTGATTCACGCCCACGACATGCGAGCCGGCTTCTTTTCCGCTCTGTGCTGCGGAAACATTCCCCTGGTTTCCCACATTCACAACAACGCCTACGATGCCCGGGGACTGTCCCCGAAAACCGTTGGCTATCTGCTGGCGGGTTTCCGGGCAAAACACATATTCTGGGTGTCCCAAAGCTCCTTTGACGGCTACGCCTTTCATAAGCTGTTTGCCAGGAAGAGCAGCGTCCTGTATAATGTGATTGATACCGATGAAATCTACACCAAGCTTTCTCAGGATTCCAATACCTACGACTATGACCTGATTTATGTGGGGCGGCTGACCTATCAGAAGAACCCCCAGCGGCTTCTGCGGCTGTGCGCCCGATTGAAGGAAAGCAAGCCAGACCTGAAGGTGGCCATCGTGGGCACCGGAGAGCTGGAAGATGAGCTGAAAGCCCTGAGTCAGGAACTGAACCTGGAAGACACGGTGCATTTCCTGGGCTTCCAGCCGAACCCCATCAAGATGGTGGCGGGCAGCAAGGCTATGATCCTCACCTCCCGGTGGGAGGGAACCCCCATGTGCGCCCTGGAAGCCATGGCGCTGGGTACTCCGGTGGTCAGCACCCCCTCGGACGGCATGAAGGACTTGCTCACCGACGGCATCAGCGGCTACCTGACGGAAAGCGACGAGCAGATGGCGGCAGATTTGCTGAAAATCTTCACCCAGCCGGAGCACCGGCAGCTTTTGGCGGAAAACGCCCGAAAAAAATTCGATTCTCTCAACGACGGAGAAGCCTACAAGCAAGCGATCTGGACTGCTTACCAATAAGGAGAGCCTATGAAAATCATGCAGGTGATTCCCTATTTCTGCTTCGGCGGGGCGGAGACCATGTGCGAAAATCTCACCTACGCCCTGAAAGATATGGGACATCAGGTGGTGGTGGTGAGCCTTTACGGCGAGCGCACCCCCATTTCCCGGCGGATGGAAGAGGCCGGGGTGAAAATTCACTACTTAGATAAAAAGCTGGGGCTGGATGTATCCATGATCGGTAAGCTCAAAAAGCTTATGACGCAGGAAAAGCCCGACGTGGTGCACACCCACCTGGATGTGATCAAATACGCCGCGGCGGCGGCAAAGCTGGCAGGCGTGCCTCGGTGTGTCCATACCGTCCACAATGTGGCGGATAAGGAGGCCGAAGGCCGGGCGCAGAAGCTTATCAACGGCTTCTATTTCTCCCGTGGCTGGTCTGTCCCCGTGGCTCTCAGCCCGGAGGTGCAGAAGAGCATCGCCGCCTTTTACGGTCTGCCCTTGGAGAAAATTCCCACTATCTACAACGGCATCGATTTGTCCCGTTGCCAGGAAAAGCAGGATTATACCCTGCAAAATCCGGCGATTTTAACCCATATCGGCCGGTTTAACGAACAAAAAAATCACGAAGGTCTTCTTCGTGCCTTTGCCTTGATTCATAAAAAGCACCCCAACACCCGGCTGAATCTGCTGGGGGATGGGGAGCTTCTGGAGCAGACCCAAGCCCTTGCAAAAACACTTGGCCTCTCCGACAGAGTGGATTTCTTGGGCAGTCAGAGCAACGTTTACCCCTATCTGCAAAAATCCGACCTGTTCCTGCTGCCCTCCCGATACGAAGGAATGCCCATGACGCTGATCGAGGCAATGGGCACCGGCCTTCCCATCGTGGCCAGTAAAGTCGGCGGTGTGCCGGATATGCTGGCAGACGGAAAAAGCGCCATTCTGACGGACTGTACCCCGGAAAAAGTTGCCCAGGCAGCCTGCCGGATACTGGAAGACGAAGCCCTGCGAAAGACCCTGGGTCTGGCTGCCAAGGCAGGAAGCGAAACATTCTCCGCCGCCCACATGGCGGAAAGCTATGTCCGGGTCTACCGGGCGGAAGGAGCGTAGCATGGAGCGGATTTCCGTAGTTGTCCCTGCTTACAATTTAGCCCCCTACCTGGGTAAAAGCCTGGATGGCCTGTTGGAGCAGACCTACCCGGAGCTGGAAATTGTCGTGGTGGACGACGGCTCTCAGGATGAAACCCCCCGGGTTATCCGGGAGTTTATGGAAAAGCACCCCAATATTCGGGGAATTTTTCAGGAAAACGGCGGTGTTACCTCCGCCCGGCTTGCCGGTGCAGCGGCAGCTACGGGAGACTGGATCAGCTTCATGGACGGGGACGACCTGGTGGAGCCGACGATGTACGCCCGGCTCCTGGAAAACGCGAAAAGCACCGGCGCGGACATTTCCCATTGCGGCCACCAGATTCGTTTTCCGGACGGGCGCATTGAGTATGTCCACCAATCCGGAAAGCTTCGTACCCAGGATCACGCCGCGGGGCTCTGGGAGCTCCTTGACAATCGGCAGGTCAGTCTGAGCCTTTGCACCAAGCTGTACCGCCGGGAGCTTTTCCAGGGACTTTCCGCCTGGATGCCCCGGGATATCCGCTATAACGAAGACCTTCTGATGAATTATTACCTCTTTGACCGGGCAAAATCGGCGGTTTTCGAGGGAATCTGCCCCTATCACTACCTTCTGCGCACAGATTCCGCCTCCTGTAAGGGGATTTCGGAAGCCTATATTTTTGATCCCATCCGGGTTCGGCGGCTGCTTCTGGAGCGGTGCGCCCCGGAGATGAAGGATATGTGCCAGCAGGCGCTTCTTCGCAACCTTCTTTTCAACTATGCCCAGCTGGATGTGCACCCCAAGCGGGGGGAATACACCGAGTTCCGTCATCGGGTGCGGCAGATGCTCCTGGCCGAAAAAGAGAGCTTCCGTTTGCTGTCCACCCGAAACCGGGTGCTTGCGCATATGATCTGCCGGGCTCCCTGGAGCTTCCGCCTTGCTTACGGAACCTATGTGGCTCTTTTCCAGCGGGAGCAGCAGCATTAATGTTCCAGAGAGAGCAGCATTAAGGAGAACATCATGGAAAAGCTTCCCCTGATTACGGTGATTGTCCCGGTTTACCGGGTGGAAAAATACCTGGATCGGTGCCTGGAATCCATCACCGGACAGACCTATGAAAACCTGGAAATCCTCCTGGTGGACGATGGCTCGCCGGACGACAGCGGTAAAATCTGTGACCGGTGGGCAGAGCAGGACAGCCGCATTCGGGTCATTCACAAGGCCAACGCCGGTGCCGGCGCCGCCCGGAACACCGCCCTGGACGAAGCGAAAGGAAGCCTCATCGGCTTCGTGGACAGCGACGACTACCTCCACCCCAATTTTTACAATTATCTTTACAGCCTGATGACGGAGGACGTAGACATTGCCGAGTGCGTTGTCGGTGAAACGGACGGGAACGATCTTCCCATGGGCGACGGAACCGGGGCAAGCGTCCTTGTCTGCGCCGTGGAGGAAGCCCTCCGGCTCCACATCCGGGACGAAATGTTCTGCCAGACCCCGCCTAACAAGCTCTACCGGGCGGAAACCGTCGGGGATATCCGCTTCCCGGAAGGGAACCTCATTGACGATGAGTTTTTCACCTACCGGGTCATCGGCAACGCCCGGAAGCTTGCCCATTCCGATGCCTGCATGTACGCCTACCGGCAGACTCCTGGCAGTGCCATGCACAAGCCCTATTCTCTCCGGCGGCTTCAGGGACTGGATGCCAAGACGGAGCGTCTGGCCTATTTACAGAACCGTTTCCCCGGCCTGGTGGACGAAGCGAAGCGGGATTTACTGCTTACCTGCCTGTTCTCCATGCAGGGCTGCCTGAAAAGCTTATCCCACGAGGAAATGACCGTTGCCCGTCAGAAAATCGGGAAAGCGGCTGCCCTGACGGCCCCTCTGGAAATTCCAGATAACCTGGGTGTCAAGCGGCGCTGGCTGCTGAAATCCGCCCGGAAGAATCTGGAAGGAACCGCACGTTTTTTGAACTTTTTAATCAAGATTCATGTACTGACCTGAGGTGAATTATGGAATTTTCCTATCCCGTGACCGTATTTACGCCCACCTATAACCGGGCGTACATTCTGGGCGATTTATACCACTCCTTACAGCGTCAGACCTGTATGGACTTCGAATGGCTCATCGTGGATGATGGCTCTGCCGACGACACGAAGGCTCTGGTTGCCTCCTGGCAGGGAGAGGAAAACCCCTTTCCCATCCGCTATGTCTACCAGGAAAACGGCGGCAAGTGCCGGGCCATCAACCGAGGGCTGAAAGAAGCGGAAGGCCGCCTGTTCTTTACCGTGGACTCCGATGACTACCTGACGGATGACGCCATCGAGAAGGTCATCCGCTGGGACGGAGAGCTTCCCGCAGACGGCCACTTCTGCGGCTATGCGGGAAATATGGGCACTGCCCTGGGCGTAACTACAAACCGCCTCTTTCCAGGGGATTACCTGGACGGCACCGCCCTGGATCGCTATGACCGGGTGGACGGGGAGCGGGCCTTCGTATTCTACACGGAAATTCACCGGAAATACCTGTACCCGGAGTTTCCCGGGGAAAAATTCCTTACCGAGGCTGTTACCTGGGATTTAATGGCCCACGACGGCTACAAAATGCGCTTTTACAACGATATCATCCGAATCTGGGAGTACAAGGACGACGGCCTGACCCAGGCAGGCTACCGGGTATTTTTAGAAAATCCCCAGGGAACGGGACTGTTTTTCCGGCAGAAGGCGGAATTCCTTCATTATTCCCTCTGGAACAAGCTGACCCTGTGGTACGGCTACGCTACCGATGCCATGGATCGCTGCACGGACGAACAGATTGCAAGCTATATCGGAATGCCACAAATCCTGGTGCCTCCTTGCCGGTGGCTTCATGGGCTGGTACAGATTTTGAAAAAGAAGAGGTAAGCTATGGCTGAAACATCCTATCATACCCACATTACCGCCAAGCACAAGTGGCTGGAGCTGAATCTGAAGGAGGTCTGGCAGTATCGGGATCTGATTCTGCTGTTTACCAAGCGAAATTTCATCGTATCCTATAAGCAGACGGTTCTGGGCCCGGCCTGGCTGTTCCTGACCCCGCTGATGAGCAGTATCGTCCAGGCCTTCGTCTTCGGCGAGATCGCGGGTATCGACACCGACGGCGTACCTACCTATCTATTCTACCTTTGCAGCAACGCCATCTGGGCTTATTTTTCCAACTGCCTGAATACCAACGCCAACACTTTCACCGCCAATGCGGGGGTTTTCGGCAAGGTCTATTTCCCAAGGCTCGTCACCCCCATATCCAACGTGATCTCCACGGTGATCCGCTTCGGTATCCAGATGCTTCTGGTCATGGGCTTTTTGCTCTACTACTTGGTTCAGGGGGAAGTTGCCCCCCACTGGGCAGCCTGGCTGGTGATCCCCATTGAGCTGCTGCACATGGGCATTCTCGGCATGGGCTGCGGCATCATCATTTCCAGTCTGACTACCAAGTACCGGGATTTAACGGTTCTCGTGGGCTTTGGCGTTCAGCTGTGGATGTACCTGACGCCGGTGGTGTACCCGCTGTCTACTGTGGCGGAGGGATGGAAGCGCACCGCTCTGTGCCTGAACCCGGTGACCAGCTCCGCGGAGCTTATGCGCTATGCCATCCTGGGTCAGGGTACCCTTAATTGGGGCTACTACGGCCTTTCCTGGCTGCTGACGGTGCTGGTGGCGGTTGTGGGCATTATGATTTTCAATAAGGTGGAGCGCACCTTCATGGATACGGTGTAAGGAGGCAAGGAAGTGGAACAAGCACAGAATCGGGAAGTTGCCCTGCGCCTGACCGGTATCAAGAAGCGCTATAAGCTGGGCCAGATCGGCGGCGGCACGCTGACAGCAGACCTGCAAAGCTGGTGGGCCCGTGTCCGGGGCAAGGAAGATCCCAACGTGATGATCGGCACCGATCAGCGCTTGGTTGGCAAGGAATTCATGGCCCTGAACGGCATCGACCTGACGGTTTACAAGGGCGAGGCTCTGGGCATCATCGGCGGCAACGGCGCGGGCAAGAGCACCATGCTGAAGCTTTTGTGCCGGGTCACCGCTCCCACGGAAGGCGAAATCGACCTGTACGGCCGGATCGCCTCCATGCTGGAGGTGGGTACCGGCTTCAACGGCGAGATGACCGGCCGGGAGAATATCTACATGAACGGGGCCATCCTGGGCATGAGCAAGGCGGAGATCGATGAAAAAATGGAGGCCATCATCGACTTTTCCGAGGTTCGGGACTTTATCGACACCCCGGTCAAGCGGTATTCCAGCGGCATGTTTGTCAAGCTGGCCTTCTCCGTGGCGGCTCATCTGGACAGCGAGATTATGATTATGGACGAGGTGCTGGCGGTAGGCGACGTGGCCTTCCAGCGCAAGTGCCTGGACAAAATGCGGGACGTGGCGAAAAAGGACGGCAGAACCGTGCTCTACGTCTCCCACAATATGAGCACCATCCGCCGCCTTTGCGACCGGTGCATCGTCATGGACAAGGGACGGATCATCTTCAACGGCGGGGTAGAAGAGGCCATCGAAATTTACCTGAGCAACGCCCACGAGCAGTGGTCGGACAACCGGACGGAATTTGACCTGTCCCAGACGGACACCCGGTCTCCCTACACCCCGGGTAATGTCCAGATCACCTGGCTGAAGCTGCCGGACAAGGAAAGCGCCATGTACACATCCGGAGAGAAAATCCGGATGCAGCTGCGTATTCGCGCGAAAACTGCCTTTTCCGACCTGCATCTGCGCCTGGAGCTGCGCAGCCGGGATGAGACCCCGGTTGGCACTATGCCGGATGTGCCTTTGGGTGCGATTCCTGCGGAAACCGAAGTGGATTACCTGGTGGAGCTGGATCCCATCTGTCTGACAAACGGCAGATACCGGCTGGATATGGTGCTTTTTGAAAAGGACGACTGCGGCAACAGCTTCGATCAGGAACTGTTGCTTCCTGCCTTCAACTTTGAGGTGCAGCAGGCCGAGGACATCGTCTGGAATCAGTCCAACTGGGGCCATATCCGGTTTCCGGACGCAGAGCTTGTACGGTGTACCCGGGAAGGGAAGCCCCTATGAGAAAAATGAAAATCGCCTTCGTAGACTATAAGCTGGTCTGCGGCGGTGCGGAGCAAGCCCTCTTTGATCTCATTAACCTTCTGGACAAGGAAAAATTTCAGGTTTCCGTTTTTGTCCAGGATCCCGGGGGCAGCTGGGAGAAGAAATTCTGGGATACGGGAATTCCCATTATTCACGACTATGACTGCCGGAGAACCGGGGGCAGCTTCCTGAAAAAGCTGGGAAACCCTTGGAGAAAGCATCTGGTGGCCAAGGCCTACCGCAATGGAGGCCGGGGGCTTCTGGATGTGTGTCTGCCGGAAAAGCCGGATATCGCGGTGTCCTATTCTGCCTGGGTGCATGAGCAAACCCCCTTTGTCCCCGGAGCCAAAACCGTGAAGTACATTCACGGCGACCCGGGCACCAACCCGGTCTACCGGGAAGAAGCCACGCAGCAGAAGGAACTGCTCAGCCGCTTTGATCGGATCGTCTGCGTGTCCCAGGCGGCTTTTCAATCCTTCGTGGCTCTCAGCGGCCTGGGGGAGAAGACCGAGCTTCACTATAATCCCCTGAACAGCGACAATGTGCGCCGCCTTTCCTTAGAGCCTGTAGACTTGCCTGACGATCTGCCCCTGGTCTGCGCCGTAGGCCGGCTTTCCGAGGAGAAGGGCTTTGAGCGGCTGCTGGCTGCCCACAGACACCTTCTGGATCGGGGTATCCGGCACCGGCTGGTGCTGGTGGGGGATGGGCCGGACGGTTCCTTCCTCCGGCGGATGGCCTCTGCCCTAGGCCTTACGGACACCGTGATTTTCGCGGGCTATCAGGCCAATCCCTATCCCTACATGCGCAGAAGTCAGTTTTTGGTAAATTCCTCCTTTACGGAGGGCTTGCCGGTGATCGCCATGGAGGCTCTGAGCCTTGGAAAGCCCATTGTGGCTACGGTTCCCTCCGTTCAGGAAACCTTCGGGGAGGAATGCTGCGGCCTGATTGCGGAAAACAGCGTGGCGGGACTGGAAGCGGGCATGGAAAAAATGCTCACCGATGAAGCCTTCTACGCCCAGGTGAAGGCCGGGGCGGAGAAGCGCAGCGCGTTTTTTGACGGCAAGCGCATGGTAAAAGAAGTGGAAGAGATGTTCCTGTCTCTCGTGCGGGAACCCTGACAGGAGGCAAAGTCATGGCTCAGATCAGCGTGATTGTGGCGGTTTACAAAATGCCGGAGTACCTGCCCCGGTGCATTGAGGGCATCCTGGGCCAGACCTTCCGGGACATAGAGCTCATCCTGGTGGACGACGGCAGCCCGGACAACTGCGGGGAAATCTGCGATGGCTACGCCGTGAAAGACCCCCGGGTGCGTGTCATCCACAAGCGGAACGCCGGAGTCTGCGCGGCGAGGAATACAGGCCTTAACTGGGTTTACGACCACTCGGACAGCCAGTGGATTTTCTTCCACGACAACGACGACTGGATTCACCCGGAGACTTTGGAGCGGATGCTGAGCGCGGCTCAGGCCATGCACACGGATATGTGCATCTGCGGCTATCAGGAGACCTCCGGTGCTGACCCGGAAATCAGAGCCGAGGATTTGCAACCCGTGTCCTGGACGCCCAAGGCCTTTTTCATGGAGCACCACGTCAACGCCACGGTCTGCTGGGGCAAGCTCTACAGCCGTGCTCTGTTTGACGGCAAGCGTTACCCGGAGGGAAAATACATCGAGGACGAATTTCTCACCTACCGGCTGCTCTTCGCCTGCGGCAATCTTGCGGTGATCCCCGCACCCCTCTACGCCTATTTTGTCAATTCCGCGGGCATTTCCAAGAAGCCCTGGATTCCCAAGCGGCTGGATGCCTGGGAGGCCTTCGACCAGCAGCTTGCTTTCTTCCGGGAAATGGGCGACCGGGACTTGGTTCAGTACCGGATGCGTCAGTATCTGGAAAACGCGGTGGGCTATTACGATGCCGCACTGGCGGCTCCAAATGCAAGCGAATTAAAGCCCGTGCTGCGGAAAATGAAAAAGCATATCCGCTGTCTCATCCGGGAAAGCCGGAAGGAGCAGGTGCTGTCCTTCTGGATTGACTACGACATGCTGAAGCGTTTTTTCCCGGTTCGCATGTGGCTGCTCCGATTCTGCCGGGATCGATTCATACTGAACTCCAATTAAAATCTTAAAAAAAGATTTTAATTGCCTGAAGGGCATGGAGTTCATATGAGACTTGTTTTGTGATTTCTTTCCTTATAAATCACAAAACAGGCAGCGCCTTCAGGCGATGCCTTCCTGATTAAAATTAAGATTTTAATCAGGAAATAGTATCAGATAAAAAAGGAGTGAGACAGAATATGCCGAAAATTACGGTGATTGTCCCGGTTTACCGGGCGGAAAACTACCTTTCCGACTGCGTAGGCAGCATTTTGTCTCAGTCGGTTTCCGACTTTCAGCTGATTCTGGTGGACGACGGCAGCCCGGATAACTGCGGCAAGCTCTGCGACGATTACGTCGCCCAGGATCGCCGGGTGATAAGCCTTCACCAGGAAAACGCCGGTCAGGCCGCCGCCCGGAATCTGGCTCTGGAAAAGGCGGCAGGGGAGTGGCTGTGCTTTGTGGACAGCGACGACCGGATTCATCCGGATATGCTGAAGCTCCTTCTGCAAGCGGCGGAAGAAAGCGGCGCGGGCATCAGTGCGTGCGGGATGCTGGAAAGCCCGGCGTTTCCGCCCGACTTTGACCGCCCCAGAGAAGAAACCTACCAAGTGGTTCCCATGGACGAAGAGAATCTTCTGAGGCTCTATGAAGCGGATGCTTACCCTGGTTGGGTGGCCTGCGCCAAGCTCATCCGGACGGAACTCGTGAAAGCCTATCCCTTCTGCCCAGGGCGGGTTTACGAGGACAACGAGGCCGTGTGCCATTGGCTTCTCCCGGCGAAAACCATCGCGGTTTTGCCGGAAGACCTGTATTTTTACCGGACGAACCCAGACAGCACCACAAAAGGAGCCTTCACCCTGAAACGGCTGGATTACCTCTGGGCACTGGAGAGCATCCAATCCTTCTACCGAAGCCAGGGCTACAGAAAGCTGGCGGAGCGGTTTCTGAGCCGCTATGTGACGGCGGTGGAAAATGCCTGTACCGGCGTTCGCCGGGATCTGAACCGACCGGAGCTGTCCGGAAAAATTGCCTTCCGGACATGGCGGTACCTGCGCCGGGAGAAGATCAAGTTGACCAAGCGGCAGCGTCTTACCATCTGGGAAGCGGCCTACCCCAAGGAGATGGCCCGTTTCTGGTACGCTGCCGGAAAGCTGAAAAGATTCCTGCGGAAAGGAGGCCAGGGTCTATGATTCCGAAGATCATTCACTATTGCTGGTTTGGCGGGAAGCCTAAGCCGCCTCTGGCGGAAAAATGCCTGAAAAGCTGGAAAAAGCTCTGCCCGGACTGGAAAATCATCGAATGGAACGAAAATAACTTCGGCTTATCCAAAGCTCCGGCGTATGTCCGACAGGCAATGGATGCCGGACGCTGGGCCTTCGTAACAGACTATGTCCGCCTGTGCGCCCTGGTCGATCAGGGCGGCGTGTACCTGGATACGGACGTGGAGCTTCTGAAGCCCCTGACCCCTTATCTCAAGCACACTGCCTTTGCGGGCTTTGAGACCCCAGACCGGGTGCAGACCGGGCTGCTTGCCTGTGAGGCCGGATTCCCGCTGTTCCGGGAATTCCTGGCCTATTACGACAACGCCCAATTCGTCCGCCCGGACGGCAGTCTGAACACCACCACCAACGTGAAAATTCTCACAGACCTGTGCCTGGAAAAGGGGCTTATTTGCAACGACCGGCTCCAAACCGTGGCGGGTCTTACCATCTACCCCAAAGAAGTTTTCTGCCCGGTGGAGTTCGAGACCCGGCTTCTGCATAAAACCCGGAAAACCGTCTGTATCCACTGGTTTTCCGGCAGCTGGCAGACTCAGCAGGAGCAGGAATACCTGGAAAAAGAGGCTCGGCGTCTGGCATATGAGCGGCGCAGCGCCCGGCGGGTTGCCATCGGTACCCGGCTTCTGGGAGAAAAGGGCTACACAAAGCTCAAGGCCCTGCTGAAAGGAAGGTAGCCATGGCGAACATCAGTGTGATCGTTCCGGTGTACAAGGTAGAGGCCTTCCTGAGCCGCTGTGTGGAGAGTATTCTGGCTCAGACCTACCGGGATTTTGAGCTGATCCTGGTGGACGACGGCTCCCCGGACAGCTGCGGGGCTTTGTGCGATGGCTACGCCCTTCGGGACAGCCGGATTCACGTCATTCACCAGGAAAACGGCGGTCTGTCCGCCGCCCGGAATACCGGCATTGACTGGGTTTTCGCAAACAGTGTCAGCCGGTGGATTGCCTTTGTGGACAGCGACGACTGGGTGCACCCGGACTTTTTGAAGGTGCTCTACGAAACCGCCGAGAAAACCCTGTGCAAGCTCAGCGCCTGCGATTATTTCCGTACCTCCGGAGAGGATTTCCCGGTTCAGCCGGACGGGGAGGTACAGAAGCTTTCCAGCGGCGACTATTACTGCGGCGGCTTCCACAACGGCAGCACTGCCACGGCCTGGAACAAGCTCTACCACCGCTCCTTATTTCAGCATCTACGCTACCCCGTGGGCAAGCTCCACGAAGACGAATTTACCACCTACCGCCTGATTTACCAGGTGAAGGAGGTGGGCTTCAGCCCCCGGGTGCTCTACGCCTACTATCAGAACCCGGCGGGCATCATGAAATCCGCCTGGAGCCCCAAACGGCTGGATGTGCTGGAGGCCTTTGAGGAACAGGTTGCCTTTGCCCAGGAGCGGAATGATGGGAAATTGCTGGAAAAAGCGGTGAAAAGCTACCTTTACGGTACCTATGAGCAGATTCCCCAGGCCCCGAAGGTCTTCCGTCGGGAGCTTCGGAAAAAGCTGCGCACAGCACTGAAGCTGGCAAAGTCCTGCGGCTGTCTCCCGCCCAAAAATCTCTGGGCTTATGAGGCGGCCTATCCCTGCAAGTCTCTCTGGTGGTTACTCTCCAAATTTAATCGGCAGAAAGGGGAGAGGAGCCGTGAATAAAACCATTTCCGTGATCGTCCCCGTCTACAACGTGGCTTCCTACCTTCCCCAGTGCCTGGAGAGCATTCTGAATCAGGACTATGAGGATTTGCAGGTGCTTCTCATTGATGACGGTTCCACGGACGATTCCGGCGTAATTTGCGACCGGTTTGCCGCCCGGGATTCCAGAATTCAGGTGATTCACCAGAAAAACGGCGGTGCCGCCGCAGCCAAAAACGCCGGTCTCCGGGCAGCCTCCGGGAAATACCTGAGCTTTGTGGACAGCGACGACTATCTGGAACCGGATGTGTACGGCTTCCTGGTAAAAACTCTGGAGGAAGCCCAGGCGGATGCCGTTCAGGGAGCCTTTCAGGAGGTCTACCGGAGCCGGAGGGAAGTCCGACCCCTGAAACCGGAAACCCTGGAGGGCTTCGACTACCTTCTCCGGTTTCCCAAGGACTTTTCCTGCGCCCTGCTGTGGAACAAGCTCTACCGCCGGGAAATTTTCGACGGGGTCTTCTTTGAGGAAGGCCATAAAATCGACGATGAGTATTTTACCTACCAGGGCTTTTTGCAGCCTAGAAAGGTTGTTTGCACCGATCAGGTAATTTACAACTACCGCAAGCGGGCCTCCAGCGTCATGGCCTCCCCGGAATCCGCGGAGCAGCGCATTCTGGACTGCCTGGACAGCATTGCCAAGCGGCGGCAGAAGGTTCGCACGAGTGTTCCTCAACTATCCCGGGCATTTGACGAAAACTATTTAGATGTCCTCTGGTATCTGTCGTGCAACCCCGGGAGCACGGAAAGAAGCCTGAAAGCCTTAAAATCGGGACTGCGGGAATACCTCTGCCGCTTCGGCAACCGGTTCCCGCCCCGATACCTCTGGAAGGGCCTTCTACGCCTGCTCACCGCCTCCACGGATACCCTCCTTGCGGACTGCCAGTCCCGCCGGAAGACCGCCGATATTGAGAATTTCTTCCCCTGATGGTTTTCGCCAAGAAAAAATGCTTGCAATCATGGACTTTTTTGGTATACTAGGATTCGGTAATTTGACGAAATGAGAGCGTATGGTTTATGAATATTGAATTTGATGCTTACAAGCAGAAATTGAACGATTGCCGCCCGGCCCTGGAGGGTCTGGCAGACTCCCTGAACGTGGAGGGACTGAAAAACGAGCTGGAGCGGCTTCATGCCATGCAGGAGGCTCCCGGCTTCTGGGACGACCCGGAGAAAAGCCAGAAAGTCGTGGTGAAGACCCGGCAGACGGAAACCAAGATCGAGCGGTACGAGAAAATGCTGTCTGCCTGGGACGACCTGATGACCATCTGCGAGATGGCCCAGGAGGAGGACGACGACTCCATGCTGGAGGAGCTGAAGGAGGGGTTCGAGACCCTGACCCAGGAGATGGAGGCCTGCCGCCTGGAGACTCTGCTCACCGGCAAGTATGACAGGAACAACGCCATTATGAGCTTCCAGGCCGGTGCCGGCGGCACCGAGGCTCAGGACTGGTGCCAGATGCTCTACCGGATGTATACCCGCTGGGCGGAGCGCCACGGCTTCCAGTACCAGCTGCTGGACTACCAGGAGGGTGACGAGGCCGGTATTAAGTCCGCCTCCATTATGGTCACCGGCGAGAATGCCTACGGCTTTTTGAAGGGGGAGAACGGCGTTCACCGGCTGGTTCGGGTATCTCCCTTTGACGCCAACGCCCGCCGCCAGACCTCCTTCTCCGCGGTGGAGGTGATCCCGGAAATCGAGGATGCGTCCGAGGATTTCGAGATTCGCCCCGAGGATTACGAAATGCAGGTTTACCGCTCCTCCGGTGCCGGCGGCCAGAAGGTCAACAAGACTTCCTCCGCCGTCCGACTGATTCACAAGTCCGGCATTGTGGTTTCCTGCCAGACCGAGCGGAGCCAGTTCCAGAACAAGGAGACCTGTCTGCGGATGCTCCGCTCCAAGCTGGTGGAGATCCGGGAGCGGGAGCACCTGGCGAACATCAACGATATCAAGGGCGTTCAGCAGAAGATCGAGTGGGGCAGCCAGATCCGCAACTATGTGTTCATGCCCTACACCCTGGTGAAGGACACCCGCACCGGCTGTGAGACCTCCAATGTGAATGCCGTTATGGACGGCGCCCTGGATCCCTTCATCGAAAGCTACCTGAACTGCCTTGCCACCGGCAACTGGGTACAGAAATAATCAAAAACCTACGAATTTCCCCTTGCTATTTGCTTTCTCTTGTGCTATACTGTATTGGCTATTATAAGGCTCACAATATTTTTTGAGCCATTTCCCTTTGCGTGTTCCGCAAGTTCGAAGCGGAAGGAGGTTACTGACAATGGGGACTTTGAAAACGGTTCTGATCGTGATTGAGGCAATCTGCTCCATCGCGCTGATCGTGGTTGTACTGCTGCAGTCCGGCAAGGAGGCTGGCCTGTCCAGCGCGCTGACCGGTGCTTCCGAGACTTACCTGAGCAAGAATAAGCAGGGCAATCTGGATGCCAAGCTGGCGTCCTTGACCAAGTGGATCGCTCTGGTGTGGGTTCTGCTGACCCTGGCTCTGAGCCTGGTGTAATGAACTGCCGACAAGACCACGGAAGCATTTCCGTGGTCTTTTACTTTTTAAGGGAAACTCTGAGAAAATCGTCTGCGGCTGGATAGCGGATCTTTTCCGCTATCCGTGCGGTTCCGAAAGCGGGAAATATAGCGCAGCCGTTGCCAGCGCAAGCTGGCTTACGGATGCGGCATACCCCTTGCGGGTACACAAAGTATTCCTCCGCTTTCGGAACCTTCGGCTAGCGAAAAATCTCTCGCTCCCAGCTCTTGCCGATTTCCTCAGAGCTTCCCAGATGAATTCTATTCCACGTTTTCTTAGAGAGGACAGATATTTATGAAACCATTGATTGCGGATTTACACATGCACTCCGTCATGAGCGGTCATGCCTTCGGCACCATCCGGGAGCTGGCTTTTGCCGCCTCGGAGAAAAAGCTGTTGGCCATCGGCGTTACCGAACACGGCCCCGGCATCCCCGGTACGGTGCAGCCCATCTACTTCCGGAACCTGATCGACGCTCCCCGGGAGCTGTACGGCGTGGAAATGCTCTACGGCAGCGAGGTGAACGTGCTGAATGACGGTACCGTTGGCCTGGATGCCCGGCATCTGAAATGCCTGGACTACGCCATTGCGGGCATTCACGGCCTGTGCTATGAGGACGCGGGCAAGGTGAAGAATACGGACAACATCCTGTCCTGTCTGGCCATCGGCAAGGTGAAGTTCATCTCCCATCCGGACTGCGACACCTACCCGGTGGATTATCCCGCTCTGGTTGCCGGTGCCAAGGCCTTGGGCAAGGCCTTGGAGCTGAACAACAGCTCCCTGCGCAAGCCCAAGCTCCGCCCGGGCTGCGTGAAAAACTACCACGAGATGCTGCCTCTGTGCGCGCAAATGGGCGTACCCATTATTATCAACACCGATGCCCACGATCCGTCCTATGTGGGAGATTTTACCATGGCTCAGGCTCTGGTGGAGGAAATCGGCGTACCGGACGAGTTGATTCTCAATAACGATTTGGACAAATTGAAGGCATTTCTGCTGGCTCCCTGAGCCTTCGGCAGCCTTTGACGAAAAGCCGTCCAAAGCCCTTTCGGATTTTCGGTAGACTTATTCATAATCCTGTGATAGGATAGAGCAGTAAAGTAAATGAAAAGGAGCGAGAATTATGGAAACGAAGAAATTGGCGGGTCTGGAGCCCGGGTCCGTTTTCGGTTATTTTGAGGAAATCTGTGCCATTCCCCATGGCTCCCGGAATACAAAGGCCCTGTCGGATTATGTGGTGGACTTTGCCAAGTCCCATGGCCTGCGGTATGTCCAGGATGAAATGAACAATGTGATTGTCTATGGCCCCGGCACCTGCGGACTTGAAAACCATCCCACCGTGATTTTGCAGGGTCATCTGGACATGGTCTGCGAGAAGGATTCGGACTGCCCCATTGACATGGCCACCCAGGGCCTGGATGTGACCCACGACGATCAGTTTGTTTTCGCCAAGGGCACCACCCTGGGCGGTGACGACGGAATCGCCATTGCCATGGGTCTGGCTCTGCTGGCAGACCCGACCATACCCCATCCTCCCGTGGAGCTGGTGTGCACCACCGAGGAGGAGATCGGACTTCTGGGGGCGGACGCTATGGATATGTCCGTGCTCCAGGGCAGAACCATGATCAATCTGGACTCCGAGGCCGAGGGTATTTTCACCGTTTCCTGCGCCGGCGGCTGCACAGCCACCATCACCCTGCCGGTAGAGCGGCGGGCGGTTTACGGCCCCTGCATCCGGCTCAGCGTGGACGGCCTTCAGGGCGGCCACTCCGGAGCGGACATTCACCGGAAGCGTGCCAACGCCAACAAGGTCATGGGGGAATTCCTGAGCCGGATCCAGAAGCTTATGCCCCTGTGCCTGACCTCCTACGCTGGCGGCTCCAAGGGCAATGCCATTCCCCGTTCCTGCCAGGCTAACTTAGTTGCCATGGGTATTCACCTGGAGCGGATCAACGAGATTGCCCAGACCCTCCAGGAGGAGATCCGGGCGGAATATGACGAGCCGGAGGCACTCATTCAGGCCTTCGACGTGGACGCTCTGGGGGGCAACAGCCTGACCACGGAATCTACCGCTAAGGTCATCAGCCTCCTGTGCTCCGCCCCCAATGGGGTGCAGAAGTGGAGCGCGGACATTCCCGGTCTCGTGCAGACCAGCCTGAACCTGGGCATTGCCAAGCTGGGCGACCGGTTTACCGCCACCTTTTCCGTGCGCAGCAGCGTGAACGCGGAGAAGAAGGAGCTTTTGGAGCAGCTGCGCGCTCTTGCCGGAATGCTGGACGGCACCTACAGCCAGGACGGGGAGTACCCTGCCTGGGAGTACCGGAAGGAATCTCACCTCCGGGACACCATGGTGCCCATTTACCGGGAGCTGTTCGATCGCGATCCCCGGGTGGAGGCCATCCACGCTGGCCTGGAGTGCGGTCTGTTCAGTGAGCGGCTAAGTGGCCTTGACTGCGTGTCCATCGGCCCGGACATTCTGGATATCCATACCAGCCGGGAGCGGCTGGACATCGCCTCCGTCCAGCGCACCTGGCGCTTCCTGCTGGAAGTTCTGAAAGCTCTTTAAATTTGTGCGGAAGGAACGAAAACGGTGACAGAAAAAGAAAAAATGTGCGCTCAGATGCTCTATGACGCAAACTACGACCAGACTCTGCTGGAAGAAAGAGACAAGGCGAAAGATCTCTGCCATCAATACAACCAGCTTCGCCCCTCAGACAGGTTGGGTCAGCAGGAAGTCCTGAAGAAGCTTCTCGGCAAAACCGGAGAGAATTTTATCCTTACGGCTCCCTTCTGGTGCGATTACGGCTACAATATCGAGCTGGGCGAAAATTTCTACGCCAATCACAACCTGGTGATTCTGGATGGAGCCAAGGTGATCTTTGGGGACAACGTGTTCATTGGGCCGGACTGCGGCTTCCATACCGCCGGACATCCAATAGACTATGAGCGTCGGAACCGGGGGCTGGAATATGCGTATTCCATTACGGTTGGCGACAATGTATGGATTGGTGCTGGGGTTCAGGTTATGCCCGGGGTCACCATCGGAAGCAATGTGGTCATCGGCGGCGGAAGCGTCGTGGTCAAGGACATTCCAAGCAACTGCGTTGCGGTGGGCAACCCCTGCCATGTCCTCCGCCCCATCACAGAGGCAGACCGGAAAACCAGCTGGGATAGATAAGGGCTGTAGCCAATATCCAAGAACTTCCGATACACCCCCATAGCAACCCGAAAGATTCTGACGCGCTACCGGCGGAGCGGCCGGGGGATTCTTAAGGGGGCGGCTGTTCGGCAGCGCCCCTTAAGTCGGCTTCTTCTCAATGTTCTTGCCGAAACAAGAACATTGCCCCCGGAGGGACCAGCACCGAAACCTTTATGAAGGGGTAGGGTAAAAAGAACTCTCTTTCACTTTTAGGCAATGCGTATTACCCTCTGTTCAAAGTCCTTCTTTGAAAACAAAAATCACCACACAATTCCTCGAATTGTGTGGTGATACTGTTCTTTTCCCCTTACTCCTGCATCCGATCATGAATATATTGCCGGATCTCCTGCTTGGGAAGCTCCAGAGCGAAGGAAAATTCCTGCTCAATGATATTCTGGGCCTTGTGAAGAATGTCCAGCTCGCTGGAGGGCAGCCCCTTTTCCTCCCGGCGGGCCTGGAGGCAAAATGCCATCAGAAGCAGACTTCTTGGCTCGGACTGGGAAAGAATCTGCTGGAACCGGGCCACCCGTGCCTTCCGATCCTCAATCCAGGTCATCCGTTCCGACCGGATCCCGGCGAGAACGGAATCGATTTCCGCCTTGGTCAGCACCGGGCGGATTTTTGTCTGGATTTTTGGATTGTCGGCGGACAGATAAATGGTGGCACCGTTTTCACTGAGCGGCGCAATCACCAGGTAATCCTGTTCACCCTTACCGAAATTCATTTTCCGCAGGCCGTCGATCCGGCATACGCCGTGGCCGCAATAGCTGATAAAGCTGCCTTCCTGAGGCATGTTTTCAACACCTACCCTTCCTGTAGTTTTGTTCTGATACTATTTCCTGATTAAAATCTTAATTTTAATCAGGAAGGCATCGCCTGACGGCGCTGCCTGTTTTGTGATTTATAAGGAAAGAAATCACAAAACAAGTCTCATATGAACTCCATGCCCTTCAGGCAATTAAAATCTTTTTTAAAGATTTTAATTGGAGTTCAGTATGATTGTATTTTATCAAAAAAATGGGGGAAAAAGCAAATGACGTTTTTCCCAAAGAAAGCTGAAATTTTTTGGTGAAAAATGCTACAGTCTCCGGCAAAACCGGGAAGCTTTGCCAATTCTTCGGCTTCTCGCCGGCTTGGATGCCCGGCAGGAGAAATGGACAGAACGTGAGCCAAGGCGTTTACATAATTTCTTAAAAAGTTAACATAATACAAAAAATATCCCGAAAATTTGACTTTCTTGACATGATATGTTATAATATCGCCGAAAAGAAGAATTCTTCCCTGAACCTGAGAATTCGACCGTTTTTTTGCGGGTTTCGTATTATTATGAAACCCGGGGAAATTCGCCGATATATCGGGAAAGGCGCGCCCTTTCCCAAAGACCCAGCGGCGAAATCAGAAGGAGATGATACTTATGGATCCAATTGTGAATGAGGAATCCAAAGAAGAAGCCGCCCAGCAGCCCCGGGCGGAAAGAACAGAGCCCACCGTACCGGTGCGCAGAAGAAAGCCGAAGAAACCCGGCATTCAGATTCATATTCCGGAGTTTCTGAAGCACCTGGGCGACGATGTCAAGTGGTACTATGACATCCGCCTGTGGTCGCCGCTGCTTGTGATCCTTTTCATCCTGGCACTGCTGCCGGGGAAGAAGACGGACAAGGCAACGCCGGTGGAGACGGTACCCGCGGTGACCGTGGTGGAGACCCAGCCGGTGGCAGCCGAGACCCAGGCGGAGGAAATCACTGTGAATCCGGAGGCGGAGGCCCTGGCCCGTCTGGCAGACAGCGTAGGCTCCGGTCGGTCGGACAACGCCAAAATTGCCATCATGTGGGTGGCGGTGAACCGCTCTGACGATCGGGCCAACGGCTACGGTCAGGATCTGCTGACGGAGATCAACCGGGCTAACCAGTGGCAGGGCTACGATCCCAACCTGCCCTATACCCAGGGTACTTACGAAATGGCCTTGGAGGTGCTGGACACCCGAACCAGAGGCCGTCTGCGGCCCATCGACTCGGATATGCTCTGGCTGGTTCTCAACGACGACGGCTCTGTGACCCTGCGAAACAAGTTTAACGTCAACGCCAACGCAAATGTGCGAACCATTAAATAAAAGCTGAGAGGCTGTCCCGGATTTTTCCGAGACAGCCTCAGACTGTCGAAAAACCATGTCATTGCGAGGCAGTGCGCACACTGCCGTGGCAATCCCCCGAATTTTCAAACATTTTAGATCCTAAACCAGTGGCTTTTACTTCTATCCGGGGGATTCCCACACCAGTCTGCGCCACATTAAGGTATGACTGCCACTGGCAGTCATTAAGATTTTGATTCGCTGCGCGGAGCACCACTGGTTCGGAATGACAACGTATATTGGGGGCTTTTTTGACACGCTGAGGCTGTCCCGGATTTTTCCGGGACAGCCTCTGTGCTTTCGTCGTCAGTTCAGAATCTGCTTCGTCGCCTGTTCCACCAGCTTCAAAAACAACGCCTCGTCCACGGCGGAATCCTCCCGGATCAGCCGGGCGTAGCAGCTGACCATGCCGCCGACATAGAAGGCGGCAATGCCCTCCAGCTTGCCCGGCTCCCGGGCAGCCTCCGGATGAAGCCGCCGAAGCAGCTCCGTAATGTCCCGGGTGAACTGATCGAGCAGAATGTCCAGAAGCAGGGGGAACATGCTGCTGCCCCGGATATTGGAGACCATCCGGCTGTGAACGTGGAGAAAATCCAGCAGCTCCCGGCACACATGGAGAAAAACCGCGTTGAGCTGGGCGGTGTCCTGGGGCAGGTGGTGCTGGAGAGAGGACAGCATCTGCCGGATGTAGAAGGCGAAGTAATCGTACTTGTCGGCAAAGTGCTTGTAGAAGGTGGTGCGGCGGATGGAGGCCCGGTCGCACAGCTCGCCCACGGTCAGTTCCTCAAAGCGTTTTTCGTCCAGCAGCTCCGTGAAGGCCAGGTTCAGGGACTGATAGGTTTTTTGCAGCCGCAGATCAATTTTTTTCTCCATAAAAAGCCTCTTGAAAAAATAAACAAAAATCCATATAATGTAAATTAAGTTGCAGAGCACACAAATTTGTCTCTTGCAAAATAGCCATATTAAGCATATCATCTTTGTGTACATTTGTCAATTAACGATCTTGTGTTTTTGGAGGAACTGTATGAAAACAGAAGACGGTGTGAAGGTTGCCGGGAAAGGAGGCGGGCGCTATGGCAGATAAGAATAAGGCGGATCAGCCCAATGCCATGATAAAGCTTGCCACCTTTATTGTGGACAAGCGGAATCTCTTTTTCCTGGTGCTGGTGATCTGCCTGGTATTTTCCGCCTTTTCCCGGAACTGGGTCACAGTGGAAAACGATTTGAAGACCTACCTGCCGGATAAGTCCGAGTCCCGCCAGGGCCTGGATCTGATGGACGAGGAGTTCATCACCTATGGCTCTGCCCAGGTGATGGTGGAAAACGTATCCCAGGAGCGGGCCCAGGCCATCTGCGATGAGCTGGAGCAGATCAAGGGTGTCCAGAGCATCGACTATGACGAAGAGGACGATTACCGGAACGTTTCCGCCCTCTATTCCATCACCTTCGACTACAGCGAGAAGGACGACAAGTGCCTGGAAAGCCTGGAGGCCGTGAAGACTGCCCTTTCCGACCAGGACTACTATGTGAAGACCGACCTGGGCGACTCCGCCGCGGAGATCATCCAGCAGGAGGTCAACCTCATCATGGTGATCGTCGCGATTATCGTTGTGGTTGTGCTGCTGCTGACCTCTCAGACCTACGCTGAGGTGCCGGTGCTGCTGATGACCTTCGTGACCGCCATGATTCTCAACCAGGGCTGCCAGTTCCTGATGGGCACCATTTCCTTCGTGTCCAATTCCGTGACCAGCATTTTGCAGCTGGCGCTGTCTCTGGACTACGCGGTCATTCTGTGCAACCGGTTCAAGGAGGAGCGGGAGAACGGTCTGCCCATCCGGGAGGCGGCCATCACCGCCCTGAGCAAGGGCATTCCGGAAATCGGCTCCAGCAGCCTGACCACCATCGGCGGCCTGATCGCCATGATGTTCATGCAGTTCAAGATCGGCCCGGATATGGCCATCAACCTGATTAAAGCCGTGCTGTTTGCCCTGCTTTCCGTGTTCGTGTTCATGCCGGGCTTCCTGGTGCTCTTCGGGCCCCTGATGGACAAGACCAAGCATCGGAACTTCGTGCCGAAAATTCCCTTTGTGGGCAAGTTCGACTATAAAACCCGCTTTCTCATTCCGCCCATTTTCCTGGTGCTGGTAGTGCTCGGCTTCCACTTCTCCAATAACTGCCCCTACGCCTATGGCCTGGGCGGCATCGATACGCCGAAGCTGAACTACGTCCAGATCGCGGAAAACAAAATCGAGGACAACTTCGGCTCCACGAACTTTGTGGCCCTGGTCTATCCCAAGACGGACTACGAGGTGGAGGCGAAGATGCTGGCCGAGCTGGACACCTACGATGAGGTGGACTACAGCAAGGGCCTTTCCAACGTGGAGGCCATGGACGGCTATATGCTGGCCGATAAGCTGAACCCCCGGCAGTTTGCGGAGCTGGCGGGCCTGGACTATGAGGTAGCCCAGGTGGTGTATGCCGCCTACGCTGCCGACCAGGACGAATACGCCAAGATTATCGGCGGTCTCAACAATTACAAGGTGCCGCTCATCGACATGATGCTCTTTGTCTGCGATAAGATTGACGAGGGGCTTGTGACCTTGGACGATGAGCAGACAGCCGATTTGAAGGATGCCCAGGTACAGATGGAGTCCGCGAAGAAGCAGCTTCAGGGTCAGGATTATAACCGGGTGCTGATTTACCTGACTTTGCCGGAGGATGGGGACGCCACCTACAATTTCCTGGACAAGATCCGGGAAATCGCCAGAACCTACTATCCGGACGGGGATCTGTACCTGGTGGGCAACTCCACCGTGGATCAGGACTTCAAGTCCTCCTTCGCCACGGATAATCTGATTGTTTCCATCGTATCTATCCTGATCGTGCTGGTGGTGCTGCTGTTCACCTTCCAGTCCGCGGGTATGCCGATCCTGCTGATTCTTGTGATCCAGGGTTCCATCTGGATTAACTTTACTTATCCCACTCTGGCACAATCGCCCCTGTTCTTCCTGAGCTACCTGGTGGTCAGCTCTATTCAGATGGGTGCGAATATCGACTACGCCATCGTGATTTCCAGCCGCTATCAGGAGCTGAAAACCAAGATGTCTCACAAAGAAGCCATCATCGAAACCATGAACATCGCCTTCCCCACGATCCTGACCTCCGGCTCCATTCTGGCCAGCGCGGGCATCCTGATTGGCATGATGACCTCTCATGCGGCCATCGTCGGCATCGGCCAGAGCCTGGGCCGCGGCACCATCATCTCCATGGTTCTGGTTATGTTCGTACTGCCTCAGATTCTGCTCATCGGCAGCGAGATCGTGGACAAGACCTCCTTCTCCATGCCGAAGACCAGCCTGTCCCGGGTCAGCAGCTCTGGACATATCCGGGTGGACGGCCTGGTTCGGGGCGAGATCCACGGCTATGTGAACGGCATCATCCGGGCGGATATCAACGGCGATGTGGAGCTGAATCTCATCGGCGGAAAGAGCAATCAGGAGCCTCAGGAACTCCGGGAATCCGAGAAAGGAGGAAGCGACCATGAAGCGTAAGCTTGCGGCAATTTTCATGACCCTGGCGCTTCTTCTGTCGGCGTTCCCGTTTACCGCTTTTGCGGAGGAAGCCGCCCAGGAAACCCAGGCCACGGAGGAGACTACCCAGGAAACCCAGCCTGAGGAGACCCGGCCCATTGAAATCAAGGAGACCATTTCCATTTACACGCCGGAGGATCTAGTGACCCTGGGCAGGAATTGCTCTCTGGACACCTGGTCTCTGGACAAGAAAGTGGTTCTGGAGAAGGATATTTCCCTGAGTGAAGTGGACTTTGAGCCCATTGCCACCTTCGGCGGCATTTTCGAGGGCAACGGCCATGTGATCTCCGACCTGAACCTTACCGAGAACGTTTCACCCGCCGGCCTGTTCGGCATACTGCAATCTACCGGTCGGGTACGGAACCTGACTGTGGAGGGCACGGTGGAGCCCGGGGGAGAGGGGAGCAATGCCGGCGGCATCATAGGCGAAAACTATGGCCGCTTGGAAAACTGCGCCTTCTCCGGCACTGTCACCGGCAAGCAGAATACCGGCGGCATCGTGGGCAGCAATTATGGCACCCTGAACGGCTGCTCCGCCGAGGGCAAGCTCACCGGCAGTGACCGCACCGGCGGCATCGCCGGCTATAACGACGGCAAGATCATCAGCTGTAAAAACGCCATGTCCATCAACACGGAAAGCGTGGATCCCACCCTGGACATCACCGAGCTGGATCTGAACTTTACCCTGGATTTTGCCAAGACCGCCAATGTGAACGTCAATGAGTCCGCCTCGGACACCGGCGGCATCGCCGGATATTCCAGCGGCACCATCGTCTCCGGCACCAACACCGGCACCATCGGCTATCCCCACATCGGCTACAACCTGGGCGGCATCGCCGGCCGGAACTGCGGCTTCATTGAAAACTGCGAGAACAGCGGTTACCTCATGGGCCGGAAGGACGTAGGCGGCATTGTGGGTCAGATCGAGCCCCATGTCCAGACCCTCCTTTCCCAGGACTATCTGGAGACTCTGAGCAAGCAGTTTGAAAACCTTGGTAACCTGGTGAGCCGGGCGGGCAGCAACGGCGCGGCCAGCGGCGGCGATATCCAGAGCAGCATCAAGACCCTGACGGGCTACCAGAGCAGCGCCCGCTCCGCTGTCAATGACCTGGTGGAGTCGGCGAAAAATCTGGAATTCAACCAGGACGCCCTATCCAGCCTGAGCGATTCCATCCATGGCATGGTGAATGCCGGCGGCAGCCTGGAGCGCAGTGTCGGCAACGGCCTGGGCACCCTGACCGATGACGTCAGTGCCATTTCCGGCCAGATCCAGTCCATTTCCAAGACCTTTGCCCTTGCCACCGAGGACGCGAAGAAGGACACGGTGACGGACATCTCCGACGTGGACTTAAGCGATATTGCCGACGGACGGGTGACGAACTGCACCAACACCGGCACCGTGGAGGCCGATCTGAACGTGGGCGGCATTACGGGTACTATGGGTCTGGAATCCACCGTTGACCCGGAGGACGACCGCCCCAGCGGCAGTCTGACCCAGCGGCGGCGGTATGAATTGAAAGCCATTGTGGACAGCTGCGAAAACGTGGGCACGGTAACGGCCAAGCGCAGCTATGCCGGCGGCATCTGCGGTCGAATGGAGCTGGGTCTGATCACCGGGAGCCGTGGCTATGGCCGCATTTCCAGCGACAACGGCGACTATGTCGGCGGCATCGCGGGTCTTACCGGCGGCACCATCCGGGACTGCTTCGCCAAGTGCACCCTGTCCGGCAACAACTATGTCGGCGGCATCGTGGGCAGCGGCATCCAGGAGGACATCAGCGGCGATTCCAGCACCGTCTCCGGCTGCTATTCCATGGTGGAGGTTACGGAGTACAAGCAGTTTGTCGGAGCCATTTCCGGCGGCAATTCCGGCGTGTTTATCAACAACTACTTTGTCTCCGACACCCTGGCGGGCATTAACCGGGTGAGTTACGCATCCCTGGCGGAGCCCGTGACCTACGAAAAGATGCAGCGGCTTCAGTCTCTGCCCCAGTCCCTGCGGGAGCTGACCCTTCGCTTTGTGGCGGACGGAAAGACCGTCAAGTCCGTGCCCTTCCACTATGGGGATTCCTTTGACGACAGCGTGTTCCCGGAAATCCCTCAGAAGGAGGGCTGCTATGCCAAGTGGGACACCCGTGATCTGACCGATCTGCGCTTTGACACGGTGGTCACCGCGGATTACCTGCCCTATATCACTTCCCTGAGCACTTCCGATCTGCGCTATGACAACCGGCCTGTGTTCTTTGTCCAGGGCCAGTTCCAGGAAAATGATGCCTTAAAGGCCGAGCACAGCGCCGAGGAGACCTTCCGCAAGGAGGGACTGACGCTAAAGGAGCAGTGGACGATCACCATTCCCGCGGACGGCCTGGAAAGCCACACCATCCGCTTCCTGCCCGGCCAGGAAAATAGCCACCTGTATCTCATGAAGAGCGGCAGCTGGACGCGCATCCATCCCGAGACCATGGGCACCTACCTGTGCTTTGAGGCTACCGGCTCCCAGGTGGAGCTGGCGGTGGCGGTTCCCATGGCCGCCGGCAGAAATCAGCTGCTGATCGCAGCGGCGGGTCTCGTGGTTCTGGCGGTGCTGGCCCTGTGTACCATCCGCATCAAGCGCTCCCGGAAAAAGAGCGCCCCGGAGGCAGCTCCCACCGGGAAGAAGCCCAGAAAGCGGGGCACCAAGCGGAAGATCATTGCCGCCATCCTGATTCTCATGGCCCTGATTCTGGCCATTATCGCCTTCTGCTGCATCCAGGAGCCCGTGGAGGAGCTGAGCCGGAAGGTGCAGGTCTACGACATTCTCAGCACCTACTTAAATCAGGACGCGCGCCACATGAGCTTAACGGTGCAGGCCCAGATCGAAAATAAGAATGCGGACTTTACCGCCGACGTGTCTACGCTTCACGCGGGCACCAAGGAGGTCAGTGTCATTCAGGAAAATAACCGGCGCCTTTATTACAGCGATGGGGTGGTTTACCTGGAAAACGGCACTGCCTTCCGGCTGAACGCGGCAGCGCCGGACTACAGCCAGCTGATGCCCTTGCTGGTAAGCCTGTGTGAGTCTGCTCAGGTGGAGCCCGTAGACGGAGTGTATACCGTGACCCTGGACGGGGAACAGGCCATGGAGATCGCGAAGCTCCTGATGCCCAGTGTGCAGAATTGGCTGCCCCAGACCGGACGGCTGACGGTGGATGTGATGACCCAGGGCGGGGCCCTGTCCAGCCTCCGTTTCACCGGCGCAGGCAACCTGGCGGACTCGGTGAAGACCCCCTTCGCCCTGACGGCCACGGCAGAAGTTCTTCCCACGGAAGACATCATCCTGCCCAGCCCGGTGAATACCCAGATTCTCTTCGGCACCACCAAAGCAACGGAGGTCTACTCTGACCAGCTGATTCAGCTGATGCAGGCCTGGGCCAACCTGGGCACTACCAATCCTTTGAGTGCCCAGGTGACCATGAGCGCGGATCTGGGGAGCCTGTCCGTAGAGGAAGGCTTCCGGTACTATGCCTGGAAGACGGAAACTACCACCGTCCACGCCGTGGAAAAGGACGATAAGACCGTCTACTTTACGGACAAGGCCCTGTGCAACGCCGAGGGTCGGACGGTTACCGGCGGCATCGGCGTGGAAACCGATCCGGCGGCACTGGCAGGTGTGCTCTATGACACTTTCCAGGCGGCGCAGTTCCAGAGCCGCAGTGAGGAGGGCGTTACCATCTACACGGTGAGCCTGTCCGCTTCCGCCATGGAAAAGCTGGTGCCTACCATCCTGCCCAAGGCTCAGAATTTGACCATCGATTACCACAACGGCAGCCTGCAGCTGCGGGTGGAAGACGGCAGAATCCAGAATGCCCGGATTTCCTGCGACGGTACCACCAAGCTGGCTGTGCTGACAGCCAACGTGGGTCTGACCCTGGAGATTCAGCTGGATACCGACACCCCGGTCCCGGAGCTTCCCGAGGCTGTCCAGGCTGCCCTGGTAAAGTAATTCTATTCCAATCACGCCCCGAAGCTTCCCGCTTCGGGGCGTTTACTCTGTCTCAGAGAGCCAAAGAATACGTTGTCATTCCAAACCAGGGGATGCGGATTGCCACACCAGTGACATCGGTCACTGATTCGCAATGACATCGCTTTATATGAGCACTCTCGTTGGGACTACCCATAGCAACACGAAACTTTTCTCTGCGCTTCCGGCGATGCGGCCGGGGGATTCTTAAGGGGGCGGCTTTGCCGTCAGCGCCCCTTAAGTCCGCTTACTTCTCAATGTTCTTGCCGAGACAAGAACATTGCCTCCGGAGGAACAGACACC
Organism: uncultured Oscillospiraceae bacterium; assembly: GCA_934589705.1. GTDB lineage: Bacteria > Bacillota > Clostridia > Oscillospirales > Oscillospiraceae > Faecousia. The sequence goes on along the minus strand of CAKTOH010000002.1, from coordinate 6,061 downwards.
GAAATCTTTTAGGAGACTGAATGCAATGAGAAACCCCATTTTTCCCCGCCATACTTGAAAACCAGGAAAAAGAATGCTATAATCTGACCCGTTGAGGTGATGGTATGAAGTCTCTTTTGCAATACCTGAAGGGCTACGAAAAACAGTGCGTTCTTGGCCCGGTATTCAAGCTGCTGGAAGCAACCTTCGAGCTGTTTGTGCCCCTGGTGGTGGCGCAAATTGTGGATCAGGGTATCCGAAACGGGGATACGGGCTATGTGATCAAAATGTGTCTGGTCATGGTGGCTCTCGGCGTCATCGGCCTTTGCATGGCCGTCTGCGCCCAGTATTTTTCCGCGGTGGCTGCGGTGGGCTTTTCCACCCGTCTGCGCCATGTGCTCATGGATCATATCCTCCATTTGAGCTATAACCAGATCGATCAGCTGGGCACCTCCACCATGGTGACCCGGATGACTTCCGATATCAACCAGGTGCAAAGCGGTGTGAACCTGACCCTGCGTCTGCTGCTCCGGTCGCCCTTTGTGGTTTTCGGTGCCATGTTCATGGCCTTTACCATCGACTTTCGGGCGGCTCTGGTCTTTGCCGGTGTCATTCCCGTGCTGTGTCTGATCGTCTTCGGCATCATGCTCGTCACCATGCCCATGTATAAGCGGGTTCAGGGAGCTTTGGACGGGGTGACCTCTGCCACCCGGCAGAATCTTGCCGGCGTCCGGGTTCTTCGTGCCTTCTGCAAGGAAGATACGGAGGTGGCAGGCTTTGCGGAAAAGACCGAGAGCCTGACCAACCGTCAGCTGTCCGCCGGGCGGATCTCGGCGCTCATGAACCCCCTGACCTATGTGGTCATCAATCTGGCGGTGGTTCTGCTGGTGCGGGTGGGTGCCATCCGGGTGCAAGAGGGGATCCTGACCCAGGGCCTGGTGATCGCCCTGTATAACTACATGTCCCAGATTCTCATTGAGCTGATTAAAATGGCAAATCTGATTGTCACCATTGCCAAGGCTGTGGCCTGCGGCAACCGGATCTCCGCGGTGCTGAAGCTGGAAAGCGACCAGGAAAACGGCGCCGATGAGGGAAAACTTTCCGGCGACGTGGAATTCCGGGATGTAAGCGCGGCCTACGCGGGGGCTTCCAGCCCCTCTCTGGAGCATATTTCCTTCCAGGCCCGGCCCGGCCAGACCATTGGCATCATCGGCGGCACCGGCTCCGGCAAAACCACCCTGGTGAACCTGATTCCCCGGCTTTACGATGCCTCGGAAGGCCAGGTGCTCCTGGACGGCAAAAATGTCAATGATTTTGACCTGAACAGTCTGCGCCGGCAGATTGGCGTAGTGCCCCAGAAAGCGGTGCTCTTCAAGGGCACCATTCGCCAGAACCTCCTGTGGGGCAACGAAAACGCTTCGGAGGAAGCCCTGTGGGACGCTCTGAAAATTGCCCAGGCTCAGGAGGTGGTTCAGGGCAAGGAGGGAGGCCTGGACGCGTCCGTGGAGCAGGGGGGAGCCAATTTCTCCGGCGGCCAGCGGCAGCGTCTGACCATTGCCCGGGCGCTGGTTCGCAAACCTGCCATCCTGATTCTGGACGACAGTGCCTCCGCTCTGGACTTTGCCACCGACGCGAACCTTCGCATGGCCATCCGGGGAATGGAGAACCCGCCTACCACCTTTATCGTCTCCCAGCGGGCGGCCTCCGTCCGCTACGCCGATGAAATTCTGGTGCTGGATGACGGATGCCTGGTAGGGAAGGGCACCCATGACAAGCTTCTCGCCGATTGCCCCACCTATCAGGAAATCTATTATTCCCAGTTCCCCAAGGAGGTGGCAGCGCATGAATAACCAGACCCTGGTTCTGAAGAAAGTCCTTCACCGGATCCGCAGGTATTGGGTGAGCCTGATCGCCTCGCTGGTGCTGGCGACGGTCAATGTGGTCATGACCCTGTACATTCCCATTCTGGTGGGCACTGCCATCGACTGCATCGTGGATGCCGGTCATGTGGATTTTGCCCAGATGAGCGTGCACCTTCGCAACGTTTTGATCTGTGCCATCGTGGCCGGGGCGGCCCAGTGGCTCATGAGTGAGCTGAATAACCGGATGACCTTCCGCATCACCCGTGATATCCGCAACGAGGCCTTTGTGCATATCCAGAAGCTGCCCCTGAGCTATCTGGATGCCCATCCCCAGGGGGATATTGTCAGCCGGGTCATTGCGGATGTGGACACCTTTGCCGACGGCCTGCTCATGGGCTTTACCCAGCTGTTCACCGGCGTGATGACGATCCTGGGCACACTGCTTTTCATGGTGCGCATTCACTGGGGCATTGCTCTGGTGGTGGTGTGCATTACACCCCTGTCGCTGCTGGTAGCCAATTTCATCGCCAAGCGAACCTACTCCATGTTCCGGCTGCAAACGGTCACCCGAGGGGAGCAGACCGGCCTGATCGATGAAACCATCGGCAATATCAAGGTGGTGCGGGCCTTCGGCCACGAGGCTTCCTCCATGGAGCAGTTCGACGAGATCAACGGGCGGCTTCAGAAGGCCTCCTTGCGGGCTATCTTCTTTTCGTCTCTCGTCAACCCCAGCACCCGGTTTGTCAACTCCCTGGTCTATGCGGGCGTGGGCTTGACCGGTGCCTTGCTTGCCATGGCTGGCGGCATTTCCGTAGGCAGCCTGACTACCTTCCTGAATTATGCCAATCAGTACACCAAGCCCTTCAATGAGATCTCCGGCGTGGTCACGGAGCTGCAAAACGCCCTGGCCTGTGCCGGTCGGGTTTTCGAGCTCATCGAAGCGCCTGAGCGCACCCCCGAGCCGGAGAATCCGGAGCGTCCGCAGACCGTTCAGGGCGCGGTGGAGATTCACGACCTGAAATTCTCCTATGTGCCGGAGAAGCCTCTGATCGATCACTTTAACCTGAGCGTCAAGCCCGGTCAGCGGATCGCCATTGTCGGCCCTACGGGCTGCGGCAAGACCACCTTTATTAACCTTCTCATGCGGTTCTACGACCCGGACGGCGGCGAAATTCTTCTGGACGGGGTGAATACCCGCCACATGCGTCGGGACGATCTGCGCCACTGTGTGGGCATGGTGCTTCAGGATACCTGGCTGAAGGCCGGCACCATCCGGGAGAATATTGCCATGGGTCGTCCGGAGGCCACGGAGGAGGAAATCGTGGAGGCCGCCAAGCAGGCCCACGCCCACAGCTTCATCCGCCGCCTGCCCCAGGGCTACGACACGGAGATTTCCGAAAACGGCGGCAATCTGTCCCAGGGGCAGAAGCAGCTGCTGTGCATTGCCCGGGTGATGCTGTGCCTGCCGCCCATGCTTTTCCTGGACGAGGCCACCTCCTCCATCGACACCCGTACCGAGGTGAGGATTCAGAAGGCCTTCGACACCATGATGCAGGGAAGAACCTCCTTCATCGTGGCGCACCGGCTTTCTACCATCCAGGGAGCCGACCGGATTCTGGTTATGAAGGACGGACATATCATCGAGCAGGGAAGGCATGAAGAGCTTCTGCAAAAGCAGGGCTTCTACGCAAAGCTTTATGAGAGCCAGTTCGCCCATTGATTATGCAGAAAGGACGCACAACCCGTGCGTCCTTTTTTCGTTAAAAGCTGTCATTGCGAACCAGTGACCGATGTCACTGGTGTGGCAATCCGCTCCTTATTTGGGCTGACGATTATGGGCCAGTAAAACCGGCGTGACCAATTTGGTCACGCCGTTTTTGCGCGTATCATACTGAACTCCAATTAAAATCTTAAAAAAAGATTTTAATTGCCTGAAGGGCATGGAGTTCATATGAGACTTGTTTTGTGATTTCTTTCCTTATAAATCACAAAACTGGCAGCGCCTTCAGGCGATGCCTTCCTGATTAAAATTAAGATTTTAATCAGGAAATAGTATCAGGAGGCCTCCGGCACAATCCCCAGGAAATTCCGTAAATATTCCCCATTGCTCTTGAGGTTGCACTCCAGCACGCTGGACTGATATCCATACAGCTCAATGGTCTTTCCCCAGGCGCTCTGGGGCAGGATCTCGTTGTCCACGGGAATGGTCAGAGATTCCAGCTTCAGATCCTTCACCATGGGGATAAACTCCCAGAGATAGTCGGTGATTTCGTCGGTAGTCATGTCGGTGACGATCATGGGCAGTACTTTTTCCGCCAGATCGTGGATTTCCAGCAGCCCCATAGAGCGGCAGCGGTCAATGACCGAGGTAATGACGCCGCGCTGCCGGGCGGCTCGCTGGCGGTCGCTGTCGATTTTCCGGATCCGGGCGTAGGCCAGGGCCTCGTTGCCCGCAAGCACCTGCCGTCCCGCCTGCATTTCCCCCACATAGCCAACCTTCTGGGTCAGATACTCCGCTTCCTGCTCCGTCAGCTCCACCTCCACGCCGCCCAGGGTGTCGATGATGGAAATGAAGGTATCGAAGCTGACCTCAATGGTGTGATCCACATGGACGCCGAAATTCTGCTCGATGCACTTGGCCAGCATCTCCATGCCGCCGAGAGACGACCGCTTCCACTGACTTCCCAGGGCGTAGCACACGTTGATCCGGTTCCGGCCTCCGGAGTGCCCGGCGTAGGCGGGCAGGGGAACGTAGAGATCCCGCATGAAGGACACCATGCTCAGAGTCTTGGTCTCCCGGTTGACGGAGCACAGGATCATGGTGTCCGCCAGCAAGTTGGGCTCGTCCTCCCGGTAGTTGTGGCCTACCAGCATGATGTTTGTGATGTTCTGATCGGAGTGAATTTGGGGCCAGGTGTCCTCGGGACTGGTTTCCCGGGGTTCCTCGGTGGTTCCCAGCAACGCCTCCAGCTCCTCCTGAGATAGGGTCGCCACGGTATTTTCCTCGGCGCTTCGCACAAGACCCACCATATGCCGCAGGTACAGCCCTCCGGCCAAAAGCGCCGCCAGCAGCACCCCGATCAGGGCTACCGCCGCCGTCAGCCAGATTTTTTTCTTGCTCATGATGTTTCCTTCCTTCTTCTGGCAGAAAAAACGGGCAGCCGCAGCTGCCCGCCTGGGAAAGCCTTACTTTTCCACGATTTCCAGAACGTCCATGGGACATGCCTTGGCGCAGATGCCGCAGGCGATGCACTTGGAAGCGGTGTCCTTGAGAACCATGACCTTCATGGGGCAGGCCTCCACGCACTTGCCGCAGCCAACGCACTTCTTCTTATTGATCATGTACACGCCGGTCTTGGGGTTCTGGGTAATGGCCTCATGCTCGCAGGAGCGCATACACTTGCCGCACTGAATGCAGGTGTTGGGCTTGGCACCGGTGCCCTTGGCCACGATCTGGATGCAGGACAGAGTCACATCCGCCTGCTTGTAGAACGCCTCGGAACAGGCGGTCACACACTGCAGGCAGGCCATGCACTGCGCGTCTTTCTTTGCTACCAATTTTTTCATAAAAGGATCCTCCCTAATCCGCGGGAAAGTCCTGTTTCCTTACTTGCGGCGGCTCGGCCTCCCTTCGCAATCCCCCTGACCCGAAAAGAAGCGCCTTTTGCCGATTTCCTCAGAACCTTCCCTTATTTGACATTTCGTATTATACCTGAAAGCCGGAAAAAAAGCAACGGATTTTTGCGATTTTTATATCGATAAAACAAAAAGGAAAGGAGAAATCCGGGAATATTTACCAGGCTAAACCGGAAAGCAAAGGAAATAATAGCTCTGCAACCAAAATTTCTGGAGGGAATGAAATGAAAGCCTTTGCGTCTTTGTTTATGAGTCTGGTCATTTCAGCCGCCATGCTTACCGGCTGCGGCTGTACGAACCGGAACGGGGCGGTGACCACGCCGACAACCCTGCTGCCCACCATTGAGGAAACCACCGTGGCTACCTCTCGTCCCACGCAGACGACTACTGCACCCACCCAGACCGATGAAACCGTGAACCACGGCAACGGCCCGCTGGTGGAGGAGAGCACCGGAGCCACCGGGGCCTCTGGGGAAACCACCCTTCCCGGTACCAACGGCAGAACCAAGGGAAGCTCTGATTAAATCGGCAAGAGCTGGCAGCGAGAGATTTTGTTCTCAGGCAAGGTTTGAAAAACGGTGGAA
>CAKTOH010000001.1 GCA_934589705.1 uncultured Oscillospiraceae bacterium | reverse complement strand
AGCTCTGATTAAATCGGCAAGAGCTGGCAGCGAGAGATTTTGTTCTCAGGCAAGGTTTGAAAAACGGTGGAATACTGGATGTACCCGCAAGGGGTATGCCGCATCCGTAAGCCAGCTTACGCTGGCAACGGCTGCGCTATATTTCCCGTTTTTCAAACCGCAGACTGGGGGCGAAAGATCCGCTGTCCAGCCGCCGACGATTTATTCAGAGTTTCCCAAGCCCAACCAATAAAGCAGGGCAGCCGATAGGCTGCCCTACATAGCGCTTATACGAGTTTTTAATAAAACGCTTAAAAACGTTTTATTGGGCCGCAGGATTGCGGCCAGCGGCCACTGCCGCTAAAAAACGAAGTCAATACATTTCTTACCGCCGCCCAGGCGGTCTGCCGTGAAACGGCAGAATAAAATGATGAAATCATTTTATTAAGAAATAGTATTATAGGATGGTAAGGTAGCGCGAAAGGTTCCGATTCATCCGGGCAGCGGCCTCCTGGGCGGCCTGGCGATAGTCCTGCTCAGGCCGCTTCTGCCAGGCTTTGAGAATGGCTCCGCCGCTGCATACCACCGCACCGTGGCCGAATTTGTCGAAGGCGTAGGAACAGTTTTTGGCGTTGGCGCCCACGGCGTTGTATCCGTCCACCAGCAGGAACAGGCCTGGGTATTTGGCCCGCAGTGCCTTCAGACTGTCCGGGGCATTGGCCGCGCTCATGGCGCACACCGGACTGTAGCCGTTTTTGCCCCGCAGGTCGCTTCCCAGCCGGCTGATAATATCCGCCGCGGCGATGTGCACCAGTCGTCCCCCTGCCAGCAGATCCTGCAATTCCGGGGCTGACCGGTTGGCTGTGCGGATGGCGACAAAAACCGTCTTTTTTTCCTCCCGGCAGCCGGGAAGGAAAGGGGCGATGCAGTCGCTTCCCAGATAGCTGTTCAGCACCACACCATCGCAGGGAAACTGGGTATCCGGACGGAAAAGCCGGGCAGCGGCATTTTGAGCAGAGCGTACTCCCAGAATTTCGGGCGCGTCCAGAACCACATAGTAGCCCAGCCGCTTGGCCTGTTTCAGTACCGGGGACAGTGCTTCCATCCCCTCAGACCCCAACAGGGCAAAGCTGGAAAAGCTGACCCGAACTGCCGGAACCTGCCCCTTCAGAGTCTCCAGCAGCTCCCGGCATACCCGAGCGAAGGCAGCGGCCTCCGTAGGCTCTGCGGCCAGAACCTCTTCCGGCAGATCCGCCGGAGCGGCAGCCAGCTCCAGCATCACAGGACTTTTGGTCTTCCGGATCTTTTCTTGCAGCACGTCGATGGACATAGAACCGCCTCCCAGCGCTTTTTTCTATCATATCACAGAAAATTCTCCTTGAAAAGCACAAATCCTTCCAGATGTGTTTTTTTCGGAACGGGGAATACTAGGCAGGGAAGGAGGGAGTCATATGGGAATGAAAGGATGGGCGCTTACCGCCGGAATCGGCGCGGCAGCCGGCGCGGTAGCGGTGCTGATGATGCCCAGAACCAATCCAACCCGCCGCCTGGCAGCCAAGGCCGCCAACCGGATGGAGGATGTGGCCTGGAAGGTCTCCGATACCATCAACGAAAAGCTGGACGAGATGACCTGAAAAACAGGGCTGCCCGCGCAGCCCTGTTTCAGTCTGTCAAAGAACCCCTACTTTCGCTTGCTGAAAGCAGGGGTTCTTTGACAGACTGAACAGTCCACCGGACTGTTGCATTTTATTGTTTGAGTCCCTTTTGCCGAGAATACAAAAACGGTGTATCCCGGGTGGGATATGCAGAAACAAGACGTTTCCATTTCATCCACACCCCTACGGGGCGCGTCTGGAATGGAAAAGGACTCTCCCACGGGCTAAAAACATGCCACTGGCATGTTTTCTTAACGCCCTTTCGAGTCCGGCCCTCTTTCGCACCAAAAAGGAAGAGCACCCCATAGGGTGCCCCCAGAGAAAGCGCTATTCTGTTGTGCGAGAGAGGGGACTCGTTACGCTAAGGAGCATCCGGCGTCGAGCCGCCGGATGGCAACAGTCCACCGGACTGTTGCATTCTATTTTCGAGTCCCCTTTATATCAGAAAAAAGCTGATACCCATTTGGGTATCAGCTTTTTTCTGGTGCGAGAGAGGGGACTCGAACCCCCACGGCGTAACCACACGCACCTCAAACGTGCTTGTCTACCATTCCAACACTCTCGCAAACGTGCTTTAATATTATAACGGAACTTTCGGAATTTGTCAATACTTTTTCAGGAAAACCCTTGCAAGATTTCTGATCTTCTGGTAAACTATAGAAAATTGGAGGGAATGCCATGACACGCTTTTTTGCATCACAGGAGGAAATGTCTGGGGAAAGGATTCTTCTTACCGGGGAAAACGCCCAACATGCCAAGGTGCTCCGGCTGAAGCCCGGGGAGTCGGTGCTGGTCTGCGACGGGGAAGGGCAGGAGTGCCTTTGCCAGATTTTCTCCACGGATCCCTGGGAGCTGCGGGTAACGGAACGCCGAGCCTCCCGATCTGAGGCGGCGGTGCGGGTCAGCGTCTACATGGCCTTCCCCAAGGCGGACAAGCTGGAGCATGTGATTCAGAAGGCCACGGAATTGGGCGCCTATGAGATCGTGGCCTTTCCCTCGGCACGGTGCGTCTCCCGCCCGGACGAGAAGAGCCTGAAAAAGAAGCTGGAACGCTGGCAGAAAATCGCCGCCTCCGCCGCCGAGCAGTCCGGCAGAGGCCGGATTCCCCAGGTCATCACCTTAAAAAGCTTCTCCGAGGCTCTGAGCCGAGCCTGTCAGGCGGAGAAGGCGCTGATGTTCTATGAGCACGAGGAAGCCCTGACTCTGAAAACGGCTCTCACAGGCACCTACCGCACGGTGAGCCTGCTCACCGGCCCGGAGGGCGGCCTGGAAGAAGGGGAGGTTTCCCAGGCTCGAGCCGCAGGAATGCAGGTCTGTACCCTGGGAAAGCGGATTCTCCGCTGTGAAACCGCCCCCCTATGCGCTCTGTCCGCCGTTATGTACGACGCGGGCGAGTTCTGATACTATTTCCTGATTAAAATCTTAATTTTAATCAGGAAGGCATCGCCTGAAGGCGCTGCCTGTTTTGTGATTTATAAGGAAAGAAATCACAAAACAAGTCTCATATGGACTCCATGCCCTTCAGGCAATTAAAATCTTTTTTAAAGATTTTAATTGGAGTTCAGTATGACACCAAAATCCCCCGGCCGATGGCCGGGGGATTGCTTATTTCGGATTCACGGTGACCCCGCCGCTCATGGATTCCATCTCAATCTTGCAGGCACCGTCGCCACACAGATACCGGCTGCCATCCTGACTGGTCTCAAAATCCGACCGGAATTTTCCGGACAGGGTGTCAAGATTTACGGCGAACCCCGCGTGCGTGGGCAGTTTCAGGGACAGGGAGCCGGAGGCGGTGTCCATGGTGATTTTGCTGGGCACATTGTCAAGCTCTGCCTCCACACTGCCGGAAGCGGAATCGTATTCCAGGTTCTCCAGAGTGCCTGTAAGATAGAGATTCCCGGAGGCGGTGTCGGCATCCAGCTTGCCCAGGGTGCAGCTGTCAAACCGGCTTTCCCCGCTGGCGGTGTCCAGGTCTACCTCATCGGCGGTCAGCCCCTGGACGCTTATCTTGGGGGAGGCCGCATCTATCTCCAGCTTCCGGCAAGCCCAGCCCTTGGGCACCTGAATGGTCAGATCCTTGGTGCCGATCCCCTTCAGACTGGCAAGCTCGCCCTTGCAGAAGGAAATCTTCAGGGTGTCCCCGTCCTTCCGGCAAAGCATGGCCTCGGTATTTGCGTGAGCGGCGGTCTCGTTGACTTTGATGTGGTCGATATCCGCCGACTCAATCCGAATGTTCCCGGATACCCAGTCGATCTCAATTTCCCGGATGTCCCCTGCGGAGGTTCCGTAGTTCAGGAAATCCGTTGAAAGTTCTGCCGGAAATACCGTAGCATCTACCTCCTCCGCCGCCGTCTGTTTTGGATAGGGCAGAAAATAGACCAGACCGCCCACCAGCAGGCTCAGCAGCACCACGAGAGTAACGGACCAGCCGATGACCCGGATAATGGCATTACGCTTCATCATTCACAGCCTCCTTCAAATCCCAAACCGCCATGGTAAGCCCCTGCACCGCGCCGACAATCGGAAACACTACCCAGGTGATGTACCAGGCCATTGTGGCAAAGCTCAGAAGAAAGTAGACCGCCAGTCCCACAGCCCAGATCAGATCGCTGACACGCTTCCGCAGCCGCCGCTTCTGCTGACCGGCCAGAGGATTCTCCGCCGGGAGCAGGGCACAGACCAGATTGCTGATCGCTCCCAGAATGGGGAAGATCACCCAGCTGACGTGCCAGGCACCGGTGAGGAAGCTGACCGCCAGATAGACGACCAGGCCGATTGCCCAGACAAAAGCGGAAATGCTCTTGCCCAGGGCGGTTTTTGGCTCGTCCGCCTCAGCCCTCCGGGTTTCCGAAGAGCCGCCCTTCTTGCCGCCCAGAATGATCAGCACCGTGGCCACGGCCACAATGCTCATGGTTCCGCACAGACCGTAGATTTCCATGCCCATGCTGTCCAGAACGATCAGGGCAGGGGACAGAGGATGTAAAGCCCCACGGCAATGGCACGCAGCAGTTTTCGCATTGGGTCGTCGGTACGATTCTCCTTGGCCGGTGCCTCCGGCTGCACAGGTGCCTCCGGCTCCTGCGTACCGAGAATTTCGTGGATATCCCCGATGCCGCTGATGGCCAGCCGGTAGGCAGCTTCCGGGGTCTTTCCGGCGGCAATCAGATCGTCGTACCGATCCAGGGTGTTCTGCAAAATTTCCTGCCGGATATCCTCGCTGTCGGGGGCACCGGCAAATAACAGATTTACATATTGGGTGAGCTGTTCCCGCATATCTCTTCCTCCACTTCCAACAGTCGATTCATAATCTCTTTGGTTTCCTGCCACTCCCGCAGCAGCTGGTCACAACCCTGACGGCCTTCTGGGGTGATGGTGTAGTACCGCCTTCTGGCGCCGGTTCCGCTGTCTCCCCAGTAGGAGGTGATGTATCCCTGCTCCTCCAGCCGCTTGAAGGCGGTGTACAGGGTTGCCTCCTTCAGCTCGAAGCGTCCGCAGGAGAGGGTGGAGATGGTTTTGTTGATTTCGTAGCCGTAGCTGTCACCCCGGAGCAGCCGAGCCAGGATAATGGCATCGGTGTGGCCGCGGATCAGATCGCCTGCGATGGACATAGACATTCCTCCCTTGTGAAACCATCTTAACACATAGTACCTCATCTGTCAAGGTATCTCATATAATAAAAACGCCGTCCCTTCGGAGAAATCTTCCGAATGGACGGCGCTGCAATCTATTTGTGATACTTAGAACCGGCCTGAATGGCCTCTGCCCGGTACAGCTGCTCCAGAACCATAATCCGAGCCAGATGGTGAGGGAAGGTCATGGGCCCCATGGAAAGCTTAAAATCCGCTTTCGCCTTGACCCTGGGAGCCATGCCGAAGGAGGAGCCGATGAGAAAGCAGGCGCAGCTTTTGCCGGAATTCTTCACATTTTTCAGTGTGTCCGCAAAGCCCTCGCTGGAAAGGGTTTTCCCCTCGGGAGTGAACACGCAGAACCAGGCACCCTTGGGAATTTTTGCCAGGATGGTGTCCGCTTCTTTTTCCAGACCGGCGGCAATTTCGGCAGGGGAGGGATTTTCCGGCAGCCGAACCTCCGGCAGCTCCAGCAGGGTGAATTTGCAGTAGCCTCCCAGCCGCTTGGCGTACTCCGCCGCGGCGGAAAGATAGAATGGCTCCTTCAGCTTGCCCATGGCAAGCAGCGTAATATCAAACATGAAAACCTCCACATGTGGGGGAAACTCTGAATCCATCGTCTGCGGCTGGACAGCGGATCTTTTGCTCCCATACTTCGGTGTGAAAAATGGAAAATACATACAGTATTCCCTCATTTTCCACACCTTGTCTGGAAACAAAATCTCTCGCTGCCAGCTTTTGCCGATGGAATCAGAGCTTCCCCTGGGCATTCTATTGAAGGGGGTGAAATAATGAACAGGAAGAAAATCAGAACCGATCCTCAGGGCAGCTACACCGGCCGTCCGGAGATTCCTACGGAAAAGCCGGTGCAGGATGCGGATGACCTCTAATCAGCCGTAGGAGGCCACCTGCTGCTTCCAGACGAGCACATGCCGCACGGCGGCATTCAGGGTGTCGACAGAAATCCGCCCATCCAGAACCGCCTGCAAAACCGCCTGATACTGGGTGGCATACTCCGTAGAGCACAGCAGATCGTTCCCGGCGAGAACTGCCATCACTGCGGCTTCTCCGGCGCCGTACTGATCGGTGATGGCCTGCATCACCAGATCGTCGGTCATGATAACGCCGGTAAAGCCCATGGTGTCCCGGAGATATTCGTGGACGGCAGGGGAGAGGGAGGCGGGAAGACTGCCGTCCATGGCTTCCACGATCACATGACCTACCATTACCGCCCCGCAGCCCGCCTGAATCCCGGCGGCAAAGGGCAGCAGGTCATTGCTTTCCAGTTCCGCCAGAGAGCGGCTGTCCTGGGCAATGCCCGTGTGGGTATCGGCGTTGTTGCCATAGCCCGGGAAATGCTTGAGAACGCTGCCGATGTGGTTCTGATTCATCAGACTTACGATTTCGGACACCACCTGAGCGGTTGTTTCAGCGTCCTGCCCCAGGGAGCGGGAGTAGAGGAAAGCACCGGAATCCGTGGCAATGTCACATACCGGCCCCAGATTCACGTTAATGCCGAGATTTGCCAGCAGCTGGCATTTTTCTTCCTCCTCGGAAAGCACCGCCTCCAGGCCGCCCCGGTTCCACCGGGTGCGCAGGGAGGAAAACCGCTTTTCCCGGAAGGCGGAATTCCGGCTGATCCGGGTCACGTCCCCGCCCTCCTCGTCCACTGCCAGCAGCAGGGGATAATCGGCAGCGGCCTGGTAGGAGGTAAGCAGCTCCGTCATAGTCTCCGGGGTCTGGCCTTCAAAGTCCTCGCCAAAGAGCACCAGCCCGCCCAGATGATACCGGGAAAGATCGGTGATGACCGTTTCCTTGTTGCACCGTGCCAGAAACAGCTGCCCCACCCGCTGCTCCAGAGACATGGCATCAATCGTCTGGTCGATGACATCCTTTACAGGCTCAGTTTCCGGAGGCTCTGTGGAGACGGTGGTGCTGGGCACGGAAGCTGCGGTTTCCGGAGGGGCAGTGGTGGGCACAGTTTCCGGACTCCGGGCAGCGCACCCGGTCAGAAGCAGACAGCAGAGAATAACAGACAGAATTTTCATGGAAAAACCTCGCTCAAAGAACGCAGCCAATCAGATACCACAGTCCCAGCAGCAGAAGCGCCAACGGAATGTAGGTGATGAGGGCGGCGGCGGAGATGCACACAACGGTGTAGCCGAACAAATCCAGCAAATAGAATACGGCGCAGACAATGGCGGTGGAGAAAACCGCCTTGCTTACCTGTTTGCCCACAATATTGGAGAAAAAGAAGGTGTACATTGCTCCCAGGAAGGGATTCGCCACGGCAATCACCAGCCCCAGCAGCAGATTGACAACGCCGGACAGCAGGCAGAAGGCCAGAATCAGAAGCAGCAGCATAGGCGCGTAGTTCACCAGTATTCCGGGTAAATAGGTCTGGAAGGCCCAGTCCACCGCCAGGTGCAGCACCATACATATGCCCAGGGTCACCAGCCGCAGCAGCAGCCAGAGAATCAGATTGCTTCCCTTGGGAATGAAGGTGTCCACCAGATTTACCAGGAAGGCCAGCAGCACCAGGGACAGAGCCTGGGCGCACAGAGCCGGAAACTGCATATCCGTAATGGGCAGCACAATTAAGTATTCCCCGGAAAAGCTGACAAAGGGCAGGGGCGTGAGCAGCAGATTCAGATTCCAGGGGTGGAAGGTATAAATCACCACCGTAGCAGCGTAGATGAACAGAATGCCCATGGAGGAGGAAACAGACAGATTCAGGCTGGAACGTTTTCCCAGAAAGACTCGTCCCAGAATACCGAGAATCAGGGAAATCACAGAAAAATACAGCATGAATTTGGCGGCGGAAACCACATCCACCTCTTTGGGGAAATAACGCTGGGCGTGCCAGATTACATCGGTCAGCCCCTCCGGAATGAAGGAGGCAGCCGCCGTACTTACGGCCTGTCCCAGATGCTCCGGCAGCACGGTGCTTATGGTAGCCAGGGTAGAATCGAGTTCCATAAAAGGGTTCCTTTCGGGTAGAGTGCACAGACAAAGGCGCTGCAAGTCAACGCCCATGTATCTGCATTCTGCTGGCGGTCTGCTTTGTAGGGGTCGATGCCCTCATCGACCCGTGCACATTTCCTATATTTTGGAGCAGTGATCCAAAAGAAAAGGAAAAGCCGCCGCCATTTCTGGCGGCGGCACAGCATTCCATGGGGAGATAACTTACTTGATCTCGGCCTCGGCGCCGGCTTCCTTCAGCTCGGCAACCAGCTTCTCGGCATCTTCCTTGGAGATGGCTTCCTTCAGGGTCTTGGGGCAGTTGTCAACCAGATCCTTAGCGTCCTTCAGGCCCAGGCCGGTAGCCGCACGGACAACCTTGATAACGCCCAGCTTGGAAGCGCCGGCGCTCTTCAGGATAACGTCGAACTCGGTCTTCTCCTCAACCTCAGCAGCGGCGGCACCGGCAGCGGGAGCGGCGACAGCAGCGGCAGCGGCGGAAACACCGAAGGTCTCCTCCAGGGTGTGAACCAGTTCGGACAGCTCCAGAACGGTCAGTTCCTTAACCTGCTCAACCAGAGCAGCGATCTTTTCACTAGCCATTTTAATTTCCTCCTAAATTATGTGTCAAAAAATGGATGTTTGTAGGGTTATGCGATTAGGCTTCCGCTTCTGCGGGAGCGCCGCCTTCCTTCTGAACCCGGATCTGATCCAGGACAAAAGCCAGGCTGGAGATAGGTGCCAGGAAGGTACCCAGGACAGAAGCGACCAGAGCGTTCTTGCTGGGCAGCTCACCGAAGCCGTTGAGCTGGTCGGCGGACAGGACAGAGCCTTCCACGACGCCGCCCTTGATGGCCAGGGTCTTCAGCTTGTTCTTCTTGGCGAAGTCGCATACGATGCGAGCAGGGGCGATGGGGTCGCCGGTGGTGGAAGCCATAGCGGTGGTACCGTTCAGAACCTCAGAGAAATCGTAGCCACAATTTTTAGTAGCGAAATTGGTCAGAGTGTTCTTCACAACGGAGTACTCTACGCCGGCCTCACGGAACTGCTTACGCAGCTCGGTATCCTGAGCGACAGTGATGCCCTTGTAGTCCACGAAAACCACGGAAGTAGCTTCCTTGATCTTGCCGGACAGAGCGTCAACGACTGCCTTCTTGCTCTCAAGAACCTTAGCGTTGGGCATAATTTTCACCTCCGAAAATAAAAAAGTGTCTTCCTGCCAGAAGACAGAAAGACACGCAAATGTTTTCCATTTCACGCACCTCGGCAGGACTTATCTTAGCGCCTGCTGTCTTTGGCAACTCCCACAGTATAGCATAGAAGAATAGCCTTGTCAAGAGCTTTTTGCGAAAAATACCCGATTTCCCTGGGGCGGCTCATCACCGTACTGGCTTTCGATTTATCGCCAGGGAACTTAGAAAATCAGCCAGTTTACCAGCCCGATCACGGCAATATGGGCAGGATAGAACCAATAGAAGAACATTTTTAGATTCTTTTCGCCGCGCTTGCCGTTGTACAGCAGAATCAGCACCAGGGAGATGAGGAAGGACACCGGGTAATTGTACCAATCAAACAGATACTTTGCGGTCAGCATTGCAAGTGCTTGAACCAATCGGTTCTTCCGGGTGAGATATGCGACGATTATGAAAAAGACTCCATAACCCCCGTAGTCGTTATAAACTACGAATTCTGCCAGGCAGCAAGCCAGCAGAGCCGCAATGCACTGGGCCATAACGGCAAGTGGCTTCCACTTGATCTTTCCTGCCAGTTCCATGAGCCACAGGCCGCCCATGGCGATGGCGAAGGTGAAGAACACATTCTGGTGGTTCCAGTAAAAAAGGGAATCCTGGCTGAATCCGGAAAAGAAGGTCAGGTCAAAGGGCAGCTCGGAAATCAGAGCAAAGATCAGAAGTCTTCCCAGAAACTTTCCCTTACTGCGGGTGTGGGCGAAGCCTTCCGTAAAGGCGAAGGCAAAAATAGGGAACGCAACGGCTCCAATGCCGCACAGCAGCGGGTCATAGATCCAGCGGTAGCGAAGAAAGACTTCGGAAGTCAGCTGTCCGGAAGCCAGCATAGGATTGATGACCCGGAAGGCCAGAGATTGATAGAAAACCTTGGTTACATGGTCAATCAGCATACAGATGGCGGCGATCAGCTTCAACTGATTGTCATTGAGACAACGAATACCGGCAAGCCGCTCATCTGCTTTCACAAGTAATCCCGTTTCCATAGTCCCGGCCTCCTTTGAAAGGAGGATACCATGCCCGCCACATCCTGTCAAGACATAAAAATCCCCGAACGCAAATGCGTCCGGGGATATTCAGCCTTTCGGCTTACAGATACTTGGCGGTGTTGACCTTCACGCCGGGGCCCATGGTGGACACGACGGTGCAGGAACGGATATACTGACCCTTGGCGGCGGCGGGCTTCGCCTTGACCACAGCCTTGACCAGGGTATCCATGTTCTCGGTCAGCTTCTCGGCGCCGAAGGAAACCTTGCCGATGGGGCAGTGGATGATGTTGGTCTTGTCCAGACGATACTCCACCTTACCGGCTTTGATCTCCTTGACGGCAGCGGCCACGTTGGGGGTCACGGTGCCGGCCTTGGGAGAAGGCATCAGACCCTTGGGGCCCAGAACCTTACCAAGACGGCCAACAATGCCCATCATGTCGGGGGAAGCGACGACCACGTCGAAATCGAACCAGTTCTCCTTGGTGATCTTCTCCACCAGCTCCATGCCGCCGACGTAATCGGCGCCCGCAGCCTTGGCCTCGTCCACCTTGGCGTCCTTAGCGAACACCAGCACCCGGCGGGTCTTGCCGGTGCCGTTGGGCAGAACCACGGCGCCGCGGACCTGCTGGTCGGCGTGACGGGAGTCAACACCCAGCTTGATGTGCAGCTCTACGGTCTCATCGAACTTGGCGGAAGCGCCCTTCACAACCAGCTCCAGAGCCTCGGTGGGATCATACTGAACGGAGCGGTCAATCAGCTTGGCGCTCTCCTGATACTTTTTGCCTCTAAACAATGTTTTATCCTCCTTATCGTGGTGATGCGGAAAAATCCTCCCACATTTCCGGTTCAAATATTACCGGACAAGCAATTATCAATCGACGACGGTAACGCCCATGGAGCGGCAGGTACCGGCAACCTGAGCCTCAGCAGCCTCCAGAGTGGGGCAGTTCAGGTCAGGCATCTTGGTCTTGGCGATCTCGGCGATCTGAGCCTTGGTGATGGTGCCAACCTTGGTCTTGTTGGGGACACCGGAGCCCTTCTCCAGACCAATGGCCTTCATGACCAGCATGGGGGTCGGAGGAGTCTTGGTGATAAAGGTAAAGCTGCGGTCAGCGTAAACGGTGATGACGACGGGGATCTTATAGCCCTCCATGTCCTTGGTGCGGGCGTTGAACTCCTTGATGAAAGCAGCGATGTTCACGCCGTGCTGACCCAGAGCGGGGCCGACAGGGGGGGAAGCGGTTGCCTTAGCGGCGTTGATCTGAAGCTTGATAATGCCAGTGACTTTCTGTGCCATAATAAGCACCTCCTGAATAAGATGTGGTAACGATGCGCAGTGCGCATTTTTTCGGGGTATTTCACCCCTCCCACCCGGCAATCGAATGAAAATTCGATGCGATTACTGGGATACGACCTCCACCATGTCGAGCTCGAACTCGACGGAGGTCTCGCGGCCAAACATGGAAACCACCACATTGACGCAGTTGTTGTCCACGTCGATGCTTTCCACGGTGCCGGTGAAGGAGGTCAGCGGGCCGTCCAGAATCTTGACGGTGTCGCCAACCTGGTAGTTGACGATGATCTCCTTCTTCTCCACGCCCATGGCGTACACTTCTTCGTCCGTCAGGGGAGTGGGGTCGTTGCTGGACGTACCGACGAAGCCGGTAACGCCCCGGATGTTCCGGATCACATGCCAGGTGTCGTCGCTGTAGACCATCTTCACCAGCACATAGCCGGGGTAGACCTTCCGGTCGAAGGTCTTGCTCACGCCGGACTCGGTGATCTCGGTGACGGTCTCCAAGGGGATGGAGACGGCTAAGATCACGTCGTGCAGGCCTCTGGATTCGACGGTTTTCTCGATGGTAGCCTTGACAGTGTTCTCATAACCGGAATAGGTATGCACAACATACCACTTTGCAGCTTCTGCCATCGGCGGCTCCTATCAGTGGAAGGCGCCGATCAGAGCGTCGATGCCGACCTGAGCGACAAAGTCGAACAGCCAGATGAACACGCCTACAGCCACAACGCAGCCGGCGACGATCACGGCGTTCTTCAGAACCTGCTGGGGGGTGGGCCAGACGACCTTCTTCAGTTCGCTGCGCAGCTCTCGGAAGTACTTGGCAACCTTGCCCCAGGTTCTCTTGAACCAGTTTTCCTTTTTGACTTCAGCCATGAATTGCGAGCCTCCTTACTTGGTCTCGTTGTGGACGGTGTGCTTCTTGCAGAATCTGCAATACTTCTTCATCTCGAGACGGTCGGGGTCATTCTTCTTGTTCTTCATGGTGTTGTAGTTTCTCTGCTTGCACTCAGAGCATCTCAAAGTGACTTTCACGCGCATAACGGCACCTCCTTAACATTGCCTCCCTGTATCACTCCGGCTAGTAAAAATTTAGACAGCGGGCACTACATTTTCCCGCTCCGGGGCTGAAAAAGGCGCACAAAAAAAGCCCTTTTTCACAGGTAGAATCATTCTAACACAGGGGTACATCAAAGTCAACTACTTTTTTCGGCATTTTCAGGAGCTTTCCGGTGGGAAATCCGGCAAAAAAAGACTTGCGGTTTTGGCCGAAATCCGCTATTGTATAGAAAAACAGAAAGCGACAGGAGAAGTTTATGAAACGAATCATGGGAATCGATTACGGCGACGCCCGCACCGGCGTGGCCATTTCCGACCTTCTTTGCTCCATCGTGGGAACCACCTATGTGGTTCCCAGCCGGGTGCGGGAGAAGGCGGTAGCGGACATTGTCCGGCTGGCACGGGATAACGACGTTGGCACCATTGTGGTGGGTCTGCCTAAAAATATGGACGGCACGGAAGGCTCCCGGGCGGCCCTGTGCCGGGAATTTGCCGATGTCCTCCGGGAAGCCACAGGCCTGGAAATTGCCATGTGGGACGAGCGGCGCACCACGGTGGAGGCCCACAATATCCTATCCGAGCACAATTACCACGGGAAAAAGCGGAAAAACACCGTGGATGCGGTAGCCGCTTCCCTGATTCTGGAGGGGTACCTGGCCTATTTGCGCCGATAAAACAGCTCCCGCGCACCGGCGATCAGCAGCAGAATCCCAAAGGGCTTTTTGAGCACTTCGGTGTCAAGACTTGCGGCAATCCAACTGCCAAGGCCAGCGGTGGCGCAGCCGGAGATCATGCCGGGAAGGCTGGTTTTCCAATTCAGCGTGCCCTGCCTTTTGTGCATCCAGCAGCTGATCAGCGCAGAAGGAAGAAAGAAAAGCAGGTTGATCTGCCGTGCCTCGGCCTGAGAAACTCCCAGCACCAGGGTCAGCCACAGCATCAGCAGGCTCCCGCCGCCGATCCCAAGGCCGGTGAGAAAGCCCAGAACCGTTCCGACCACCAAACAAACAGGCAGGGAATTCAGCATAAATACCGAATCCCTCCCCAGACGATCAGAAGCCCCAGCCCACGGTGAAGCCACTGGGCTGGGATTTTTGTTCCCCAAACCCCGGCGGCCAGCCCGCCCAACGCGCTGCCGGGCAGATAGGGCAGGGCAGAGGCAAAGTCGATTCCCGCCGCCATGGCCGTCACGGCGATGCTCACCAGACACACCGGCAGAATAATGGACAGGGAAACGGCGAAAACCTCTTGATTTTTTAGCCCCGTCAGCAGCCCCAGCAGGGGCACCAGCACCAGCCCGCCGCCCGCTCCGAAGAGCCCGGCTACCAGCCCGGCCCCGGCTCCCGCGATGATCAGCCCCAATCGTTCCTTCATAAAAAAATCCTCCCAGGGAAGTTTGACCCTGGGAGGGATTCTTATTCACGTTTTCGGGGGTTACTGGCCGTTGGCGTTGATCACCAGGTCGGTGCGGATATAGCTGGTGTCGCCGTCGGTGATGGTCAGGGCGTTGACCAGCTCCTCCTGCCAGGCGGCCACATCCGCGCTGCGCAGATCGCTCTGAATCAGAGAGGTGCGGTAGGTGATGTCGCTGGTGCCCACGAAGTACATGACGTGGTAGCCGTACTGGGTCTCCACAATGCCGGTGTCGCCGCTCTTCCGGCTGGAATCGAAGCACCAGTCGTTGAAGGCCTGCACCATCTGGCCGGGGGTCACGTTCTGATACAGGCCGCCGGTGGTACCGTCGCCGTCGTCAGACTTCTCGTTTGCCAGGGCGGCAAAGCTGTCCTCGGTGGCCTCGCCGGACTTCCACTGGTTGTAGATTTCCTCGGCGGCAGCCTTGGCGGCAGCCCATTCCTCGGCGGAGTAGGTCTCGCCGTCGGCGTGGGCGTCCTCGGCCTCATCGGTGGGATGGGCGGGCTTGACCAGAATGTGGCGCACGTTCACCATGGGGAACTCGTTGTCGGTGGAGCCGTCGTAGTAGACCACATAGCAGCCGCTGAGGGTCTCGGTGCCGTCGTCGTTTGTGGTGGTGCTCTCAAACACCTGCTTGTCGCCGGCCTTCCGGCTGCTGTCGCTGACCCAGTCCTGGTAGGTGCTGTTCAGAGAGGAGTAGCGGACGTTGGTGCTGGCGGTGCTGGCGGCGGATTCCTCATCGGCATTGATGCTCAGAGCGGCGATGGCGGCATCCAGAGCCTCGGGAGAGTCGATTTCATCGGAAACCAGGCTTTCGGCGGCGGCTCTCAGAGCGGCCTCGGCAGCGGCGTTCTCCGCGTCGGTGTAGGTGGTGTTGCCGTCGGCATCCGTCGTGCCGCCGGTACGGAACTTGGAGATGGCCATATAGTAGGCGTGATAGGAGTAGGAGGAGTAGACCTTGGGATCCTCGGCATCCTTGGCGGCGATCTGGTCATCGGTGTAGGTCAGGGAATCGGAGTAATTGGCGTAGTAAGCGTCTGCCAGGGCACTGCGAGTGGAATACTCCCGGAAGCCTTCCACGGTAGCGCCCTTGCCGTACATGGCCTGCAGATAGGCCTTGCCGCTCTGGAAGCCGTAGAGCTTGGCATAGGTGTCGATGGAAGCCAGGTTCTGCTCCAGCTCCGCGGCCTTGTCCTCCGGCAGGGTGAAGCCCGCGGCCTCGGCGGCATCGGACATGGCGTAGACGTTCCGGGCAGTCTCCTTGGCGGATTCCAGGAAGTCGTCAGCCCAGGTGCGGCCGGACTCCTCGTCCGTTACCTGCTGGTCCAGAGGCTTGCTGGTGTCCAGGCCGAACATACCGGCGTAGCTGCCGTAGCTGGAATAGAAGGTGTTGACCGCGTCAAAGAAGTAGTAGTTCATTTCCGCGTTGCTCAGCTTATGATCGCCGATCTGGACGGCGACGGTGTGCTGCTCCTTGTAGCCGCTGTTCTTGATGGTCTGGTTCACGCCCACGAAAATGGCGATGGCGAGCAGAACCACCAGAACAACAACAAAGGCTGCGGTGTACAGGCGGGTGGCGGAAGCTTCCTTCTGGGCAGCAAGCTGCTTTTCGGTCAGCTTTCCGGCACCCTGCTCCTTGCGGAGCTGTTTTTTGCTGGATGCACTCATGTGATCAAATCCTCTCAAATGTCTTCGTGTGTTTTGCCGAAAATAGCATAGACCTCGGTATTATAACCGAAAACCCGGTCACATGCAAGGGGAAAAGCCGGAAAATAGAAAAATAGAGAAAAAATTTACAATTCTCAGGTCAAAAGCCTTCCCTTGGGAGGGGAAGGTGGCTCGAAGAGCCGGATGAGGTCGCCTCGATCTTCTTGAAATTGTCGAAGAATGCACTGGTGCGGGAGCACCCAGAGGCTCCCCTTGGTCAGCAAGGGGAGCCTTTGCGCCTCACCGTAGGTTCAAGCTCCTGACGCAGTTCATTAGGGCGGCCGGGAGATTCTCAAGGGGGCGGCTTTTCGGCAGCGCCCCTTGAGTCGGCTTCTTCTCAAGGTTCTTGCCGAGACAAGAACCTTGCCCCCGGAGGGATCAGCACTGAAATATTTATGGAGGGAAGGAAAAAAGCGCTTTCTCTTGTTTTGGGTCGATGAGGGCATCGGCCCCTACATGAATTGTGTGATGCTGCCCCCAAAATAAAAAACCTGGGGAGCCGAAGCTCCCCAGGCACCCCGCTTTAGCCGTAGCACATCCAATTATGACCTGCACGAAAAGGCAGGTGGGTTGCCGCTCCTGAACCTTACTGCTCCCAGCGTCCACCCTACGTCGCAGCGCAGGCGGGAGGTCTGCAAACAGAACAGGAAGTCTAACTTCCCTAGTAAAAAATGTGGGTCCAAAAGGACATGCCAACGTACCAAGCAGGAAGATAACAAATTTTATTCTTCCTCTTCGGAATCTTCCTCGTAAAGGGAGTCCATAATGAGGTCATAGACCGCTTCCAATTCCTGCTCATCGTCAATGGTGCAAAGAATCGGCTCACCGTCTTCCTCGATGGATTTGAGAATGCTGACCTCCAGCTGCAAGGTATCCTGACTGTCTCCCGCGGGAATGACAGCCATGTAGGTGCAGCCGTTATACTCCAGTGTACTGAGTACTTCCAGCTCGTATTCCTTTCCCTCGTCGTCGGTGATGGTGATAAAATCGGAACCGTACTGATCCATACCCCTGCTCCTCTTCCTCGGATGGCTCTATTCTACCGCCCCGGCTCCATAAAATCAAGAGGGAAAATTGTACGAAAACCAACTGTGAAATTTTCAGGTCGGAAAACCGCTCATTTTGTCAGGAAAGGTAATCCTCCAGCAAGCTCTCCAAATCCCGTTGATTCCGAACGGAAATTCCCGCCTCCAAAGCCTTCTGGTCGGCTTCCGGCAGGGAAGAAACCAGCCGGGGAAAAATCTGCTTCGGCTCCTGTTTTCCCGGGTCAAACAGGGCCAGATACCCCTTCCAGGAGCCTACAATGACAAGAAATGCCGCAATCACGGAGGACAATCCGCGCCAGCGCATAGGCAATCCCTCCTTCCGAAGCTAGTGTAACCCGGATTTTTCCGGTTATGAGGAAGACTGCCGCGAAAGTTCATAAGGAATTCAAAAATTAGTACTTTCGTTTTGCATTTTGGTATGCTATAATCTAATCCGTATTGCTATGCACATGGCAATGCGGCGAACTGATTTCCAGGCTTTTTGCGGGGCAGGGCCCTGTTTACGGAGGTATTCCTATGGCAAAAGACCATTTTTTTAACAGGAGAGGGAAAAAACCCAGACAGGACTGGGATCCTCACTGGCTGATCAAGCTCCTGTACACCGCCGGCTCCGGGGTTCTTTCCCTCGTCAAGGTTGCCATCGGCGCGGCGGCGACGGTGCTGCTGATTCTGCTCATCTGCGGCGCCGTTTTTGCGGGTACGCTGGGCGACTATCTCCAGAACGACATTCTGGGGGAGGCCGGCAACTGGTCCATGGACGACTATGACCTGGCCCGCACCTCCTTTATTTATTATGTGGATAACAGCGGCGATATTCAGCAGCTCCAGCAGATTTACACCACCACCGACCGGCAGTGGGCCAGCCTGGACGAGATTCCCGAGGCCATGGTTCACGCGGCGGTGGCCATTGAGGATAAGCGGTTCTATGAGCATCAGGGCGTGGACTGGATTACCACCGTCAAGGCCTGTCTGAATATGTTCTTCGGCGGCGATCAGCAGTTCGGCGGCTCCACCATTACCCAGCAGCTGGTGAAAAACCTGACCCAGGAGAAGAGCATCACCGTCCAGCGGAAGGTGATGGAGATTTTCCGGGCCCAGCTCTTCGAGAAGCAGTATGACAAAGACCTCATTATGGAGTATTACCTCAATGAGATCTACCTGGGTCGGGGCTGCTACGGCGTCAAGAGCGCGGCGGCGGAGTATTTCGGCAAGGAGCTGCAAAGCCTGACCCCTGCCGAGTGCGCCAGCCTCATCAGCATCACCAACAACCCGTCCCTCTTCAATCCCTATTCCCAGAGCGTTTACAAGTACAAAGGCCAGGAGCGCAGCGGCGCGGAGCGGAACCGCTACCGTCAGCTGAACGTGCTCAGCGAGATGCACGACCAGGGCTACCTGACGGACGATGAATATACCAAGGCCGTGAATCAGGAAATGGTCTTCAAGGAGGGCATCGCCGCCGAGGATCGGTGGACGGTGTGCAGCAACGATGAGTGCGGCTACCAGAATACCCGCAGTCACTTCACCGGCGAGGGGGACGTGTGCTACTGTCCTGTCTGCGGCAGCGCCACCTCCGTGAAAACCGACGCTTCCCAGCATGTGTATTCCTGGTTTGTGGACGCGGTGCTTGTGGATTTTGCCTCCTACCTTGCCGGGCAGGACGGAAAGGCCTGGGAGAACATGGACGAGAATGCCCGGAACATCTACCTGGACAAGATTCAGAAGGGCGGCTACCATATTTATACCACCATGGACATGGACGTCCAGAAGCAGGTGGATGAAATCTACAACAACCTGGACAATATCCCCTCCACCCGGAGCAACCAGCAGCTCCAGTCCGCCATTGTGGTCATCGACAATACCACCGGCGACGTGGTAGCCCTGGCCGGCGGCGTAGGGGAGAAGACCACCTTCATGGGCTACAACCGTGCCACGCAGGCAAAGCTTCAGACCGGTTCCTCCCAGAAGCCCATTTCCGTCTACGCCCCTGCCTTCGAGTCCGGCAAGGTGACCCCGGCTACAGTCTTCAAAGACCTGCCCATCACCTATACCAATGGAAACTGGCCCAAAAACGACAACCGGCAGTACAAGTACGCCCGGACGGTGTACCAGGGCATCGTGTCCTCGGTGAATACCATTTCCGCCCGCACCCTGGACGCCATCGGCATCGAGTACGGCTATAGCTTCGCCAAGTATAACTTCGGCCAGAATAGCCTGGTGGAAAGCTACCCCACGGAGTATGAGGTCAAGTCCGATGTAGGCCTTGCCCCCCTGGCTCTGGGTGCGCTGACCCTGGGCTCTACGGTCCAGGAAATGGCTACGGCTTACGCCACCTTTGCCAACGACGGCGTTTTCCGTCAGTCCCGGCTGTACACCAAGGTCTATAACAGCGACGGCGAGCTGGTGCTGGACAATACCCAGGACAGCCGGAAGATTCTGAGCGAAAAGTCCGTCAATTATATGAACTACTGCCTGTACAGCGCCGCCAACAACGGCACCGGCGGCGCGGCTCTGTTCGGCGGTCAGTCCATTGCCGGCAAGACCGGCACCACCTCCTCCAACCGGGATCGGTGGTTCTGCGGCTATACCACCCATTATACCGCCGCGGTCTGGGTGGGCTACGACCAGCCCGAGCAGATCAACATCGGTACGAACCCCGCGGCGGTGCTGTGGCGCAAAGTCATGCAGCCTATCCACGAGGGACTTCCCAAGGAAGCGCTCTACGATGGCAACGCCTTCACCACCGTTGCCGTCTGCCTGGATTCCGGAAAGCTTGCCACGGATGCCTGCAAGTCGGACGTCCGGAAGTTTGATCGGGTGGTCTACGCCAACGTCTACCCTGAGGACGTGCCCACGGAAACCTGCGACAAGCATGTGATGGTGGACTTCTGCGCCATCGGCGGCGGTGTTGCCACGGAGTATTGCAGCCAGTACCCGGAAAACGGCATCTACCGGGCATCTCTCGTGAAGCTGACGCCTGAGGAGGTGCAGGAAATCCGCAGCGCCTCCCGGGTAGGCCTTTTGGATCAGTACCTGGATTCCGGCGGAATCTACCTGGACGGCGGCGGAGTCTGGCGGGGCTTCAACAACGACCGCAGCAATCCCAACGGCACTCCCTATCTGGAGTGCATGGTGCACCAGTCGCCTCCCGGCAACATGGACACCGGCAACACCCAGGCACCCGACAGCTACGATGATTCCGGCTTCTATAACCCGGATAACTACGACGGCTGAGGCCTTTGAGAAAAAGAAGAAATTAAGAGAAGAGGAGTAAACACATGCTGTGGATTTCCGATGAATGGAAGGACTACGAGGTGCTCGATGCCTCCGGCGGCGAACGGCTGGAACGCTGGGGCAGTCATATCCTGGTGCGTCCGGATCCCCAGGTGATCTGGGATACCCCCCGCAGAGCCCCCCAGTGGAAGCAGTACGATGCCCGCTATGTCCGCTCCAATACCGGCGGCGGCCACTGGACGGAAAACACCCTGCCCGAGCGGTGGCAGATCCGCTATAAGGACTACCTGACCTTTAACGTCAAACCCATGAATTTCAAGCACACCGGTGTTTTCCCGGAGCAGGCGGCCAACTGGGATTTCATTCGGGAAAAGGTGGCCTGCGCCGGCCGGCCGGTGCGGGTGCTGAACCTGTTTGCCTATTCCGGCGGCGCAACCTTAGCCGCCGCCGCCGGCGGCGCGGAGGTGTTCCATGTGGATGCCTCCAAGGGCATGGTGGCCTGGGCCAAGGAAAACGCCGTGGCGTCAAACCTTGCTGACCGTCCCATCCACTGGATGGTGGACGACTGCGCCAAATTCATCCAGCGGGAGATTCGCCGGGGCAGAAAGTACGACGGCATCATCATGGATCCTCCCAGCTACGGCAGAGGGCCCGGCGGGGAAATCTGGAAGATGGAGACCAGCTTCTATCCCTTCCTGCAGGAGACAGCCAAGGTGCTGTCCGATAACCCTTTGTTTGTCATCATCAATTCCTATACCACGGGTCTGGCCCCCTCGGCGGTGGCCTACGCCTCGGACGTGGTTTTCGGCAGCCTTTACGGCGGTAAGACCCAGGCCGGCGAGCTGGGACTGCCCGTGCGGCAGTCCGGGCTGGTGCTGCCCTGCGGTGCCACCGGACGCTGGATGCCCTGAGGGAGGAACAAAATTGAGCGATATCATTTCAGTAGAACACCTAGCCTACGCCTATCCCGGGGTGGAGGGCACCCCGGGCATCCCGGTTTTTGAGGATCTGAACCTGACCGTTCAGGAAGGTTCCTTCGTGGCCATCCTCGGCACCAACGGCTGCGGAAAATCCACCCTGGCCAAGCACTTCAATTCCATCCTGCTTCCCACCGGCGGCAAGGTCTATGTCTGCGGCATTGACACCTCCAACGAGGATCGGATTCTCACCGTCCGCCGGAACGTGGGCATGGTCTTCCAGAATCCGGACAACCAGATCGTTGCCAACGTGGTGGAGGAGGATGTGGCCTTCGGCCCGGAGAACCTGGGCATTGCCAGCCCGGAGATTCGCCGCAGAGTGGACAGTGCGCTGAAACAGGTGGAGATGTACGAGTACCGGGAGCATGCTCCCCATCTTCTGTCCGGCGGACAGAAGCAGCGCGTTGCCATTGCGGGCATCATTGCCATGGAGCCCAGGTGCATCGTCCTGGACGAGCCCACCGCCATGCTGGATCCCAGAGGCCGCCGGGAGGTCATTGACACCATCGGACGGCTGAACCGGGAGAAGGGCATTACCGTGGTGCTCATTACCCACCACATGGACGAGGCGGCGAAAGCCGACCGGGTGGTGGTGCTGAACAAGGGCAAGGTAGCCGCCGACGGCACGCCTCAGCAGGTTTTTGCCCAGGTGGAACTGCTTCACAGCTTAGGCCTGGCTTCTCCGGAGACGGTGGAGCTGTGCTGGGAGCTGAACAAGCAGGGCTTTGACCTGCCCCTTGACAAATTGGAACCGGAAGAATGCGCGCAGACACTTTACGAACATCTGCAAGGTCTGACCGCTGGGAGGAAACAGGTTTGAAACCAATTCTGGAAGTAAGAAATCTCGACTACATTTACAGTGCGGGCACGCCCTTTGAGCACAAGGCTCTGGATCATATTTCCTTTGGGGTGGAGCCAGGGGAGTTTGTCGGCATCATCGGACATACAGGCTCCGGAAAATCCACCCTGATGCAGCAGATGAACGGCCTTTTGAAGCCCACCTTCGGCCAGGTGCTTCTGGATGGGGTGGACATCTGGTCGGACAAGAAGCTGACCCGGCAGGCTCGGTTCCGGGTGGGACTGGTGTTCCAGTACCCGGAGTATCAGCTCTTTGAGGAGACTGTCTACCGGGACATCGCCTTCGGCCCCAAGAACATGGGTCTGGACGAAAAAGAGGTTGACCGCCGTGTCCGGGAGGCCGCGGGCTTCGTGGGCTTGACCCAGGCGCAGCTGGAGGTCTCTCCCTTTGACCTGTCCGGCGGACAGAAGCGGCGGGTAGCCATCGCCGGCGTCATCGCCATGGAGCCGGAGGTGCTGATTCTGGACGAGCCCACCGCCGGCCTGGATCCCGTAGGCCGGGCGGAAATTCTGGGCAACATCGAGGCCTACCGTCAGGCGAAAAACGCTACCATTATGATGGTTTCCCACTCCATGGAGGACGTGGCTCGGCTGACCGACCGGCTGCTGGTGATGAACGGCTCCCGGCTTGCCATGGACGGCACACCGTCGGAGGTGTTCTCCCGGGCCCAGGAGCTTCTTGCCATGGGACTGAATATTCCCCAGGTGACCCAGGTGTTCCTGGAGCTGAAAAAGCTGGGGCTTGACGTCAAGAGCGTCTATACCATGGAGCAGGCGGTGGCGGAGATTGTCCGCTTGAGGGGAGGGAAGACCCATGCTTAAGGATATTACCCTGGGTCAGTATTTCCCTGGTCAGTCCGTGATCCACCGGCTGGATCCCAGAACCAAGCTGACCATGCTGGTGGTGTACATCGTTGCCCTGTTTCTGGCGGAGGGCTGGATTTCCTATGGCCTGGTGTTCGTCTTTCTTGCAGTCGTTATCCGGCTGTCCACCATTCCGCTCAAATCCATCCTGCGGGGCATGAAGCCCCTGGTGATGATTCTGATTTTTACCGGTGTGCTGAATCTGTTCTTTACCCAGGACGGGGAAGTTCTGGTGAAGTTCTGGGTGCTTACCGTCACCTCCGGAGGCCTGTCCCGGGCGCTGATGATGATGGCCCGGATTCTCATGCTGATTTCCGGCACCTTCCTTCTGACCTACACCACCTCGCCCATTGCTCTCACCGACGGTCTGGAGGCTCTGATGAACCCCCTGAAAAAGGTGGGTGTGCCGGTGCACGAGCTTTCCATGATGATGTGCATCGCTCTGCGGTTCATCCCCACACTGATTGAGGAAACGGACAAGATTATGAGCGCCCAGAAGGCCAGAGGCGCGGATTTTGAGTCCGGCTCCCTGACCGACCGAGCCAAGGCTCTGATCCCCATTCTGGTGCCGCTGTTTATCAGTGCTTTCCGCCGAGCCGACGAGTTGGCCACGGCCATGGAGTGCCGGTGCTACCAGGGCGGCGAGGGTCGGACGAAAATGAAGCAGCTCCACTACCATCGGGAGGATTTTCTGTCCTACTGCGCCGGTGCGGTGCTGCTTGCGGCGGTTATCCTGCTCAAAACCTTCGCTTTGTGAGGATTTTATGCGAAATATCGGACTGATTTTAACATATCTGGGTACGGCGTACCACGGTTGGCAGGTTCAGAAGAACCTGCCAACTGTCGCCGAGACCCTGGAAAAGGCGGCGGCCATGATCGTGGGGCATCCGGTGCATATGACGGGCTGCGGCCGCACGGACGCGGGAGTCCACGCCCGGGTGTACGTTGCGAATTTTCGCACGGATTCCACCATTCCCGCCGACCGGCTGCCCTATGCCCTGAACACCCATCTGCCCTGCGACATCGTGGTGACAAAGGCCTTCGATGTCCACGAGAACTTCAATGCCATCGGCTCCTGCGCAAAAAAGGAGTATACCTATCAGATTTACAATTCCCGGTTAAAAGATCCGTTTTATGTCAACCGAGCCTGGTTTTACCCCCGTCACCTGGACGAAAACGTCATGCAGGCGGCGGCAGACCAGTTCGTGGGCACCCACGATTTTGCCGCCGTGCGCAGCGTTGGCACGGATGTCAAGTCCACGGTGCGCACGGTGTATTATTATAACGTAGAGCGCCGGGGAGACATCATCACTCTGAAGGTCTGCGCCAACGGCTTCCTCTATAACATGGCGCGCGCCATGGCCGGCACCGTGGTCTACGCGGCGGAAGGGAAGATCCGCCCGGAGGAAATCGGCGCCATCCTGGAATCCGGCAACCGCACCGCCGCCGGCCCTACCGTGCCCCCCGGCGGTCTGTACATGACTCACCTGTGGTACGATGACGGCGTGACCCGGTTCGAAGCCGGCAGCGATTGGACGAAGTAAGGTTTTGGGACGTTCATAATTTGTTTTTCCTTTTTTGACAGGTCTGTGCTATACTGCTCAGAAAGGAAATCAAGATTCCTTGGAATAAGGAGTGAAGAAGTATGCAGCCGAAAATGTGCAGCAAGTGTAAGAAAAATGTCGCCGTTGTGTTCATTACGAAGGTAGAGAACGGCGTGACCCTGAATGAGGGCTATTGCCTCAAGTGCGCCCGGAGTCTGGGCATTCCCCAGATCGACCAGGCGGTGAAGCAGATGGGCATTTCCGAGGAGGACCTGGACATGCTCACCGATGAGATGAGCAGTATGTTCGGTCAGCGGGACGACAGCACGGACGCGGACGATGACGAAATTGACAGCCAGACCGCAACCTTCCCGCTGCTGAACCAGCTTTTCGGCGGAAATCCCAATCCGCCCGCCCAGCCCCAGCGGCCGACAAGAGCCGAGGAGCCGCCCCAGGAGGAAAAAACCAAAAAGAAGAATAAGAAGCATAAATTCCTGGACAGCTACTGCATGGATTTGACCGGCCGAGCCAGAGCCGGGAAGCTTGACAAGGTTATCGGCCGAGACGTGGAAACCGAGCGGGTGATTCAGATCCTCAACCGCCGACAGAAGAACAACCCCTGTCTCATCGGCGAGCCCGGCGTGGGCAAAACCGCCATTGCCGAGGGCCTGGCTCAGCGCATCGCCGCGGGCAACGTTCCCTACAAGCTTCGGGACAAGGAGGTTTTCCTGCTGGATTTGACGGCGCTTGTGGCGGGAACCCAGTTCCGGGGTCAGTTTGAAAGCCGGATGAAGAGCCTGATCGGCGAAATCAAGGAGTGCGGCAACATCATCCTGGTCATCGACGAGGTGCACAACCTGGTGGGAGCCGGTGACGCCGAGGGCTCCATGAACGCCGCCAATATCCTCAAACCCGCCCTGTCCCGGGGAGAAATTCAGGTCATCGGTGCCACCACCTTTGCCGAGTACCGGAAATATATCGAGAAGGATGCCGCTCTGGAGCGGCGGTTCCAGCCGGTGACGGTGGCGGAACCTACCATTGAGGAAGCCAGCCAGATCATGCAGGGCATCGCCAAGGCCTATGCCCAGTTCCACGGGGTGGAGATTCCTCCGGAGATTGCCCACCAGTGCGTGGTGCTCTCCGAGCGCTACATCACCGACCGGTTCCTGCCGGATAAGGCCATTGACCTGCTGGACGAGGCCTGCTCGGATGTCAACCTCCAGTGTAAGGACATTTCCCGGCTGGCGGAGCTGAAAAAGGAGCGGGACGACTACGAGCTGGAGCTTCGGATGCTCAACGAGGATGCGCAGAACCAGAATTTCGAGCGTCTGGCTCTGCTTCGCAGCAAGCTGATGCAGCTGGCGCCCCAGATCGAGGAGCTGGAGGCAAAGCCCAAGCCCGCCGTGACCATGGAAAATCTGGCACGGATCATTGAGCTGTGGACGAAAATTCCCGCCTCCAAGATCAAGGCGCAAGAGTATCAGCAGCTGAAGGGGCTGTCTGACCGGCTGAAGACCCACATCGTCGGCCAGGATCAGGCGGTGGAGGCGGTGGCACGGGCCATCCGCCGGAACCGGGTGGGCATCAGCCCCAAAAAGAAGCCTGTGTCCTTCATTTTCGTCGGTCCCACCGGCGTGGGCAAGACGGAGCTGGTCAAGCAGCTGGCAAGCGATATGTTCGACAGCGTGGATGCCCTCATCCGCCTGGATATGTCCGAGTATATGGAAAAGCACACGGTTTCCAAGCTCATCGGTTCGCCTCCCGGCTATGTGGGCTATGACGAGGCCGGTCAGCTGACGGAGAAGATTCGCCGCCGCCCCTACAGCGTGGTGCTCTTCGATGAGATCGAGAAAGCCCACCCGGACGTGCTGAACGTGCTTTTGCAGGTTCTGGACGACGGACGGATCACCGATGCCCAGGGTCGGGTGGTAAACTTTGAGAATACCATCATCGTTATGACCTCCAATGCCGGCTCTGAGGGCAGGGTAGGGGGTCTGGGCTTCGGCAGAACCGAGGGCGACAAGGTTCAGGAGACCACCATGAAGGCTCTGCGGGAGTTCCTGCGTCCGGAGTTTTTGAATCGGGTGGACGAGATCATCACCTTCAACCGCCTGACGGAAGAAAACTTCCTGGGCATTGCGGACATTATGCTCAGGGAGCTTCGGGACAGCCTGTCTGCCCGTGGCCTGACCCTGACTTGGGACGAATCGGGAAAGGCACTTCTTGTGAAGAAGGCCTATTCCGCCCTCTACGGTGCCCGGAACCTGCGCCGGACCATCCAGCGGGAGCTGGAGGATCCCATCAGCCAGGCCATCATCGACAGCTTCGAGCACCCCATCTCCGCCATCCACATTCTCACCGACGGCGACAATTTCAAGCTGGATGTGAAGTAAAAGAATGCCCTCCGCGCAATCCGCGCGGAGGGCATTTTCGTATAGCAAAAGGCCCGGAAGGATACGTTGTCATTGCGAACCAGTGGTGCTCCGCGCAGCGAATCAGAATCTCAATGACTGCCAGTGGCAGTCATACCTTAATGTAACGCAGACTGGTGTGTCAACAGTAGTATTTTCTTCCATTATTATTTCCTCCTAAGTTTTAGCCTATTAACTAACCCTTCTATATCTTATTTAGTTGCTTCTTTTACGCCTTGCCCCTACCAAAAGGCAAACAAAAAAGTCCTGCTTTCACTTGATAATGAAAGCAGAGACTTAAATTTCAAACTATTTTTAATTATCTTGTATATTTTCTTCTCTTTGTTGATAAAGCCATAGGGAAGTTAATAGGATTTGAGAAAAATCAACATCAATGCCTGCCCTTATATAGTCTAATAAAGCTTTCTTGTCTTCATCGTTTTCAACATTTAACAATACGCCTCCGATAAATTCAATATCATCAGAAATTTTCTTTAATTCGGTAACAAGTTCTTGGCTCAATTCATTACGTTTAACTTCTCTTTCAACATAGGCCGTTATAGTCATTTAATTTTCCTCCTATTGATTATTCTGAAATTTCCAAATCCATTATTTTCAACAATATAGGCGTATTTTCCAATATTCTTACTAAAGACGTTCTAATTTAATTGCTACTCAGTTGCCCAAGTTGCGATTTCACTCATAACGTGTGCGTATTCCTTTGGCGTTAGTTGTATAGTCTTATAATCTGAGGATTTTTTCGCAAAAAACTATAAGCCAATAGGTAAAACATGGCTTGTTTCTTTGTGATATCCTGTTTCAATATTAAAGCATAAATTTCTTATAGAAGCGGTGGTAAGAATCTATTCTAGCCTTAGAATTGGACTTAGCCATCTGATCCACAAGGAACCAGCCCCAACAAAGTTCATTTGTGTTGTCGGGATTATCGGGATAGCCAAGTCCCAACTCTTCTTTATAAGACAGCATTTTCTTTTTTTCTTTTGGCGTTCTTGCTTTCTTGGCTGCTGAGGTTATTCTAGTTTTTCCGGCCATTTTTCATTTCTCCTTTAAAAGTTTGAAAAATTTTGGCAAGGTATACACGATTCAGAATCCAAGATTAGAAAAAAGGTAGCGTAGATTTCAGGTGGCTGTTATTTTGCACAATATATAAAAAGTTCCCCTTTTACCGGCTTTTAGTGGTAAAAGGGGACTTTTTCTTGGCGGAGAAGGAGGGATTTGAACCCTCGATACCCTTTTGGGGTATACACGATTTCCAATCGTGCGCGCTCGGCCAGCTACGCGACTTCTCCAAGTGCTGTAGGCTCGTGCCGACTTGCATATAATACACGAAACGACCGGAATTGTCAAGGGTTATTTTTCGAAATCCCGGATTTTTTCTGCCGGGATTTGACCGCCTGCTGTTTTGCGGCTTTTTGCCCTGCGTCGGCGTCTGAACTGACGGTTTCCTTACAGCAGCCGGATTCCCGCCTGCTCGCAGGTCTGCACCGTCTGAGCGTCCCAGACGCTGGACTGCACCTCGCCGATGTGGGCGCAGCCCAGCATCAGCATACACAGCCGGGACTGGCCGATGCCGCCGCCGATGGTCAGGGGCAGCTCCCCGTTCAGCAGCATCTGATGGAAGGGAAGCTTCCGCCGTTCGTCGCAGCCGGCCTGGGTCAGCTGCCGGTCAAGAGACTGGGCATCCACCCGGATGCCCATGGAGGAAATCTCCAGAGCCCGGCCAAGGGTCTCGTCCCAGAAGAAAATATCGCAGTTCAGATTCCAGTCGTCGTAGTCCGGGGCCCGGCCGTCGTGGGGCTTGCCGGAGCGGAGCTTGCCGCCGATCTGCATGACGCAGGCGGTTTTGTGCTCGCGCACATAGGCGTTTTCCCGCTGGGAGCCGGTGGGCAGCTCCGGGTATAGGTCTTCCAGCTCCTGGGAGGTGATGAAGCTGACCTCCCGGCTCAGCTCTGTGCGCAGCTGGGGGTAGCGGACGTGGAGCCGGTCGTTGGTGGCGCAGATGGCCTTGACGATGGCCCGAACGATCAGCTTCAGGAAATCCAGATTCCGGTTTTCCGCGGTGATGACCTTCTCCCAGTCCCACTGGTCAACATAGATGGAGTGGACGTTGTCCAGCTCCTCGTCCCGGCGGATGGCGTTCATATCGGTGTACAGGCCGTTGCCAACGGTGAAGTGGTACCGCTTCAGAGCCAGCCGTTTCCACTTTGCCAGGGAGTGCACCACCTGGGCATCGGCTCCTACCGCGGGGATGTCGAAGGAAACAGGCCGCTCATAGCCGTTCAGGTTGTCGTTCAGGCCGGAGCTTTCGGTGACGAACAGGGGAGCGGAGACCCGCTTCAGATTCAGCGCGTTGGAGAACTCCTCCTGGAAGGCGGATTTGATGTAGGCGATGGCACGCTGGGTGTCGTAGGCGTCCAGCTTGGGGGCGTAGCCCTGGGGAATAAAGATTTGATTCATGTGATTTCTGCCTTTCTTGCGAGATTGCTTCTATTGTAGTCCATTTCACCGCAAAATCAAGAAAAAGATTTTAGGGTCTATCTGAAAACCGTCAACACGCCCAAACAGCGGGTCTTTTCCACCTGCTGGGCACCATTTTTTCTTGCAATACGCAGAGTATTCCTGCAAAAAAATGGCTTCATCAGGCGGAAAATCCCTCGCCGTTGGTCATATTTACGGTTTTCAGATAGACCCTAAGGTGCGCCTGTTTTTCCGTTTGGCAATTTTTACTTGACAAACGGGGGCAGCTATGCTAGAATACTTTGGCAATCAGTTGAATAACTTTTTGATTCGGAGTGATACCCAAGAGGCCGAAGGGGCTCCCCTGCTAAGGGAGTAGGCGGTCAAAAGCCGCGCGAGGGTTCAAATCCCTCTCACTCCGCCACAGATCACCGCCGTTTCGGCGGTTTTTCTGTATCCGGAGAGATGTCCGAGTGGTTTAAGGAGCCAGTCTTGAAAACTGGTGATGGGGCAACCCACCGTGGGTTCGAATCCCACTCTCTCCGCCAACAAAAAAGTGCCCCCACCGGGGGCATTTTTTTGTTAACGAAGAGGCGGGATTCGAAAGGGCGACCCAGGCGCAGCCTGGGGAAAAACTGTCCGGTGGACAGTTTTTAGCCCGTGGGAGAATCCCGGCCTTTCCGAACGCAGTCCGTAGGACTGTGGGCGGAAAGGCAAATATTCTATAGTAAGGAGCACCCCCCATCCGAGGGTGCTCAAATTATCGAAAAAACGTGTCATTGCGAGCCAGTGCGTATGCTATGGGGGATCTTCCTGTAATATTTACATCCCCCGAATGAGCCCAATCAACTCATCCATCGTCTCCGCAATCCCCACAGCCCCGGCCTCTTCCATTTCTTCCACCTTCCCGTACCCCCAGCCAACGCCGATGGCGGGAATCCCGTGCGCCTTGGCTCCGAGAATGTCGTATTTCGTGTCGCCCACCATGACCATGTCTTCTTTGGCTCCGCTGCTTTCCAGCAGATAGGCGATCACCGCGTCCTTGGTGCTCCGGCTGCTGTCGATGGAGGCTCCGCAGATCCGGTGAAAATACTTGGCAAGATCAAATTTTTCCAGAATGGTCACGGACATTTCCTCCGGCTTGGAGGTAGCTACATACAGAGTATAGCCCTCTGCCCGCAGGGCCTCCAGCAGCTCCCGAATGCCGGGATAGGGGGTGTTTTCAAACATGCCCGTGGGGATGTACCGGCTCCGGTAGACCCGGATGGCCTCATCGGCCTGGTCGGCAGGCACGCCAAAGCGGATAAAGGAATCCCGCAGGGGCGGGCCAACAAAGGTGCGCATGTCCTCGTAAGCGGGAATGGGCAGCCCGAAGTGCCTCAGCGCCAGAGTGGCGCAGTTGATGATGCCTTCGCCGGAATCGGTGAGCGTGCCGTCCAAATCAAATAAAACCGTCTTTTTCATATGCCTATCCTTTCTGAAACCGTCGGGCGTAACCGCAGCTTCGGCACAAAGGCTCCGCAGCGATTCCCTGGGAAAAGCCCTCATACAGCGCCGCCGCCCGTGGCGTGGCCAAAATTTCTTCCAGTGGTGTTTCCAGCAGATTTCCCAGAGCGATATCCCCCTCGTGATCCAGACAGCAGGGAACCACCGTCCCGTCCCAGAGAACTCCAATCTGATCCCGAAGCCCATAACAGAACCGCACGCCTGCTTCGGCCTTGCCCAGATCCGGCCAGCCGAATTTTTTCCCATGCTCCAGATAGACCCGGTTTCCGATCCGGGTACCCCGTCGCTCCACGACCCACTCCCCGGGAAAGGAGCGGTGCATGGCCGAGAGAATTGCCTGGTTCTGAGAATCCGCGCCGCCCTGGTTCCACAGCCGGTAGACCACCAGAACCTTCCCCTGGGCAGCCTGACCGAAGGCAAAGCACTGTTCCAGATAGGTTTCAA
The DNA here is from genome assembly GCA_934589705.1 of uncultured Oscillospiraceae bacterium. Taxonomy (GTDB): domain Bacteria; phylum Bacillota; class Clostridia; order Oscillospirales; family Oscillospiraceae; genus Faecousia. The sequence continues at coordinate 216,771 of CAKTOH010000001.1, read as the reverse complement.
AGGGAATGGAAAGATCGTTGGCCTCGAAGGCGTGGAGCGACACATTCACCTTGTGCAGGGCAGGGGAGCGGAGCAGCGCATTCTGCCGGTTTTCCAGCAACGTTCCGTTGGTGGTGAGAATCACCCGGAATCCGGCTTCTCCTGCCAGCGCCAGAAACCGTTCCAGCTCCGGGTGGCACAGGGGCTCTCCCATCAGGTGAAAGTACAAATAGTCCGTGTAGGGTGCCAGCCTGGAAAGCACCTGGGTGAAGGTTTCCTCTGTCATCCGTCCGGGATTCCTGCGGGTACCGGGACAAAACCCGCAGCGCAGATTGCACAGGTTGGAGATTTCCACATATGCTTTTTGAAATCGCTTCATAGCTTTCTCCTTCCGTGTTCTCCGGAAAAGCATATCATAGGACGGCCTGAAAAGCAATGGGTTGTTTTTTTCGGCAAACTGTGCTAAGATTCTAGGGAAACTCTGAATAAATCGTCGGCGGCTGGACAGCGGATCTTTTTCTCTATCCGTGCGGCTTCAAAAGTGGGAAATACATACAGTATTCCTCCACTTTTGAAGCCTTCGGCTAGAAAAAAATCTCTCGCTGCCAGCTCTTGCCGATTTATTCAGAGCTTCCCTAACATCATCGACTTGTAATGAGGTTATTCTATGTCCAAGCCCGCGGCACTTCACTGGGAGCTGGCAGCCCCCATTTTGTCTCTGGCTCTGCCCACCATGCTGGAGCAGTTCCTGGCAACGGCAGTTCAGTATATCGATACGGCTATGGTAGGCACTCTGGGTACCCACGCCACCGCGGCAGTGGGAGCCACCACCACCGTCAACTGGCTCATCAACGGCACGGTCTCCGCTATCGGCGTAGGCTTTCTGTCCTATATATCCAAGGCCTGCGGAGCGGGAGACCGGGATCGGGCCAAGCGAGCGGCAGCCCAGGCGGTGCTGGTTACTTTGATCGTAGGCATCGGTTTTACGGTGCTGGCTCTGGCTCTGAGCGCCCGGGTGCCGGTTTGGATGCGGGCTGACCCTTCCATTCAGGAGCTGGCCAGCCAGTATTTTTTTGTGATGTATATCCCCATGCTGGCCCGGTCGGCCATACTGCTTTTCGGAAATCTGTTCCGGGCGGTGGGGGACAGCAAGACCCCCATGCGGGTGGGATTGATGGTAAACCTTATCAACGTTGTGGGAAATCTGCTGCTGATCTATCCCACCCGGGTCTGGCACGGCCTGACCCTTTACGGCGCGGGCTGGGGGGTCATCGGCGCGGCGGCAGCCAGCGCGGCGGCCTATTTTGTCGGCGGCATCGTCATAACGGCTGCCCTTTGGCGGCATTCCCGGATTTCCCCCAGAGGCTTTTCCCTGAAGCCGGAGAGCGCCATTCTGAGGCCTTGTCTGAAGGTGGCGCTGCCCAACGCTTTGCAGCGCTTTGCCACCTCTTTGGGCTATGTGGCCTTTGCGGCCATGGTCAATTCCCTGGGGGAGACGGCCACCGCTGCCCATACCATCGCCAACACCGTGGAATCCGCCTTTTATGTACCGGGCTACGGAATGCAGATGGCGGCGGCTACCCTGGCGGGCAATGCCCTGGGGGCAGGCGAGTACAAAAAAATCAACCACCTGGCGGGAATGCTTCTGACCCTGGAAGTTGCCATGATGGTGGTATCCGGGGGACTTCTGTTCCTGTTCGCTCCCAATATGATGGGGCTGTTTTCTGCCGATGCCGCGGTCATCGCCCTGGGGGCGGTGGTTTTGCGGATGGTTGCGGTATCTGAACCCTTCTACGGTGTGTCGATCATTCTGGAGGGCATGATGCAGGGCATGGGTCAGACCATGCTGCCCTTTGTCATCGGGGTCACGGGCATGTGGGGCGTGCGGATTGTGGGAACCTTCCTTTGCACCCAGATTTTCGGCATGGGGCTGGTTTCCGCCTGGGCCTGCATGATCGCCCACAATCTGCTGATTTTCGTTCTGCTCACGGTCTGCTATCGGACAGGCCGGTGGAAACCGAAAAAATAATCCGAAAAAGCCCTTGCTTTTTGAAAAACTCTATGATAGAATAAATCGGTCTGAAATCAAGGTGAGTCCTCTGCCGCGTATCTGACGGCATGAACGCCTAATCTTTTTAGGAGGACAAAGATATGGATTTGGTTAAGGCTCTGAACAGCCAGTACATGAAGGAGGAGCTGCCCGAGGCTAAGGTCGGCGACACCGTTCGTGTGCATGTGCGCATCAAGGAAGGCGCCCGTGAGCGTATCCAGGTGTTTGAAGGCACCGTCATCGCCCGGAAGAACGGCGGCATCGGCGAGACCATCACCGTTCGCCGGATCTCTTACGGCGTAGGCTGTGAGAAGGTCTTCCCCCTGCATTCTCCCAACGTGGCTATGATCGAGACTGTCCGCACCGGTAAGGTTCGCCGCGCGAAGCTGTACTACCTGCGTGGCCGCGCCGGCAAGGCTGCCAAGGTCAAGGAGAAGGTTTAATCCGAAATCGGATTCCCCGAAACTGGATAAGAAAAGAGGGCGCTGCCCTCTTTTTTTATTGGCTTTTTCCGGGAATTGTGGTATAGTAACCCTGATTGTTCCAATCGGGAAAGGAGGAAATCCCATGGCATCCAAAAAGAAAGCCGAGGAGCGCACGGGAAAGCAATCCCTGGTGCTGTATGTCCATGATCTTGTGTATATGCTCTCGGCGGTGATGCTGATTTTCCTGATTTTTTTCCGGGTCATCGTTGTGACCCAGAATTCCATGTTCGATACCCTCTGGGACGGAGATTATCTGCTGCTGGTCAGCGAGGCCTTCTGCGGGGAACCGAAGCCGGGGGACATCGTGGTCATCAGCAAGCAAGGCTTTGAAAACGGAAAGCCCATCGTCAAGCGGGTCATCGCCACAGAAGGCCAGCAGGTGGATATTGACTTTGACGAGGGCTTGGTCTATGTGGACGGGAAGCCCCTGGAAGAACCCTATCTCAAGCAGCTGACCACCAATGACGAGGGAACGGTGTTTCCCCTGACGGTGGCGGAGGGCTGCATTTTTGTGCTGGGGGACAACCGGGCGGTGTCTCTGGACAGCCGCAGCCCTCAGATCGGCCAGATCGACCGGCGGGAGGTGCTGGGCAAGGCGGTGTTCCTGCTGCTTCCGGGCACTCACCATGGAGAGCGTTCCCAGGATTTTTCCCGTATAGGGCCTATTTCAACAACGGAGTAAATAGAATGAGTGATATGAACGCAAAACTGAATATTCAGTGGTATCCTGGTCACATGACCAAGACCCGGCGGCAGATCGAGGCCGACCTGAAGCTGGTGGACGCGGTGTGTGAGATTGTGGATGCCCGGATTCCCTTGTCCAGCCGGAACCCGGATATCGATGCCATCTGCGGCGGCAAGCCCCGGATTCTGGTGCTGAACCGGATGGACTTAGCCGACCCGGAGGCTACGAAAAAGTGGGCGGCCTTCTTCCGGGAACAGGGGATGAGCGTCATTGCCACGGACTGTAAAAGCCGCCGGGGCATTTCCGACTTCACCCCGGCTGCCCGCCGGGCCTGTGCCGAAAAGCTGGAACGGGATGCCAAGCGAGGCATGAACCGACCTCTGCGGGTCATGGTGGTGGGCATTCCCAATGTGGGAAAATCCACCCTCATCAACCAGATTTCCGGCAGGAAGGGTGCCAAGGCGGAAAATCGCCCCGGCGTTACCCGGGGCAAGCAGTGGGTCACCGTGGACGCGGGACTTCAGCTTCTGGACACTCCGGGCATTCTCTGGCCGAAATTTGAGGATCCCAGAGTGGGCATGATGCTGGCCTATACCGGGGCGGTGAAGGAAAACGTCATCGACCTGGAAGAACTGGCCTGTTTCTTAATGACCCTGCTGCATAAGCACTACCCCAAGGCACTCCTTGACCGCTATCAGGTGGAAGCGCCGGAGGATACCCCCGGCTGGGAGCTTCTGGAGCTGGCCGGCCGGAAGCGGGGCTATCTGGTTTCCGGAGGGGAAGTGAACCTGGAGCGGATGGCGCGGGTGCTGCTGGACGAATTCCGGGGAGGCAAGCTGGGAAAATTCACTTTGGAAATGCCGGAGGATTCTCTATGAGCGAAATCACCATGTGGGAAATCGAGGATGCCCAGGACTGTGAAATCATCTGCGGCGTGGACGAAGCGGGTCGGGGACCCCTGGCCGGGCCGGTATGCGCCGCGGCGGTGATACTGCCAAAGCACTTGCAGATTCCGGGGCTGACGGACAGCAAAAAGCTTTCGGATAAAAAACGCCGGGAGCTGTTTCCGCGCATTCAGGAGCAGGCCATTGCCTACGGCATCGGTTTCGCTTCCGAGACGGAAATTGACGAAATCAACATTTTGCAGGCTACATTTCTGGCCATGAGCCGGGCTCTGGCTCAGCTTTCCGTAAAGCCGGACTTAGCCCTCATCGACGGCAACCGGGAGACGGACTTCGGCATTCCGGTGAAGACCGTGGTCAAGGGGGACAGCCTCAGCGCCAACATCGCCGCGGCCTCCGTTCTTGCCAAAGTCACCCGGGACGATCTCATGCTGGAGCTGGCGAAAACCTATCCCCAGTATGGCTTTGATATTCACAAGGGTTACGGCACCCAGGCGCATTATGCGGCTCTGCGTCAGTTCGGCCCCTGTCCCATCCACCGGAAGTCCTTCCTGAAGAAATTCTATGGGGAGAAATAATCTGACCGGTGCCTGGGGAGAAGCCCTGGCGGCAGAGTATCTGCGCAAAAAGCGCTATGACATTCTGGCCTCCGGCTATCGCTGCCGGTTCGGGGAAATCGATCTGATCGTAAAAAATCGGAAATTCCTGGTGTTTGTGGAGGTAAAGCTGCGAAAATCGGCAGAATTTGCCAAGGCACGGGAATTTGTGGATGCTAAGAAGCAGGAGCGGATCCGTACCACCGCATCCTTGTACTTAGCCCAGAACCCCACGAACCTACCCTGTCGGTTCGATGTCATCGAAATTTACGCCCCGGAAGGGATGCAGACCCCACACCCGGAAATCAACCATTTGGAGGATGCCTTTCAATGAACGTGCCTGTTTTTGATTTTCACTGCGACTCCGCCTTCAAGCTGCTGGGGGAGGATTTGAATCAGGCGGGAAGCCTGCGGAAAAACGCTTACCACATCGATTTGGAGCGGGCAGGGAAGCTGCCCGGCTACGCCCAGTGCTTCGCCTGTTTTACCACTTCTGACAAAGAAGTGGTAGGGGATTTGTCTCCCATCGTGCTCTTCGAGCGGGAGCTTGCCACCATCCAGCGGGAGGTGGACAGAAACAGCGACCTTATTTCCATTGCCTATACCCCAGCGGAAATCGAGGAAAACCGCCAAAACGGAAAAATGTCCGCGATTCTGACTTTGGAGGGCACCGCGGGCATCGGCTACAATCCGGAGCTTCTGGAAGACCTGCACGCCATCGGCTTCCGAATTACCAGCCTGGGCTGGAACGAAAAGAACCCCCTTACCGGCTCCAACGTTACCGGCGGCGGTCTGACCGACCTGGGCAGGGACTATGTCCGGCAGGCTCAGAGACTGGGCATGGGCGTGGACGTGAGCCACATCAGTGACGAGGGCTTCTGGGATATTATGGATATCACCCAGAAACCCATTATCGCCACCCATTCCAACAGCCGGGCGGTCTGCGGCCACAAGCGGAATCTGACCGACGAAATGTTCCGAGCCATCTGCGAAACCGGCGGTGTGGCGGGCTATAACTTCTGCCGGGATTTTACGGGAGAAAATGCCAATCTCGACACCGTCTGCGACCATATTTTCCATTTTCTGGAGCTGGATCCGGCAGGCGAGCACATTGCCCTGGGCGGCGACCTGGACGGGGTGGAGCACACTCCCGACGGCTTCGAGGGCGTCCAGAGTTACCCGGCTCTTGCCGACCGACTGAAGGAGCGAGGACTGACGGAGACTCTGATCTGGAAGCTTTTTTGGAGCAATGGCCTGAGAGTGCTGGGAAATTTCTGAGGAAAAATCGGCTTTTTCCCGGGAAGCATCCGGTAATCGAAGGAAAACCGTCGGAACTGTTCATATTTTATTGATAGACATCCCCAAGCGGCTGTGGTAGAATGAGCCAAGTAGCTTTTGGGGGAGGGGCTTCCGATGCTGTACATGACCACACGCAATGACCGGGAGGTGTTTACGGCGCAGCAGGTGCTGCAAAGGGCAACCGGCCCGGAGGGCGGACTTTTTCTGCCCTATCGGCAGCCGAATATATCCCCGGAGACCTTCCGGGCTTTGGCAAAAAAGCCCTTCGCCGGACGGATCGCCTGGATGCTGAACCACCTGTTTGAAAGTAAGTGCAGTCTGTGGGACGTGGAGTTCGCCGCGGGCCGCAGCCCCGTCCGGCTGGAGAGCCTGGGTTCCCGGATATACCTGGCGCAGACCTGGTACAATCCCGGCTGGTCTTATGATGCCATGGCCGTTTCTTTGTCCCGGCTGCTGGGACGGGAAGAGCCTGCGGGGTGGGTAGGCATTGCGCTGCGATGCGCCGTCCTCATGGGAATTTGCACGGAGCTGTACAATCTGGGTGTAACAAAACCGGACATTTCCGCCCTTTCCGGGGACTTTTCTGCTCCAATTGCGGCTTTTTATCTGCGTCAATGGGGTGTGCCCATTGGCGAAATTCTGTGCTGCTGCAATGAAAACAACGAATTATGGAACCTGCTCAGCCACGGTCAGCTACGCACGGATGGGGTGAGCATCCCCACGATTCTCCCCTCGGCGGACGTGGTCGTCCCCTCGGAATTGGAGCGGCTCGTTTATGAAGCCGGCGGCTGTGAGGAAGTTGAGCGGTATCTGGATGTTTGCCGTCGGGGAGCCGCCTACGCGCCCGGCGATGAGGTTTTGTCAAAGCTTCGCCGTGGGATGGCCGTCAGTGTGGTCAGCTCGGAGCGGATTTTACAGACCGTTTCCGGGGTTTATCGAACCTGCGGCCATATTCTTGACCCTGCCGGGGCGCTGGCCTATGCCGGACTTATGGACTATCGGGCGAAAACCGGCAGACCGGGCTGCGCGGTGATTCTGTCGGACAGCAGCCCCAGGCACAGCCTGGAGATAACGGCGAAAGCCCTGGGAATGACCCCGGAAGAGCTGGAAAACCGTACTTTTTGATGGGAGGTGCGCCTTTGGCGTTATACGCAATCGGAGATTTACACTTATGCCTGGGCGCGCCCAAGCCCATGGACGTATTCGGCGGCGCCTGGGTGGGCTATATGGATAAGCTGAAGGAGGGAATGAAGGTCATCCGGCCTGAGGACACCACGGTGCTCCTGGGAGATTTGAGCTGGGCTCTGGACTTGGAAGGAGCCAAGCTGGACTTTGCCTGGATGAACGAAATTCCTGGCAGGAAGATCATCGTGAAGGGAAACCACGACTATTGGTGGAGCACCGGGGCGAAATTCCGGAAATTCTGCCAGGAAAACGGCTTTTCCGACTTGGAACTGCTGAATAACAACGCCTATGAATACGGTGACTACGCCATCTGCGGCACCCGGGGCTGGTTTTTCGAGGAGGACAGAAGCGGCCAGCACGACGAGAAGGTCTTTCGCCGGGAGCTGATGCGCCTGGAAGCCTCCCTGAAAGCGGCAGGGGAGAAGCCGAAAATCGTCTTTTTACATTACCCGCCCCGGTACAAGGGCTATGAATGCCCGGAAATTCTGGAACTGCTTGCCAAATATGAGGTGCGCCGGTGCTTTTACGGTCATCTGCACGGCGGGAGCCACAGGCTTGCCATGGAGGGACAGTGGGACGGGGTGGAGTTTCGTCTGGTTTCGGCGGATTATCTGGGATTCCATCCATATCCTGTAATTTTGTAAAAGAAATTTCTGAAAAACTATGGACAAAAGCCGTATATTTTGATAGAATGGTTCGGCTATGAAATTATATATAGAATGGTATCGCCCTGCGAACCAATTTAGGAGGACAACAACCAATGAACGTAAAGAACATTGAAAGAAACGGCAACGAGGCCACCATCGTGGTGGAAATCGACAAGGATCTGATGGAGACCGGTATCAATAAGGCTTATCTGAAGGCCCGCAAGCAGATTCTGGTTCCCGGCTTCCGGAAGGGCAAGGCTCCCCGGAAGATGATCGAGGCTCTGTACGGCGCTCACGTTTTCTACGAAGACGGCCTGGAGGAGGTTTTCTCCGAGGTTTATGACTTTGCCGTTGCCAAGCAGGAGGGCTTCAAGGCCATCGGCCGTCCCAGCCTGACCGATATGAAGATCGAGGACGACGGCTCCGTCACCCTGACCCTGACCACCGAGGTTTATCCTGAGGTCACCCTGGGTCAGTACAAGGGTCTTGAGGTGGAGAAGACCGAGGCTTCCGTCACCGATGAGCAGGTTCAGGCCGAGCTGGATCGGATGGCTCAGAACGTTGCCTCCACTGAGACCGTTGACCGGGCCGCGCAGATGGGCGACACCGCCAACATTGACTTCGAGGGCTTCGACAACGGCGTGCCCTTCGAGGGCGGCAAGGGCGAGAACGTCGACCTGAAGCTGGGCTCCGGCCAGTTCGTCCCCGGCTTTGAGGAGCAGGTGGTGGGCATGACCGCCGGCGAGGAGAAGGACATCGACATCACCTTCCCTGAGGATTACCACAAGGAGCTGGCCGGCAAGGCTGTTGTGTTCCACGTCAAGCTGAACAAGGTCACCGTGACCATGGTTCCCGAGATGGACGATGAGTTTGCCAAGGACGTTTCCGAGTTTGACACCCTGGACGCCCTGAAGGCCGATGTCCGTGCAAAGGCTCTGGAGCAGGCCCAGAAGCAGGCGGATTCCGCCTTCGAGAATGCCTGCGTGGAGAAGGCCGCCGAGAACACCACCGTGGATATGCCTAAGGCACTGGTGGAAAATGAGCTGGACGTTCAGATGGAGCGGTTCGGCTATCAGCTGCAGATGAGCGGCTACTCCATGGAGCAGTACGCCAAGATGATGGGCGGCGATGTGAACACCATGCGCAATGCCTTCCGTCCCGCCGCCGAGAAGCAGGCCAAGATCTCCGTCACCCTGGAGGCGATTGCCAAGGCCGAGGGCCTGGCCGCCACCGAGGAGGAAATCGAGGAGGAAGTCAAGTCTCTGGCCAAGCAGTACGAGCTGGAAGAGGCTAAGGTCAAGGAGATGGTTCCCGCCGAGGAGCTCACCGGCAGCCTGGTTACCCGGAAGGCCATCAAGCTGATCGTGGACTCTGCCGTAGCCGTGGCTCCCAAGGCTGAGGAGAAGACCGAGGGCTGATTCAAAGGGAAACTCTGAATAAATCGTCTGCGGCTGGACGACGGATCTTTTGCTCCCAGACTTCGGTTTGAAAAACGGGAAATACATACAGTATTCCTCCGTTTTTCGAACCTTGTCTGGAAACAAAATCTCTCGCCGCCAGCTCTTGCCGATTTAATCAGAGCTTCCCTAAGCACCGACCATCAGGGAAACCGGTCTAAGCCGGTTTCCCTGATTTCCCCGGAATAACTTTCTCCTGGGATGGCTAGAATGTTTCGTATCGAATCCCATGAAAGGAGACACTACCATGAGTTTAGTTCCCTATGTTGTTGAGCAGACCAGCCGCGGCGAGCGCAGCTATGACATTTTCTCCCGTCTGCTGAATGACCGTATTATTTTCCTGTCCGAGGAGGTCAATGACACCACCGCCTCCCTGGTGGTCGCCCAGATGCTGTATCTGGAGGCTCAGGACCCGGACAAGGATATCCAGTTCTATATCAACAGCCCCGGCGGCAGCGTCACGGCAGGTATGGCAATTTACGACACCATGCAGTACATCAAGTGCGATGTAGCCACCATTTGCGTTGGCATGGCGGCCTCTATGGGTGCGTTCCTGCTGAGTTCCGGTGCCAAGGGCAAGCGGATGGCTCTGCCCAATTCCGAAATCATGATTCACCAGCCCTCCGCGGGCACCCAGGGTCAGATTACGGATATGGCCATCCACATGAAGCGTTTGCAGACCATTAAGGAGCGGATGAACCGGATTCTGTCCGAGAACTGCGGACAGCCCCTGGAAACCGTTGCCGCTGCCTGTGAGCGGGATAATTTCATGACTGCCGACGAGGCCAAGGCCTTCGGCCTGATCGATCGGGTGCTGGAGCACCACTAAAGACAGATTAACGTAGAAACGAGGTACCAGGTGCATGGCAAAGAATAACGAGCAGCCGCCGATTCGCTGCAGCTTCTGCGGTAAGCGGGAGAATCAGACATCCCGGCTGATTGCCGGGCCTGGGGTGTATATTTGCAGCGATTGCGTGCAGGCATGCAGCGATCTGCTGCGGGAGGAATATGATCTGGATACTCCGGAGGCACTGAAGGCTCCGGAGCATTTGCCCACGCCCGTGGAAATGAAGTCCTTTATGGATCGCTACATCATCGGTCAGGACGACGCGAAGGTAGCCCTGTCCGTGGCGGTGTACAACCACTATAAGCGGATTTACCTGGGGGCGGATTCCGAAGTGGAGCTGCAAAAGAGCAATATTTTGCTCATCGGCCCCACAGGCAGCGGCAAGACTCTGTTCGCCCAGACCCTGGCAAAGATTCTGAACGTCCCCTTCGCCATTGCCGACGCCACCACTTTGACGGAAGCGGGCTATGTGGGCGATGATGTGGAAAATATTCTGCTGCGGCTTTTGCAGGCGGCGGACTTTGATGTGGAGCTTGCCCAGCGGGGCATCATTTACATCGACGAGATGGATAAGATCGCGCGAAAGAGCGAGAATACCTCCATCACCCGGGACGTGTCCGGCGAAGGCGTTCAGCAGGCACTGCTGAAGATTCTGGAGGGCACCGTGGCCAACGTGCCGCCTCAGGGAGGCCGGAAGCATCCCCAGCAGGAGATGATTCAGGTGGATACCACCAATATCCTGTTCATCTGCGGCGGCGCCTTCGACGGCCTGGATAAGATCATCGAGAAGCGGACGGACAAAAGCGCCATCGGCTTTGACGCTCCCGTGCAGAGCAAAGCCCAGCGGGATGTGGGTACCCTGTTTACCCAGGTGGAACCTCATGACCTGCTGAAATTCGGCATTATCCCGGAGCTGGTGGGCCGTATGCCCGTAATCACCACCCTGAAGAGTCTGACCCAGAATGACCTGGTTCGGATTCTGGTGGAGCCGAAGAACGCCCTGACTAAGCAGTATCAGGCCCTTCTGAACATGGACGGGGTTCAGCTGGAGGTCACGGACGAAGCCCTGCTGCTGATTGCGCAGAAGGCCATCGACCGTCAGATCGGCGCCCGGGGTCTGCGGGCAATCATGGAGAAGATCATGACGGGAATCATGTATCTGATTCCCTCGGATCTTTCCATTCAGAAGGTCATTATCACCCCGGAGGCTGTGGACGGCGCGGAGCCCCAAATCGTGCGCGATGCCGCACACCCCAGAGAAAAGAAGCTCTCTGGCAAACGATAACCGAAAGGGGGTAGCCGAGACTACCCCCTTTTTTGCAAAAGGAGGGGAAAACCCTTGAACGAAGAAAAGTTGTATGCGGGCAAGCTGCCGATTCTGGCGCTACGGGGGCTGGCGGTATTCCCGGATCAGACAGTACATTTCGATGTGGGCAGGGCCAAGTCCGTGCTGGCGCTGGAAGCGGCCATGAAGGAGAATCAGACCTTGTTTCTGGTACCCCAGAAGGATTTGCTGGTAGATGACCCGAAGCTCAAGGATCTGTACGCCGTGGGCACCGTGGCCAAGGTCAAGCAGGTGCTCAGACCCCAGGGGGAGAATCTGCGGATTCTGGTCACCGGTCTGTGCCGGGGCAGAATTACCGAGGTGTCCCAGTCCGAGCCTTACCTGGCCGGTACCGTTGAGGCTGTGCCGGAGCCGGAGGAAGGGGACTCCATGCGGGCCCAGGCTCTGCGCCGGGAGGCCAATAACCTGTATGGGCTGTATTTGCAGATGTCCGAGCATCCTGCCCAGGCGGTGTATCTGCACATGATGGCAAGCAACAGCTGCGGCTATATCGCCGACAGCATTGCCCAGAATTCCGGAATTGAGTTCCCGGACAAGGGGAAGCTGCTGTGCCAGCTGAACCCCGTCCGCCGACTGGAAATGGCGCTGCGTCTTCTTCACCGGGAGGTGGAGATGCTGAATCTGGAATCCGAGATTCAGGAAAAGACCAAGGAGGTCATGGACAAAAACCAGCGGGATTACTATCTGCGCGAGCAGATCAAGGTAATTCAGGACGAGCTGGGTGAGGGCGAGGACGAAAATGAGTGCGAAAGCTACGCCGCGGAAATCCAGGGTCTGAAGCTTTCCGAGGACGTGGAAAAGAAGCTTCTCAAGGATGTGGAGCGGCTGAAAAAGCAGCCCTTCGGCTCTTCCGAGGGGGCGGTTCTGCGAAATTACCTGGACACGGTGCTGGAGCTGCCCTGGAATACCAAGACCAAGGAGCGGCTGGACGTGAACGCTGCCCGGAAAATTCTGGATAAGGATCACTTCGGCATGGAGAAGGTGAAGGAGCGGATTCTGGAGGCCATTGCCGTCCGCCAGACCGCCCCGGAGATGCCGCCTCAGATTCTTTGCCTGGTGGGGCCTCCCGGCGTGGGCAAGACCTCTGTTTCCTATTCCGTTGCCAAGGCGCTGAACCGGAAAATGGCGAGAGTTTCTCTGGGCGGCGTCCACGATGAGGCGGACATCCGGGGTCATCGGAAGACCTATGTGGGTGCCATGCCCGGCCGGATCATGAACGCCATGACCCAGGCCGGAAGCAGCAATCCGGTGCTTCTGCTGGACGAAATCGACAAAATGGGCTCGGATTACCGGGGCGACCCCAGCGCGGCTTTGCTGGAGGTGCTGGACGCGGAGCAGAACCGGACTTATCGGGATCATTATCTGGAAATTCCCTATGATCTTTCCGATGTGCTGTTCATCACCACCGCCAATACCCTGGACACCGTGCCCCGGCCGCTGCTGGATCGGATGGAGATCATCGAGCTGGGCTCCTATACCGACGAGGAGAAGCTGATGATCGCCAAGAATCATCTGATTCCCAAGCAGCTGCAAAAGCACGGCCTGAAAAAGAGCCAGCTGCGCATTACCGATGAGGCGGTGCGGGAGATCATCGCCTGCTATACCAGAGAATCCGGCGTCCGGAGCCTGGAGCGGGATTTCGGCGAGATCTGCCGGAAGACCGCCATGGGGCTGCTGGAGGATCCTGAAACCAAGAAAATTGTAGTGGCGCCGAACAGCCTGGAACAGTTTTTGGGAGTGCGGAAGTTTGTACCTGACCGGCTGCCATGTACTGATCAGGTGGGTCTGGTCACAGGCCTGGCCTGGACCAGCGTGGGCGGCGAAACCCTGGAAGTTGAAGCCGGCGTTATGGACGGCAGCGGCAAGCTGGAGCTCACCGGCAACCTGGGCGATGTGATGAAGGAATCCGCCCACGCGGCCATGAGCTACATCCGGGCCAACGCCGGAAAGCTGGGTATCACCCCGGATTTCTATAAGACCAAGGACATCCACGTCCATTTCCCGGAGGGGGCGGTGCCCAAGGATGGCCCCTCGGCCGGTGTGACGGTGTGCACGGCCATTGTTTCCGCCCTGACAGGCGTGTCCGTCCGGCGGGATGTGGCCATGACCGGCGAGATTTCCCTTCGGGGCCGGGTCATGCGGATCGGCGGCCTCCGGGAGAAGACCATGGCGGCTCTGCGCCATGGCATCCGGACGGTGATTATCCCCGCGGACAACGAGCGGGATTTGGAGGAAATCGACCAGACCGTCCGCCGTCAGCTGAATTTTATCACCGCCCAGACCGTGGACACGGTGCTGGACGCGGCTCTGAACAGGCAGACCGAGTGCGCACCCGGCATCTTGCCGGAGCTGCCCGGAGAGCTGGTGAAAAAGCCCAGAAAGCCTCAGCTGCGGCAGTAAGGAGGAAATATGAATTTTCAGAATGTGGAATTCCTGATTTCCGCCGCTTCTACCGGGGATTTTCCCAAGAATCGGCTGCCGGAGATTGCCTTCGCCGGAAAGTCCAATGTGGGAAAATCCTCGGTGATCAACCGGCTGCTTCAGCGGAAGAATTTTGCCAGGGTAGGGGATAAGCCGGGAAAGACCGTCCACGTGAACTACTTCGTCATCGACCGGAAATGCTATCTGGTGGATTTGCCGGGCTACGGCTTCGCCAAGGTGTCCCAGCAGGAGAAGGAGCGGTGGGGCAGGCTCATGGAGGACTACTTCGCCGCCCAGCGGATCAACCTGGGGGTGCTGATTGTGGACTACCGGCATCCGCCTACGAATAACGACATCACCATGGCAAACTGGTTCCTGGACAGCGGCTGCCCCTTTGTGGTGGTAGCCAACAAAATGGACAAGCTGAAAAAAAGTGAGCTGAAGCCCAATCTGGAAGTCATCCGCCGGGACTTGGGGCTGCCGGACAGCTGCCCTGTCATTCCCTTCTCCGCGGAGAAGGGGGACGGTCGGGAGGAACTGGTGCGCCGAATCCTGAGTGCGGTAAAGGAGTAACTGACTTGCTGTTTGAACTTGCGGATTGGGTGGTGCAGGTGGACGTGGAGAAGACCAGGGCTCACACCCGGGCCAATGCCGCCGACCATTGCGGCTGCGCCTATTGCAAAAACTACTATGAGGCACTGCCCATTACATATCCGGGGCTTTGCGTGGCACTGAACCGGATGGGCATTGACCCCATGGGGCCTTCTGAATTGATGCCCTTTACCCCCACCGTGTATCTGGCCTGTTATCGGGTCATCGGAAAGATTGTGAAGTGGGGCACCGATGCTCTGGCGGCGGAGGGGGTTTCCATCGCACCGGAACGGGCGGAGGAGGACGACAGCTTTTTCCTGTGGGTCGGGGAAATGGAGCTTCCCTGGCTTCAGCCGGAGAATCCCAAGGAAGTCGTTTCTCCGGCAAATCTGCCGGAATTTATGGAGCGGATGCGGGAAATGTGGCTTTTGCGGCATGAACAGGAGAATATCTGCTCCTAAGATATGAAAAAAGCACATCCGACCGGATGTGCTTTTTTGATATATTCCCGTGTTCAGGCGTTTTTGGCCTGCTTCAGAGCCTTTGCCAGCTGATCTGGGCAGGAGGTGGGCTTCATGCCGCAGGTGGTGCCCTCTAGGCGGGAGATCACTGTATCCACGTCCATGCCCTCTACAAGCTGGCCGATGCCTTTCAGGTTGCCGTTGCAGCCGCCGACAAATTCCACGTTCTTTACCTTGCCGTCCTCAATGTCGAAATAGATCATCTGAGAGCAGGTTCCCTTGGTTTTATACTGATACATAGTTGCCTTATCCTTTCTGTTTGTTATACGAGTTTTTAATGAAAACGCTTAAAAGCGTTTTCATTCGGCCGCAGGATTGCGGCCAGCGGCCACTGCCGCTAAAAACGAAGTCAATACATTTCTTACCGCCGCCCAGGCGGTTTGCCAGAAAAAGGCAGAATAAAATGATGAAATCATTTTATTAAGAAATAGTATTATTTCACCAAATCCAGCAGTTTTGCGCCCACAAGCTCTGCCAGAGGCTCCGGCGGGACGATGAGCTGATGCCCTCTGGCTCCGGCGGACACCGCAATTTCCTCCCAGAGCACACAGGTTTCATCCATAAAGGTGGGGTATTTTTTCTTCATGCCCACAGGACTGCATCCGCCCCGGATATAGCCGGTGAGCCCCAGCAGCTCCTTCACCGCCACCAGCTCCATGTTTTTGTCCCCGGCGGCTTTGGCCGCCTTTTTCAGATCCAGTTCGCAGCACACGGGAATGCAGAAGACATTGATGCCCGTTTTTTCGCCCCGGGCCACCAGGGTTTTGAAAACCTGCTCCTGGGGAAGGCCGATGGCGTCCGCCGCATGGGTACCGCTGAGATCATTTTCGTCAAACTCGTAGAAGGCCTCCCGGCAGGGAATTTTTGCCTGCTCTACCAGTCTGACCGCGTTTGTTTTTGTTGCCATAGTATCACCGCCTGACATTATACGACTTTTTTCGCCCCGGCGCAAGAGGGAATTATCCGCAAAAATAGGGATATCCTAAATGCGGGGGTGTTTTTTATGGAAAACGACGCGCAAATGAAAAAGCAGGAGCGGGAGCAGATCCTTGAGCTGGGCTCGGACATTACCAAATCCCGGAAGGGGAATATTTACACCCTGACCATCATCGGTCAGGTGGAGGGACACCAGGTGGCGCCGGAAACGGTAAAAACCACGAAATATGAGCATGTGCTGCCCTTGCTCGCCGGAATTGAGGAAAGTGACGACATTGACGGCCTGCTGCTCCTTCTGAACACCGTAGGCGGGGACATTGAGGCGGGGCTTGCCATCGCGGAAATGATCGCGGGGATGAAAAAGCCCACCGTTTCTCTGGTGCTGGGCGGGGGACACTCCATCGGAATTCCCTTGGCAGTATGTACCAAAAAGTCCTTCATTACCCCCACGGCCAGCATGACGGTTCATCCCGTTCGCATGACGGGACTGGTGGTGGGAGCGCCTCAGACCTTCCGGTATTTTCAGCGGATTCAGGAGCAGATCGCGGATTTTGTCACCGCCAACTCCAAAATCAGCCGGGAGAGCTTCGAGCATTATATGATGGCCACCGGGGAAATGGCCACGGACGTGGGCACCATTCTCTACGGCAAGGAGGCGGTAGCCTCGGGGCTCATTGACAAGCTGGGCGGGCTCAGTGACGCGCTGGCAACGCTGCATCGGATGATTGAGAAGGACGCAAAGCAGAAAAAAAGCGGCGGGGCATAACCCGCCGCTTTCTGCTGTCAGAAGAATGTAGATGATTACGTTATTTGACACGCACAGAAACTTTCGGCGTGGGTTCGTATAACTCTCATTTTATCTGGGCACTTTCGATAAAACTGCATATAGTAACCTTAAATATTCTGACGTGCCTCCGGCGATGCGGCCGGGGGGTACTTAGGGGGGCGGCTTTTCGGCAGCGCCCCCTAAGCCGGCTTCTTATCAATGTTCTTGCCGGGACAAGAACATTGCCTCCGGAGGAACCAGAGCCGAAACATTTATGGAGGGTATGTGCATATGCGCAAGTTTTCACGCCGAGCTTTTTGCCCTCATCCGTCTCGCGCTTGCGGGGGACGCGCGAGCCACCTTCCCCGGAGGGGAAGGCAACGACAACGTATTCCTTGATTCTTTCGTTGAGGATTGGTTGAAAAAAGGACTGGAAAATATCAGAAAAATATGATATCATAAGGTGTAATGCTATGTTTGCTTTGGTTTGCGCGCCCTGCTTGGCAGGGGCGCTGTGTATAGAAAGGGGGAACCGCTTTGGAGCTGAACTGGCTGCAAAGTATTCTGTTTGGTCTGGTGTCCGGCGCGGCGGATATTATTCCGGTGTCCGGTCAGGCTCACCGGCTGCTGCTTCTGAAATTTTTCGGTGTGAATCAGATGCCCAATTTACTGGCTCTGGTGCTCCACCTGAGCGTGGCCGCGGCACTGTATCTGTCCAGTCAGGGGCAGTTTGTGCGGATGAACCGGGCACGGGCTCTGGCACGGATTCCGAAAAAAAAGCGCAAGCGGCCTTTGGATACGCGCAGTATGATGGACTGGAGCCTGATTAAAACCATGCTGGTGCCAACGGTCATCGGCCTGCTGCTCAATGGCCGGGTGCGCGGCTGGAGCGTCAACATGTTCCTGATTGCCGGAATGCTGTTCCTCAACGGCCTGATTTTATACATTCCCCAATTTCTGCCCACCAGCAACCGGGATTCCCGAACCCTGACCCGGCTGGAGGGTGTGCTCATGGGTCTGGGAGCCGGGGCTTCCGTGCTGCCCGGAATTTCCACGGTGGGCATTATGGTGTCCATCGCCTCGGTGTGCGGCATCGAGCGGCTGTACGGACTGAATATGACGTTCATTGTGAAGCTGTTTTTCCTGATGGGATTGATGGTTTATGACCTGCTGGCCATCATTACCGACGGCCTTGGGGGGCTGACAGTGATGCTGCTGGTGCAGTATCTATTCACCGGGCTGCTGTCCTTTGGCGCGTCTATGTTCGCCATTCGGCTGCTGCGGAGGCTGGCACCGGAGCATGGCTTCCACACCTTCGGCGTGTACTGCTGGGGCCTGGCCCTGTTTACTTTTATTCTGAATCTGGTTGTGTAGGAGGTTCCCCGTGGCTAAGAAGAAAAACGCTTCTCAGGCTGAGAAGATTGTAACGGACACCAAGCGGAAGGCACCCGCCGGAAAAACATCCAAGAAAAAGCCGCCCAAGAAGGCGGCAAACCGGAAGACCCCGCCCAAGGTGCAGACCGAGTATGAAAACCCGGTTTCCACCGGCATCGTGGCGGGACTTGCCTGCATGGGACTGTGCGTACTGCTGGCTTTGGTATGCTTTAAGCCGGAGGGAGCATTGCTGCTTGCGGTGAAGGCGGGCATTCTGGGCCTTGTGGGCAAGGCGGGGCTGTATTTTCTGATTCCGGCACTGCTCTATACCGGCACCATTAACCTCTTCGGAAAACGGGTATCCGTGGCCATGCGCAGTTTTTGCAGCATTGCCTTTGCGCTGCTGTGCGGTGTGGTGTATCACCTGGCGCTGGCCGGGAGCATGGATTTTGACGTGAAGGCAATGTTCGATGGCGGCGTGGCAGGAACCTCCGGCGGTGTCATCTGCGGCGGCGTGGGCTATCTGCTGCGCTGGGGCTGCGGCACCACCCTGGCGCTGCTCATCTGCATTCTGGCCATGATCCTGACGCTGCTGGGAGCCATGCGGATCACCGTGCCCAGCCTGATTCGAGCCATTGCCAACCGTCCCCGGGATGACTGGGACGACGGCGACGACGAGGACATTGAACCGGCTGCCCTGGTGGTCAACAAAATCGCCAACAAGCAGATCGAGCAGAAGCGGCAGCGGCGGGAGCAGGCAAAGCTTCAGACGCCGCCTCCGCAGTCTCCGGTTCCTGTGGAGGAAGCACCTGCGCCCCGCCCCCAGAAGCCTGCCAGAAGGCAGGAGCCCGCCCAGAAGCCGGCGGCACCGGTACCCATGGCGGATGTTGTCCGCAATGCGCCCGGCAGAGGGGCGGCCTTTATGAGCCGGGTGGATGAGGAAATCAGCGCGCCTCTGGCCGGAACCAGCCGGTATGTTCATGAGAATGTGCCGGACGTGCTCGACGAGCCGGTGGAGGAGCGGATTCCGGAACCGCCAAAGCCTGCCAATCCCTCGAAGATGCCGGAGCTGGTGCTGCCGAAGAACCGACCGGCGGAGAATCCGGTGAAGTCCGGGGTTCGGGATGGGGCGGCACGGGAGATGCCCAAGCCGGAGAAGGAGGACACCGGGAAAGTCACCGCCAAGGATACGGCGGCCTCCGCCCGGCAGGTGGCGGCGGAAATTGCCGACGGCCAGAGCCAGGCAAAGCCTGAGTACTGCTTCCCGCCCCTGGATTTGCTGAAAAAGCCAGCCCGCGCGGCGGCGGACGGTACCGAGGAAATGCGGGAAAATTCCCGGCGCTTGAACGAGACCCTGGCAAGCTTCAACATTGATGCCCATATTATCAATGTGACCCGGGGACCCAGCGTCACCCGGTACGAGGTGGAGCTGGATCGGGGCGTGCGGCTCAACAAGCTCACCGGCTGCGCCGACGACATTGCCCTGAGTCTGGGCGCCTCCGGCGTGCGGATTGCGGCGGTGCCCGGAAAAATCTCCGTGGTGGGCATCGAGGTGCCCAACCGGACGGTGACCACCGTATCCCTGCGGGAGGTCATTGATTCGGGTGAATTTTCCAATGCCAAGTCCAAGACCTCCGTAGCTCTGGGCAAGAGCATCGACGGAAACTGCGTGGTGGGCAATATCGCGAAAATGCCCCACCTGCTGATTGCGGGTACTACAGGTTCCGGTAAGTCCGTGTGCATGAACTCCATTATCATCAGCCTTCTGTACAAGGCCGGGCCTGAGGATATCAAGCTCATTATGGTTGACCCTAAGATGGTGGAGCTGGGCATTTACAACGGCATCCCTCAGCTGCTGATTCCCGTGGTCACGGATCCTAAGAAGGCGGCGGGCAGTCTTCAGTGGGCGGTGACGGAAATGCTCCGCCGGTACAAGATGATGTCCGACATGGGTGTCCGGGATCTGGAATCCTACAACAGCCTGGTGATTCAGGAAGAGGGGGGACAGAAGCTTCCTTCCATCGTGGTCATCATCGACGAGCTGGCCGACCTGATGATGGTGGCGGCTAAGGAGGTGGAGGATTCCATCTGCCGGATTGCCCAGATGGGACGTGCCGCCGGAATGCACCTGATTATCGCCACCCAGCGGCCTTCGGCCAACGTAATCACCGGCCTGATGAAGGCCAACATTCCTTCCCGGATTGCTTTCTCCGTGGCCTCCGCTATGGAATCCCGGAT
Organism: uncultured Oscillospiraceae bacterium; assembly: GCA_934589705.1. Taxonomy (GTDB): domain Bacteria; phylum Bacillota; class Clostridia; order Oscillospirales; family Oscillospiraceae; genus Faecousia. The sequence continues at coordinate 196,447 of CAKTOH010000001.1, read as the reverse complement.
TATTCTGGACACCATGGGCGCGGAAAAACTGGTGGGCAAGGGCGATATGCTCTACGCCCCCATTGGCAGCGGCAAGCCCCTGCGTGTTCAGGGCTGCTTCGTCACCGACGGCGAGGTGGAGGCGGTAGCGGAATATGTGAAGGACAACTACGTTTCCGACTACAGCCAGGAGGTTCTGGAGGAAATCGAGAAGAAGGCTCAGCAGACCGGCAAGAAGCCCGGCGCGGCCACGGCTGCCGATCCGGAGCCCGGCAGCGAGGAGCTGGAGGGCGACGAGATGCTGCCCGCGGCGGTGGACGTGATTCTGGAGACCGGGCAGGCCTCCGTGTCTATGCTCCAGCGGCGGCTGAAGCTGGGCTATGCCCGGGCTGCCCGGATTGTGGATGAGATGGAGGAAAAGGGGATTGTAGGCCCCTTCCAGGGCAGCAAGCCCCGGGCTATCCTCATTACCAAGGAGCAGTGGCAGGCAAGAAAAGACGGCACCCAGATGGATTTCGACGATCTGGAGGCCGGCGCTTACGAGGAAACGGAATAAAGGGCAAGGCCGGAGCTGGGTGCTCCGGCCTTGTCTTCTCAATATGGCTTCCGCAAAAAGCACGGTATGCCGCAAAGATTTGGGAAAATTCACTCCTTGGCGCGGTCACGAGCCTGCTCCCGGGCGACCATGACCGCCATGGCGGTGAGCAGAGGGAGCTTTTCCGGGTCGTAGACGATGAGGTAGGCATTGTCGAAGACCAGGTTGGGGATGTTCAGGGCCAGATCTTCCATGATGGCTCCCAGCATCCGGCCATTCAGCGTGACCCGGTAGTTATGACCCAGAGTGGCCGAATATTGCCGAAGCTCCAGAGTGCCCTCGGCGGTTTCCAGGGTGAACCGATCCCGGACGAATTCCAGCTGCTTTTCCAGGGTGCCGTAAAGCTGGCCCCGCTCGTAGAATTTGTAGGTGGTAAGGGCGTGACCCAGCTGCTTGGTCATGCGGAAGACTTCCTGTTCGTCCCTGTCCAGCACCCGCAGAGAAACCAGGGGAGCGGTGCCGTCTACGGTATAGCGCACATTCCCTTCACTGTCTTCCAGGGTGAAATGCTGGCCGGTGAGCTTGAAATTTTCCCGGAAGGTGTAAATCTGGGCGGGCTCCAGAGGCCGGAAGGGCAGGGGAGTACCGGTTTTCAGATAGCTTTCCAGGCTCTCCTTCAGCCAGTCCTTCATGCGGAAAATGTCACTGTGATAGCAAAGCTGCCCAGCAAGGCTGGTGTCTTTCGGCTGGGCAGGGGGAAAATCCGGCTGGGTCAAGGCCTGGGTGATGGTGATGCCCATGGGGGAGAAGCCCACATAGCCCAGAAGCCCGTCGCCGCTCAGGTAGAAGTAGAGATACTGACCGTCGGCATCCGGGCCGAAAACCAGTGCGGTTTTGTCGGTGGGGGCCAGGGCCGCCAGGTAGGCAGAGCCGAAAGGCGTCTGAATCTGCCGGAAGGCATCAAAAAATTCCTCGATTTTCCGGGGGCCGCCCAGGTCGATCATGGCAACGGTATCCACGGCGTCGTTGTAATCTGCCGGAGAGCCAAGGCTCCACATGGAAAGGCCGATAATCAGGACGACGGTGGCAATGAACACCGGGATTTCCTGCCAGTTTCCTGCAAAGCAGATCCATACGGCGGCGGCGATCAGCGCCAGAGAGACAAGGCGGAACTTCCACATCCGCCGCCGGAGGGCAGGGGAGTAGGTTTGAATTTCCTCCTGCTTCTCCTGCTGCTTTTTGACGATGTTCTGGGCTTGCTCTCCGGCTCGGGTTACGGGAGATTTTCCATCGAAAAGCCAGGCCAGGAACAAAAGCACGGCCACCACTAAGGCAAGGAAAAGAATAACCAGGAAGGAGTAGAAGTTGAAGTCCCGGTTGTAAATGTCGATGGCCGTTTCGTGGATGCCGAACAGGACGGTCAGTCCCGCGAGAATCAGAAAAAATTTGCGCATAAAATCCCGCCTTTCCGCTTTTTCTTCCACCAGTGTAGCACATTTGATCTTCCACCGCAATCTATTTTTTCCCGGGGAAATATTCGGCGGGAAGGCCTTGACACAGACGGGATTTTTGAGTATAATGTCATGGTTAACGGGGTATGGCGAAGCTTGGTATCGCGCTTGGTTCGGGTCCAAGAGGCCTCGGGTTCGAATCCCGATACTCCGACCAAAATAGAGTATTCATGTCCCGCTGGGGTCTGGATACTCTATTTTCATATCCGCGCAAGATACGAGGAGATGCGATTCTATGCAGGAGCTGGACAATGCATTTTTTGAAGGGTATAAGCGGCTAGATCGCCTTTGCTCGGATATGTACGGCGGCCGAAATGGCGTCAGTCAGTACATTGCGGATATGGAGACGGCGTCTTATGAGGGGCGGTTTGCGGTTTCTGCGTGGGATTCGTCCTATAAGACACTGAAGCACCTGCGATGGGTGCGGAATCAGATCGCCCACGATTCCGGGCAGCTTCCAATTTGTGAAGAGGAAGATATCCGGGACGTAAACGACTTTTATGACGCGGTGATGTCCGGACAAGACCCGCTTACCCAGCTTCGCAAATACCGGGCGGCTCACGCCGCTGCGAAAAAGGTGGTGGCCCGCGCGAAACCTACCCGCGATGTGGCTCCCAGTGACGCAGGTTGCGCGAAGCCCACTCGCAATATGGCTCCCAGTGATGGGGACTCCTGGGATACGCTGCTCCATTCTTTGTTTGCCGTTGGGCTGCTTGCGGCAGCTGCGATTTTTCTGATTGGTGTAATCGTTTTCCTGTTGTCCCTTTAGATGGGAATTTGCCAATGAAAATTGAGTCAAAACCTCAGGCTTAGCCGGAGGTTTTGACTTAAATATGTAGGCTCCTAAACTGGTAGTTTTTACTTTTATCCGGGGGATTGCCACACCAGTGCTGCGGCACTGGTTCGCAATGACATGCTTTTTTCGATAACATGGAAGCCCTCCGGCATTTTTGCCGGAGGGCTTTGGGCGTTATACGAAGAACTGGAAGGCGCAGAAGGCGGCGTAGATGCAAAGCAGGGTAATGCCCTGCCAGCGGGACAGCCGCTTTTTGGTCAGCGCGGGAACGGTGAGCAGGAGCATCACCAGCAGCATCAGGGGAATGTCCAGCACCAGGGAGGCATTATAGCCCAGCAGCAGCTTGCCCACCGGCACGTCGAAGGGGGCGATGGTCACGGCCACACCGGAAACCAGCACCAGATTGAATACGTTAGCGCCGATGACGTTGCCAATGCCCAGGGAGGCATGTCCCTTCTTCAGGGAGGTGATGGTGGTGATGAGCTCCGGCAGAGAGGTACCCAGAGCCACGAAGGTCAGGGCAATCACCGTCTCCGGAACGCCCAGCTTCTGGGCGATGATGGTGCCGTGCTCTACCAGCAGGTTGGCTCCGTAGGCGATGAGGGCGGCTCCGATGACCAGCAGCACAAGCTCCATGGCCAGAGAGCGGGGGGCTGCGGCGGATTCTGCTTCCTCGGCGGTTTCCTCCGGATACCGGAGACCCTGACGCACGTTTGCGATCAGATAAATGACGAAGATCGTCAGCATCACAAGACCCAGCCATCTGGGGAAGGTACCCAGCCCGTAGGCTGCCAGACAGTACACGGCGGCAGAGGTGAAGAAGAAAAGAACGGGCATCTTCATGGTCTTCACGTTTACGGGGCCCGGATTGCAGGTTACGGAAATGGCCGCGATCAGGGCGGTATTGCAGATGATGGAGCCGATGGCGTTGCCGTAGGCCATGGCACCCTGTCCCAGCAGGGCACCGGTGGTAGATACCATCACCTCCGGCAAGGTGGTGCCGATGGAGACCACCGTGGCGCCGACAATGATGTCCGGCAGACGGAACCGGCGGGCGATGCCCGTTGCACCGTCAACGAACCAGTCGCCGCCCTTGATGAGCAGAACCAGACCCAGGGCGAAGAACAGAACCGAAATGAACATTGATAACACTCCTTATCCCAATGACAAAGAAAAATACCTGACAGTCTTCCGGGATTGTCAGGCAAAATGCTGAAAACGAGGAAGACAGACAATGAGTCTCGCCAATGAAAGCAAGCCAGGCGTTTTCCGCCGCGATTGTTGACTTGCTGCGCACCCAGGGTGCGCTGACTACTCCCTCACTCGATGTACAGGTAATTTTAATTGTTAGGATAGAATACCATGTTCTAGTGAAATTGTCAAGGATTCTGAGTAACTTTTGACAGGAAAATCACCGGCTCTATGGTACAATTCCCGGCGGGAGGGATACCAATGAGGAGAGTTTGGAAGGAAATCGGCACGGCCCTGGTGCTGGGCGGGCTGCTGCCATCGCTGATGGTGAATGCCTCCGCACTGCTGGTGCGGGAAAAACCGAAGGAGCTGCCGATTACGGTGACGGCCGCACCGCAGGCGGAAACATCCTTGAATATCCGGCTGCGGCAAGCGGACGACACCGTGGAGGAAATGGGACTGGAAGCGTATCTGACCGGGGTACTGCTGGGGGAGGTACCGGCGGATTTTGAGCCGGAGGCACTGAAGGCTCAGGCGGTGGCAGCCAGAACCTACACCGCCAAGGCGGTGCTCACCGGGGGAAAGCACGGGGACGGAAGTCTGTGCACGGATTTTGCCTGCTGTCAGGCCTACCTGTCCGAGGAAGACTATCTGGAGGTCGGAGGAACGGAGGCGGGACTGGAGAAAATCCGGGGGGCGGTGACGGATACGGCGGGGCTGGTGCTGAGCTATGAGGGAAGCCTCATTGAGGCAACCTATTTTTCCTGCTCCGGAGGCCGGACGGAGGATGCCCAGGCGGTGTGGGGGACGGATTATCCCTACCTGCGGGCGGTCGCCAGCCCCGGAGAGGAAGAAGCCGCCCACTATGAGGATGCAATTACGGTGGAACCCGGTCTCTTTCAGGAAAAGCTGGGGTGGCAGCTTGGGGGAAGTCCGGAAGAATGGTTCGGCAAATGCACCCGGACTCCGGGCGGCGGGGTGGATACCCTGGAAATCGGCGGGGAAAGTTATTCCGGCGTCCGGCTGCGGCAGCTGTTCGGGCTGCCCTCCACAGCCTTTACGGTCAGCGTGGAGGCGGGGAAAATTGTGTTTCGAACCAAGGGCTTCGGCCATCGGGTAGGCATGAGCCAGTACGGGGCGGATGCCATGGCCGTTACGGGAAGCGGCTTTCGGGAAATATTGGAACACTATTATCCGGGGACAAAGGTGGAAGAATTGGCGAATTTTGTTTCTTAACTGTAAATTGTTCACAAAATCCATTGCGAAAACAGGAGGTATCTGTTATAATATGCGCAAAGATTCGAAGGTTACAAAAGGAGGAGTCTTTGTGATGCTGAATATTGACGGCTATTCGGTAGAAGCCGGGCCAGGGGAAAGCCTGCTGGATCTGATTTCCAGGCTGCCCATTCCGGCGGAAAAGCTATCGGAGCGGCCTCTGGCGGCGAAAATCGCCGGTGAGGTCTTCACCCTCAACTACGTTCCTCTGCGGCAGAAGGACGCCCAGGGAGAGCGGCCCTCCATGCGGCAGGCCATGGCGGCATCGGAAGGAAAGGTACATCTGCTGCGCTACACCGACGAGGCCGGAAAGGAATGCTATCTGCGAACCGCCCTTTTTGCCGTCTTCCTGGCTCTGAAGCAGTGCTGCCCCAGAGCCAGAGGCAAGGTCAGCTGCACTCTGGGTTCCAGCGTGTATGTCCAGGTTTCCGGAGCCAAGAACTTCTCCGCCGAGGAGCTGAAGGAAACTCTTCAGAAGCTGGTAGGTCAGAACATTCCTCTGATTCGTCGGCGGGTGCCCCTGCACCAGGCAATGGAGCGGTTCCGGGCAGAGGGGCAGGAGGACAAGGCGCGGCTTCTTCGCTGGCGCAGCACCAACTATTTTGATGAATATGTATACAAGGGCTACGCCGATTATTTCTACGGGGAAATGCTGCCTACCACCGGCTATCTGACGGTGTGGGACATTGTGCCTGCGGAAAGGGGGTTCCTTCTCATTTATCCGGATGACCGGAGCCCGGATTTCTGCGCAAAAGTACCGGATATGCCAAACTTTTTCTCGGTGTTTGCCGAGGGAGAGCGGTGGTGCTCCCTGATGGCCTGCGAAACTGTGGCAGACCTGAACGAGCTGACAGGCTCCGGCAAAATCCGGGAGCTGATCCGGGTGAACGAGGCTCTGCACGAAAAGCGGTTTTCCCAGGTGGCGGACATGGTCTGCCAGCGGGGTGCCAAGGCCGTCATGCTGGCAGGCCCCAGCTCCTCCGGCAAGACCACCTCTGCCCATCGGCTGGCGACCCAGCTGCGGGTTCACGGGAAGAAGCCTGTGCTCATGAGTCTGGACGACTATTACATCGACCGGGACAAAATCGCCCCGGGGCCTGACGGTAAGCTGGATTTGGAGCACATCAATACCATTGATACGGCTCTGTTCCGGGAGCAGATGGGAAAGCTTCTGGCGGGGGAGAAGGTGGCTCTGCCTACCTTCAACTTCATTACCGGCCGCCGGGAGTGGCGGGGGCAGGAGCTGGCGCTGGACGCGGATTCCGTAATCATCGTGGAGGGGCTTCATGGACTGAATCCGGCTATGCAGCCGGAGAATGTGGACAAGAGCCTGATTTTCCGGATGTATGTCAGCCCTCTGCTGCCGCTGAACCTGGACGACCACAACCGGATCCCGACGAGCTATCTGCGGCTGCTGCGGCGAATCGTCCGGGACTACGAGACCCGGGGAGCCACGGTGCAGCATACCATCTCCATGTGGGACAGCGTAAGACGGGGAGAGCAGCGGTGGATTTTCCCTTACCAGGAGAACGCGGATGTGATTTTCAACAGCTCCACCCTTTATGAGCTGGCGGTGCTGAAAACCTACATTTTCCCCCTGCTTACTGCGGTGCAGCCGGAGGATTCCTGCTATGACGAGGTTCGGGGCATCGTGAAAATTCTTAACTATGTGAAGGCTGCCCAGGTGGACGATGAGATTCCGCCTACCAGTCTTGTACGGGAATTTATCGGCGGAAACACCTTCTATCGATAAAAAAAGGAGATTTTTTTATGGCAGACAAGCGGTTTGTACGAATTCACGGGGAGGGTACCCTGACTGTTTCGGAAATCTGGGTGGACACCAAAACCGGAGTGAATTATCTGTTCCATCAGAGCGGCTACGGCGGGGGACTGACGGTGCTGCTGGATCGGGACGGCAAGCCGGTGGTTTCCCCGCTGCCGGTGAAGGAAGTAAAGTGAAGAAAAGGCCTCCGGTTCGGTTGAATCGGAGGCGTTTTTATGAAAGTTTTCTGAGAATGTGGGTTGTTTGCCCTCACTGTCCCGAAATAGAAGCTTGTGCGTATGCGCATACCCTCCATAAATATTTCAGTGCCGGTCCCTCCGGGGGCAATTTTCTTGTCCCGGCAAGAAAATTGATAAGAAGCCGGCTTAAGGGGCGCTGCCGAAAAGCCGCCCCCTTAAGAATCCCCCGGCCGCTTCGCCGGAACTGCTGCAAAATATTTCGAGTTGCTGTGGGCGCGGTTATCGGAAGTGCTCACATATTTGCAAAGCTTTTCATATCATCACGCCAAAATCCCTCCAGTTCGGATGAACCGGAGGGATTTTTGTGAGAGTATTCTGAGAATGTGGGCTTTTTTTCTCATCCGCCCTTCGGGCACCTTTTCCCAGGGGAAGGCGATTATTCGCCGGTGAGGGTATGGTCGTCCTTGGCAAACTTGGCGACGATGTTGCTCAGAGCCAGCACAGCCAGCAGGTTGGGGATGACCATGAGACCATTGAACATGTCGGACATATCCCAGACCAGGGAGACCTTCTGGGTAGCGCCCACGGCAATGAACACCAGGGCAATGACACCGTAGCAGACCCGGGCGGCCTTCTTGCCGTGGAACAGAGCCTTGACGTTGGTCTCGCCGAAGAAGTACCAGCCGATGATGGTGGAGAAGGCGAAGAACAGCAGACAGATGGCAACAAAGGCACTGCCGAAGCTGCCGAAGGCATGGTTGAAGGCGGCCTGAGCCAGAGCGGTGCCGCTGAGCAGCTCGCCGCTGGCGTCGGTAGTGCCCAGCACGCCGGAGGTGAGAATGACGAGGGCGGTCATATTCAGAACCACAAAGGTGTCGATGAACACGCCGACCATGGCCACAACGCCCTGATCCTGGGGCCTTTCTACCTTGGCAAGGGCGTGGGCGTGGGGAGTAGAGCCCATGCCGGCTTCGTTGGAGAACAGGCCTCTGGCAACGCCGTAGCGCATGGCCTCCTTAATGGACGCGCCCAGCACGCCGCCCAGAACCGCCTGGGGCTTGAAGGCACCGACGAAAATGGAAGCGAAGGCGGGGAGAATCTGATTGGCGTTCATGAAAATGGCAATCAGGGATCCGATGATGTAGAAGCAGGCCATAATGGGCACCAGCTTCTCGGTGAAGGCGGCGATCCGCTGGACACCGCCCAGGAAAATGAAGGCGCACACGCCGGCGACCAGCAGACCCATGATCCACTTGGGCACGCCGAAGGCGGTGTGGAAGGCATCGCCGATGGAGTTGGACTGAACCATGTTGCCCATGAAGCCCAGAGCCAGGATGATGGCCACGGCAAAGAAGCCTGCCAGGAATACGCCCAGCTTGCCCTTGAAGGCGGCCTTGATATAGTAGATGGGGCCGCCGGTGACTTCCCCGTGAGCGCCGGTCTGCTTGTATTTCTGAGCCAGAACCGCCTCACCGTAGATGGTGGACATGCCGAAGAAGGCGGAGATCCACATCCAGAAGATGGCGCCGGGGCCGCCGGAGGCCAGAGCCGTGGCGCAGCCGGCGATGTTGCCGGTGCCTACCTGGGCGGCGATGGCGGTGGCCAGAGCCTGGAAGGAGCTCATGCCGTCCTTGCCCGCGTTTTCACCGAAAAGCTTGATGTTGCCGAAGACCCGGCGCATACCCTCGCCGAATTTCCGAACCTGGACGAAGCTCGTGCGGATGGAGAAGTAGATGCCGCTGCCGAGAAGCAGGAACAGAAGCACAAGCCACTTGTTCCACAGGACGTCATTGACGGCTGCCACGATCTGGGTTACGATGGTTTCCATAATTTGACCTCTTTCTTTCCGACAAACAAAAAAATCGCCGGACGCGTTATGCTCCAGCGAAAGAAAGTCACGTTCCGGCTGCCAAGAGGGGAAACGTACTTACTCTGTCCTTTTACCTGAGAGATTCGGCTTGCGCCTTGCACCTTCGGTACTCACTTCTGAGATTCTCCAGAGCCACATCCATTCTTAGTCCCTACCTGATATCAGGCGCCTGAGAGTGTTACTCCTTCGGCAGGCTTTCGCCATTCCCCTAAGAACTTCGTTTGTCGTTATGTAATTTACGCCTTTGATGATACACGAAAGGGATGCTTCTGTCAATCCTTTTTTTGCAATTTTTACTTCACGACGGTTTCTTGTGCAAATTGTGGCTATTTTTCCAACATTTGCATGAAAATTTATACCTATTTTTGGTTGACACTGGGTCGGATTATGTTATAATAAGCCTAATCTCGATTGGAAAGAGTCTTTCCAAAGCAGGATACGACCGCCGGCGCAAGTCGGCTGAGGCCATACGGACAGCCGGGTCGAATGCCGAAAACCGTTCGCGGTTGGCAACTTCTGTTGCCTTATTGATTGAGTTAAAAGCTCAGTTTTATAAGTTGGTTACTATAAACCGTGCCCCCAGGCATAAACTTGTGAAATGGTCAATAAGAGTAGTAAAAGTAATCTTTGCTATATAGACTCTGATCTGATTCGGGTTCGAGGACTCTCGAGGCTGCGCGTTTCGGATGCGTTCTGAGCGCGTGGACGGTTGACACCGGGAAGCGGTGCGCCTTCGCAGAGCCCAATAAACGGAAGTTTCGCAAGCGGTATGCCTTTTGGCGTACCGCTTTTCATTTTTCATTGTGATTCGGGAGAAAGAAGGAAAGAACATGGAAAAAATCATCGAGCTGAAGAATATCTCCAAATCCTTTGACGGGGAGGTTGTCCTGGACAATATCAGCCTGGACATCCATGACAACGAGTTTATCACGCTGCTGGGCCCCTCCGGCTGCGGAAAAACCACCACCCTGCGGATCATCGGCGGCTTTGTGTACCCGGATCAGGGCGATGTGCTGTTTATGGGCGACCGGATCAACGACGTGCCCCCCCACAAACGGAACGTCAACACCGTGTTCCAGAAATACGCCCTGTTTCCCCACCTGAACGTCTTTGAAAACGTGGCCTTCCCCCTGCGGGAAAAGAAGGTGCCCAAGAAGGAAATCAAGGAAAAAGTGGATAAAATGCTCAGCATGGTCATGCTCTCCGGCTTTGCCCACCGGCGGGTCACCAGCCTGTCCGGCGGCCAGCAGCAGCGGGTGGCCATCGCCCGGGCTCTGGTCAACGAGCCGAAGATCCTTCTGCTGGACGAGCCCCTGGGCGCGTTGGACTTGAAACTGCGCAAGGATATGCAGCAGGAGCTGAAGAAGATTCAGAAGTCCACGGGAATCACCTTCATCTTCGTCACCCACGACCAGGAGGAGGCTCTGAGCATGTCCGACACCATCGTAGTCATGAGTGAGGGCAAGATTCAGCAGATCGGCACTCCCCAGGACATCTATAACGAGCCTGTCAACGCCTTTGTTGCCGACTTCATCGGCGAGAGCAATATTGTGGACGGGGTCATGCTGGCGGACTACAAGGTGCGCTTCGGCGGCCAGGTTTTCGACTGCCTGGACAAGGGCTTTGCCCCCAACGAGCCGGTGGATGTGGTCATCCGGCCGGAGGATGTGGACATTGTAAAGCCTGAGCCGGGCGTGCTCCAGGGGCTTGTGACCTCCGTGACCTTCATGGGCGTGCACAACGAGGCCATTGTGGACATCGGCGGCTTTAAGTGGATGATTCAGACCACCGACCCGGTGGAGGAGGGGAGCCACATCGGCATTTCCCTGGAGCCGGATGCCATCCACATTATGAAAAAGTCCAAGTATTCCGGCATGTTCGGCGACTATTCCTCCTTCTCCAACGAACTGGACGAGCTGTCCAACCCCGGAGGTGAAGAGGAAGAATGAGAAATCCGAAACACAGTAAGAACGCCTATCGGGCGGCGCTGGCACCTTACAGCATCTGGGCGCTGCTGTTTGTGGTGGTGCCCCTGGTGTTCGTGGCCTACTACGCCTTTACGGATAACCAGTTCGGCTTCACCACGGAAAATGTGACCCGGTTCTTTACCGCCACCAGCAGCATCGCCCAGGAGGACGGCTCGTCGGTGGAGGTGCGCACCTACCTTCTGATTTTCATGCGCTCCCTGAAGCTGGCGGTGATTTCCACCATTGTCTGTCTTCTGATGGGCTATCCCATGGCCTACATCATGGCCCGGGCAGGGGAGAAGGCCCAGAAGACCATGGTGACCCTGATCATGATCCCCATGTGGATGAACTTCCTCATCCGCACCTACGCCTGGATGACGATTTTGCAGGATACCGGCATTCTGAACAGCCTGATCGGGCGGCTTGGCTTTGGCCCGGTGCACATCATCGGCACGGAGACGGCGGTCATCATCGGTATGGTCTACGATTATTTTCCCTATATGGTGCTGCCCATTTACTCGATCCTGGCCAAGCTGGACGGAAGACTGCTGGAGGCGGCCCGGGATTTGGGCTGCGGAAGCCTGTCTGTCCTGCGGCGGGTGATCATTCCCCTGAGTATGCCCGGCGTCATCTCCGGCATTACCATGGTTCTGATTCCTTCCATCAGCACCTTCTACATTTCTCAGAAGCTGGGCAACGGCAAGTTCTTCCTCATCGGCGATGCCATCGAGGGGCAGTATGTGGCCAATAACCTTCATTTTGCCGCGGCCATTGCTTTTATTCTGATGCTGATTCTGCTGGTGTGCATGACGGCGGTCAAGTACGTCACCGCCCGCTACGTCTATGGAGGGGATGAAGAATGAAAACCTCGGCAAAAATCTATAGCGGCATTGTGTTTGCCATTCTCTTTGCCCCCATTGCGGTGCTGCTGGTGTTCTCCTTCAACGAGGCCAAAAGCCTTTCCGTGTTCTCCGGGTTCTCCCTGAAATGGTATCGGGAATTACTCAAGGATCGGAACACCCTGGAGGCCGTCCGGAACACCCTGGTGCTGGCAGCCAGCGCCACCGCCATTTCCACGGTGATGGGCACGGCAGCCGCCGTTGGCATCAACAAGCTCCGCTCCCGGGGCATTCGGGCGGTGCTGAATACCGTTACCGACATCCCCATGACGAATCCGGACATTATCACCGGTATTTCTCTGATGCTGATGTTCGTCTTCATCGGCCGGATTTTCGGGGCGGCTACCAGCCTGAGCTTCTGGACCATGCTCATTGCCCATGTGACCTTCTGCCTGCCCTATGTGATTTTGCAGATTCTGCCCAAGCTGCGGCAGATGGACAAATCCCTGCCGGAGGCGGCCATGGATTTGGGCTGTACCCCTATGGGTGCCTTTTTCAAGGTGGAGCTGCCGGAAATTCTGCCGGGCATCATCACCGGCGCCATTATGGCCTTCACCCTGTCCCTGGACGACTTTGTCATCAGCTACTTTACCTCCGGCAATGGCTTTGAGACCCTGCCCATTCGGATTTACGGCATGACCAAGAAAACCGTGACCCCGAAAATGTACGCACTGGCGACCATCATCTTTTTCGTGACCCTGACGCTGCTTCTGATCAGCAACTTTGTGGACGAAAAGGATGAAGCAAATAAATAACCATTAACCATCGTAAAGAGAAAAATGGAGGATTTCCTATGAAAAAGAGCATTTCCCTGATCCTGGCGGCTGCCATGCTGCTGTGCCTGTGCCTGACCGGCTGCGGCGGCAAGAAAAGCCTGACCCTGAACGTTTACAACTGGGGCGAGTATATTTCCGACGGCAGCGAAGGCTCCTTCGAGACCGTCCGGGAATTCGAGAAGTGGTATGAGGCCAACTACGGCCAGAAGGTGACCGTGAACTACAGCACCTACGCTTCCAACGAGGACATGTACAGCAAGATTTCCAGCGGTGCGGTGAGCTACGATGTGCTCATTCCTTCCGACTATATGATCGCCCGGATGGTGGGCGAGGGTCTGCTCCAGCCCCTGAACTTCGACAACATCCCCAACTATCAGTATATTGAGGACACCTTCAAGGGTCTGTACTACGACCCCGACAATCAGTATTCCATTCCCTACACCTACGGTATTGTGGGTGTGATTTACGACGCCAATGTGGTGGACGAGGCCGATGTAGGCGGCTGGGATCTGATGTGGAACGAGAAGTATGCCGGAAACATCCTTCAGTACAACAACTCCCGGGATGCCTTCGGCACTGCCATGTACAAGCTGGGCATTGACGTGAATACCACCGACAAGGACGAGTGGCAGTGGGCTTATGACGAGCTGCTGGCTCAGCGGCCTCTGGTCAAGAGCTACGTTATGGATGAGATCTACAACATGATGGAGTCCGGCGAAGCGGCCATCGGCTCCTACTACGCAGGCGACTACTTCACCATGGTGGACGCACAGGCGGAGAACGTGGACTTGCAGTTCTACTATCCCGAAAACACCAACTTCTATGTGGATGCCATGTGCATCCCCACCTGCGCCCAGAACAAGGAGCTGGCGGAGATCTTCATCAACTATATGCTCTCCGAGGAGCCTGCCATTGCCAATGCGGAGTACACCTACTACGCTTCCCCCAACAGCATCGTCTACACCAACGAGGGCTATATTGAGGATATGGGCGAGGATACCATGGCGGTTCTGTATCCGGAGCTGGGGGACTTCGCCACGGAGTACAACCGGCTGGCTTACCGGAATCTGGATGCGGATTTGCTCAGCAACCTGAACACCCTGTGGGAGAATATCAAGATCAACTGATTATAAAGAGGCCCGGAAGCAACCGCTTCCGGGCTTTTTGACGTTATTTGGGTGGTAAATGACCGGAGGCCTCCAGGCACTGGCGGACGGCCTCTTCGGCGGGGGAAAAGGAAATACCGAATTTTTTTGCCTTTTCGCAGTTCAGCCAGAGGTTGTGTCGGGGCGGGGCATCGGTGACGGGAACGTCACGACCCAGGGAGGCGATTAGCTGGCAGGTTATTTCGTACATGGAGAGGGAAGTTTCACTGCCGAAGTTGTAGACACCGCCGGGAAGTCGGCACACCGCATCCATGTTCCGCGCCACTTCTTTCAGCCAGGTGACGCCCCGATACTGCCGGGAGGAAAAAGACAGGGAATCTGCCGTCAGCAGAAGCTGGGCGTAATTGGGCTTGGGGGCGGGAAGATCAAACATCCATTCTGCCCGAAGCAGGACGGCACTGGGGAGAACCTCCAATACCCGCTGCTCCATTTCCAGCTTTTGCCGGGCGTAAAGATTTTCCGGGGCGGCCATGTCCTCCGTGTAGGGGCCTTCTTCCGGGCTGCCGCCGTAAACCTGATCGGAGCTGAAGCAGATGAGCTTTCGACCCCGGCAGGCCTGAGCCAGCCGGAGGGGGAGAAGGACATTAGCACGGTAGGAGCCCTCCGGGTCTGCCTGACAGGCACCGATATCGGAAACGGCCGCCGTATGGATAATCGTGTCCGCACCGCTTTCCAGAAGGATTTGCCGGATATCCTCCGGGGAAGCATCCCGCAGGGAGGGGGCGGCAACGGCATCCGGAAGGGTGGCGAAAAGCTTTTGCCCGACAAAGCCGTGGGCACCGGTGATGAGAATCATAGAATGGCTCCTTGATTGAAGTTTAAGTAGAGAAGACAATGGTATCCGTATTCGCTCGATATAAACTTGGGTTACTCCGCATTTTCCGCCACGTTATCAGTTTCATCAATGGACAGAAGATCGTCTCCCTCTGTAGGACAATAATCAGGATTACTGAGCATAGTGTTCTGCAAAGAGGCTTTCAATTTGTCACAGCAGGGCTTAAAAGATAGAAATGTTATGCCACCGCCGATGACACCGCCTACAACCGGAATAGCCTTCTTGAAAAATCCCGCAAAAACTTCCTTGGTCATTTTTACACTAAACCATTTTGCTACACTTTTTACAATCGGGTAAATTGTCCCCTTGGTGAGCGCTCTACGCAACAGCTGCTTTTCCACGCCTGCGGCCAACGCCTTAGCCATAGCTTTCAGCGCATTACTTGCACCCGCCGCACCATACATTACGCCCAGGCAGATAATCAGAATATTCAGTGTTTCGGAATCAAACGTTTGACCCTTTTCTTCCATATTGATTGCGGGAAATCCATATAGGTACATTAGCTTTTGCGTTGCCCGAAGCATATACCCGTAATACTGCGCAATATCAGTAGGAATTGTTGCAGCCATAGCAATGCCGCCTGGCATACCGAGTGCGGCAGAAATTCCTGAAACACAAGTCCTTTCGTATTTGATAACTTCATCCGCAATATTGTTAATCAATTCCAAGGAGATACCGGCATGGAGTGGATTGTATGCAATGGCATCGTCAATCACCGCTTGCGGAAGCTTGGTCTGGAATTCTTTTTGCAAAAAGTGTGCTCTATCAATGCGTACGCCAGGGACTTTCAAACCCATGATAATGACATCTTCAATATCAATTTCACCATTACCGTTTTGGTCGATAGCATTCACAATAGCCTGTTGCGATTTGGCAGCAACCTCTTTTGTCTTACCTGTAACAGTAACGGTGGCTTGGCTGACACCTTCCACCGCTGTGGAAGCGATTTTACCAGCCTCATTAGCAAGCTGTCTGAGGTCGATTTTCCGGTTCTTATCATTTTGGGTAGGCTTATCGTTCTTTTCCATTTAGATGTTCCTCCTTTTTTGTGTCATTAATGGGGCTGTTTTTTTCGCGAATGTGTGCAGATATGTGCATTTATATTCCTGCTTACATATTACATAATGTGCATCGAAATAGCAACAATATTTTGATGTTATCGATATAAGTTCGTGACGATTTTTTCATGGGCATCCCCAATTGACCCATTTAGACAGAAAGACCCATCAACTTTAGTTAAGTGATGAATCTTTGAAAGGCTGACACAGGTAGAGTCGGAGGAATCGAGGACACTAAGAACCAGCTTCCGTCAAGCCGGATACCGGAAACACGTCACCGGCATGTTCCGTTTCGACTGGTTCAATTCGTCAAAAAGAAAACCCTGCCAGCGGCAGGGTGTCTTTTTCTTGGTGGAGTCGGGGGGAGTCGAACCCCCGTCCGAAGGCAACTTGGAAAGAACTTCTCCGGGTGCAGTTTGTTATTTACATTCCCTCATCCCGGCGGGAGCAAACACCCTACGGGAATCAGTAGCTTCATGATGCATGGTATGGGCAAAGCTTACCATACGCACGGTCTCCACTCAAATCACACCCTAGCCCGGCTCGTGGACCTTCCGGGGAGGATGGGCGCCTAATTAGGCAGCCAGAGCAACAGGATTGTTGTCAGTTAAATTTAAAAATTGCCCGTTTTATCGTGGCCAGGCGCCACGACCCGCTATTCCAGCCTCACTACCCCCGTCGAAACCTTTACGACCCCAAATTCAGAAAAAAGAGGAAGGATTTCCTGTAGGGGCGGCCATTGGCCGCCCGTTACATGTCAAATATTCAGAACCGACCGTAGGGATCCGGCAGCTTCTTAGGCTCCGGATAGGTTTCCCCGTGGGTGTCCACGGTGATGGAGGCAATCTTCTGCTCCTGCACCGGGCGATCCTGGGCACCGGTCTTGGTGGCGGCGATGGCATCCACCACGTCCATGCCGGAAGTGACCTTGCCGAAGGCGGCGTACTGACCGTCCAGGTGCTTGGCATCCTGGTGCATGATGAAGAACTGGCTGCCTGCGGAATTGGGGGAGGAAGAACGGGCCATGCTCAGAACGCCACGCTTGTGCCGCAGATCGTTCTTGACCCCGTTGAAGAAGAACTCGCCCTTAATGCAGTAGCCCGGGCCGCCCATGCCGGTGCCCTCGGGACAGCCGCCCTGAATCATGAAGCCGGGAATGACCCGGTGGAAAATCAGGCCGTCATAATAGTGATGATTGCACAGGTCGATGAAATTGTACACGCTCTGGGGCGCCTTGTCGGGGTACAGCTCGCCCTCGATGACACCGCCGTTTTCCATGGTGATCTTAAAAGTCGGATTCATTGTCGCATTCTCTCCTTCATGGCCCGGTCAATCTGACGCTTGGCGTCCCGTTCCGCCGCGGCCTGTCGTTTATCGTATAGCTTTTTGCCCTTGCACAGCCCCACATTCACCTTCACCCGGCTCCCCTTGAAGTATACGGACAGAGGAATCAGGGCGAAGCCGTCCTGCTTGACCTTGCCGTAGAGCCGCATAATCTCCCGCCTGTGCATCAGCAGACGGCGGGGGCGGCGGGTATCCACGTTGAAGCGGTTGCCATGGTCATAGGGGGAGATGTGCATCTGATTCAGCAGGAGCTGCCCGTCCTTAATGCCGCACCAGGCGTCCTTCAGGTTCAGGTTTCCGGCCCGGATGGATTTGACCTCCGTGCCTACAAGCTCAATGCCCGCCTCAAATTCCTCCTCCACGAAATATTCGTGATAGGCCTCCCGATTCCGGGCCATGATCTTGATTCCGGCCTTTTCCAGACAACTCACCTCCCTGCTGAAATTTACCTCTTCATTATATCATCATTGTCAAGAGGATTATACGGTAATTTCCAGGATATTTCCCTCGAAGCCCAGGACGCTGCTTTCATAGTATCCGTCTCCCGTGACCCGGGGGCCGGAAAGGGTGGGATAGCCTCCGGCGTTCAGGCGGGCGGTGAGAGCGTCCACTGCCTCCCGGCTGCCTGCGGACAGGGCGATGTGGGCGTAGCCGAAGCGGTCAAGGAGATTGCCGGAGTCGGACAGGTCGGGTTTTGTCATGATTTCCAGCCGGGCACCGTCCCCGAAGGTGAGAAAATAGGAGCGGAAGTCCGTGGCCGGATTGTGATAGCCCTCATTGGGAACGGCCCGGAAATATTCCGCAAAAAAGTTCTTTGCCCCTTTCAGGTCGTTGACGTACAGGGCGATGTGGTCGATTTTCATAGCGATTCCTCCTCAAACAGAAACCGTTCCAGAGCCTCCGGGGTGGAAAAAGCGTAGTCGCACAGGGCGGTCATTTCCTTCGTCAGCTCCGGAAAGTCCTTCCGCCCCCAGCCGGCGAAGGCCACCTTCACCCCAAGAGGGTGGGCCATGTCCCAGGCCAGCTTCATGTCGTCCACCACCAGAAGCTCATCTGGGGTGAAATGGTATTTTTCCATAATGTCTTGCAGGGGGAAGGGATTGGGCTTGCGCAGTTCTTCCGGGTAGTCCCAGCCGTAGATTGCGTCCGGGCGGACGCCGAAATGGGTGTCGTAGTCCCGGGTGATGTTGACGACGCTGGAATGGGACACCACGCAGATCATGCCCCCTTCTTCCTTTTGCCGGCGGATGACCCAATCAATGCCCGGGAAAGCGTCGGGAGTGTGGCACATGACGTAGTCCATCCAGCCGTGGTATTCGTCCTCCAACTCCTGGGGGGTAAAATTCCAGCGTTTGCGGCACATTTCCGCGAAGCCCAGGCTGTAGCAGTCCTGGGCAAACTGCGCAAGACTCACGGTCTGGCCTGGGCGGTACTGGTCGAGAATGTAGCAGAAGAAGGGATAGCCGATGGTTCGTTCGCTTTGCACCACGGTGTCGTCGTGATCGAGCACCAGGCAGGGGTATTTCAGCATGGATGTTTCCTCCATAGATGTCTTTCTGCCGCCATTATAGCAAAATTCCCCCGGAGGCGCAACCGAAAATTACCACTTGTATTATGCGAACAAATGTATTATAATGGTAGAAAAACAGAGCGGCAAATGGATATGCTGTCATTGCGAACTAGTCCGAACTGAAATATAGAAGATGTCATTGCGAACCAGTCCGCAGACTGGTGTGGCAATCCCCCGGTTCTTCCGAGAGCTTGAATGTAGCGTATGTCATTGCGAGGAGGCCAGCGGCCGACGTGGCAATCCGTATTCCTCGTTCCACCTTTGGCTCCCGCATTATTTTTTGATAGTTCCAGTAGCGACCTCATCCGCCCTCCGGGCACCTTCTCCTCCCAGGAGAAGGCTTAGAGGAACGGATTGCCACGCCAGTGTGCGCACTGGCTCGCAATGACATGCGTTTTTCGACAGTCAGAAAAAGAACCGTAACAGGAGGTGAAAGGTATGCAGAAGGTGTGTCCGGTGGATGTGATTGCCATGTACAGCGCGTCCGGGGAAATTCGTCCCCTGCGGCTGCGGCTGGAAGACGAGACCCATCAGCTCATGCGCGTTGACATTGAGGAGATCGTGAATATCCGGCAGGTGCAGTATGTGGGCATCAAGGCCACGGTGTTCCTGTGCCGAGCTACCGTCCGGCAAAAGCTGTGGCTCTTCGAGCTGAAATACACCATCCGAACCCATACCTGGAGCCTGATGAGAAAGGTGTGCTGAAATGAGCCAAAGGGTGATTTTTCATGTGGATGCCAACTCCGCCTTTTTGAGCTGGAGCGCGGCCTATCGGGTGAAGGTGCTGGGTGAAAGCCAAGACTTGCGGCTGGTGCCCTCGGCGGTGGCGGGAGACAAGGCCTCCCGGCACAGTATCATTCTGGCCAAATCCACACCGGCGAAAAAATACGGCATCCAGACGGGAGAGCCTCTGTTTCAGGCCCTGGAAAAGTGCCCGGAGCTGGTGGTGATCCCCCCGGATTACGGCTTGTACGTCCAGGCCTCCCGGCACTTTGTAGCCATGCTCCGGGAGTTTTCCCCGTCAGTGGAGCAGTACTCCATTGACGAGGCCTGGGTGGATATGACCGGCACCCAGCGGCTCTGGGGGCCGCCCAGGCTGGCGGCGGAGTTGATGCGCAGACGTATCTGGGAGGAGCTGGGCTTTACGGTGAACATCGGTATTTCCTCCAACAAGCTGCTGGCGAAAATGGCAGGAGATTTCGAAAAGCCCAATAAGGTACATACTCTGTTCCCGGAGGAAATGGAGCAAAAGTTCTATCCGCTGCCGGTGCGGGATCTGTTTCTCGTGGGCAGCGCAACGGAACGGAAGCTGCAAAGAATGGGCATCTACACCATCGGCGATCTGGCAAAGGCGGATGTGAAGATGGTAAGGCGGCGGCTGGGCAAGCAGGGAGAGATGCTCTGGCATTTCGCCAACGGGCGCAACGCCGACGCAGTGACCCCGGAGCCTGCGGAAAACAAGGGCTACAGCAACGCCACTACCACCGCCCACGATGTGGTGACCCGGGAGGAGGGCTGTCAGGTGCTTTTGAGCCTGTGCGAAACCGTGGCTGCCCGTCTGCGCAAGGACGGCAAGTGCGGCAGCTGTGTGAGCATCCATCTGCGAACCAACGAATTCCGGCATTTTTCCCATCAGCGGGTGCTGAGCGGTGCCACGAACATCACGACCGAGCTGTTTGCCGCGGTGTGCCAGCTTTTTGACGAGGCCTGGGACGGAATCACGCCTCTGCGGCAACTGGGGGTTCAGGTGACCCGGCTTTCCGGGGAGCCTTACCAGCAGTTTGATTTCTTTTCCGGGATGGATCCCAAGCAGTTTGAGCGGAAGCTGCGGCTGGACGAGACGGTGGATGCCCTCCGGGACAAATACGGAGAAAACATCATCTGCCGGGCGAAATTTTCCGATGGCAGTATGCCCCACATGGCCGGCGGACTGAGCAAGGAGCGGCGCACCGGGGTGACCAAGCCGGTTGCGGAGGAATGTCAGAGGGATAAAAAAGATTCCTGAAAAAAGCTGTGCGCATACTGGCCTAAAACAAAGAATTCTATGAGCATTCCCACACGCATAGAAGCATTCGGTGCCGAACCCTCCGGGGGCAATTTTCTTGTCCCGGCAAGAAAATTGATAAGAAGCCGGCTTAAGGGGCGCTGCCGAAAAGCCGCCCCCTTAAGAATCTCCCGGCCGCACCGCCGGAAGCGGGTCAGAATATTTCGGTCTGCTGTAGGTGACCTTATCGGAAGTATTTAGGTGGAAACCGAGCTTTCTGGGGTAGAAAAATAGAGTTAGTTGGAGTATAATCTAATATACCAAAGGGAATCCCCCCTTGTGGGGACACACCAGTGTGCGCTGCTTTTCGCAACGACATGTTCGTTCGATAGACTGGCGCAGCGGAAAAAACAGAAAGCGGAGGAAGAGATATGGCCATTGTGACCTTCTACAACTGCGATCCCAAGGACGCGCCGAAGACCACCATGCCGGCTCATCTGGGAGCCAACGCGGTGATTACCTGCCGGGGACGGCTGCTGCTGGAAAAGCGGCGGGATTCCGACATCTGGGGTCTCATCGGCGGCGGGTGCAAAAAGAGCGAGACCGGACTTCAGGCCATCGTCCGGGAGACGTATGAGGAGCTGGGGCTGCGGATTCCCAGGGAGCGATTCCGGAAGATAGCGGTCTACGACAATCCGGGCAGGATCGCCGCTTTCCGGGACGGAAGCGTCTGGCGGATGGTGATCGTGGTCTACGGCCTGGAGCTGCCGGAGGAGCCGGAAATGCGGATCAGCGCGGAATCGAAAGAACTGCGGTTTTTCACCCGGGAGGAAATCGGGAATATCGAGATTGCCGTGACCCACCGGGATATTGTCCGGGATTGGTTTGAAAATGTACCGTAAAAATATTCACTGACTGTGCCGGGAGAGGAAAAATCTGTTGGATTTCCTACCAGGCAACCAGGGAGATTCCGGGAAGACAAAAGATTTCGGATTAAATAAATACTTGTATATTCGGCTATGATATGCTAAAATAGGAGCTGACGGTGCAGTATTCTAGTCGTAGTGACCATTTTCCAGGAAGGGCCTAAAAATCCTTTGAAGGGCACATCGATGAAGTCCCTGGTGTCTGCTTATTACGCCCAGTTTTGGGTGGATGCTGGGGGTTAAGGATCCAGGGCGCGTCCCAATGGCATGGGGCATACGACCCGGTTTCCGTGGAGACTTGAACCTTGTGCGACGACGGGCAGAACCCATGTGGGCCCCGCCGCGTACGAATCAGGTATGAACCTGCAAGGCGGTGCACAGAATCGTGTGCTGTGTGCAGCGTAGCCTGCCTTGAAGTGAACATGCGGGGAAGGGAGAACAGACCGCCGCTGCCGTGGCCACGGCCAGCGCGGTTATTGCTCCCGGAAACCATGCTTGCAAAAGAGGCTAAGATTATGGAACACTCCGCCGTGGAAAACACCTAGGCTGTCCGAAAGGGGCAGGCAGGGGATTGCAGTACGGACTAAGTGGCAATCGGGTACTCATTTTTTTGGCAACACTTGAGCCTGGGGATCAAACGGAAACGACCTGTGCGGCAACGGCAGGTTCCCCTCGGTGAAAAACAACCCGACCTAAGCCGTAAGATTTATCCTGCCTGCCGCCGTCATTTCTTTGACTATTCTGTTTCGAGGAGAATCTTCTGTGGCAAAATCCCATATGGACGCTTCCCAAAAGGAACGTTTACGGACGATCCAGTGGGTCGTCACGGTTTTTTTCACCACATTGGTGGTTTCCGGCCTCATCGGCCTGGTCTCCGATGAGGTCATGGCCAGCAGCTCTCTTCCCGTGGCCTTCGGGATCTTGCTCTTTATCGTGCTGCTGGGCA
Source organism: uncultured Oscillospiraceae bacterium (assembly GCA_934589705.1). Lineage (GTDB taxonomy): Bacteria > Bacillota > Clostridia > Oscillospirales > Oscillospiraceae > Faecousia. Next base: position 173,857 of record CAKTOH010000001.1, on the reverse strand, counting down.
TTGTTTTTGACATTATCGGCATGGCGGTAGCCAGTGCCGATGAAAAGCCCTTTCATTCCATGGCGGCTCGGAAGGTGCCGGGCGCCCAGGAGGCCATCCGGCTGCTGCGCAACGCCGAACGGGTCAGCTCCATCTGCAATGACGTGGTGGGGGATATCTGCGGCGTCGTCTCCGGCAGCGCGTCGGCAACCATCGCGGCGCTGATCCTGACCCATGTGGATACCGCCTGGCCCAGAGGGGTTTCCCTGGTCATGTCCTCGTTGGTGGCAGGACTGACTGTGGGAGGAAAGGCCATCGGCAAAACCTTCGCGGTCAGCTCCTGTACCCAGATCGTGCATATGGTAGGGCGGCTTCTGGGTGCCTGGAACCGGCTGAAGAAAAAGAAATCAAAACGTTAGGTTGTGTCAGAATTGGACATTTTACAGAGAGTAAACAGCCATGAGGATCTGCTGAAGCTCAGTGACGGCGAGCGAAATCAACTGTGTGACGAAATCCGGCAGTTCCTGATTTCCAGCGTGGCAAAAACCGGCGGACATCTGGCGGGAAACCTGGGCGTGGTGGAGCTGAGCGTTGCCATCGAGCTGGTGTTTAATACGAATATCGACCGCTTGGTATTTGACGTGGGTCATCAGTCTTATGTGCATAAGCTGCTCACCGGCCGCCGGGCGGATTTTGCGCGTCTGCGGCAGTACGGCGGCATTTCCGGCTTCCCCAAGCCGGAGGAGAGCGACACCGATGCCTTTGTGGCGGGACATGCCTCCAGTTCCGTTTCCATCGCCCTGGGGATGGCAAGAGCCAGAACCCTGCTTCAGGAGAATTATGACGTGGTGGCTCTCATCGGCGACGGCGCCCTCACCGGCGGCATGGCCTACGAGGGGCTGAACGACGCGGCGGTCAGCGGCGAGCCCATGGTGATTATCGTCAACGACAACACCATGTCCATCGGCAAAAACGTGGGCGGCCTGTCCAGCCATCTGTCCCGGCTCCGTTCCAGCGACAATTATCTGGACGCCAAGCGAGCCTACCGGCGGTTTATGAAGAAAACCGCTTTGGGCAGCGCCGTTTATAATTTCAGCAGCCGGGTGAAGAACAAGCTGAAACGGCTGCTGCTGCCTGCTACCATTTTTGAGAATATGGGCTTTACTTACCTGGGGCCGGCAGACGGCCACGACCTGCCGGGACTGGTGTCCCTGCTGTCGTCCGCCCGGGAACTGCGGGAGCCGGTGGTGGTACATGTGGTGACCCGGAAGGGCAAGGGCTATCCCTTTGCCGAGGAGGATCCGGCGAAATTCCACGGAATCGGAAAATTTGACCCGGAAACCGGCAAGAAGCTGGGGCCCAAGGTGGTAAGCTACTCCGACAGCTTCGGTACTGCCATGCAGGCGCTGGCTCGACAGGATAAGCGGGTGTGTGCCATTACCGCGGCCATGCCCGGAGGCACGGGACTGCTGGCCTTCCAGCGGGAATTCCCGAAGCGCACCTTTGACGTGGGCATTGCGGAGGAACACGCGGTGTCCATGGCAGGTGGACTTGCCAAGCAGGGGATGGTTCCGGTGGTGGCCCTGTATTCTACCTTCTTACAGCGGGGCTTTGATCAGATTATGCAGGACGCGGCGCTGCTGCACCTGCATGTGGTGTTTGCCATCGACCGGGCGGGTCTGGTAGGCGACGACGGCCCTACCCATCACGGCGTGTTTGACATCGGCTTTTTGAAGCAGATGCCGGGAATGCGGATTCTGAATCCGGCCAGTCTGGCAGAGCAGAAGGACATGCTCCGCTGGGCGGTGCGGGATTACGACGGCCCGGTGGCCATTCGCTACCCCAGAGGCACCGAGGGCAGCTATAAGGAAAGCAGCTGGCAGGGTCTGGAAGGAAACCTGGTGCAATGTCACCGGGAAGGCACGGAGGTAGCCCTGATTACTTACGGATCGACTCTCGACAATGTGCTGGCGGCAGCCGAGCAATTGAAGGAGCAGGGAATCGATGCCTGTGTCCTCCGGCTGCTCAGTGTGTGGCCTCTGCCCGCCGAAGAGCTGGCGGAACGCCTGAAAAAAATTCCACAGGCAGTTATTATTGAGGAAACGGCCTCCGGTTCCGGAATCCGGGAAAGCCTGGGCTGGACATTGGAGGAAATTCTGCCGGGATGTAAAATTCACGGCATTGATCTGGGCGGGGACTTCGTGCCCCACGGTTCCCTGAAGGAGCTGTATCGGCGGTGCGGGCTGGACAGCGATTCCATTGCCGCATATGTAAGGAAGGTGCTTGCCCGGTGAAAGTGAAAAAACGACTGGATGTTCTGCTTACCGAGCAGGGCTACGCGGATACCCGCTCCAAGGCCCAGGCCATTATTATGAGCGGACTGGTATATGTCAACGGACAGAAGGCGGACAAGCCCGGAGTTTCCTATGAGGAAACCGTGAGCCTGGAGGTCCGGGGGGCGGTGTGCCCCTATGTCAGCCGGGGCGGTCTGAAGCTGGAAAAGGCACTGCGGGACTTCGGCGTAAAGCCCGAGGGATATGTGTGCAGCGATTCCGGCGCTTCCACCGGGGGCTTCACGGATTGTCTGCTTCAGCAGGGGGCGAAAAAGGTCTTCGCTATCGACGTGGGTTACGGTCAGCTGGACTGGAAAATCCGCAGCGATCCCCGGGTGGTGGTCATGGAGCGGACGAACATCCGCTATGTGACCCCGGAGCAGCTGGGAGAGCCCCTGGATTTGTCCGTGGTGGACGTGAGCTTTATTTCTCTGAAAATCGTCCTGCCCGCCATCAAGAACCTTCTCAAACCCACCGGTCAGGTGCTCTGCCTGATCAAGCCCCAGTTTGAGGCGGGGAAGGAAAAGGTTGGCAAGAAGGGAGTTGTCCGGGAACCGGCTACTCATAAGGAGGTGCTGGACGGCTTCGTGGCGCTGGCAGAGGAGCTGGGCTTTCGGATCCTGGGTCTGACCTTCTCCCCGGTGAAGGGGCCGGAGGGGAATATTGAGTTTCTGGGTCACCTGAGCCTTGCGGACGTGCCCGGCATTTGCCCGGATACGGCACTCGTTGTGGAGCAGGCTCATAGGACGCTTGACAAGGGGGAATAAGAAGTGAAAAATGTGATTCTTACCCCCAATCCCTATCGGGATAAGAATTTTCAGACCGTCCGGGAGGCGGCGAAGATTCTGAAGGAGGCCGGGGTCAACACCCGGATTTGTCTCCCTTTTGAGGTGGATCGAAGCTATGAGCTTCCCAGAGACCTGCGGTTTTCCCGGCTGGATCGGGAGCTTCCCAACGCAGAGATGGTAATTTGCTTCGGCGGAGACGGCACGATTCTGCACATGGCCAAGGCCGCTACCCGGAAGGGGATTCCCATTCTGGGGGTCAACATCGGCACCATGGGCTTTATGGCTGAGCTGGAAAGCACGGAGCTGGACAAGCTGACAAGGGTTGCACGGGGGGAATACACTCTGGACAGCCGGATGATGCTGGACGTGACCGTCCAGCGGGAGCGGGATATTCTGTTTCACGACATCTGCCTGAACGACGTGGTGGTGACCAAAGGGGCGGTGGCTCGGATTGTCCATCTGTGCGTCAAGTGCGATGGAGTCAGCGCCATGGAATTCGGCGGTGACGGCGTGGTGGTTTCCACCCCCACCGGCTCCACGGCCTACAGCTATTCCGCCGGAGGCCCCATTGTGGAGCCGGAGGCGAAAAATATCATCATCACTCCCATCTGCGCCCACGAGATCGGAAGCCGGTGCATTGTGGCCTCCGACAAGCGGGTGGTGAGCGTGGAGCAGGTGCTCAACGCCCGGCGCAACGCCTATCTGTCCGTAGACGGCGGACGGGCGGTGCGGCTGAATATGGGGGACGTGGCCACCATCCGCAAGTCCCACCTGGAGACCAGGCTGGTGCGGCTGAAGGAGCGAAGCTTCTACGATGTAGTCAACTCCAAGTTCAGTAAGTGAGAAAGGGGAATGGGCAGTGAAATCCAAACGACAGGCGAAAATCATGGAGATCATCTCCACCACCAATGTGGAGACCCAGGAGCAGCTTTTGCAGGCTCTGCGGGACGCGGGCTTTAACAGCACCCAGGCGACCATTTCCCGGGACATCAAGGAGCTGCGGATCATCAAGGAGCTGACAAGCTTCGGAACCTACCACTATACGGCGGCGGCGAGAGAGGTGCCCGGCACCTTCACGGGACGGCTGAACACCATTTTCCGGGAGTGCGTCACCAGCTTCGACTATGCCCAGAATATCATTGTCATTCACACCCTGCCGGGTCTTGCCAACGCGGCGGCCTCGGCGCTGGATACCATGAGCCGGAGCGTGGTGCTTGGCAGCATCGCCGGTGACGATACGGTCATCATCATCATGCGCGACACCAACGCCGCGGCGGCCTTCTGCGGAGAAATCCGAAACCTGCTGAACTAAAGGAAGGGGGAGCGGTCATGCTGAGCTTACTGCACATTGAGAATATCGCGGTCATTGAGTGTGCGGATATTTCATTTGACCGTGGCTTCAATGTTCTCACCGGTGAGACCGGCGCAGGTAAATCCATTGTCATCGATGCCATTTCCGCCATCCTGGGGGAACGGGCCTATCGGGACATGATTCGTACCGGCACCGAGCGGGCCAGCGTCCGGGCGGTGTTTACGAATGTTCCGGAATTTCCCTGGTTTGCGGAAAACGGCGTGGAATATGACCCGGAGACGGTGATTTCCCGGGAAATCCACCTGGACGGGAAAAATATCTGCCGTGTCAATGGAACCCTCGTGAACGTGACGAGCCTTCATAAGCTGGGCATCCAGCTCATCAATATTCACGGTCAGCACGATTCTGCCGCCCTCTTTGATGAGGAAAATCACCTGGCGTTTCTCGATGCCTTTGCGGACAACGGGAAGCTGTGGGCTTCTTACGGGGAACGCTACGAGGCGGTGGCGAAGCTCCGCCGGGAAATCGGCGCTCTGACCATGGACGAGGGCGAGAAGCTTCGCCGGATGGAAAACCTCAAATACCAGATTGCCGAAATCGAAAAGGCGGAGCTGGAGCCCGGGGAGGACGACCGGCTGGAAGAGCGGCGGAAAGTGCTGCAAAACGCGGAGAAGCTGAGCAACGGCATGGAAACCGCCGTGGAGTGTCTCTACGGTGGGGAGGATTCCGACGGAGCCTCGGGACTTCTTGCCCAGGCGGAGTATGCCCTGGCTCGGCTGTCCCGGTTCAGCGACAGCTTCGCGGCTCTCCACGACCGGGTGTCGGATCTCATGTACCAGGTTCAGGACGCGGCGGAGGAGGTTCGGGACGCCCGGGATAGCCTGAGCTATTCCGCCGAGGAACTGGAACAGATCGAGTCCCGGCTGGATGTGATTCACAAGCTTCGCCGGAAGTACGGCACCACCTGCGAGGATATTCTGGAATATCTGGACAAGGCGAAAAAAGAACTGGATGAAATCGAATTCGCCGACGATAAGCTGGAACGACTGAAAAGAAATTTGAAAAAAGCGGAAAAGGAAGCCTGGGATGCTGCCCTGGCTCTTCGGGAAAACCGGCAGCAGGCGGCGGAGAATATGTCGCAGCGAATTCTGTCTGAGCTTGCCCAGCTGGATATGCCGAGAGTGCAGTTTGCCTGCCGGTTCACGGAAACGGAGCTGACGGCAAACGGCGCGGACGCGGTGGCCTTCTACATGTCTGCCAACGCGGGCGAAGCCTTGAAGCCCCTGAGCCGGGTGGCCTCCGGCGGTGAGCTGGCCCGGATTATGCTGGCTATGAAGAATGTGCTGGCGGAAAAGGATCAGGTGGCAACCCTGATTTTCGACGAGGTGGACACCGGCGTGTCCGGCAGAGCCGCCCAGAAGGTGGCGGAAAAGCTGCGAAGCGTGGCTGTCCACAAGCAGGTGCTCTGCGTGACCCATCTGCCCCAGCTGGCGGCACTGGCCAACACCCATCTGCTCATTGCCAAGTCCGAACGGGACGGGCGTACCTATACCTCCGTCACGCCTCTGGATTTGGAGGGACGGAAGCGGGAGCTGGCCCGGATTATCGGCGGCGCGAATATTACGGAAACTACCCTGAAAAGCGCGGAGGAAATGCTCCGGGGCTGAAAAATCTTCTTGACAAACCCGGACTTCTTTGTTAGGATAGCACCAACACGTGGATGGGAAGAAGTAGGTATCCAGGGGATCGTCAGAGAGCTGCCGCTTGGTGCGAGGCAGTGGATTCCGGTTGCTGAAATACCTCCCGGAGTGGCTTCCTTGAACAAAAGTAGGGGAAGACGGGTACGCCCGATAGCGCGAAGGCCGTTACTGGACGGCGTGAGGGAGAACGCCGCAAGGATTCTCCAAACTGAGGTGGTACCGCGAAATTTTTCGCCCTCTGTCATTTTGACAGAGGGCGTTGATTATTTTTGGAGGTTTTGATATGAAACTGTATGACGAGCTGGTTGCCCGGGGCCTCATTGCCCAGGTCACCAACGAAGAGGAAATCCGGGAAATGATCGACAACGGCAAGGCCGTGTTCTATATCGGCTTTGACCCCACCGCCGACTCCCTGCATGTGGGTCACTTCATGGCACTGTGCCTGATGAAGCGGCTGCAAATGGCCGGAAACCGACCCATTGCCCTCATTGGCGGCGGCACGGCCATGATCGGCGACCCCTCCGGCCGGACGGACATGCGCTCCATGATGACCAAGGAGACCATCGACCACAACTGCGCCTGCTTCAAAAAGCAGATGGAGCGGTTCATAGAGTTCGGCGAGGGCAAGGCCATGATGGTCAACAACGCCGATTGGCTGCTGAATCTGAACTACATCGATTTCATCCGGGATATCGGCGCTTGCTTCTCCGTGAACAACATGCTCCGGGCAGAGTGCTTCAAGCAGCGGATGGAGAAGGGGCTGAGCTTCCTGGAGTTTAACTACATGCCCATGCAATCCTACGACTTCTACTACCTGTACCAGCACTACGGCTGCAACATGCAGTTCGGCGGCAACGACCAGTGGAGCAACATGCTGGGCGGCACGGAGCTGATTCGCCGGAAGCTGGGCAAGGATGCCCACGCTATGACCATCACCCTGCTTCTCAACTCCGAGGGCAAGAAGATGGGCAAGACCGCCAAGGGCGCGGTGTGGCTGGATCCCAACAAGACCTCTCCCTTCGAGTTCTACCAGTACTGGCGGAACGTGGAGGATGCGGACGTGCTCAAGTGCATCCGGATGCTGACCTTCCTGCCTCTGGAGCAGATCAACGCCATGGCGGACTGGAAGGACGCTCAGCTGAATACAGCCAAGGAGATTCTTGCCTACGAGCTGACCAAGCTGGTGCACGGCGAGGAAGAGGCAAACAAGGCTCAGGCCGCGGCCAAGGCTCTGTTCGTGGGCGGCGGCGATGATGCCAATATGCCCACCACCGAAATCACCGCCGACAAGCTGACAGACGGCAAGATCGGCATTCTGAACCTGATGGTGGCCTGCGGCCTGGCACCCTCCAACAAGCAGGCCCGGCAGCTGGTGGAGCAGGGCGGCGTTCTGGTGAACAACGAGAAGGTGCCCTCCGCCCAGTTTGCCGTCACCGAGGAAATGCTCAAGGAAGGCGTGAAGATCCGCAAGGGTAAGAAGGTCTTCCATAAGGCGGTGCTGGCATAACCGGAAGGCTAGAATCCTATAGGTAACGATTCAATTGTCATTGCGAACCAGTCTGAGGACTGGTTCGCAATGACAGTGTTTTACTTCGGCGCGTCTGGTATCGGGGAAGCTTCTTTTGATTGCCTTTAGCTGAGCAGGATTTCCTTTAGTTTGGCAACGGTTTCGGAGGAAGCGGAAGTCAAGGGCAGGCGGCAGGGGCCGCAGTCGTAGCCCATGAGCTTCATGGCGGCTTTGACGGGGATGGGGTTCACCTCCCGGAACAGAGCCTCCATCAGGGGCAGCAGCCGAAGCTGCAAATCCGCGGCAGTGTCGAAATCCCCGTCCAGAGCCGCCCGGGCCAGTGCCTGGGTCTGCTCCGGCAGGACGTTGGACAGAACGGAAATGACCCCCTGGCCGCCGAGAGCCAGAATAGGGGCGGTCAGGTCGTCGTTTCCGCTCCACAGGGAAAAGCTGTCCGGGCAATTTGCCCGGATTTTGCTGATTTTGCCCATATCCGTGCTGGCTTCCTTCACCCCGGCAATGTTGGGAAGCTTAGATAGCTCCCGATAGACGCTGACGGGAATGTCCACCCCTGTCCGGCTGGGCACGTTATAGACAATCACCGGAATATGTACGGCTCCCGCAATGGCACTATAGTGGGTCAGAAGGCCTTCCGGGGTGGCCTTGTTATAGTAGGGGCTGACCACCAGCAGGGCATCCGCTCCGGCTGCTTCCGCCGCCGCGCTTAGAGCCACGGCGTGCCGGGTGTCGTTGGAGCCGGTGCCGGCAATGATTTTGCAGCGGCCGTCGGCGTAGCGGGCGCATCGGCGGAAAATCTCCAGCTTTTCGCAATCGGAAAGGGTAGGGGACTCGCCGGTGGTGCCGCAGAGCACTACGGCCTCGATGCCTGCGTCGATCTGTCTGCGAAGAAGCAGCTCCAGAAGCGGATAGTTCACGGCATCTGCTAAAAAGGGTGTGACCAGGGCGGTGCACACCCCGGTAAATAAGGGCTTTTTCATAGACTGATACCTCCATTGCAGTCTATGCCGGGGGGCGGCGTTTTGCCCGCCGGGAAAAGTCATTGACAGGGCCGGAAAAATAGCTAAAATAAAAGGGTAATTTTGTCGGTTTTGTGCTTCGTTTGTCAGGGCCGCCGGGGGGGGCACTTAGGCCGGGAAGAAAGGAAAACCGTAATCAGAGGAGGATATTTATGGCCACACCGAAACAGAATTATTATGACAAGCGGGCCCAGGTGCTGGTGAAGAATCTGCACAGCCGGGGGTTCGAAGCCTACTACTGTCCCGATAAGGCTCAGGCATTGGAAAAGGCGCTGGCGCTGATTCCCGAAGGCTCCACCGTTGGCTGGGGCGGCTGCCTGTCCGCCCAGCAGATCGGTCTCATCGATGCCGTCAAGGCGGGCAATTACCAGGCCATTGATCGGAACGACGAGCCAACGCCCGAGGGAAAGACCCGGGCTATGAAACGCTGCCTGACGGCGGATGTGTTTCTGTGCGGAGCCAACGGTCTGAGCCTGGACGGTCAGATGGTAAGCATTGACGGCACCGGAAATCGACTGGCCGCCATTGTTTACGGCCCGGATTCCGTCATTGTGATCGCGGGCATGAACAAGGTCTGTGACAATCTGGACGACGCTATGGCGAGAGCCAGAACCGTGGCCGCACCCATGAATCAGCAGCGGTTCTGCGGGAAGACCCCCTGCACGGTAACCGGCTCCTGCGGCAACTGCAAGAGTCCGGAGTGCATCTGCAACCAGATTCTTGTTACCCGCAACTGCCGCCCGGCCGGACGGATCAAATTCGTGCTGGTGGGGGAAGAACTGGGATTCTGATACTATTTCCTGATTAAAATCTTAATTTTAATCAGGAAGGCATCGCCTGACGGCGCTGCCTGTTTTGTGATTTATAAGGAAAGAAATCACAAAACAAGTCTCATATGAACTCCATGCCCTTCAGGCAATTAAAATCTTTTTTAAAGATTTTAATTGGAGTTCAGTATGATGTAAAAATGTGCCCTGCCGGGGACGGCAGGGCACAACTTTTGGACTTACTTGTGATAGACCACTTCCGTGGAGGTATCCGGATCGCCGGAGAAGAACCGGGTCAGGTTATTGACGGTGGTGGCCGCGATATTGTCCAGGGCCTCGCTGGTCAGGAAGGCCTGGTGAGAGGTGACGATCACGTTGGGCATGGCAATGAGCCGCACCAGCTTGTCGTCCTGAACGATGTGACCGGAGAAGTCCTCGTAGAAGAAGTCGCCTTCCTCCTCGTACACATCCAGACAGGCGGCACCCACCTTCTTCTCCTTGATGCCGTTGATCAGAGCCTCGGTGTCCACCAGCGCGCCCCGGGAGGTGTTGATGATGGTCACGCCTTTTTTCATCATGGCGATGGTATCGGCATTGATCAGGTGGTGAGTCTCCTCGGTCAGAGGGCAGTGGAGGGAGATGATGTCCGCCTGGGCAAACAGCTCCGGCAGGTCAACGTAGTCAAGCCCCGCGTCCGGGTTGGGGAACTTATCATAGGCCAGAATCTTCATGCCGAAGCCCTTGCAGATGTCGGCGAAGACCCGGCCGATTTTGCCGGTGCCTACGATGCCCACGGTTTTGCCGTAGAGATCGAAGCCGGCCAGACCCTGAAGGCTGAAGTTGAAATCCCGGGTGCGGATATAGGCCTTGTGGGTTCTGCGGTTGATAGTCAGAAGCAGAGCCATGGCGTGCTCGGCTACGGCGTGAGGGGAGTAGGCGGGCACCCGGAAGACCCGGAGCTTTCCCTCGCAGGCCTTGATGTCCACATTGTTGAAGCCGGCGCAGCGAAGAACGATGGCTTTCACGCCCAGCTGGTAGAGCTTATCCACCACCACCGCGTCTACGGTGTCGTTGACGAAGACGCAGACCGCGTCAAAGCCGGCGGCCAGAGTGACGGTGTCCCGGTTCAGGTTGGGCTCAAAATACTTGATCTCCACACCGGCGGGAATGCCGTAGCGGTCAAAACCGGGGATGTCGTAGGATTTGGTATCAAAAAATGCAAGCTTCATAGTGCATTCCTCCTTCATTTATCGATAGCATTATACCGAATGAGAATAAAATTGTCAATAGGCATTTTGCGGAATTTTGTTGCAAATTGAGGGGAGGTTATGTTATAATTCCAACAAGAATGGAGGCAAAGGAAATGGAAAAAATCAAGAATCTGATTGAAAAATATTGGGATGTTTTGTCCTATCTGTTTTTTGGGGTGCTGACCACGGTGGTCAACTACCTGATTTATCTGCCGGTGTACAATTATTTGGGCCTTTCCGCGGCGGTGAGCAACATGATCGCCTGGGTAGGGGCGGTGGCCTTTGCTTACCTGACCAACAAACCCTTTGTGTTTCGCAGCCACGATTGGTCTGCCAAGGTAGTGTTCCCGGAATTGGCGAAATTTATCAGCTGCCGACTGGCATCCGGCGTTCTGGAGACGGCGATTCTTTTCGTCACGGTGGACTGCCTCCGGTGGAACGGGAATATCTGGAAGCTCATCACCCAGGTGCTGGTGGTGATATTCAATTATGTGGGAAGCAAGCTGCTGGTGTTCCGGAAGAAGTAAACAGTGCCCCGGGTTTGGCGGTTTGCCAAACCCGGGGATTTTGTTAGAGTACGGATTGTGATTAGTGCGGACAGAAATTCAGAATGCGACCTCATCCGCCCGACCGGCACCTTTACATTATGGAGCAATTGCCACTGGCAATTGTTGGATTTGAATTCGCTGCGCGGAGCACCACCCTCCCAGGGGAAGGCTTTTAGCCGTACTTTTCTACTAGGTATTCCATAGCTTCCCGGTAGCCGGCGAAGCCATGGCCCTTGATGGTTTTCTCACATGCCTTCCCGGCGTAGGAAATCTGCCGGAAGGGCTCCCGGGCATCCACGTCGGAGATATGCACCTCCACGGCGGGAATGGACACGGCTTTCAGGGCATCCAATATGGCAACGCTGGTGTGGGTGTAGGCCGCGGGATTGATGACAATTCCGTCGATTTTGCCGTAGGCCCACTGGATTTTGTCTATCAGATCGCCCTCGTGGTTGGACTGGTACTGCTCCACTTCCACGCCCAGGGCCTTGCCGGTGTCCTCCAGCAGGGTCAGCAGATCAGAGAAGGTATTTTTTCCGTAAATGCCCGGCTCCCGAATGCCCAGCATATTCAGGTTCGGGCCGTTGATGACCAGGATTTTCATGGCAGTTCCTCCAGAGCATTCAGAATGTGTTGTACGGTTTCCGCCGGGGTGTCGGTGTTTTCAACCCGGATGTCGGCAAAGGCTTCGTAAAGAGGCTTCCGGGCGGCGTACATCTTCCCCAGGTCATTTGCCTGGGATAGGGGACGGCCGTCCGTGGGAAGTTTGCTCCAATCCCGCTCCAGCCAGACGAGATAGCCGTTCTGGTGAAGAAGGGGGTAGTTGCGCTTCTGGGTGACGCAGCCGCCGCCGGTGGCGATGACCAGGCCGGACTGCTTGCCAAGCTCCGTCAGAGCCTGGGTTTCCCAATTCCGGAAAACAGATTCTCCCTCCTGGGAGAAAATCTCCGGAATGGACTTTCCGGCAAGGGCAATGATCTTCTCATCCGCGTCCGCCAGGGTGCGTCCCAGTTTTTCGGCAAGAAGGGTACCGATGGTGGTCTTTCCACAGCCGGGCATACCGATGAGGACGATGTTTTTCATCTGATGGGAAAGCTGTCGGTAGATTTTCTCGATGACCTCATCGGAAATTTTCCCACCGGTGAAGACCTCGGCGGCCTCCTTGGCCTGGGCGACCAGCATCCACAGGCCGTTTTCCCGGGGAATGCCCAGCTTTTCCGCGTCCAGTAGTAGCTGGGTTCGAGCCGGATTGTAAATCACATCCAGCACCCCTTCCAGATGGGGGAAAAGCCCTAAGTCGATGGGGGAAACACCGGTATTGGGGTACATGCCAACGGGGGTGGTGTTAACGATGGCGGCGGCGTCGGTATGCCGGTGCAGATTTTGGTAGTTATTCTCCCCGGAACGGGAGATGACAACAGGGCTGGCACCCAGATCCTTCAGAGCGGCTACCGCCGTATTTGAGGCGCCGCCGCTGCCCAGCACCAGCACCTTCTTTCCGGCAACCGAAAGCCCGGCATGACGAACAAGAGAGGTAAAGCCAAAATAATCGGTGTTGTGGCCGTAGAGAGTGCCGTCGCTTCTTCGCAGGACGGTGTTCACACAGCCCATTTTCTTTGCCGTCGGGGACAGCTCGGAAAGGTAGGGAATGACCTCTTTTTTATAGGGAATGGTCACATTCAGACCGGAAAAATCCCCATTTTTCAGGAAGTTCTCCAATTCCTCAGGCTCTTTTTCAAAAAGAACATAGGAATAGTCCCCCAGAAGATTGTGAATCTGAGGGGAATAGCTGTGCCCCAGCTTTCTGCCCAGTAATCCGCACTGCATCAGACCACCTCGGTATAGCTGCCCAGATACTTGAATTCCTCGCACAGCTCGTCCAGCTCGCACATCAGCTGAACGTATTCCTCGGAGTAAATGGAGGTTTCCAGGTCGAAATAGAACATGAACTCAAATTCCCGGTCAGGGATGGGTCGGGATTCCAGCTTGGTCACGTTGATGCCCAGGGTGTACAGCCGGGCAAGCACCTTATACAGGGCACCGGGCTTGTGGGGGGTGACCATCATGATGCTGGTCTTGTCGGCACCGGGGTAGATTTCCAGGTTTTTGCTGATGCAGATGAACCGGGTGCGGTTGTTGCCCTTGTCCTGAACCGAGGCGGCAAGACATTGCAGACCGTAAAGCTCGGCGCAGGAGCGGCTGGACAGGGCGGCAACTTCCTTACTTCCGGATTTTGCCACCATTTCCGAGGCCAGAGCCGTATTCTCCACGGGCACTACGTTTACTCCGGGCAGGGAGTGGAGAAAGTCGCTGCACTGGCTGATGGCCTGCTCGTGGGAGTAGATGGTCTTGATGTCCGAAAGAGCGGCACCGGGGTTTGCCAGCAGGTTGTGATCGATTTTCAGCCGGAAGGTGCGGACGATAGAGAAATTGTGCCGGATCATCAGATCATAGACCTTGGTCACGGAACCGGCGGTGGAGTTTTCAATGGGGAGGATGCCATACTGGCACATGCCCTGCTCGATGGCGTTGAACACCGCGTCGAAGCTCTTGAAATACATGATGAGGGGAGACTTGAAGATTTTCTCGCAGGCGATCTGGGAGTAAGCACCTTCTACGCCCTGGCAGGCCACAATGGGGCTCTGGGGGAAGAGCTTGGGGGTGTGCTCGATGGCCTGGGAAATGGTCTGATACAGAGGGCTGATCTCTCCGTTGCGCTTGCTCTGGTAGCTCCGGCTCAGCTCGAAAAGCATGGAGTAGAGCACCCGGGTGTAGTTTTCCATTTCCGGCCCTGCCATCCGCGCCACCTTCTGGAGAATGGCCCGCTCCCGGGCGGGGACGAAAATGGGCAGATTATTTGCCTTTTTGTAGTCGGCCACCTGGGCGGATAGATTCATTCTGGCGCAGAACAGCCGCACCAGCTCCTGATCGATTCCGTCAATTTCCTGGCGGATTTCCGTTAAATCCATGTCTCTTTCCTCCTGCTTGTCTGGGTGTTGCTTAAGATCAGATCATAAACGGCGATGGCGGCGGCGGCCTCCACCACGGGCACGGCTCTGGGGACGATGCAGGGGTCGTGACGCCCCTTCACAATGAGTTCCGTGTCCTCGCCCCGGCTCAGGGAAATGCTTCTCTGAGGTCGGGAGATGGAGGGGGTGGGCTTGAAGGTCGTCCGGAAGACAACCGGCATACCATTCGTAATACCGCCTAAAATGCCACCGGCATTGTTGGTCAAAGTGCGCACTTGACCCTTTTCTATGGTGAAGGGGTCGTTGCACTGACTGCCCCGCAGATTGGCAGCGGTTTGCCCCACTCCGAATTCCAGAGCCTTCACTGCGGGAATGCCGTAGACGATCTGGGCGATTCGGCTTTCCACGCCGCCGAACATAGGCTCGCCCAAACCTGCGGGCAGGCCGGTGATCCAGCACTCCACCACGCCGCCTACGCTGTCACCCTCGGCTCTGGCCTGGGCGATGGCCTCCTGCATACGCTTAGCGGAAGGCGCGGACAGAACGGGGAAGTCGGTGGGGATGACACTCAGATCGGGGTTCAGAGGGTCGAGAGTGTCCTCATCGGGGATTCCGGCGATTTCGGAGATTTTTCCGCCGATGCGAATGCCCATTTCGCCGAGCCATTGCAGGCACAGACCGCCGGCAATGCACAGGGGTGCGGTCAGCCGACCGGAAAAATGACCGCCGCCGGCTGCGTCCTGAAAGCCGCCGTATTTAATCTGGGCGGTGTAATCCGCGTGACCTGGCCGGGGACAGTCGGCAAGATTGGCATAGTCTCCGGAACGGGTATTGGTATTGTGAATGACGGCGGCAATGGGGGCGCCGCAGGTAAAGCCGTCCAGGATTCCCGCCAGAAATTCCGGACGGTCTTCTTCCTTCCGGGGAGTGGACCAATCGTTCCGGCCGGGAGCCCGGCGATTCAGAAAGGCCTGCAAGACATCGAAATTTACGGGAAGCCCTGCGGGGATGCCGTCCAGGGTCATGCCGATGGCCGCCCCATGGGACTGGCCGAAAATGGATAGCTTCAGATGTTCACCGTAGGTACTGCTCATAGCGGCCTCCTAGCCGACGGTATTCGTCGAAGAATTTGGGGTAGGATTTCTGAACGCACTGGGCACCCAGAATGGTGACAGGTTCGGCGCAGGCTGTGGCGGCAATGGCTGCGGACATGGCGATCCGGTGATCGTTCACGCTGTCCACGGTGCCGCCCACCAGGCCGGTTCCGAAAATATGGAGGGTGTTGTCATCCGCTTCCGCATGGCCTCCCAGGGCTTCCAGCATGGCGATCACCGAGGCCACCCGATCGGATTCCTTCAGCCGAAGGCGGCGGATGTTGGTAAAGACGGCCCCATGAAAGCAGGCGGCGGTGACGGAGAGGATGGGCACCAGGTCGGGAATGTCTGAGGCGTCGATGGTGAGAGCCTTCCGGGTAAGCTTTGGGAGAAGCTGAGCGGCGGCTCGGTCACCCTGGGCGGAATTGGGGTTCAGACCCTGAATATCCAGGTGACTGCCAAGCGCGTTTGCCGCCAGAAAGAAGGCGGCATTGCTCCAATCCGCTTCTACGGTGAGGGTTCCGGGGGAGTGGAGTTTGCATAGGCCAGGGTGCTCCGGATCCGCGCCGAACCGGCGGAGAGCGTCTTTCGTTAAGTCCACATAGGGAGCGGATTCCAGCTTGCCGGTGATTTCCAGGACGCTGGGAGAATCCGGCAGGGAAAGAGCCAGCAGGAAGCCGGTGATATACTGGCTGGAAACGCCGCCGTCAATGGTGTAATGCCCGGGGCGAAGCTTTCCGGCGCAGCGGATGGTGCTCGGCGTGGGGCGGGAAAGGGAACAGCCCATCCGCTCCATCTCCTCCCACATAGGAGAAAGGGGACGCTGGGGCAGACGACCTTCCAGAAGAAAAGTGGCATCCACCCCCAGCGCACCGGCTACCGGCAGGAGAAAACGCAGCGTGGAGCCGCTTTCGCAGCAGTTGAGCACCGCTTTTTCGGGAAGGGCTCGGACGGGATGGACAACGTAGCCGGTATCGGTTCGCCGGATATCCGCGCCCAGGGCGTTCAGGCAGTCTGCCGTTGCTTCGATGTCCCGGTTGGTTTCCGAGCAGAGAAGCTCCGTGGGGCTATCCGCAAATGCCGCCAGAATCAGCAGCCGATGGGCCTGGGATTTGGAGGGGATGGGGGTGATTTCGCCCCGCAAGGGGGTGGGAAAAAGGGTAATATCCATGTTATAACCCCGCCTGAATGAAGGATTTGAGGGTGTGCACCGGGGTGGGGACAATGGCGCAGTCGCCGATGCGCCGGGGGATGATCAGTCGGACGGTATCGCCGGAACGCTTCTTGTCGGAAAGGGTATAGTTATAAATGTCCTGGACGCTTTCGCCCGTAGTGACGGGAAGGCCGAATTTTTGCAGAATTGCCAGAATCCGGGGGGTATCGGGACAGCCGCTGGCTCGGCAGACAATGGCCATGCCGATGGCCACGGACTTTCCGTGAGACAGGGTGAAGTTGCTTCGGGCTTCCACCCCGTGGCCGATGGTGTGGCCAAGATTCAGCTTCATCCGGGCACCTGTGTCGAACTCGTCCTCCATGACCACGTCCCGCTTCAGCTCTACGCATCGGGTGATCACCGCTTCCCGGTCAAAATCCAGACCTCTTTCTTCCAGATGGGCAAATAGCTTGGGATCGTAGAGAATGCCGTATTTGATGACCTCGGCGCAGCCGTCCCGGAAAATGTCAACGGGCAGGGTGTCCAGGGTGTCCGTATCACAGATGACGAGACTGGGCTGCCAGAAGGCACCGGCCAGGTTTTTGCCCGCAGGCAAATCCACGGCGGTTTTCCCGCCTACCGAAGAATCCACGGCGGCAAGCAGGGAAGTGGGCACCTGGACAAAGCGGATGCCCCGCAGGAAACAGGAGGCGGCAAAACCGGCTAAGTCACCGGTGACACCGCCGCCCAGGGCAACGAGAATGTCCGACCGGGTCAGGCCGTTTTCCGCCAGAAAGTTCAGAAGTTTCAGAAGATTTTCCCCGTTTTTGCTTTCCTCGCCTGCGGGAAAGACGTAGGAGCAGACATCGAAGCCTGCATCCTTCAGACTGGAAAGGGCAGCTTCCCCCCAGAGAGGGAAAACGCTGGTTTCACTGACCAGGCAGACCTTTTGCGCCTTTCCCAGGTTTTGAACCCGGACTCCCAGTTCCTTCAGGATACCGGGCCCGATGAGAATGTCATAGGTTTTCGATGCACTGACGGTGACGGTATTCATCCGTCCACCTCCTCTTTGCGCTTTTTGCCCTCGTCCAGAAGCCGAACCAGGGTGTCCATGTCGGAATTGCGGATGGCCTGCTCATACTGCTGAAGGCTCTTAATGTAGAAGTCCAACTCGAAGAGGGTATTTTCCCGGTTTTCCAGGAACAGCTCTGCCCACATCTGGGGGTTCAGCCATGCTACCCGGGTCAGATCCTTGTAGCTTCCGGCGGAGAAGCCCTTGTGCTTCAGAGCGGTGGGGGACTTGATAAAGGCATTGCTCAGAATGTGGGGCATCTGAGAGGTGAAGGCAATCATTTTATCGTGTTCTTCAGCAGTGGTCACGGAGAAGGAGCCGAAATGGCAGGGCTTCAAAGCGTCCTTCACCCGCTGCAATAGGGCGATGTCATCAAAGACCGGGGGCACCAGCACCATAGGCGCACCATTGTAAAGAGTGGCTCTGCTGTACTTGAAGCCGGAGAACTGGAAGCCGGCCATGGGATGGCCGCCGACGAAAGTGAAGCCATACTCTTTTGCCACAGGGAAGCACCGGCGGCACACCTCCTGCTTCACACCGCAGCAGTCCATGACCAGGGCGTCTTTGGAAACAAAGGGAGCGTTTTGCTCCAGCCAGGAGGCGCTGCCGTCCGGGTAGATGGCAAGGAGAATCAGATCACATTGGGGAATGGTTTCCGCATCCAGCTTTCCGTGGACGGCACCTGCCAGCATGGCAAAGGACAGCATGGATTCGTTGGTTTCCGCGGCGTAAACCGTGTGGCCTTCCAGGGCGTAGGCCCGGGCCATAGAGCCGCCGATGAGGCCGAGGCCGAGAATTCCTACCTTCATACCAAGACCTCACGCAGACGCTGGACACGGTGGTTCAGCTCGTCAAACTGAGCCGGAGTCAGGGACTGGGCACCGTCGCACAGGGCGGCGGCAGGATTGTTGTGAACCTCTACCATAATGCCGTCGGCACCGGCGGCGGCAGCGGCCAGAGCCATGGGCGGCACAAGCTCTGCCTTGCCGGTGGCATGGCTGGGGTCAACCACGACCGGCAGGTGGGTCAGATTGTGAAGCACCGCCACGGCGGACAGATCCAGGGTATTCCGGGTAGCGGTTTCGAAGGTGCGGATGCCCCGCTCACAGAGGATGACCTTCTCGTTGCCCTCACTCATGATGTATTCCGCGCTCATGAGAAGCTCCTGGATGGTGTTGGCCAGACCCCGCTTGAGAAGGATAGGCTTTTTCGTCTTGCCCAGCTCCTTCAGAAGGTCAAAATTCTGCATATTCCGGGCACCCACCTGAATCACGTCCACATCGGCAAACAGGTCAAGGGTGGAGATGTTCATGATTTCCGTGACGATGGGAAGATTTGTTGCCTCCTTGGCCTTCAGCAGCAGCCGGATGCCTTCGGCACCCATGCCCTGGAAGGCGTAGGGAGAGGTACGGGGCTTGAAGGCGCCGCCCCGGAGAAGGTTCGCGCCGGAGGCCTTCACCGCCTGGGCAACCTCCACAATCTGCGCTTCCGACTCCACAGAGCAGGGGCCGGCGATCATGGCAAAATAGCCGCCGCCGATCCGGGCGTTTCCCACCTCGACGATGGTGTCCATGGGGTGGAACTTCCGGTTGGCCTGCTTGAAAGGCTCGGATACCCGCTTGACGGTGTCCACCATTTCCAGACTTTTCAGCAGGTCGATATCCACCCGGGTGGTGTCGCCTACCAGACCCAGAATGGTGACCTCCTCGCCATGGGAAATATGAACGTCCAGGTTCATGGTCTTCAGCCAGCTGACCAGGTGGTCGGTCTGGGCGGGGGTGGTTCCGGGCTTCAGAATTGCAATCATAAGTCACATCTCCTAAAAAATATGCGCCGCACGAGTAATTCGTGCGGCGCTCAATTACGCTTTCCTGCTATGGAAGATTTGCAGCACAAATTACTATTACTTTTCAGGTGAAAAAGTAATAGTAGTAAAAGTAGAAGCTGCTCATCCGGTTTGCGACCATGGAAAAATCCTCCAAGTCCTGTAGCTAGGGACATTGTACCACGGGCGGCGGAATAATGCAAGAGAAAATAAGAAAAAAGTCAAAAAAAGAACATGATTCCCGCAGGCGAAGGGACTTAGCCCCGAAGGAGAACCCAAATCCGGGCCGCGGGAATGGGCTGAAGGAAGAACAGGACGGCAAAGGTGACGGCGATGGTGACGAAAACCTCTCCCGTTTTCCAGCTGGGGCGCAGGGAGGGAAAGCACCGCAGGATCATCCGACCCAGGCACCAACCCAGAGCGGCTCCCAGGGTGTTGGTCATCAGATCGTTCACATCCGTTGCCCGACGGGTGAACATCTGTAAAAGCTCGATGGCAAGAGAAAAACCGAAACCGAACAGGATCGCCCGAAGAAAAGACCGGTAACGCTTCCACAGAACGGTCAGAAACAGTCCCAGGGGGATGAAAAGCAGCACATTCAGAAAGCTGTTCCCAAAGTCGGAGAACAGATAGGCGAAGGGCTTCAGGTTGAGATTCCGGTCAAAGTGAAAGCGGAGCAGGCTGGGAAGCCCTGCCACTGCGTCCACCGCCGCCAGGTACAAAGAGAAAACCAGGCAGACAGCTGCCCGGTTTGCGTTGCGGAAGTAAAAACGGTTCAGACCCCAGAAGGCCGGAATCAGGAAAAAAGACGCGATTCCCGCTTCCAGGCACATGGAAAACAGTCGCTGCATGGGTAACCTCCCGGAAGAATTGTCAGAAGACCACCTTCAGGCACAGAGTTGCCAGCACGCAGCAGCAGGCATTCAGGGCAAACCGGGAATCCCGGTGGATATCGGAGGCCTTACGTTCGTATTTTTCGTGGTAGGTTTGAATCGCGCCCATAATGGTCTCGTCCGTAGGCACTGTGACCTTGGGGTTATGAGCCATAAAGGACAGAAAATAAATCTGTAGGGCATCCTCGTACTGCTTGTGCTCCCGAAGTTGGGTGGGGAAGGTGTCGTTATGGGCGTATGTAAAGGCGTCCGTGGTATAGTGAATCAGCTTGCCCAGGGTGTAGTAATCGTACAGGTGCAGCCGCTGACGACCCTCCAGCCGACCGGCCATGGTGGTCATGAACCGCTGGGCGTTTTTATAGTTGTGCCCCCGGAGCCACTGGCAGCGAAGGGAACCTTTCAGATAGGTTGCCGGGTTCCGATCCGGCTCGATGCAGCCAAGCCGGAAGGCAAGCTGGTACCGCTTGGGAATATCCGGCATGTAGTGATCCAGCAAATACTGGGCGATGATCAGATGGCTTTTTCCGCGCATATTTTCAAGACCTCGATCATTGGATTTTCCCTGATGATATCACAAATATTCGCAAAAAGTGTGAATAAATCCGAATTTCAGGGATACGCATAAGTTCCGGCAGAAAAAGCCCGGGTTCTTTTGGCATAAATCACAAAGCGGCTCCGGTTTCCCGGAGCCGCGCGTGATGTTAGCCGATGGTGAAGGGGAGCTTGGCAAGCTGCATTCCCTCGATGTACAGATCCAGCACATAGCTTCCGGCCTGATCGGGCACCTTGGGAAGGGTCAGTTCGCCGGCCTGGCTGCTGCCACCGTTCCAGATGTTTTTCCAGTAAAGCTTCTGGGTGGAGGTGTAGTCCGAGAGTACATTGCCGTAGCTGTCCCGGATGGCGTAGAGAACCTCCACCTCCGTGCCCGGCAGGTAGAAGGATTCGGTGCTGCGTAGGGCGACGGAGATGCTGTCGCCCTGGGAGAAGCCGGTGGCAAAGTCGGCAGAGTCGATATCCTCGGCGCGCCAGGTACCCTCCGGGGTGACCAGCAGGTCGGCCTGAAGGGAATGGACGGAGAAGCCGAACTGATCAAAATCCGCAACTGCCGGACAGGTGTAGGTCTGGGTTCCGCCCAGGACAGAGGTGCCGTTGGCGGCTTGCAGAGTCAGAGAATACTTGGCACCGGGAATTCTGGGGGTGATGTCCGCCGTGGCCTTGTCCGACTTTACAACACTCTGACCGCCGCCATCGATGGTGTACAGAAGAAGCCAGCCGCCCTTAGGCGCGTTCCCGGCAAACTCCCAGGAGGCGGTAAGCTTCCGGGCATCGGTATCCTGAACGGTGAGGCTTTCAACCCGGATGGGGTTGACGGTGATGCCGGTTCTCACAGGCTTGGTCATGCCGGAGGCAACAATCTCCAGGGTATAGCTGCTGGATGGATCCATGCCCACGAAGGTCGCCTGGGTGTCCGTGACGGTCTGACGCTCGTCATAGCCCTTGTCACCGTAGCAGCGCACATTCCAGCTGTCCACCACCACATCGCCGGGAGCGTCCCAGGTCAGGGTAATCTCGCTGTCGCTGTTGGCGGATACCCGCAGGTTATTCGCCAGAATCAGGCGGGAGCCCATAAGCTGAATGGATTTCTGACCGCCCAGGGTCAGGGCGTTTCCGGCATCCAGGGTAAAGGTGTACATTTTGCCGACGGTAAGACTGGTAATCTCCACAGAGTGCCCCTCAAAGGTGATTTCCTTGGCTTCCTCCCCCTCGGCTTCATAGTGAACCGTCCAGCGGCTGGGCTCATCGCCCTCCACGGTGAAGTTCAGCACCACGGAACCGTCCTTGGTGCCGCCTACGGAGGTGAAGGAGAGAATATTGGTGGTGGCATCGGTGGTGAACACATCGGAGGTTTTGCCGGTGAGCTTATGGAAGCCGCTGACATCCAGCTGGATGGTATAGACGGTGCTGGGACTCAGGTCGGAGAAGATGGCGGTGCCGCCGCTCAGGGGCTGACGGCTGCTGTTGCCGTGGCTGTCGGAGCAGGTCACGGTGAGCATGGAGTCCTTGACCTGGGTGTCCACCGTTACGGTGAGCTGATCCCGGGTGCCGCTGATGAGAATCTTCTCGATGGCCTGAAGGTAGATGTTCTGATAGTACCAGAAGCCGGCGAGACCTGCCATGGACAGAGCCAGCAGGAAGGTCAGCGTGCCGATGAGCTTTTTGGCTCTGCGCTTATATTTGGAATCGGCGTATTTCTTTTCCGCTTTTTTGGCGGGAGCCTTCGGCGTGTTCTCAGGCATCAGAGGATCCCGGGGGATATTTTCATCATCCAGATCGCTGTCGTCCTTGGCAAAGGCGAAGGGGTCGGTACTTTCCTCAGCTTCCGGCAGAACCACGCCCTTCGGGGCCTCATGGTGAATCAAATCCTCGGCCTTGTCCAGAATGCCGGGAAAATCGTCTTTAGGCGGCTGGGCAGGGGCGGAGGGCTCTTCCGCCTCCGGTTCCTCCATCAGTCCTTCCAGAGAATCCACGTCCAGCTTCATGACCGCATCATAGGTCAAAGGCTGATCAAGGGGCAAAATCGGCTGGGGCTCCGGGGAGGCAGTCTCATCCTCCGGTTCTGACTCCGGTTCCGGCGCTTCGGCAGACGGGGGTTCTTCCGCAGGTTCCTCTTCCGGCTCCTGGGGTACGTCCGCCTCCGATTCATCCGTGGCGTTCTCGGATCCAATCTCCGGTTCCTGGGGGGTGTCTGCCTGTGCCGGTTCCTCGGTGGGAGAATCCGGCTCGGACTCGGCCGGGGATGCTTCCGCCGAGGATTGGTCGGCGGGTTCGGCCTCCGGCACGGTGTTTTCCGGCTTGGGGGGCTCCGTGACGGTTTCGCCCAGAGCCGCAATGGCCGCATCCTCCAGAGGCTTGTGAGGGGTGATGGGGGTGTCGTTGACGGCATTGCGCTGCATATAGGCTGCCAGAGCCTTGCCCAGGTCGGCGGGACTGCTCCAGCGAGCCTTGGGATCCGGGTTCAGGGCTTTCAGAATGATCTCCGCCAGCTCATAGTCCGCGTTGATGGGGGAAGGGAAGCCTTCCTCCGGGGTTTTGTCCCGGTGGGGCAGCTGGCCGTCATTATAGAGCTGGTAGAGGATCATGCCCACGGCATAGGTATCCGCGGTGAGATTCAGGGGTTCCATTGGGTCGAAGAGCTCCGGGGGCGTATACCGGCTCTGATATTTTTTCGGCAGGGCGGTATAGCTCAGCTCGTTCAAAGGGATAAAGCCCAGGTCACCGATGCGGTACTGCTTCTTGTCGGAAACGAAGATATTTCCGGGCTTCAGAGCCACATACAAAGAGCCTGCCTGACGGCACACCGTCAGGGCGGCGCACAGATCAAGGCCTAAGTTAATGGCCTCCAGGTGGGTCACCGGGTTCTTGCGCAGATGCTTTTCCAGGGTGCGCTTGTAGCTGCCCACCAGGTACACCTGATAGCCCAGCCGCCCCCGGGTAATGGGCACCAGCTGCCAGCTTTCATAGGACAGGAAGCCGTCCAGCTGGGACAGCTTTTTCAGGAATTCCGCTTCCTTCAGAACGCCCTCACTGACCTGACGGTAGTATTCCATGGCATCCGCCGGATCCTTATAGGCACCGGCCAGGAGCAGCGCGTCCAGCTGGGTCTGGGATGGGGGAATGGTAATGATCTTGACGATATATTTCTTATCTTCCCGGATGGCGGGACAGCAGCTGACGCCGTCGTGCTCGCCCATGGGCTGCCCCATGGTAAAGCCGTCGAGCAAGGGGGAGATGAGAGTGGGTTCGGACATGGTTATCGCCTCCTTCTGGCATCCGGCGGCGGGGAGCAATGGGGGTTTCCGGGGCACAGACCACCGGCAGACCCATGTCTGCCCGAGAGCGGATGCTTACCCGTCTATCATAATGGAATTGTCGAAAAAAAGCAATACTTTTGTTGTTGTAATTCCCAGAAATCCGTGGTATAATGTCTGCCAGTATTGACGAAAGACCATTCACAACCGGAGGCATCAGAATGAGTAAGATAATTTGTGACGTTTGCGGCACCTCCTACCCGGATACCGCCGAGTGCTGTCCCATCTGTGGCTGCACCCCTGACATGGCGGGAAAGCTTATGAGTGAGGATCTGCTGGAGGAAACGTCGGAAAGCCAGGAGACTCCCAAGAAGATCTTTGACTTCGACGAGGTAAACGGGGAGCAGACCGAGGACGAGGATACCTACGACGACGGCGACTATGACGACGAGGAAGAGGACGAGGAGGAACCCCAGTCCCAGAACACCCTGGTGGTGATCGTGCTGACGGTGCTCATCGCGGTGCTGCTCATGGCGGCGGGCTTTATCTTTGTCAAGTTCTTCCTGCCGAATATGGGCGGAAAATCCGCGGTGGCTGCCACCGAGACGACGGAAACCACCGTCAGCCAGACCACCGATCTGAGCATCCCCTGTCAGGAGCTGTACATCATCAGCGGCAAGACCGTGGAGCTCAGCGAGGAGGGGCAGATGTTCCTGCTCCATGTAAAAGCCAGCCCGGAGAACACCACCGACCCGATTATCTATACCAGCCAGGACGAGGCGATCGCCACCGTCACTGAGGACGGCAAGGTCACCGCGGTTTCCGAGGGCGAGACGGTGATCACCATCCGCTGCGGCGTGAGCACTATGGAGTGCCCGGTGATCGTGAAGTACGTCGAGGAGACCACGGTGCCGCCCACCACTGTGGCGGAAACCGCTCCGGCTGAGACTGTGGCGGCTCAGGCTCAGGCGGCGGACACCCAGGAGACTACCCCCAAGGAGACCACCGCTCAGCAGGAGACTACGCCCGCCACCTCCGCACCGGCCAATCAGCAGCTGAAGAATGTAACCCTGAAGCTGAAGAAGACGGACATCCGTCTGGGCGTGTATTACGAATTCAAGCTGCTGCTGGACTGCAATCTGGAGCAGAATGAGGTTCAGTGGAGCTCCGAGCATCCCTATATTGCCTCCGTGGACGAAAACGGTGTGGTCAAGGCCATCAAGGCCGGTACCACCTCCATTACCGCCCAGTACGGCGATCAGAAGGTCACCTGCATGGTTCGGTGCTATTAAAATTATGAAAGAACGGGCAGCTCATCACGAGCTGCCCGTTTGCTATTCGCCCTCAATGTTGGCTTTTCTGCGGAACAAAAAGGAAATGCTCCAAAGGCCTGCTAGGCCTACAGCAGTGTAAACCAGTCTGCTGAACAGAGAACCGGCGCCGCCAAAAAGCCATGCTACCAGATCAAACTGGAAAATGCCCACCAGCCCCCAGTTTATGCAGCCGATAATGGAAAAAATCAGCGCAAGCGTATCCATAAATCAAACCTCCCTTTGGGTGATGTCCATAGAATATGCGGATTTTGAAATTTTATCAGGATTGCGATTGAAAAACCGGGGCGTTTCCGTTATAATGACAGAAAACGGAAAAAGGAAGGTACTTACCATGACCACACTATACGAAGGCGCGTTCGCCAAGGTGAACCTGACACTGGACGTGCTGGGAAAGCGGGAAGACGGCTACCACGATTTGCAGAGCGTCATGCAGACCATCTCCGTCCGGGACGATGTGGAGATCGATGTGGGCACGGGAAAGCCCTGGGTTCTTACCTGCACCAACCCGGAGATTCCCACGGACGAGAGCAATCTGGCCTGGAAGGCGGCAAGGGTTTTCTGCGAGACCCTGAAGAAGGATCCGGGCGGCCTGGCGATCCGCATTCTCAAGCGGATTCCCTCCGGCGCGGGACTGGGCGGCGGCAGCGCGGACGCGGCGGCGGTACTCCGGGCGCTGAACCGGCATTATAATGCCCCTCTATCCATTATGGCGCTGGCAGAGCTGGGTGCGCTGGTGGGAAGCGACGTGCCCTTCTGCGTACTGGGCGGAACGGCTATGGTGGAGGGCAGAGGCGAGCGGCTGCGGAAGCTGCCGGATATGCCGGATTGTACCTTCGTGATCTGCAAGCCGGATTTCTCCGTGTCCACCCCGGAGCTCTATCAGAAGATCGACACCGTGGCCATCGCCGATCGGCCGGATAACCGAGCCATGGAGGCGGCGATTCTGGCAGGAGATTTGGGCAAGGTTGCGGAAAACGTGTGCAACGTCTTTGACCCTGTTGTGACCTCCGAGCATCTGGAACTGAATTACATTAAGTCCGTCTGCCACAGCTATGGAGCTCTTGCCCAGCAGATGACCGGCTCCGGCTCCGCGATTTTCGCGATTATGGACAGCTTTGAATACGCCGCGGTGGTGTGCAATATGCTGAAGGAAAACTATCCCCGGGTGTTTATCGGAAAACCCGTATAACTTTGTGAATTGCCGTCCATACTGGGAGTATTTCAGTATGGACGGTGTTTTTTATGAGGCAAATGGGAAAGCGCATTGGAATTTGTCTGCTGCTGGCGGCGCTTATGTGGACGGTGGGACTGGTTCGGGATCGGGAATTTTTGAATCGGGAGCTGATCCGGCTTCATGTGGTGGCCAATTCCGACAGCGACGAAGACCAGGCTGTCAAGCTTCGGGTGCGGGACGCGGTGCTGGGCAGCATCCGCTCGGATTTGAAGATGGTTGGGGACGTAAACCAGGCAAAAGCCTATCTGAGAGAGAATCTGCCAAAACTTGAGGAAATTGCCAATGATACCCTGAAAGCGGCAGGGGTGGATGCCCAGGCGGTGGTGACGCTTCAGAAGGAGGCCTTTGATGTCCGCAAGTACGATAGCTTTTCCCTGCCTGCGGGGGTTTATGAATCCCTGCGGATTGTCATAGGCGAGGGAGCCGGTAAGAACTGGTGGTGTGTGGCCTTCCCGGAGCTGTGTTTCAGCGCTACCAGCGAGGACTTCTGTGAGACGGCCCAGACGGCGGGAATGAACCAGGGGCTTACCGAGAGCCTGACCCAGGAGGACTGCTCCATTCGCTTTTTTCTGCTGGATGCCCTGGGACAGTTGGAAACCAAACTGGAATCATACCCGTTTTTTGGGACGAATTCTGTAGTATCATAGAGAAAAAAGGAGGCGGGGCATATGGTGCATCTGCTTTTGGGAAAGGATTGGACGGCCAACACCGACGAGATTTACAGACGGATTGCCCGGGATGTTCATAATCGGCAGGGAAACCGGATTCTGATGGTGCCGGAGCTCATCAGCCATGAGGCCGAACGGAACCTGTGCCAGGCGGCGGGGGACACCGCCAGCCGCTACGCGGAGGTGCTGTCCTTTACCCGGCTGTTCCGCCGGGTGTCGGACACCATGGGCAAGGGTGCGGTAGAGTGTCTGGACGGCGGCGGCCGGGTGGTGGCCATGGCAGCGGCGGCAAGGCAATTGAGCAGTAAATTAAAGGCCTATGCGGCGGTGGAGACCAAGCCGGAGTTTCTGACAGGCCTCATTGACGCGGTGGACGAGTTCAAGCGGTGCTGCATTACACCCGGAGATTTAATGGAAGCTTCCCGGCGGACGGAAGGCTCTCTTGCCCAAAAGCTGGAGGAACTGTCATTGCTGATGGCAGGCTACGACAGCCTCTGCGCCCGGGGAAAGCGGGATCCCAGAGACCAGATGACCTGGCTTTTAGAGCAGCTGGAAGAGGGCACCTTTGCCCAGGAGCATGTATTTTACATAGACGGTTTCCCGGATTTTACCAGACAAAATCTGGCGATTCTGGAATTTCTGATGGAAAACGCAAAGGACGTCACCATCAGCCTGAACTGCGATCAGGTGGACTCCAAGCTGCTGGCCGTTGAGAAGGCCGGGCAGACGGCAAAGCTATTGTATAACGCCGCCAAACGGGCGGGGGTTCCCATTTCCGTGGAGACCATCGAACCTCGGCAGGACGGCCTGGGCCCGGTGCGGGAAAGACTGTTTCAGGGAAGCATTCCGGAAGGCGAGGCAAAGGGAAGCCTGGAAGTTGTCCGCCGGGGCAGTGTTTATGCCGAGTGCCTGCTGGCGGCTCACCGGGTGCGGGAGCTGGCGGCAGATGGGGCAAGGTATCGGGACATTGCGGTGGTGTGCACGGACATGGGGGCCTATCAGCCCTTTATGGATCTGGTGTTCCACCGGTTTCACATTCCGCTGTACCGCTCCGGCAACGAGGAAATCCTGACCACCGGTGTCATCGCCACGGTGATTTCCGGCCTGGAAGCGGCGGTAGGGGGCTTTGAGCTCCGGGATGTGCTGGGGTATCTGCGTGCGCCCTTGTCACCCCTGGATGTGGACACCTGTGACCGGGTGGAAAACTACGCCGTCACCTGGGCTCTGCGGGGAAAGGCCTGGACGGAAAACTGGACGGGCCATCCGGATGGCCTTGGCGGCGTGTGGGATGAGGATTCCCAGACCCGGTTGGCGGCTCTGAATGCTGCCCGGGCGCAGATGATTGACCCGCTCGTCCGGCTGCGGAATCGGTTCCGGGAGGCGGTCAGCCTGAAGCAGCAGGTTTTGGGGCTCTACGATTTTTTGGAGGAAACCCGTCTCGCGCAGAGGCTCACCGATCTTGCCCGGGAGTTGGAAGCAGAGGGGGAGCCCCGACAGGCCCAGATCTTAAATCAGCTGTGGGAAATTCTGATTTCCGCTCTGGAGCAGATGTATGCGGTGCTGGGAGACACGGCTTGGGAGACGGAGCATTTTGTGCGGCTTCTGCGGCTGCTGCTGAGCCAGTACGACGTGGGCACTATTCCGCCGGTGCTGGACGCGGTGCAGATGGGCCCGGTGGATGCCATGCGCTGCAACCGGCAGGCGCATCTGATCGTGCTGGGTGCGGAGGAAGGAAAGCTCCCCGGCTACAGCGGTTCCGCCGGTGTGTTAACAGATCAGGAACGGGTGCAGCTGCGCTCTCTGGGAGTGCCCCTCACCGGCGGCTCCGTAGAGGGCATTCAGGCGGAATTTGCGGAGATTTACGGCGTGTTCTGCGGGGCGCGGCAATCCATTCTCGTCAGCTGCGCCGGGGAGCAGCCATCCTTTCTGTATCATCGGCTGGCGAAGCTGGCAGGGGGCGAGACCGAGACAGTGAGCCTTCCGGGCTTTGCCCAGGCAGATGGAACCGAAGCGGGGGTATATCTTGCCCGATGGGACGCGGAGAGCCTGGCGGAACGGCTGGATGTGCTTCCCGGCTATCGGGAGACGGAGGGCGCAAAGGGCTATACCCTGGGAAGGGTGGAGCGGAACCGCGTGGAGGGGCTCTATGGCAGGACGCTGAATCTGTCCGCCTCTCAGATCGACCGGCAGGCGGAGTGTCGGCTTTCCTATTTTCTGAAATACGGTCTTCGTGCCCGGGAGCGGAAGCAGGCGGCCATCGACCCGGCGGAATTTGGCACCTATGTCCATGCGGTGCTGGAAAATACCGCCCGGTGCGTCCGGGACATGGGGGGCTTCCACCAGGTGACCCTGGATGAAACCATGAAAATTGCCCACGATTTCAGTGAGCGTTATGCCGATGAGCGGTTCCGGCAGCTGGACAGCCAGCGGATGAGCTACCTCTTCCGTCGGAATCTGGAGGAGCTGGACATGGTGGTGCGGGAGCTGTGGGCGGAGCTGAGCCAGTCGGAATTCCGGCCGGAGCAGTTTGAGCTGGGCTTCGGTCGGGGGGAGGCCATGCCTGCCATTGCCATTGAAAATCCGGAAATGAACGCGGTGCTCCGGGGCTTTGTGGATCGGGTGGACGTGTGGGATTCCGGGGCCAGCACCTACTATCGGGTGGTGGACTACAAAACCGGCAAAAAGGATTTTGACTACTGCGACGTGTTCAACGGCGTGGGGCTGCAAATGCTTCTGTACCTGTTCGCCCTGGCGGAAGGGGGCGAAGGCTTGCTCGGCAGTCACCCGGTACCGGCAGGTGTCCAGTATTTTCCGGCCAGAGCCCCTTATCTTTCGGCGGAAGGCAGGCTTGACGAGGAGCAGGCCTCCAAAGAGCGGGCTGTTCAGTGGAAGCGCAAAGGACTGCTTCTGAAGGACGAGGCGGTGCTGAAGGCCATGGAGCCGGGAGAAAATTCCGCAAGACTTTGCTGCACCGTCAAAAAGGACGGAAGCCTGTCCGGCGATATCGCGGACAGAGATCAGCTGAAGCTGCTGAAGAAATTCGTGTTCCGGGTGCTCAGCCGGATGGTGGAGGACATTGCCTCCGGAGATGTGGAGCCAAATCCCTATACCCGGGGCACCAGCCACAACGCCTGCGCCTTCTGCCCCTATGGGGCGGTGTGCCATCAGGCGGATGTGGATGGCCGCCGGAATTACAAGGCCATGACCGCCCAGCGGTTCTGGGAGGAAGTGGAAAAGGAGATGAACACCCATGGCTGAGAAGCTGACACCTCAGCAGGAGCAGGCGGTCACCAATCGGGGCGGGCGGCTGCTGGTTTCCGCCGCTGCCGGTTCGGGAAAAACCAAGGTGCTGATCGACCGGCTGATGACCTATCTGACGGATCCCAATGACCCTGCCAATCTGGATGATTTTCTGATGATTACCTACACCAAGGCCGCCGCGGCGGAGCTCCGGGGGAAAATCGCCAAAAAGCTCAGCAAGCGGATTGCCCAGGAGCCGGAGAAGACCCATCTGCAAAAGCAGATGCAGCGGCTGTTTCTGGCGAAGATTTCCACGGTGCACGGCTTCTGCTCGGATATTCTCCGGGAATATGCCTATCGGCTGGACATTCCGGCGGATTTCCGGGTGGCCGATGAAAACGAGTGCCGGGAAATCCGGGAGCGGGTACTGGAAGACTTACTTGACCGGGCCTATGAAAGCGAGGACGCACCGGAATTCCGGGCTTTTATCGAGTCCCAGGGCCTGGGCCGGGATGACCGGCTGGTGCCTCAGATCATCGAAAAGGTCTATGACAGCGCCCGGTGCCATCTGAACCCCCAGGGCTGGCTGAAGGAATGCCTGGAACTGCTGGAAACGGCGGAAATTCAGGATGCCGGACAGACGATCTGGGGAAAGAGTCTGATGGACGACCTGGGCGAATATCTGGACAGCCAGATTTCCATATTCCGCCAGTGTATCCGGCGGATGGAGTGCTGCGACGGGCTGGAAAAACCGATTCTCAATTTTCGGGATACCCTTCATCAGCTGGAAAGCATGAAGGAAAAAACCACCTGGGACGAAATCGCGGCCGGCCGGAATGTGGACTACGGAAGGCTGGTATTCCCGAAAAAGAGTGCTGACCCGGAGCTTGCGGAGCAGGTCAAGGCCGCCCGGAATGCTTGCAAGGCGGGTCTGGAAAAGAAGCTGCGCAATTTCACCGACGATTCCGCTCAGGTTCTTGCCGATCTGCGCCAGTCGGCGGAGGGGGCTCGGGGGCTCGTGTGGCTGGTGGAGCAGTTTTCCCAGGATTATCGCCGAGCCAAAAGAAGCCGGAGGATTCTGGATTTCAGCGATTTGGAGCAGTACACCCTGGATTTGCTGCTGGGAAAATCCCGTGGAATGCCAACCGTGGCAGCGGGGGAAATCGGCAGTCGGTTCCGGGAAATCCTGGTGGACGAATACCAGGATTCCAACGCGGTGCAGGATGCCATTTTTGACGCCCTCAGCCGGAAACGGCAGAACTGCTTCTTAGTTGGTGACGTGAAGCAGTCTATCTATCAGTTCCGGCTGGCGGATCCCGGAATCTTCCTGGAAAAATACAACCAATACGGAAGCCCGGAGGAGGCTCAGCCCGGAGAGGGACGGAAGGTGCTGCTCAGCCACAATTTCCGTTCCGGCCCGGAGGTCATTGAAGGGGTGAATCAGGTATTCACCGCCTGTATGACCCCGAAGGTGGGCGGTCTGTACTACACCGAAGCGGAGGCTCTTCGGGAGGGCGTGCCCCATGGACGGCTGCCGGAGCCGGGGGTGGAGCTGTACACCTTGGAGACGGTTTCTGATACCTATGCCGAGGAGGCGGACTTCGTTGCCGGACGGATTCAGGAAATGCTGGGAAACGGCACTCTGATCCGGGAAAAGGACAGTCTGCGGCCGGTGGGGCCGGAGGATATCGTGATTCTTCTGCGCTCTCCGGGCAGTGCCGCCGGATACTTCCAGCGGGCGTTGGAAAGCCGGGGCATCCGCTGCACCACGGGGGGCGGAACGGATTTGCTGCAAACCCGGGAGGTGGAGACCCTGCGAAGCCTTTTGCAGACCATTCAGAATCCCAGGCAGGATATCCCGCTGCTCAGCATTCTGGCAAGCCCGGTATTTGGCTTTACCGCGGACGATCTGGCGGGAATCCGGGCAGGGAAGACCAAAAGCAGCTTCTATGACGCGCTGCTTGCCAGCCGGGAGCCAAAGGCAGAGAAATTCCTCCGGGTGCTGAATGATCTTCGCCGGGAAGCAAGATACAGCACCTTGACGGGACTGCTGGAAAAAACGCTGGCGGAAACCCGGCTGGACAGCCTTTTCGCGGCCATGCCCGGCGGCGAGGCCCGGGCGGAGAATCTGCAAACCTTCTTTCAGTATGCCTGTGACTTTGAAAGCGGCACCCACCGGTCGCTGGCGGCGTTCCTGGATCACCTGGACAGAATGCAGGAGCGGGGGCTGGTGGTCTCCGGTACGGCGGGAGCCGGGTGCGTCAGCATTATGAGCATTCACAAGTCCAAGGGACTGGAATTTCCGGTGGTGTTTCTGTGCAACCTTTCCCGGCGGTTCAATCAGGAGGATCTGCGGGCGCAAATTCTCTGCGACAAGGAGCTGGGGCTGGGCCTCAGCGCGGTGGATCGGCAGACCCGGGTGCGGTATCCCAGCCTTGCCAAGCGGGCCATTGGAGCCAGAATGGCAGCTCAAAGTATTTCCGAGGAAATGCGGGTGCTCTACGTCGCCATGACCCGGGCCAAGGATCGGCTGGTGATGACCTACGCCTCCCAGACCCTGGAAAAGGATTTGCAGACCATCGCCCTGCGCCGGGACTTTGACGGCGGGGAGCTGCTGTGCCGGGAGGCCGACTGCATGGGCGACTGGGTGCTGCTGGCGGCAATGGGCAGAATCGAGGCCGGGGCCTTGCACGCCATCGGCGGAAGGCCGGAGACTCTGACCCACGGAGAATACCTGTGGCGCATTGAGACCCCAAAGCCCCAGCAGGCGCAGACCCAGGCCTCCGGCGAGGAGCCGAAGGAAACCGCCGCGATACCGGAGAACCTGGAAGGAATGCTCAGATCGGCACTGTCCTACCGGTACGCGCACACCGCCGCAACCGAAACTCCCTCCAAGCAGACGGCCACCGGCCGGAAGGGACGGCAGAAGGATGCGGAGGCGGCGGAAAGCGCGGGCAACGCCAAGCCGACAGAGCGCAGCTGGCGGCAGCCGGATTTCCTGTCCCGGCAGGCTTCGGGAAAGACCTACGGCAGTGCCATGCACGCCGCCCTGCAATATATCCGATATGAAGACTGCGGCGGCTCCGAGGCGGTTTCCCGGGAAATTCAAAGGCTGGTGAAGGGGAAATTTCTAACACAGGAGCAGGGGAGCCTGGTTCGCTGTGACCAGCTGGCTCGGTTCTTCCAGTCGGAGATCGGAAAGAAACTGCGTTCCGGTACCCGGTATCTGCGGGAATTCAAGTTCTCCATTCTGGATGCCGGGCGGCACTACGGAGAAGGGCTTGAGGACGAGCAGGTGCTTTTACAGGGTGTCGTGGACTGCGCCCTGCTGGAAGAGGACGGCATTACCATCCTGGACTTCAAAACCGACCGGGTCACCGAGGAAACGGTGGCCGCCGCGGCGGACAGGTACCGGCTTCAGGTGGAGACCTATGCCGACGCGCTGACAAGAATTTACGAAATGCCTGTGAAGGCACGGTATCTATACTTCTTCAGCATTGATAGGTTCGTGGAGGTATAAAGAACACTTACGTTATCCGAGTGTGTCAGAAAACCCGTCCATTGCAACCCGAAGCATTCCGACCCGCTTCCGGCGATGCGGCCGGGGGATTCTTAAGGGGGCGGCTTTTCGGCAGCGCCCCTTAAGCCGGCTTCTTCTCAATGTTCTTGCCGGGACAAGAACATTGCCCCCGGAGGGTCCAGCACCGAAATATTAATGGAGAGCAAGAATTTACGCACAACCTCTCACTCTTGACAACGACGGCATCAGAAGAACGCATACAGAATGGAAATCTTTGGGATGAAAAAGCCCCGGGGCACTGTTGATGCCCCGGGGCTGCTGCTTTGCCGCTGTCAGCGGCTGTTGCGGCTCTGGTTGTTGTTCTGATTCTGGTTCTGCTGGTTCTGGTTGCTGTTCTGATTCTGCTGATTCTGATTTCGGTTCTGATGATTCATTTCGGATTCCTCCCAAGCATTCATTGCGGCAAAAGCCGCTTTTCCAGTGTTCCCCGGTTTTCAGGATTTATCCTTGGGCCGGAACAGAAGACTGGCTGCCAGACCCGCGGTGATGGCGGCGGTGATGCCCCCGGCGGCGGCTTTCAGTCCGCCGGTAAAAATGCCCAGAAAGCCCTCCTTGTCCACCGCTTCCCGGACACCCTTGGCCAAGGTATTGCCAAAGCCTGTCAGGGGCACGGTGGCTCCGGCTCCGGCAAAATCCACGAATTTTGGGTATAGCTGCAAGCCTCCCAGGACGACGCCGGCAACCACATAGGCAACCAGAATCCTTGCGGGAGTCAGCTTGGTTTTGTCAATGAGGATCTGGCCGATCAGGCAAAGAAACCCACCGGCAACGAATGCTTTCAGATACTCCATATTACCGTCCTCCTGAGATAGAAACGGCGTGGCACACGCCGGGAATGGGAAGCCCCTGCTGGGTGGAGGTAGGAGACAGCAGCGCACCGGTGCCGCAGAACAGAATCCGCTTCCACTTGCCGGAATCCAGCTGATCCAGAAGATAGCCGCACAGAGTAATGGCACTGCATCCGCAGCCGGAGCCGCCGGAATGGACATCCTGGGCCTGGTTGTCGAATACGGTGGTTCCGCAGTCCATGAGCTTGCCGCCCAGGGACAGCCCTTCCAGCCGGGCAAGCTCCAGCAGAGCCTCCATACCCACTTGACCCAGGTCGCCGGTGACGATCCGGTCAAAGTCTTCCGGGCCGGTGTGCAGATCGGTAAAATGGGCTTTGATGGTGGAAAGAGCCGCCGGGGCCATGGCACAGCCCATGTTGTTGGCGTCCTTCACGCCTAAGTCTGTCACCGTGCCCATGGTGCAGGCGGTGATCGCCGGCCCCTTTCCCTGGCGGCACAGCAGGGCCGCACCGGAACCGGTGACCGTCCACTGGGAGGTGGGGGTTCGCTGACCGCCGTAGCCCAGAGGAAACCGGTACTGCCGTTCGCAGGAGGCAAAGTGGGAAGAGGTCATGGCTACCACCCGGTTGGAAAAGCCGCCGCCTACGGTCATGGAGGCTAGAAGCAGGCTTTCCGCCATGGTGGAGCAGGCTCCGTAAAGACCCAGGTGGGGCACGCCGGTATTTCGCAGGGTGAAGGAGGAACCGATGCACTGGTTCAGCAAATCCCCGGAAAAAACCGCCCCAAAATCCGAAAGGGTAAGCCCTGCCTTGTCCGCCAGTTTCCGCAGAGCCAGCTGCTGCATCTGCTTTTCCGCCTGTTCCCAGGTTTTCTGACCGAAAAAGGTATCCCGGCATTTTACGTCAAAGGTGTGTGAGAGGGGCCCTTCCACTTCCTTTTTTCCGGCTACGCTGGCCCAGGCGGTGATGGCCACCGGCTGAGGAAGAAGAAAACTCTGCCGTCCGCGTTTGTAATCCGTCATATACTACACCAACTTATTCAGAGTTTCCCTAGTATGCGCGGAAATGGCAATTTCATGCAAAAAGAAAATGGGCTGCTGCAAAGTGCTGCAACAGCCCATAATTATGTATCATTCTGCATCCTATGGATGTAGGGGCGGTCATTGGCCGCCCGCGGGCGACGAATCTGTATAGAGTAGTAAGATAGGTAACAGGTAGAGAAGAGACATAGGTAACAGTTTTTGCTAGAATAAAGACATCCGACAAGCAAAGGAAGTGGGTCAGATGTCCTGGGAGACAAAGACTGTTATGGAACAAAGAGAACAATTCATTGCGGAAGTCACAGCAGGAAATGATACAATCAGCGCTCTGTGCCGGAAGTATGGAATCAGCCGGAAAACCGGCCACAAGTGGATCAATCGGGCCGCAGAGGGCCTTCAGCTTTGTGACCAAAGCCGAAGACCGCACCAGCAGCCTTCTAAAACAGCTGGCGACCTGGAAGCGTTAATTGTGCGCACGCGTCTATCCCACCCCACCTGGGGAGGAAAGACCATACGGGCTGCTTTAGAATCTGCTGGTGTAGAAGGGCTGCCCAGCGACAAAACCTGCTGCAACATCATCAAGCGGAATGGCTTGGTCGATCCAGCTGAATCCGCAAAGCACACGGCTTACCAGCGGTTTGAAAAGGAGCACTGCAACGAAATGTGGCAGACGGACTTTAAGGGAGACTTCCTTTTGGGCAACGGTGTGCGCTGCTACCCCCTGACAATCCTGGATGACCATTCCCGTTACAGCATTCGAATTGAGCCGAAAGAATCGGCAACTGACGTAAAAACCAGCTTTATTGCGGCTTTCCGTGAGTATGGATTGCCAAATTCGGTGCTGTCCGACAATGGTTCGCAGTTTGTCGGTGCTCACAAAGGGTTGTCAACCTTCGAGCGTTTCCTCATGGATCTGGATATTCTCCCCATCCATGGGCGGCCCATTCATCCACAAACCCAAGGAAAAATCGAGCGTTTCCACCGCACTTTCAAACAAGAGGCTTTGCGCACCATGCCCTCTAATATGGCTGAAGCAGCTGCCAGATTTGAAAATTGGCGTTGGGTCTACAACGAGATCCGTCCCCATCATGCACTGGAGATGAGGACTCCGGCCTCCATATACCAGCCCAGCACCCGGGCGTATTACACGCCAAAGGCCTATGTCTACGATGAAGGGGCAAAGCTGGTCAAAGTAAACAACTGGGGATATCTGCGCTTCGGCCCGATCCGGCTGTTCCTGAGCGAGGCCATGGCCGACACTCGTGTAGAGGTTCGTTTTGCTGAAAATGATACATTCTCAATTATCTACCGAAATTACAAAATTGCCACGGTAGACGCTGTGGAAGGAAAATTGCTTGAACGCCGCATCCGCAGACTGTAACCCATGTGTCTTCCCTATGTGTTACCTATGTTTCTCTTGACAGAATCGTCGCCCCTACAGATTCTATGAATAGATTTTGCAATGATCCCGAGATATCAGGATGATGCAAGGCGGCAGGCGCCGTAGTAGTGTTCTGCCCAATAGCCTTCCGTCAGGGAGGAATAGGAAACCGGGCTTCGGGAATTGGGGGCGTGGAGGAACTGGCCGTTCCCGGCGTAAATGCCCACATGGGAAATGGAGCCGCCGGAGGTCAGCCGGAAGAAAACCAGATCCCCAGGCGTCAGGGAGGACTTATCCACCGGCGTACCCATTTTATACTGATCGGCAGGGGAGCGGTAGGGAGCAAGCCCCAGCTGGTTCAGGACATAGTATACAAGTCCCGCACAATCAAAGCCACTGGGGGAACAGCCCCCGGCCCGATAGGGACAGCCGATGTATTTCTGAGCCTCCGCCAGAATCTGAGCGCCGGTGACACCTGTGGGAAGGGCACTGGCAGAACTGGGAATCTTTTGGGACTGGACAGGCAGATCTCCAATGGCCTTACCGCCCCGGAAATACTGGGGAGACTTGGCCGATGCCGGATTTTCATAGGGAATTTCGGTAAGCGCTAAGTAGTCGCTGCGAATGTAGCAAGTGGTATTCTGGTAGATCACCTTGTACCAGCCTTCATTTACGCCGATGATGTAGCAGCTTTCGCCTTTCCCGGCAACCGCCAGGGAAGAAGCGGCGGTGGAAGGGCCGGAGCGCAGATTTACGCCGCTGCCGGTCACCAGACCGTTGCCCAACTCCGCGTTTTCCTTGGAGCTGACGGTGAGATATTGGGCGAACATGTAGCCGGTTTGCAGATTATAGTTGACCTGATACCAGTCGCCGACCCTGGCTAGAACGGTGACGCATTCGCCCTTCGCGGCGGTAGCCAGAACGGGGGCTTGGGTGTTGGCTGCGGAGCGCAGCTTCAAAGAAGAAGCGTTTACAAATCCGATGCCCCAGACAGTGGTTCCGGCAGCGGATGCTTTCATCGGAATCGCGCCCAGCAGCAGAACCAGTGCCAGAAGGGCGGCGAGAAGATTGCGGTTTAACTTCATAGATTTCCTCCGTCAGGAAGGGATTGACCCATATGGGCGTGGAGAAGGGGAGCAAAAGCTCCCCAAATGTTTTTTACTTACCGGCCAGAGCCCGCTCCAGCCAGACACAGCCCACGTCCAGGGCGGCGTACAGGCCGTCTTTTTCGCTCTTTTTTACCACACGATCCCGGCTTCTTGCTGCGGGATCGGTCAGCTGCAGCTGAACGGCCACCCGGGTGGCAACGTCCATGTCACCAACCTTTTTGCTGTCCAGAATCTGAAGCATGACGATATGGCTGTCCGCCATGGAGCCGTAATAAATCATGTTGTCCTTGCGCATCAGCGGCCGACCTTTGTAC
Organism: uncultured Oscillospiraceae bacterium; assembly: GCA_934589705.1. Classification (GTDB taxonomy): domain Bacteria; phylum Bacillota; class Clostridia; order Oscillospirales; family Oscillospiraceae; genus Faecousia. The sequence goes on along the minus strand of CAKTOH010000001.1, from coordinate 135,134 downwards.
ATGAGAACCGCGTTTTCTTCAGCCATGAAAAATACCTCCTTGAAAAATGTAATCGAATTGTAACACATCGTTACAAAAATGTCAAGAAAAAAGTGCCAAATCCGTCGGAATCCGGAAGTTTACATAACCAATTCCGGGAAAAGAACGCCAAACAAAGGAAGTCTATGAAGTTTTCAAGGTACAAAACAAGAGGCCTTTGCCAAAGCAAAAGCCTCTTGGCTTTGGTTCAATTACGCTCGAAGAGGTACTCGCGAACGAGAACCTGCATCAGCTCGTCCCGGTCGATCTTACAGATCATGCTCCGGGCGTTGTTGTAATTGGTGATATAGGTGGGGTCTTCGGTGAGAAGATAGCCCACGATCTGGTTGACGGGGTTATAGCCCTTTTCCGTCAGAGCCTCGTAGACATCCCGAAGGATCCTGCGCATACTCTCCCGGTCGTCACTTGGCACTGTGAATTTCTGGGTATCCTGTTCGGTCATCATACTCAGCTCCTCTGAAATAGAATAAAGCTATTATACCCGAAAGAACGGTCGGTGTAAAGGCCTCAAATGGGAACTTACTGTGAATTTTTAGCCCCGGAGGGTGGCGTCCAGCTTTTCCTTCAGGCTGGCCAGCACCTTGGTCACCACGGCCTCGGAATCCGTATCCGTCAGGGTCCGGTCGTCGGCACGAAGCTCCAGGGAGAAGGCCATGCTCTTCTTGCCCTCGGGCACGCCCACGCCACGGTAGATGTCGAAGAGCTTCACACCCTGCAAAAGCTTACCGGCAGCGGCGGTGATGACGTCCTCAGCCTGAGCCACGGTGACGGCCTCGTCGCAGATGAGAGCCAGGTCGCGGGTGACGGCGGGGTACTTGGGCAGGGGGATATAGGTGGGATCGGGCAGAAGGTATTCCATGAGCTTGGTGAAATTGATCTCCGCGCAGTAAACGTCGGAGTCAATGCCGTAGTTCCTGGCAACCAGGGGGTGCACCTGACCCATAACGCCTACGTCCACGCCGTCCACGCTGAGCTCGGCGCAGCGGCCGGGGTGATAGCTGGGATTGTGCTTTTCCGCCCGGTAGCTGACCTTTTTCAGCCGCAGACCGGCAAAGATGGCTTCCAGCTCACCCTTCAGGGTGAAGAAGCTCTCGCCCGCACCGTAGGTGCCCAGTACCAGCATCTTGGGTTCCTCGGGAAGCACCTGACCTTCCTGGGGCAGGTAGATCTTGGCAATCTCGTAGAGCTTGACGGCCTTGTTGTGATAGGCGTTGTTCCGGGACAGAATCTCCAGCATGGAGGGCAGGGCAATGGTACGCATAATGGAGGTGTCCTCACCCAGGGGATTCTGAATTTTCAGAGCGCTGCGCAGAGGGCTGTCGGCGGGAAGCCGAATCTGGTCGAAGGCCGTGGGGGAGGTGAAGGAATAGGTGATGATCTCGCTGTAGCCCAGCCCCCGGCACAGGGTGCCCGCCTGAGCCTCCAGCTTCATGGCCGGGGTGTAGCCGCCCTGGGTGGCGTTTTTGAAGGCGGTGATGGGAATTTCGTTGTAGCCGTAGGCACGGCCTACTTCCTCGGCGATGTCCGCCATCCGAATCAGATCGGGACGGAAGGAGGGAACCAGAATGGTGTCACCCTCCACGGGAATTTCCAGCCGGGTCAGGTAGCGGATCATATCCTCCCGGGAAATGTCGGTACCCAGCAGACGGTTGATCTTCTCCACTTCCAGCGGCAGAGTCCTGGGCTGGGGAACATAGTTCACGATGTCGATGGTGCCGTCCAGCACGTCGCCGCACTGGAGCATTTCCACCAGCTCGCAAGCCCGCTGGACAGCCGGAATGGTCATCATGGGATCCAGGCTCTTCTCAAATTTGCCGGAGGCCTCGGTACGCATACCCAGAGCCAGAGCGGTCTGGCGAATGGAGGTGCCGTTGAAGTTGGCGGACTCGAAGACCACCATGGTGGTGTCGTCCACGATTTCGGAGTTCTCGCCGCCCATGATGCCGGCAAGGCCGATGGGGCGGGTGTCGTCGGCAATGACCAGCATACCGGGCTTCAGCTGACGGACGCTGCCGTCCAGGGTGGTCAGGGTTTCCCCGGCCTGAGCCTCCCGAACGACAATTTTGCCGGATTTGACGTACCGATAGTCAAAGGCGTGCATGGGCTGGCCGTATTCCAGCATCACATAGTTGGTGATGTCCACAATGTTGTTGATGGGACGCACGCCGTTGGCCCGGAGCCGCTGGCGCAGCCACTTGGGGGAAGGGCCGATCTTTACGTTGGCAACCATCCGGGAGGAATACCGGTTGCACAGGTTCTCCGCGGGGACTTCCACATCCAGGTGGTCAAAAATGGAACCGGCATCGCTGCCGTGAACAACAGGCTCATGATGGCGCATGGGCTTGTCAAAAGCGGCGGCAGCCTCCCGGGCCAGACCGATGATGGAATAGCAGTCGGGGCGGTTGTTGGTGATCTCAAAGTCCACCACGGTGTCGTCGGTGCCCATGACGGTGTTGATGTCCTGGCCGGGCTGGCAGTCCTCGTCGTTCAGAATCCAGATGCCGTCGGCATAGGCGCCGGGCACGTCGTTCTGGGTCAGACCCAGCTCGGCAAAGGAGCAGAGCATACCGCAGGAGACCTCGCCTCTGAGCTTGCCCTTGGTGATGTGCACGCCGCCGGGAAGCCAGGAGTTATGCAGAGCCGTGGGAACCAGGTCGCCTTCATGGACATTCTGAGCACCGGTGACAATCTGCACAGGCTCCGGCTGTCCCACGTCCACCTGACAAATCCACATATGGTCGGAATTGGGGTGGCGCACCATGGACAGAACCTTGCCTACCACCACATTCTTGATTTCCGCGTCCATCCGCTCATAGGTCTCCACCTTCTGACCGAAAACGGTCAGGGTCTCTACGAATTCCTTGTCGGATACATGGGAAAGATCAACGAATTCCTCGTTGAGCCATTTTCTATTGAGCTTCATCTTCCTACCTCCTCTTAGAACTGGTTCAGGAACCGAATGTCGTTGTCGAAGATCAGACGCAGGTCGTTGATCTTCATGCGGCCCATGGCCATCCGCTCCAGACCCATGCCGAAGGCGAAGCCGGAATACTTCTCCGGGTCAATGCCGCAGTTTTCCAGAACCTTGGGGTGCACCATGCCCGCGCCCAGCAGCTCGATCCAGCCCTCGCCATGGCAGGTGGAGCAGACCTGACCGTCAATTTCGCCGGTGCCGTGGCACTTGTGGCACTGCATGTCCATTTCGCAGCTGGGCTCGGTGAAGGGGAAGTGGTGGGGACGGAAGCGCATGACGGACTGCTCGCCGTAGATTTTGCGCATCATGGTGATGAGCGCGCCCTTCAGGTCACCCATGGTGATGTTCTCATCCACCACCAGACCCTCGATCTGATGGAACATGGGGGAGTGGGTGGCATCGGCCTCATCCTTCCGGAATACCCGGCCGGGAGCCAGCATACACAGGGGAGGCTTGTGGGTTTCCATGAAGCGAATCTGCATGGGGCTGGTCTGGGTACGCAGAAGAACGCTGTCGTCATCTGTAAAGTAGAAGGTGTCGCTCCGATCCCGGGAGGGGTGTCCCTCTTCAATATTCAGCCGGGTGAAATTGTAGTCCGCCAGCTCTACTTCCGGGCCGTCTACCACCTGGTAGCCCAGACCTACAAAAATATCCTTGATCTGCTGGAGCACCTGGTTCATGGGGTGCTGATGGCCGATGGTGATTTCCTTGCCGGGAATGGTCACGTCGATGGACTCGGCGGCCAGCTTGGCCTCCAACACCGCCGCGTGGATGTCCGCCTTCCGGCTTTCCAGCTTTTCCTCGATCTGGGCCCGGACGGAGTTGGCCAGCTGTCCCATAACGGGCCGCTCCTCAGCGGAAAGCTTACCCATCTGCTTGAGAACGGCAGTCAGTTCTCCCTTCTTGCCCAGCAGCTTCACCCGCAGCTCCTCCAGAGCGGCAGGGGTCGCCGCACCGTCCAGTGCTTCCAGAGCACTGAGGCGGATCTTTTCCAGTTGTTCTTTCATAATGCTTCCTCCTAAAAGGGTTTTTACAAAAAAATGAGCCTTTCCTCCCAAAATCGGGACGAAAGGCAAAGCTTCCGCGGTACCACCCGCAATTCGCCGTCAGGCGCGCTTTTCGGATGCAGACACATCCAAGACCCGTAACGCAGTCACGCGGCTGCTCCTACCGTTCCCAAGGGAATTTCAGAGAGCGGCTCCCGGGAGAAAGCCTGAATATCCTGTCCGAGCGGCTCACACCCTCCCGCTCTCGCTGAAATGGACAGCACCGATATCCGGCAGCCCGATCATAGCCGTTGATTCTTTGGACATCCTAACACAATCCGGGGGATATTTCAAGTGCTATTTTCCATTTTTTCGGATTCTTGACGAAAAAAGCAACCTGTGGTATGGTTAGGGAAAGAAAAAGGAAGTGGTTTGGTGGAAATCAGGCAGCTGAATTTCGGGGATGTGCGGGCGCGTTTGCCGGAGCGAAACCCCTGGGGACACAAAGGGAGCTTCGGGAAGGTGCTGGTGCTGTGCGGCAGTCGGGGCTTTACCGGGGCGGCGTACCTTGCGGCCATGGGAGCACTGCGAGTCGGGGCGGGGCTGGTCTTTGCCGGGGTGCCGGAGTCCATTTACCCCATTGAGGCAGTGAAGCTGACGGAACCGGTAGTCTTTCCGCTGCCGGAAGAAGACGGAAGGCTCAGTGAACAGGCAGTGAAGCCCATTCTGGAAAGAATGCCGGGGATAGATGCCGTGTTGATTGGCTGCGGTCTGGGAATTTCCGAAGGAACCCGGGCGGTGGTAAAAGCGGTGCTGGAAAATGCGGAGTGTCCGGTGGTTCTGGACGCCGATGGCATATCCCTGCTTTCCGGGCATATGGATATTCTGCGTGGAAGAAGGGGACAGACCATTCTGACGCCCCACGACGGAGAGTTTGCCCGGGCGGGCGGCGTGATTGGGGAGGACCGGATGGCCTCAGCGGCGGAGTTTGCCCGGGAAAATGGGTGCGTGCTGCTTCTGAAGGGTCATCAGACCTGCGTGACCGACGGCAAAATCGGCTATCGGAATCGTACCGGAAACGCCGGGATGGCTGTGGGCGGCAGCGGCGATCTGCTGGCGGGAATGATTGTCGGCCTGCTGGGGCAGGGAATGCCCCCTCTGGAGGCAGCGGCCTGCGCCGCCTGGCTCCATGGCGCGGCAGGGGATCTGTGCGCCAAGGAGCTGGGTCAGCGGGCCATGCTGCCAACGGACATGCTGAAGGCTCTTCCGCGACTACTGAAATAGGCGGGATTGCGTTGCGGCGAATTTTGACATGTTTTTGCGCGGTTCTGGTGCTGACCGGCTGTGCTTCCTCCTCCGGCGGGGAAATGAATCGGGCGCTGGCTTTGCGGGGGAAGCTCTTAAAGGCGGAATCCTGGGGCTTTCAGACGGAAATATCCGCGGATTTTGGCGAAAAAGTCTACGATTTTGGCATGGACTGCCAGGCAGACGACAAGGGAAATGTGGCTTTCACCGTGACTGCCCCGGAGACCATTTCCGGCATTACCGGGGAAATCTCCGCCCAGGGAGGGAATCTGACCTACGACGGCACGGCTTTGGCTTTTGACCTTCTGGCAGACGGGCGGCTGTCTCCTGTCAGCGGCCCCTGGGTGCTGGTGAGCGCTCTGCGGGGCGGCAGCATCACAGGGGTGGGGGAGCAGGACGGACGGCTTGTCCTGAACGTCAACGACAGCTACGAAGACGATGCCTTAACCCTGGATGTGACCCTGGACGAAAACGATTTGCCTGCCCGGGCGGAGATTTTCTGTCAGGGAAAGCGGATTCTGTCGATGACGCTCAAAAATGTGGTGATTTCGTAGCATCCGGGAAAATACCGGCATATACTGGGATGGAAAGTATAAAATCCGATGTGGCGTGGGACAATAGGATTACCGCGTTACATAAGGAGCTTTCCGGTAGCGCAGGAGATTTTGCACGGAGCGTGAAAACTATGACCGAGTCATCTGTGAAACGGGGAGATATCTTCTATGCGGATCTTTCTCCGGTAGTGGGCAGCGAACAGGGAGGCACTCGCCCGGTTCTGATTGTCCAGAATGATACGGGCAATCGGCATTCTCCTACCGTCATTGCCGCTGCCATCACCAGTCAGACGGGAAAGGCAAGGCTTCCCACTCACATCAACATTGCAGGCGGCAGCGTAGGCCTGAGCAAGGATTCCATCATTCTGCTGGAGCAGATCCGAACCATCGACAAACGGCGGCTCCGGGAGCATATGGGGCATCTGGACGAGCAGCAGATGGCTCAGGTGGACGATGCCATCGCGGTGAGCTTCGGCCTGCCCGGCGGAAATCGGATGACGTGACAGCGTATCAACAGAAAAAGAAAGCTGCTTTTTCAGAGTATTACCCCGACAGACGCAAAGTCCGAAAACAATGCTGTCATTGCGAACCAGTGCCGCAGCACTGGTGTGGCAATCCGCGCCTCCCTGAAATATCGGAACCACCGGTGTTTTTTCAGGAGAACGGATTGCCACGGCAGTGTGCGCACTGCCTCGCAATGACATCCGATTTGTCACTTGTGCGTTTTGTCGAGTAATGCTCTGTAGGAGCAGCTTTTTACATATTTTAATCCAGAGAATCCATGGCGGCGTGGATGCGGGCTTTGGTGCGGTCGGTGCCCAGAATCTGCATGACGGTATACAGATCGGGGGAATTGGTCTGACCGGTGACCGCCAGACGGAGGAAGGTGGAAACATCCGTGACCGTGCCGGGGAAGGCGGCGGGGTCTGCCTTGTAGGCCTTCATGTCGGTGGTGAAGCCGATGGCCGTGGTGATGGCCTTGACCTTGTCAAACCAGACGCCGGAATCGTCGGCAGGGTCGTAGCTTTCCAGGAACCGGTTCAGCACGTCCCGGATGACGGCCTTATCAAATTTTCCGTCGAATTCCGGCTTTGCCAGATATTCATCGTAGAAGAAGCCCATATAGGGCTTGGCGTCCTTCCACACCGCCAGATCCTTCCGGGGCTTCTTGCCGCCCCGACCGATGGCGAGAATTCTTTGGGTATAGTCCGGGTGGGCAGTGAGCTTTTCGGCAAAATCCGGGTCGAATTCCTGCGCCCACTGGGTCAGCTCCTCATAGACCTTCCCGGCGTCCATCCGGGAGATCACGTTTTTGGAAACGTCCGTCAGCTTGGCGTAGTCGAACAGGGAGCCGGCCGGATTCAGCTTCTTGGCACTGAACTTGAAGTCCGTTGCGGGAGCGTCCGGGTTGGCTCTGCGCCAGTCCTCAAAGTTGGAGTTCAGCAGGGTCATGATATACTCATACACGGATTCCACCGGGAAGCCCTCGGCCTGGTAGTAGGTCAGAGCCAGCTCCGGATCCTTCCGCTTGCTGAGCTTGCGCTTGGAGGTGCCGTCCATCTTCATCAGAGGCCCGATGTGGACATATTTCGGCAGCTTAAAGCCCAGAGCCTGGAACAGCTGAATGTGGAAGGGCAGGGTGGCCAGCCACTCGTCGCCCCGGACAACGTGGGTGGTGCGCATCAGGTGATCGTCCACCGCATGGGCAAAGTGATAGGTGGGAATGCCGTCGGATTTGAGAAGAACATGGTCGATATTATTCTCGGTGACGGTGAGCTTGCCCTTGACCAGATCGTCAAATTTGAACTGATTTTCGATGGAGCCGGTGGAGCGGAATCGAAGCACCCAGGGCTTGCCCGCATCCAGCTGAGCCCGGATGTCCTCCATCGGCCGGTCACGCCAGAGGGCGTAGCTGCCATAGTAGCCGGTGGTTTCCTTGGCGGCCTCCTGCTTTTCCCGCATGGCATTCAGCTCTTCCTCGGTGCAGAAGCAGGGATAGGCCATGCCCTGGGCCACCAGCTTTTTGGCATAGACATGATAGATGGCTGCCCGCTGGCGCTGACGGTAGGGGCCATAGATGCCGTTGTCACCGTCCATGGTGGCGCCCTCGTCAAAGTGGATGCCGTAGTGCTTGAGTGCCTCGATGAGCACCTCCACCGCCCCGGGAACCTCCCGCTTGGCATCGGTGTCCTCCACCCGCAGGAACAGCACGCCGCCGCTCTGATGGGCCATCCGCTCGGAGGTCAGTCCCTGCACCAGGTTGCCCAGGTGAACAAAGCCCGTGGGGGAGGGGGCCATTCGGGTGACTACCGCCCCCTCTGGCAGATTCCGAAGGGGATATTTTTCTTCCAGAGCCTCCGGGGTTTCCCTTACCTCCGGAAACAGAAGCTCGGCAAGTGCCTGATAATCCATACTAACAGTACCTCTTTTTCTTATGATTTTCTGCATTATAGCATATGGGGACGGGAAAATCAATTCCGGCAGACGCTTTTTCACTTGCGAAATCCGGTATGCTGTGCTAGAATGAGGAAAAACTCTGAAGAAGGAACGTGAACATTATGAGTGAAGTGCTTACCGATCAAACCGCGCCGAAAAAGCGGATGCTCTCCGGCATCAAGCCCTCCGGTGATCTGACCCTGGGCAGCTATCTGGGTGCCGTGAAAAACTGGGCTGAGCGGGCGGAGGAATACGACTGCTTCTACTTTATGGCAGATCTGCACGCCATCACCGTCCGGCAGAATCCCGCGGATCTGCGGCGACGGACTTTGGAGCAGCTGGCTCAGTATATCGCCTGCGGCCTGGATCCGGAGAAGAATACGCTGTTCATCCAGAGCCATGTGCACCAGCACGCGGAGCTGGGCTGGGTTTTGCAGTGCTACTCCATGTTCGGTGAGCTGAGCCGGATGACCCAGTTCAAGGATAAGTCCGCCAAGAATGCGGACAATATCAACGGCGGCCTGTTTTCCTACCCCAGCCTGATGGCTGCGGATATCCTGCTGTACCAGCCGGATCTGGTGCCTGTGGGAGAGGATCAGAAGCAGCATGTGGAGCTGTGCCATACCATTGCCCGCCGGTTCAACGGCGTTTACGGCGACGTATTCAAGATGCCGGAGCCCTTCGTTCCCAAGGTAGGTGCCCGGATCATGAGCCTGACCAACCCCACCGCAAAGATGAGCAAGTCCGAAAACGAGGACACCGGCCGTGTCCTGCTGATGGACACGCCGGAGACCATTATGCGGCAGTTCAAGCGGGCTATTACCGATTCCGACACCGAAAACTGCGTCCGCTACGATAAGGAGAACAAGCCCGGCGTTGCGAACCTGATGACCATTTACTCTGCCGTCACCGGCAAGACCTTCGCTGAGATCGAGACGGAGTTTGCGGGGCAGGGCTACGGTGCTTTCAAGCCCGCCGTAGGCGAGGCCGTGGTGGAGACCCTTCGTCCCATCCGGGAAGAGGCCAGCCGGATCATGAAGGATAAGGCATACCTCGAAAAGGTCTACAAGGAGGGCGCCGAGAAGGCGGGCTTTGTGGCGGAGAAGACCCTGCGCAAGGTTTACAAAAAGGTCGGCTTCGTGGCGCGCTGATGGAAAAGCCGGACTTATTTGACCAGCCGGTGATGGATCCCTATGACCGGGAGGAACAGTGCCGGAAAACCATCCGGGTGATAACCCGGGCAATGGTCATGCGGGTGCTGGTGGGGGTACTGCTGCTTGCGGCGGTGATCCGAGCCGGGGCGAACCCGGCGGTGCTGGGGCTGTGCGCTTTTGTGCTGGTGATTGCGGTATCCGGCGCGGTGCCGCTGGCACGGGAGCTGGGAAAGCAGAGGAAGCTCTTGAAGGAGTGCCTGGCACAGCAGGAAGAACTGGAAAAGAAGGAATGAATGTACAATGGGGCTGCTGCAAAATGATTTGCAGCAGCCCCATAATTATTCTGATTTTTCAACATTTTTTGTTGTATGGGCGATAATTGACCGAAATTTAGGGTGTCATTGGGAACCAGTGGTACTCCGCGCAGCGAATTAAAATTGGCATGATTGCCAGCGGCAATCATGCCACAATTTATACAGTCTCGTGCGTCCCCCGCAAGCACGAGACTGAGGGGATCAGAATCGAATATTTGGACAATCCCTCAGTCACAGCCTTCCGTGAGACGGCTGTGACAGCTCCCTTTACACAAGGGAGCCGCGGGTGCTCCCGCACCAGTGGGTTTTTCGATATAAAAAACAGGCGGCAAGGATTGCCGCCTGAAAATGATTCCAATATCAAGCCGTAGGCTTGGGGCAGGGGTAGCCTACCAACAGGGACACCGCCACACAGATCACGATGCACACAAAGGCCGTGACCATCCACAGGCTTCTTCTGCGGCCTACCTCGCCGGTGAGATACAGCCAGCCCACGCATAAAAGCGAGCCAAAAATGGCGATAATGGCGGTGACTACCTTCAGAATGCTCCAGCTCAGACCGGCGCACACCAGATAGCCGATGAATACCAGCAGGTCAGCAAGGATGATTTTGGTCATCATGCTTTCCATTTCACGATAGCGATTACGACTGCGTCTTGCCACTTCTCATCCCTCCAGGATTTATCTTGTGTAGATATCTTACCACATGGAATCGAAAAATGCAATATTTTCTGTGAGAAAGGTCTATTTTTTTTGAAATGCTTGCGCTGGGATAAAAAGAATGCTATAATTTAGCAAAACGTAACGGGAATGTGGAAAAGGAACGGAATATGGATGAACCGCAATACCATCTGGAGGGCATTGTCCACACGAAATCCGAGATTATGGAGGATTTTGAGGGCCCTCTGGACGTAATTTTTGAGCTGCTGAGTAAAAATAAAATCGAAATTCAGGACGTGTCCATCACCGCCATTCTGGAGCAGTACTTAAGCTATCTGGAGGAAATGAAGCGGCTTGACATGGAGGTGGCCAGTGAGTTCATCACCATGGCCTCCCACCTGATGCTGATCAAGACAAAGATGCTCCTGTCCGCCGCCGAACAGGCGGAGGCGGAGACGGAACTTGACCTGCTGCGCCAGTCCCTGATTGAGCGCCGCCGGAAGGAGGCCATGGAGCAGATCCGGAAGGCCGTGGCCGTGCTGGAGCCGAGAAATGAGATCGGACGGTGCCTGTTTACCAAGGAGCCGGAGCCGCTGAAACGGGACAATACCTACCGGTATCAGCATGATGTGCTGGATTTACTTCGGGCGCTGGACATGATTGCCGAGCGAAACGCCCGGCAGCTGCCCCCGCCTACCGCCAACTTCAAGGGTATTGTGGGCAAGGAGCCTTACCCCATCGGCCGGAAGACCGGCGAGGTGCTGAGGCAGTTGGTACTGCGGGGAGTGGAGCGGCTGAAAAATCTGTTCCGGGGGAACAAAAGCCGGTCGGAAATTGTGGCAACGTTTCTGGCGGTGCTGGATCTGTGCAAGACCAACTCCGTGACATTGGAGGACGATGTGAACGGGGACAATCCCAACGTCCGGCTGCTGGACGAGGAAGAAAAGAAGGAGATGCTTGCCCATGGAGTTTGAACAGCTGCAAAGAGCCATTGAGGCAATCCTTTTTGCCGCCGGAGAGCGGATGGAAGTGAGCCGCCTTTCTGAGGTGCTGGAAGCAGACCCGGACGAAATCGAGAAGGCGGCGGACGCCATGGCGGACGAGTTCGCCTTCCAGCGCCGGGGCATCCGGATTCTGAAGCTGGAAAAGGGCTATCAGATGGTTTCCTCCGGAGAAATGGCAGACTTCGTGACAAAAGCCCTGGAAACCAGGAAGCCTCCCAAGCTGTCGGCGTCCCAATTGGAGACCCTGACCATTATTGCCTACTATCAGCCGGCCACCAAGGCCATGGTGGAGCAGATTCGGGGAGTGGACAGCGCTTACTCCGTTGCGGCGCTGCTCAATAAGAAGCTCATTGAGGAGGCCGGACGGCTGAATGTTCCCGGAAGACCCATTCAGTACCGAACCACACCGGATTTTCTGAGAACCTTCGGGCTTTCTACGCTGGAGGAGCTTCCCCCCATTGACAAGATTGCCTTTGGCGAGCCTATTGAGCTGCCCCAGGAGGAAAAAACCGGGGAGGAAAGCTGATGGGCTGGGGCATTTTCTTCGTATGTCTGCTGGTGCTGGCCTGGATTCCTCTGGGAATCCGGGTGCGCTACGGTGAGGCAGGCTTTGAAGCCCGGGTTATTGCGGGACCGGTGAAAATTACCCTTTTTCCAAGAAAAAAACGGAAGAAAAAGCCGAAAACCACGGATTCTTCGGAAAAGACCACAGAGGAAACCACGAAGGCTTCTTCCGAAAAGAAAAGGCCTAAAACCGAGACGACCGGGAAGGACGAGCCCGGAATGCAGTCCGGCGGCAGCCTGGAGCGGTTTGTGCCCTGGATTCGGCTGGGACTGGATTTTCTGGGAGCTTTGCGGAGAAAAATCCGGCTGGATAACCTGTATCTGCATGTGGTTCTGGCGGGGGACGACCCCTGCGACCTGGCGGTAAACTACGGCAGAGCCTGGACGGTCGTGGGGGATCTGCTTCCAAAGCTGGAGCGGGTGTTTGTCATTGGAAAACGGGATATTCAGGTGAATTGCGATTTCGCGGCGGAGAAAATCACCGTTGCCGCGAGAGGCGATATGACGATAACCCTTGGCAGGACTCTGTGCCTGGGTGTGATTTACGGAATCCGGGCTTTGAAAATAATACTGAAAAGAAAAGGCGGTGCGGCAGCATGAGTCAGAAGCTTCCCAATATGTTAGAAAGTACCATCCAGAAAATCCGGGAGATGGTGGATGTGAATTCCGTGATGGGCGAGCCCATCCACACGCCGGACGGGGTGACCATCATTCCCGTCAGCAAGGTCAGCGTGGGCTTTGGCGGCGGCGGAACGGATTTTGCCACCTCCAAGAATACGGAAAATCCCTTCGGCGGCGGTGTTGGCGGCGGCGTGAAGGTCACGCCTCTGTGCTTCCTGATCATTCAGGACGGCAATGTGCGGATGATGCCCGTGCCGGTGCCCGCCAGTTCCACGGCGGATCGGATCGTGGAGATGTTCCCGGAGACTTTGGAGAAGATCAACGGGATTCTGGACAAAAAATCCGGAAAATCCGGGGAATAATACTATTTCTCAATAAAATGATTTCATCATTTTATTCTGCCATTTCACGGCAGACCGCCTGGGCGGCGGTAAGAAATGTATTGACTTCGTTTTTTAGCGGCAGTAGCCGCTGGCCGCAATCCTGCGGCCTAATAAAACGCTTTTAAGCGTTTTATGAAAAACTCGTATAACCGGGCTGCGCCTGGGTACACTACACCCGGGTGAGAAATGTGAAACGAATTTCCGCAGGGGCGGCGGCAGCGTTGCTGTCCGCCGCACTGCTTTTGCCTGCACCGGCGAAGGCGGTTTCCGCCGACCATGCCTATGTGCTGGATGGGGTCACCGGACGGGTGTTTTTTGAGAAAAACGCCGGGGAGCGTGGGCTCATTGCCAGCACCACCAAGATCATGACGGCGCTGGTGGTCTGCGAGCAGTGCAACGTGCTGGACAGAATGCGGATTCCCAGGGAGGCAGTGGGCATCGAGGGCTCCTCCATGTATCTGAAGGAGGGGGAGGTGCTGACCCTCCAGGAGCTTCTTTATGGGCTGATGCTGTCCTCCGGCAACGACGCGGCGGTGGCGCTCGCCATCTACTGCGGCGGCACGGTGGAGGGCTTTGCGGAGCTGATGAACGACAAGGCCAGAAATCTTGGCCTGACGGATACCCACTTTGAAAATCCCAACGGCCTGGATTCTCCCGGTCACTATTCCACCGCCCGGGATTTGGCCAAATTGGCAGCCTATGCCATGGAAAATCCCATTTTCCGGAAAACCGTCTCCACCCGGTCGGTTACCGTTGGCCAGCGGCACCTGACCAACCACAACAAGCTTCTCTGGCGGCTGGAGGGTGCTGACGGGGTGAAAACCGGCTTTACCAAGGCTGCCGGGCGAATCCTGGTATCCAGCGCCAGCCGGATGGGACGGCGGGTGATCTGTGTGACTATGAACGACCCGGACGACTGGAATGACCACTGTGCGCTTCTGAATCGGAGCTTTTCGGACTATCAGATTTGTCCGGTCGTGGTAAAAGGGCAGTGTGTGGGCACCTTGGAGGTGCTGGGCGGCGAAAACAGCCGGGTGGAGGTGCTGGGCGGCGAAAACAGCCGGGTGGAGGTGCTGGCGGCGGAGGATTTTTCCTATGCCCTGGCTCCCACAGAAACGGTGGAAATGGCCCTGCCGGGGCCGGGGTTCGTCTATGCCCCGGCGGTGGAGGGGGCGGAGGCAGGCTTTGCCTATGCTCTGATTTCCGGGAAAGCCGTTGGAAAAATTCCTGTGGTGTTCGGCGAAACCGTGGAGCAAAAGCCGGAAGAAGAGAAGTCCTTCTGGCAAAAATGGCTGTCGGGGAAAAACAAGGAGACATAAATGAAGGAGCGTTTGCAGAAAATTCTGTCTGCCCGGGGGGTAGCCTCCCGGCGGAAGGCGGAGGCCATGATCGAAGCTGGGCAGGTCACCGTGAACGGACTTGGGGCTGCCCTGGGGGACAGCGCCGACCCGGACGCGGATGAAATCCGCATTGACGGCAGGCTGCTTCCCAGAGAGCAGGGCTTCGTCTACCTGATGCTGAATAAGCCCCGGGGCTTTGTGACGACAATGTCGGATGAGAAGGGAAGGCCGACGGCGGTTCAATTGGTGGCAGACTGCGGCACGCGGGTCTACCCCGTGGGACGGCTGGACATGGATTCCGAGGGTCTCCTGCTTTTTACCAACGACGGAGAATTTGCCAATCGGATGACCCATCCCAAGCAGGAGCTTGACAAGGTCTATGAGGTGTGGGTGCACCGGTATACTCCCGGTGCGCAGAGAGAACTTGCCAAGCCGGTGGTGCTGGACGGCTACAAAATTCGACCGCCGAAGGTGGAGCTGCTTTCTGCCCAGGGCTCCACGGCCCGGTTCCGAATCACCATCCATGAGGGCAGAAACCGACAGATTCGCCGGATGTGCGAATCGGCTGGAATGTACTGCACCCGGCTGCGCCGGATTCAGGAGGGAAAGCTGGTTCTCGGCGATCTGCCGAAGGGCAAATGGCGGTATCTGACCCAGGAGGAAGTCTCCAGACTGAAATAAATAATGAATGATGCCGCTTTTTCTCTTGCAAAATGCGGCATCTTTTGTTACTATGGGGGCGGCGGAAAAAGAGACATCCGCAACCAAGGAGAATGATATGAGTTACGATATTTTGTCGATATTACAGGAGAAGGACGGAACCTTCTCCAAGGGTCAGCGGCGGATTGCCCGATACATTACCGAGGCCTATGACAAGGCCGCTTTTATGACCGCCAACCGGCTGGGTAAAACCGTAGGCGTTTCCGAGTCCACGGTGGTGCGCTTCGCGGTGGATTTGGGCTTTGACGGCTATCCCAGTATGCAGAAGGCCATGCAGGAGATGGTGCTCAACCGGCTGACCTCCGTCCAGCGCATCGAGGTGGCCAATAACCGCTTGGGCGACCAGGACATCGTTTCCACGGTGCTCCACTCGGACATGGAGAAGCTGCGCAAAACCGATGAGATTCTGAACCGGGAGGAATTTGGCGCCGCGGTGAACGCCATCATCAAGGCCAAGCGGGTGTACATTCTGGGGGTTCGCTCGGCAGAGCCTCTTGCCAATTTTTTAGGGTATTATCTGAACTATATGTTCAATAATGTCCATATTTTGTCCGGATTCGGCATGGTGGAGATGTTTGAGAAGATCGTCAGCGTGAACCCGGAGGATGTGGTCATCGCTTTCTCTTTCCCCCGGTATTCCTCCACGGCCACCAAGGGTGCCCAGTATTGCCGCAGCGCCGGGGCTACGGTCATCGGCATTACGGACAATCGGCTGTCCCCGCTGGGCAGCAACAGCGATCATGTGCTCATCGCCAAAAGCGACATGGTTTCCCTGGTGGACTCTCTGGTAGCCCCGCTGAGCGTGGTCAATGCCCTGATCGTTGCCATCGCTTCCAAGAAGGAGGCGGAGCTTGCCCACACCTTCGAGACCCTGGAACGGATCTGGGACGAGTACGACGTTTACGAGAAGCAGGTAGAAAAGCATGAGGTTTGACGGAATCGTCATCGGCGGCGGCCCGGCGGGGATGTTCGCGGCCATTACCGCCGCCCGGCAGGGGAAAAAAGTGCTGCTGCTGGAGCGGAACGACCGGCTGGGGAAAAAGCTTCTCATCACCGGTAAGGGTCGATGCAATGTGACAAATGACTGCTCCGGCCAGGAGGTCTTGCAGAATACCCCCCGGAACGGTCGGTTCCTGTACAGTGCCATGACGGCCTTTCCCCCGGAGAGAACCATGGCCTTCTTTCGGGAGGCCGGATGCGAGCTGAAAACCGAGCGGGGCAATCGGGTGTTCCCGGTGACGGACAAATCCCAGTCCGTCTTGGACTGCTTACAGCAGGAGCTGCGCAAAAATCATGTGACCGTCCTGACCGACCGGGCAGAACGAATCCTGACGCTGGAGGGCAGGGCGGTGGGCGTTGCCGGGCAGAAGCAGACCCACACGGCGCAGTGGGTGATTCTTGCCACCGGCGGCGTATCCTACCCGGCTACCGGCTCCACCGGCGACGGCTACGCCATGGCCAGACAGCTGGGACATACCGTTGTTCCCCAGGAGGGAAATCTGGTGCCCCTGGAAATTGCCGGGTCGGACTGCCCCGATATGCAGGGGCTGAGCCTGCGCAACGTTGGGGTGAAGCTGGTAAATGCCAAAGGAAAGACCCTGTATCAGGATTTCGGGGAAATGCTCTTCACCCATTTTGGGGTCTCAGGCCCTACGGTGCTGTCCGCCAGCTGTCACCTGAAGGGGGAGGGCTGCCGCCTTCTTATCGATCTGAAGCCGGCTCTGGACGAAAAAAAGCTGGACGACCGGATTTTGCGGGATTTGGAGCTGTATCAGAACCGAGCCATGGAAAACGCTCTGACGGATTTGCTGCCCCGGAGTATGATTCCGGTAGTCCTCCGGCGGCTGGACATTGACCCTGCCATGCAGGCGAACGCTCTGACGAGGCAGAAACGCCGGGAGCTGGTGGGACTTCTCAAGGCTTTTTCTTTGGAAATCACCGGGAAACGGCCGGTTTCCGAGGCCATTATCACCTCCGGCGGGGTGAAAGTGTCTGAAATTGACCCCAAGACCATGCAGTCGAAGCTTATACCCGGGCTGTACTTTGCCGGGGAAGTCATCGACTGTGATGCCTATACCGGCGGCTTCAACCTGCAAATCGCCTGGGCTACGGCCTACGCGGCGGCTATGGGAGCCTCCGGGAAAATCAACCATTGACAAACCCGGCTTTCTATACTAGAATACCTAGCAGATGATTCCTTAGATAGATGTTAGGAGGATTTCTCTATGTTTGAAAAACTCAAGAGCTATGCGGCCCGGCAGCTGGAGCTGGATCCCTCTGAGATTACCCCGGATTCCACCTTTGAGAGCCTGGGCATTGATTCTCTGGACGTGGTGGAGATGATCATGGACCTGGAGAGCGAACTGGGCGTGGAGCTGGATATGGAAGATCAGAAGATCACCACCTTCCAGGAGCTGGCCGACTTTATTGAGTCCAAGCTGAATTAAACCAAATTTAACAGACATGTTATAGCTGACCGGCTTATAACAAGGTCGCACTAGTCGGGGAGATAGCGGTGCCCTGTACCTGCAATCCGCTATAGCAGGGATGAATTCCCACACCCGGGCGCGTTTTGAATATTATCTGTCCTTTGTAAGCGGTGTTGAGAGAACGGTCTTGCGCAACGGAGTCCCGTGAACCATGTCAGGTGGGGAACCAAGCAGCATTAAGCGGATTTCTCCGTGTGCCGCGGGGCTGCCGTTCTTGAGCTGGCTGCACTGGATTGGATATTCGCCGCGTACAAATGTGGGTGTGCGATCTTGTTATGAGCCGGTCTGTGCTTTTCGGGATTTTCTTGGAAGGGAGTGAGGCTATGTCTGCCTATCAGGCACTGTATCGGAAATACCGTCCCCAGACCTTTGACGATGTGTCCGGTCAGGCGGCGGTGACCCAGACTCTGAAGACCCAGCTGATGAGCGGGAAAATGAGTCATGCCTACCTGTTCACCGGCTCCCGGGGCACCGGCAAAACCAGCTGCGCCAAAATTCTGGCAAAAGCGGTGAACTGCCTGCACCCGGACAACGGCAATCCCTGCAACGTTTGCGAAGCCTGCCGGGCCATCGATTCCGGCTCCTGCATGGACGTGCTGGAAATCGACGCCGCCTCCAACAACGGCGTGGATAACGTCCGTGATCTTCGGGATGATGCCGTTTATACCCCCTCACAGGTGAAAATGCGTGTGTATATCATCGATGAGGTACACATGCTGTCTATTTCCGCTTTTAACGCACTGCTTAAGATCATTGAGGAGCCGCCGGAGCATTTGCTGTTCATTCTGGCAACCACCGAGCTTCACAAGGTTCCGGCCACGATTCTGTCTCGGTGCCAGCGGTTTTCCTTCCGGCGCATCAGCCAGGAGGACATTGCGGCGAGACTGCAATATGTGGCCTACCAGGAGAACATCGACCTGGACGACAGCGCCGCCCGGGTGCTTGCCCGGCTTGCCGACGGCGGTATGCGGGACGGCCTGAGTCTGCTTGATCAGTGCGCCTCGGCTACCACCGGTGAGCTTACCGCCGAGCGGGTGTATGCTTGTCTCGGTATTGCGGGGGAGCAGAAATGCGGAGAACTCATGGGCTATATCGCCGCCCATGATACCCGGAAGGCCTTGGAACTTTTCAATCGGCTGTATGCGGAAGGGAAGGATTTGGGTGCGCTTCTGGATGAGCTGGCCTGTTTGACAAGAGACCTTCTGGTGCTGAAAACTGCGGGAAACGCGGGAATCACCATGCTCTCGGGCGTGGCTTCCGATCAGGAGACTTTGGCTCTGGGCAAGGCCTTCGGCAGCGGCGAGCTGGTGCGGATGATGGAGCGAATCCAGCAGACGGTGGCAGCTTTCACCCGAAGCTCCAGCCGCCGGATGGATGCTGAATTGTGTCTCGTGGAGTTGTGCCAGCCGGAGCTGAATACGGATGTATCGGCTCTGAACGCACGGCTCACCCGGTTGGAAGAGCAGTGGAAAACCGGAGCCGTAGCCGCACCCCAAAAGGCGGCCAAGCCTGCCGCCCCGGTAGAGGACGAGGAACTGCCTCCGCCGCCGGACGATGATGACGCGCCGCCGGAAGCAGAAGATTCTCCGGCACCCAAACCTCAGAATGACGCCCCGGCTGGCTTCTGGCTGGATCTGTGCGGCGGGGTGCGGAAGGAGCTGAAGCCGCCGGTAACCGGATTCTTTGCCGGAACCCCCAACGCCCCGGTCCAGGGCGTTCTGACGGGGGGCAAATTGGAGCTGCAATGCACCAACGCCTTCACCGCCCAGATGCTGGATAAGCCGGAGATTCTGGAAGTGGTCAGTCGGAAGGCTGCCGTTATGCTGAACCGTCAGATACAGGCAGTCGTTGTGGATTTGTCCGCAAAGCCCAAGGGCAATCCCCGGATGGAGCAGCTGATGCAATTCGGACGGGAACACGCGGATATCGTAAAGATTAAAGAATAAGGAATAGGAGATTTTGAATTATGGCAAAGGGTGGATTCCGGGGTATGCCCGGTGGAATGAATCAGGCTTCCATGCTCAAGCAGGCTCAGAAGATGCAGCAGGAGATGCTGCGGATGCAGGCCGAGCAGGAGGCCAAGACCTTCACCGCCAAGGCTGGCGGCGGCATGGTCAGCGCCACGGTGAGCGGCAAGCATGAGCTGGTCTCCATGGAGATCAATCCTGAGGCGGTGGATCCCGACGATATGGAAATGCTTCAGGATATGGTCATTGCCGCAGTCAACGAGGCCATGCGCGCGGCGGATAACGAGGCGGCAAACAACATGTCCCGGCTCACCGGCGGTCTGAACCTGGGCGGCCTCTTCTAAGGAGGTCAACATGCAGTTTTTTCCGGCGGCGCTGCAAAATCTGGCGGATCAGTTTGCCCGGCTTCCCGGCGTGGGCAGCAAAACTGCCCAGCGTCTTGCCTTTCATGTGCTGAGCTTGCCGGACGGGGAGGCGGAGGAATTTGCCAATGCCATTCTGGAAGCAAAAAAGCAGGTGCACACCTGCCCGGTGTGCCAGAATCTGACGGATCGGGAGCTGTGCCCCATCTGCGATGATGACACCAGAGATCACAGCGTGGTCTGCGTAGTGGCTGACCCCAAGGACGTGATCGCCATGGAGCGTTCCCGGGAGTACCGGGGAGTGTACCATGTGCTCCACGGGGTGATTTCGCCTCTGAATCATGTGACCCAGGACGATATCCGGATTCGGGAGCTTTTGAAGCGGGTGTCCCAGGGGGAGATCAAAGAGGTGATTATGGCCACCAACCCCGATACGGAAGGGGAGGCCACGGCCATGTATATTTCCCGGCTCCTTCGCCCCATGGAGGTGAAGGTCACAAGGCTTGCCTACGGCATGAGCGTGGGAAGCCAGCTGGAATATGCCGACGAGGTGACCCTGACAAGAGCCCTGGAAGGCAGACAGGAAATGTAAAAGGGCGCCCCCGCTTCTAAAAAGCGGGGGCCTTGTGTTTTATAATGTCATTACGAACCAGTGACCGATGTCACTGGTGTGGTAATCCGCATCTCGAAGCCTTCCCCTACGGGGTGGTGCTCCGCGCAGCGAATCAAAATCTAACAATTGCCAGTGGCAATTGCACAATAATGTCATAGGTGGCACGGCGAAGCCGTGACGGATGAGGGCCACTCGCCTCTCCCTATGGGAGAGGTGCCCCGAAGGGGCGGAGAGGGCGTTTTTTACCCTCTCATACTGAACTCCAATTAAAATCTTTAAAAAAGATTTTAATTGCCTGAAGGGCATGGAGTTCATATGAGACTTGTTTTGTGATTTCTTTCCTTATAAATCACAAAACAGGCAGCGCCTTCAGGCGATGCCTTCCTGATTAAAATTAAGATTTTAATCAGGAAATAGTATCAGTCGGCTTCGCCGCCAGCTCCCCCAAAGGGGGAGCCAAGGTGAAACGGATTGCCACACCAGTGCTGCGGCACTGGTTCGCAATGACAGGGGATTACGGAAGTGCTGCAATTTATAGAAAAAACCCGCTCGTCAGGAGCGGGTTTTCTGAGCTTTCTTCAGGAAAATATCGGCCGGGAGTTGGGAGAGAATCACCGCGGCAAAGACCAGGACACAGCCGCCAACCTCACGGGGAGACATCCGCTCGTGAAGGAGCCACCAGCCGCCCAGAGCCGCGAAGACCGACTCCATGCTCATAATGAGAGAGGCGGTAGTGGGTTCCAGGGATTTCTGCCCCACCACCTGGCAGGTGTAGGCAACGCCCATGGACAGAATGCCCGCAAAGCACAGCGGCTTCCAGCAGGCGAAAATCACGGAAGCATCGACGGTTTCCGTCAGCAGCATAAAGGGTACGGACAGCACTGAGGTCACCAGAGCTTCCAGACAGGTCAGCCGCAGACTGTCCAGGTTTCCGGCGAACCGGTCGATGCACCGAATCTGAATGGAGAAGGCAACGGCACAGCCCATCAGGAACAGGTCGCCTTTGTTGACACCGGTGACACTGGTACAGCTGAGAAGATACAGTCCGATGATAGCCAGGACTACGCTGAAAAGAATGGTCTTGGGCAGCTTTTCCCCCTGGAAGGCACCTAAGATCGGCACCCAGACAATGTACATGGCGGTTAAAAAACCGGCCTTTCCGGCGTCGGTATAGACAAGCCCCAGCTGTTGGAGGCTGGACGCCACAAACAGAGCCACGCCGCAGATCAGTCCGACTTTCCAAAGCTCCGGATTTTTCCACTTGGCGAAGGATTCCCGGGGGCTGCGCTCCATCACAAAGGTGCACAAAAACAGGAAGATAACCGCCAGCGCGCACCGGATGGCCTGGAAGGTAAAGGGGCCGATGGTGTCCATGCCCACGCTTTGGGCGATAAAGCCAAAGCCCCAGATAATGGTCGTCAGCAGCAGAAGAATGCTGCCTTGCAGTTTCTTTCTCATCATTCTTTCATCACCGGGGGATAGTTTATCATAATTTGGAAAAGAAAGCAAGCGGCGTTGCATTGATAGGGGAAAAGTGGTATAATACAATCAATTACCAAAACCAATCAGGAGGCGGATTTATGGAAGAAGCCAAGAAAATCCCGGAGCGCGGGGAGCTGCCGGAGGAAACCAAGTGGGCACTGGAGGATCTGTACCCAACGGAGGAATCCTGGCTCAAGGAGCTGGATACCCTGAAGGAGGACGAGAAGGTTCTGACCTCCTTTGCCGGACGGCTGGGAGAGAGCGGAGAAAATCTGTATGGTTATCTTCATGCCGTGGAAGAGATGAACGTGAAGGCTGACCGGCTGGGCAACTACTGTATGCGCAGGCTGGATGAGGATACCCGAAATCCCCAGAGCCTTTCCTTACAGGGAAAATTCATGAGCACGGTAGTGGCTCTGAACGCTGCGTGCAGCTTTGATACCCCGGAGATCATGGCCATTTCCGATGAGACGCTGGAAGGCTTCTACCGGGACTTTCCCAAGCTGGAACGTTATCGCCGGTATCTGACCAATCTGCGCCGGAGAAAGCCCCACACTTTGTCTGCCCAGGAGGAAAAGCTGCTGGCCGCCGCCGGGGAAATGGCGCAGCTGCCGGATACTGCCTACAGCGCTTTGGCGGATGCCGACCTGAAATTTGCGGACGCGGCAGACAACCAGGGTAACAAGCACCCCCTGAGCCAGGGCACCTTCGTGCTGCTGGAAGAAAGCACCGACCGCACCCTGCGGAAAAGTGCCTACGAAAATCTCTACGACGGATTTACGGGCGTGCGCAACACTGCCGCCGCCGTGCTGAACGGTCAGAACCAGCAGTTGAAATTCTTCAGCCAGGCCAGAAACTATGGCTCTGCCCTGGAAGCTTCCCTGGACGGAAGCAATGTGCCGGTGTCCGTGTACGAAAACCTGATTGAAGCCGTTCACAAGAAGCTGCCCACCATGTACCGCTATGTCCGGCTGCGCAAGAAGCTGCTGGGGGTAGACAAGCTCCATTTCTATGACATTTACACGCCTCTGCTGCCGGAAGCCAACCGGCACATTCCCTTTGAGGAGGCCAAGCAGACGGTTTTCGATGCTCTGGCTCCCTTGGGAGAGGACTACCGCCGGATTCTGAAAGAGGGCTTTGACAATCGCTGGATCGATGTATACCAGAACCAGGGCAAGCGCAGCGGCGCTTATTCCGCGGGAACGGACGTTCACCCCTTTGTGCTTCTGAACTACACCGGCACTCTGGACAGCCAGTTCACCCTGGCTCACGAAATGGGTCACGCCCTTCATTCCTATCTTTCCAATAAGCATCAGAATCCCATTGACGCGGACTATGTGATTTTTGTTGCCGAGGTGGCCTCCACCTGCAACGAGGCCCTGCTTATGGAATATCTGCTGGGCAAGACTACAGACAAGGCCGAACGGGCCTATCTCATCAACCACTTCCTGGATCAGTTCAAGGGAACCATCTACCGGCAGACCATGTTCGCCGAGTTCGAGCGGAACATCGGAAGATGGTCGGAAGAGGGGAAGACCCTGACGGCAGACCTGTTGTGCGCCGAGTACAAGCGCCTGACCGAGCTGTACTACGGCCCGGATATGGAGGTGGATGACCGGATTGCGATGGAGTGGGCCAGAATTCCCCATTTCTACTATAATTACTATGTCTTCCAGTACGCCACCGGGTATGCTGCTGCCATTGCCCTGTCCCGGCGGATTCTGCGGGAAGGGGAGAGCGCGGTAAAGGATTATCTGGGCTTCCTGTCCGGCGGCTGCTCCAAGGATCCCATTTCCCTTCTGAAGGGAGCCGGGGTGGATATGACCAGCCCGGAGCCTGTGGAGCAGGCCTTGGCGCTTTTTGACCGGCTGCTGGATGAAATGGAAGAACTGACGGAGGCTGCCAATGGCTGAGTTATTTCTTCCCACGCTGCACACCTTCGCCATGAATAACCCCTTCACCGGCTCCTGCGGGCTCTTCCGGTTCCGGGTGGTGCCCAACGTGGTGATGGCAACGCCCAAGGAGGTGGACTTTGCCGCCAGCTCCATCCACGCCGAGTACTGGCACGGGCTGTACTGCTACGAGAAAAGCCAGATGGAGGGGGAGGAAACCTTCCCCATGTCCGACGAAGGACGGCAGGAAATGCTGCAATGGCTGGAAAGTCATATATAATTGCATAAAAAGCACTTGCAATTTATGGGGAAACTTGTGTATAATAGCACCATACAGACAGATTTGGAAGTGGTGCTATGGATTATGCCCTGCTGCAGGAATATGCCATGCAGCCCCAGGCTCAGGAGGAAACGGTTTCCTATCTTGCGGAAAAGCTTTCCGCTTTTGTAAAGCGAATGGATCCGGTGCTTATTTGTCTTCCCAACCAGGAGCCCGGGAGCCTGAGCCACCTGATGGAGCAGGCAGTGCTGCTGTGCGAGGGCGTGCCGGTGACCTGGGGGCGGGATCATCGATGGATGAGCCTGCTGCGTTTGGCTTTTTCCAGCCGGGCCAGTGCCATTGTGAGCACACCGCTGATTGCCCTGGGGCTTTCAAAGCTGCAAAACTATTATTCCATTCCGCTTTTTATCCGGGATGTGGTCACTGCCGGATACCCCTGCGAGGAGTGGATGATCGAGGGACTTTGCCGGGGCTTTGACTGCAACCCCAGAGGCTGTATGAGTGTGGGCACCACCGGGATCGTAGCCGGCTTCTCCTGCGGAAAGCACCATGGGGTTCACATCCGGCAGGATGTGTATCAGGTGGAAATTGTGGATGGGAAGGGAGCGCCGGTGCCCCAAGGAGAAATGGGGGAGATTGTGCTGTCTTTGAAAGGTCGTCCCCAGACCCGCTACGCCATGGGCGAAAACGCCCGGCTTACTACCGGACGGTGTCAGTGCGGGGAGGATGCGCCGCTGCTGATGGACATTGTCCCCGGTCGGACGGAGGCGGATGCCGACCTGCGGAAGCTGGGCGCCACCCTGCAATCCTGGAACAGCGTCCTGGATTGCAGAATTGAGCGGAGTCCTTATGGCCTGGAAATGGAGCTGATTACCTTGCCGGGAGGCCGGCTTCCCAAGCTGCCCTCGGCGGCCAAGCAGGTGATCCGCCCTCTGAATCCGGAGGTGGATGCTCCGTTTTTCTATGACCCCACCCAAAAAATCCGGAAAAATCCGGAAACAGCCATTGACTTTTGAGGGGAATGTGCTAAAATATCTGCGATATGCAAAGACATTGGGGAAGCAAAGCGGTTTTGCGTGCTTGCAAGAGAGAGGGGATTGGTGGAAGCCCTCAGCACGGTCTCCGCAGGCCACTTCCTTCGTTGCCCGGGATGACCGGGACGGGCTGCTCCCGTTACAGAGCGTCTAAGATTGCCCTTTGTGTAACCGCTGATGAAATCGTCTGCGGTTCTCAGCGGATCTTTTGCCCCGACTGTGCAGTTTGAAAAACTTGAAATACAGAAAGTATTCCTGCGTTTTTCAAACTTTCATTCGTGCCAAAATCTCTCGCTGATAACTCTTGCCGATTTAATCATTGGTTACTTGTGGGGTAAATTAGGGTGGTACCGCGATGTTTACGTCGCCCCTATGGTTTTAGGGGCGGCGTTTTTTGCCGCGGGTACACCGGATTTTCTTTGGAGGTCGTTACTATGAATCCCAAGCCTTACGGCGTAAACGAACTGCGTGAAATGTTCCTGTCCTTCTTCGAGAGCAAGGGACATCTGCGCCTGCCCAGCTTCTCCCTGATTCCCCAGAATGACGCTTCTCTGCTGCTGATCAACTCCGGCATGGCGCCCATGAAGCCCTACTTCACCGGCGAGGTGGAGCCTCCCCGTCACCGGGTGTGCACCTGCCAGAAGTGCATCCGTACCGGCGATATCGAGAACATCGGCAAGACCGCCCGTCACGGCACCTACTTTGAAATGCTGGGCAACTTCTCCTTCGGCGATTACTTCAAGCGGGAGGCCATCCACTGGAGCTGGGAGTTTCTGACCAAAGTGGTGGGCCTGGACGAAAACCGGCTCTATCCTTCTATCTATGAGAATGACGATGAGGCCTTCGACATCTGGAACAAGGAGGTTGGCGTTCCCGCTGACCGGATCTTCCGGTTTGGCAAGGAGGACAACTTCTGGGAGCACGGCTCCGGCCCCTGCGGCCCCTGCTCCGAGATCTACTATGACCGGGGCGAGAAGTACGGCTGCGGCAAGCCCGACTGCACCGTAGGCTGCGACTGCGACCGGTACATGGAGGTCTGGAACAACGTTTTCTCCCAGTTCAATAACGACGGCCAGGGCAACTACACCGAGCTTGCCCACAAGAACATCGACACCGGCATGGGTCTGGAGCGTCTGGCGGTGGTCTGTCAGGACGTGGACAGCCTGTTCGATGTGGACACCGTCATGAACATCACCAACAAGGTCACGGAGCTTACCGGCGCCACCTACGGCCAGAGCGTAAAGATGGACGTGTCTCTGCGGGTCATCACCGATCACATCCGGGCTGCCACCTTCATGATTGCCGACGGCGTGCTGCCCAGCAATGAAGGAAGAGGCTACGTCCTCCGCCGGTTGCTGCGCCGGGCTGCCCGTCACGGCAAGCTCCTGGGCGTGAATACCCCCTTCCTGTATCAGGTGGTGGAGACGGTCATTCACGAAAATGAAAATCACTACACCTATCTGCGGGAGCGGGCGGAATATATCACCCGGATTGTGAAAATCGAGGAAGAGAACTTCTGCCGCACCATCGACGGTGGTATGAGCATCTTCGCCCAGAAGCTGGCCGAGCACAAGCAGAAGGGGGAGACCCAGTTCTCCGGTGCCGATGCCTTCCTGCTGGCGGACACCTACGGCTTCCCCATTGATCTGACCATTGAAATGGTGGCAGATGAGGACATGACCCTGGACATGGATGAGTTCTACCGGCTCCGGGAGGAGCAGAAGGTTCGTGCCCGGGAAGCCCGGAAGGCCCTGGGCGATCTGGCCTGGGCAGGCATTGACTTAGGGTTGGACAACACCCCCACTACCTTTGTGGGCTATACGGAAAACAACTGCTCTGCCAAGGTGCTGGCGGTTTGTGTCGGCGACGAGGTTTCCGGCACCATCGCCGGCGGCGAGGAGGGCATCATCGTCCTGGACAAAACCCCCTTCTATGCAGAAATGGGCGGCCAGATCGCCGATACCGGCGTGATTCTGGTGGGTCACAGCCGGTTCCAGGTCACGGATGTCCAGAAGGACAAGGGCGGCAAGTACCTGCATCACGGCAAGATGGTCAGCGGCTCCATCAAGGTGGAAGATGAGGTTCTGGCTTCCATTGATGTGGAACGGCGCAAGGCCATTATGCGGGCGCACACCGCCACCCACCTGCTGCAGAAGGCCCTGCAGACCGTCCTGGGCGACCATGTCCATCAGGCCGGTTCCTATGTGGAGCCCGACCATCTGCGCTTCGACTTTACCCATTACTCCGCTCTGACTCCTGAGGAGCTGTCCAAGGTCAATACTCTGGTTCAGAATGCCATCCTGGAGGGCTACTGCGTTGACGTTCAGGAAATGTCCATTGAGGAGGCCAAAGCCTCCGGCGCCACCGCTCTGTTCAGCGAGAAGTACGGCGATACCGTCCGGGTAGTCAACATGGGCGGCTATTCTGTGGAGCTGTGCGGCGGCACCCATCTGGACAACACCGCCAAGGTAGGCCCCTTCGAGCTGGAAAGCGAATGCAGCGTGGCCTCCGGCGTGCGCCGGATCGAGGCCATCACCGGTAAGGCCTGCCTGGAGCGGATGGAGAAGTCTCAGAAGATGCTCTTCGAGGCGGCTGCCCGTCTGAAGACCAAGCCCGCGGAGTTGACCAGCCGAATCCAGACCTATATGGACGAGGTGAAGGATCTGAAGCGTGCCATCGAGCAGTACAAGTC
Source organism: uncultured Oscillospiraceae bacterium (assembly GCA_934589705.1). Lineage (GTDB taxonomy): Bacteria > Bacillota > Clostridia > Oscillospirales > Oscillospiraceae > Faecousia. The sequence continues at coordinate 107,269 of CAKTOH010000001.1, read as the reverse complement.
CAAGGAGGCTGCCGGCGACGTGGATCGGTTCCTGTTCGGCTCCCGGAATGTGCGGGGCTTCAAGGTGCTCACCGCCATGGTTCCCAAGGCGGATGCCAACCGTCTGCGCCAGATGGGCGACCTGCTCCGGGAGAAGGAGCCGGGTGTGGTTGCCGTTCTGGCTTCTGTCAAGGATGACAAGCCCGCCTTCCTGGCCGTCTGCGGCAAGGATGCTGTGGCTGCGGGTCTGAAGGCCGGAGAACTGGTCAAGCAGGTCTGCTGCTGCTGCGGCGGCAGCGGCGGCGGCAAGCCGGATTCCGCTATGGGCGGCGGCAAGGACGTAACCAAGGTTGACAATGCGCTGGCCCTGGTGGACGATTACGTCGATTCCAAGATTCAGTAAACACCCAAGGGGCGCAGTGGAAGCTGCGCTCCTTTTTAACTCTGGAAGGCAGGTGATTTCCTGTGCGTGCTGTGGTTTTTGTTACCGCCGGATTTGCTTCCGGATTGGGGCTGATGCTGTACCTGGACAGCTGGCTGCTTCGGGGAGTTGGCCTGGTTATCCTTCTGGGGCTGTGCCTGGTTCTGGAAGACAGAAGCACATCAATTCAGAGAATCCTGATTTCCCTGGCAGGCTGCATTCTGGGCATTCTCTGGCTGACAGGGTACCAGGCGCATTATCTTTCAGCGGTTGCGCCGCTGGATGGGACGGCTGCGCACTGCGTCGTCCGGGCGGAGGACTACAGCCGGGAAACGGCCTATGGACTGGCTCTGGACGGCAGTACGGAATTGAACGGGAAATCCTACCGGGTGGCCGCGTATCTGGATGGAACGGACGGGTTTTCTCCCGGAGATACCATCGAGGGAGATTTCCGCCTGAGTCTGACCACAGACGAGGGAGAGAACCCGTCTTCCTACTATCCGGGCAAGGGCATTTTCCTGCGAGCCTATCAGAAGGGGGAAATCACCCGGCGGGCAGGGGAGCGGAACCTTTCAAATTTGCCCGCCCGGCTTCGGCACCACATTGGGTTGGTGCTGGATCGGTACCTGTCCGGGGATTGTGCCGCTTTTGCCCGGGCCCTGCTGCTGGGGGACACCTCAAAACTCAGCTACGCTCTGGATACCCGGTTGAAGGTCACGGGCATCCGCCATGTGGCCGCAGTCTCCGGACTGCATATTTCCATTTTCTTTGCCATTGTCTGCACCATGACCTTCCGGAAGCGGTACCTGTCTGCCGTGTTTGGGCTGCCGCTGCTCCTTCTCTTTGCGGCAGTGGCCGGGTTTACGCCCTCTGTGAACCGAGCCTGTATTATGTGCGGCCTGATGGTGCTGGCCCAGCTGTTTTCCCGGGAGTATGACGGGCCGACGGCGTTGGCCTTTTCCGCGCTGGTACTGCTGGTGCAGAATCCCTATGTAATCAGCTCGGTGAGCTTTCAGCTGTCGGTGGCCAGCGTGGCCGGAATTTTCGCTGCCGCCCCCGGCATTCAGGGCTATTTCACCCGGTTTCTTCCCAAGGAAAAGAGCCGGAAAAGCCGGTTTCTCCAGGCAGCTGCCTCCGGGGTTTCCGTGTCTTTAAGCTCTCAGGTGTTTACACTGCCACTGTGCGCTTACTACTTTGGAGCGGTAAGTTTGGTCGGAATCCTCACGAATCTTCTGGTTTTGTGGATAATCGGGCCGATTTTCTGGGGACTGATTGTTCTTTGCCTGTGCGGCAGCTTCTCCTCTTGGCTGGCGGGTATTGTCGGGTTCCTTGTGTCTGTTCCCATCCGGTATGTGCTGCTGGTGGTGCGGCTTCTGGCAGCCTGCCCGTTGGCGGCGGTGTACACGAAAAGTCCCTATATCGTGGCCTGGCTGGTGCTGGTATATGTGCTGCTGGGTCTGTTCCTGCTTGCGGGGAAACGCCGCCCGGGGCTGTATGCCTGCTGCTGCACACTGGGGCTTTGCGCCGCCCTGATTGCCGCCTGGTGGGAGCCGCTGACCTCGGACATGTCCTTCACCATGCTGGATGTGGGTCAAGGCCAGTGTCTGCTCCTGCGCTCCGGCAGTCAGGTGTATGTGGTGGACTGCGGCGGAGATTCGGACACGAAAACCGCGGATATTGCTGCGGAAACCCTTCTTTCCAGGGGCTTTTCCCATGTGGACGGGCTGATTCTCACCCACCTGGATCGGGATCATGCCGGGGCGGCGGAAAATTTCCTTTCCCGGATTCAAACGGGTTTTGTGATTCTTCCGAATACCGCAGAAACCCTGGACGTTCCGGCAGGCACCGAGTCGGTCTACGCTTCCCAGGAGCTGTCGATTGGGGGAGAAAAAGGAATTCTGCGGATTTTTCCGTCGGTTTATGCCGCCGACCACAACGAAATGAGCTTATGCGTCTTGTTTGACACGGAAAAATGTGATATACTCATCACCGGCGACCGGAACGGCTTCGGGGAACGTTCTCTGCTGAGAAACGCGGAGATTCCGGAGGCAGACATTCTGGTAGCCGGGCATCACGGCGCCAAAAGCTCCACCTGTCAGGAGCTTCTGGAGGCGGTGCGCCCGAAAATTGTGTGCATCAGCGCAGGGGAGGGGAATCCCTACGGTCATCCTGCCCCGGAGCTTTTGAAGCGGCTGACGGATTTCGGCTGCGCAGTTTACCGCACCGATCAAAACGGAACCATTACCATCAGGAGGTAACCACCATGGCAAAAGCACAGCCCTCGGACAGCGGCTTGCAGGAACTGAAAACGGAGCTGAAGCAGAAAAAACTGGGGCGGCTGTACTTTTTTCACGGGGAGGAAACCTTCCTGCTGAACCATTATCTGACCCAGATGCGCAAGCTGGCGCTGGATCCGCTGACGGAATCCTTTAACTATCACCGGTTGACCCAGGAGACCTTCGACATGCAAAGCTTTGCCGACAGCGTGGAAAATCTGCCCATGATGGCCGAGCACACCCTGGTGCAGGTGGATGACGTGGATCCCTTCAAACTGCCGGAAAGCGACCGGAACAAGCTGGCGGAGATTTTCAGCGACGTGCCGGACTATTGCACGGTGGTGTTCACCTATCTCACAACCCCCTGGAAGCCGGACAAGCGGCTGAAAAAGCTCTGGGAGGCCGTCAGCAAGCACGGCAGCATTGTGGAGTTCCGGAGGCAGGATCAGCGGGATCTGGTGGCCTGGGTCACCCGGCATTTTGCTGCCGAGGGCAAGCGGATTTCCACCGATTTATGCGTGTATCTCATCGACATCACCGGCGGCACCATGACCGCCCTCAGCGGAGAAATCGAGAAAATCTGCGCCTATTCCGGTGCGCAGGAAATCAAGAAAACCGACATTGACGCGGTGACGGAGCCGGTGCTGGATGCGGTGGTGTTTCAGATGACCGACCTGCTCAGCAGCGGCCGGTACGACCAGGCTTTTCAGAAGCTTCAGGAGCTGCTGAAAATGCAGCAGGAGCCGGTGGCCATTTTGGGCGCGGTGGGAGGACATTTCCGCCGGATCAGTGTGGCAAGAACCCTGCTGGATAACGGAAAAACCGCCTATGACCTGCAAAAGCTCTGCGGCATTCCGGACTACCCCGCCCGGAAGACCATGGAAGCGGCTCGGCGTTTTTCTCCTTACCTTTGCCGGAAGGCGGCAGAGCTGGTAATCGAAACGGATTACCGGATGAAGACCTCCTTCGACGAACCGGAGCGGCTGCTGGAAATGCTGATTTTGCAGCTTGCCCAGGAGGCGCGGAATGCTTAAAATTCGAGAGGCCATTGTGGTGGAGGGCCGCTACGACAAAAATACCCTGGCTCAGATCGTGGACGCGCCCATTCTGGAAACCAAGGGCTTTGGCCTGTTCAAAGACCCAAAGCAGTTGGATTTACTGCGCAGTGTGGCGAAAAAGCGGGGGCTGATCGTCCTGACGGATTCCGATGGGGCGGGCTTTGTGATCCGCAATCATATCAAAAGCGCCATCCCGGCTAAGTATCTGAAGCACGCCTATATTCCCGATGTTGCCGGAAAGGAGAAGCGCAAAGCCGCTCCTGGCAAGGAGGGCAAGCTGGGCGTGGAGGGCATGAGCCCGGAGGTGCTGCTGGCCGCCCTGAAAAACGCCGGAGCTACCATCGAAGGGGAAACCACGGCTCGGGGAAATGACCAAATCACCAAGCAGGATATTGTGGAATTTGGCCTTTCCGGTGGGCTCAATGCCAGCGAAAGGCGGAAAAGACTGCAAAACAGGCTGCATCTGCCGGAGCATATGAGCGCCAACGCTCTGCTGCAAGCCTTAAATCTGCTGCTGAGTCGGGAAGAGCTGGCGGAAATTGCCCGGGAATGGGACAACGAAAACGGAGAGACACATGGTTGATATTCAGGTAACAAATCTTACGAAATTCTTCGTCATTGGCGAGAATTTGCTGGAAAACCTCAGCTTTGAGATTCAGGAGGGGGAGTGCGTGGCCATCCTGGGCCGGAACGGCTGCGGAAAGACCACCCTGTTCAATATTCTTACCGGCCAGATGGACTACGATTCCGGTGAGGTTTATGTAAACCCGAACAAGAAGCTGGGCCTCATTTCCCAGATCCCTAAGTTTCCGGAGGGGTTTACCGTGGAGGATGTGCTTCGCTCGGCCTTTACGGAGCTTCTGCGCTTGCGCCGCCGGATGGAGGCTTTGGAAGGGGAGATGGCAGACGGTGCGACTGACGCTCAGCTCCGGGAATACGATACCCTGGCCAACCGGTTCCAGACCGGCGGCGGCTACGATATGGATGTGGAGGTGGACAAGATCTGCAACGGTCTTGGCATTTCTCCCGAGCAAAGAGGCCAGGAATTTGCCAGCCTTTCCGGCGGGGAAAAGACCCGGATGAACCTTGCCCGGCTGCTGCTGGAAAAGACGGACATTCTGCTGCTGGACGAGCCCACCAACCACCTGGATTTGCGGAGCGTGGAATGGCTGGAGCAGTACATCAACGCCTTCAAAGGAACGGTGCTGACCATTTCCCACGACCGGTATTTTATCGATCAGGTGGCAGACCGGGTCATTGAGATTGCCGACGGCCATGCGGAGTTCTATTCCGGCAACTATTCCTTCTACATGGACGAAAAGCAGGCTCGGTTCGATTTGCAGATGAAGCAGTACGAGCAGGAGCAGGCCAAGCTGAAGCAGCTGGGCTATACCTTGGAGCGGATGAAGGGCTGGGGCATCAACAACCGAACTCTTTACCGCCGTGCCATGTCCATCCAGCACCGGATGGAGCGAATTCACCGGACGGAAAAGCCCAAAAAAGAGCGCACCATGAAGGCCTCCTTCGGAGAAAAGGATTTTTCCGGGGACATCGTCTTCAAAATGAAGGGCGTTTCTAAGTCCTTTGGAGATCGGACGCTCTTCTCGGACATTAACCTGAGCGTAGAGGGCGGGGAGCGGATTGCCCTCCTTGGCGACAACGGCACGGGAAAAACCACCTTCATCAAGTGCCTTCTGGGCGAGGAGGACTGTCAGGGTAAGATTCAGTTCGGCCCTACGGTGAAGTTTGGATATCTGCCGCAGATCGTCCACTTTGACCATCCTGAGCGAAGCCTTTACGACACCATGCTCTACGAAAAGAACTGCACGCCTCAGACTGCCAGAGATCGGCTGGGCGCGTTCCTGTTCCAGGGGGAGGATGTGTTCAAGCAGGTGGGGAACCTGTCCGGCGGTGAGCAGTCCCGGCTGCGGCTGTGTATGCTGATGGACGAGAAAATTAACCTGCTGATTCTGGACGAGCCTACCAACCACCTGGACATTGCCTCCCGGGAATGGGTGGAGGCGGCCATTGAGGAATTCGAGGGGGTGCTGCTGTTCGTGTCCCACGACCGGTACTTCATCGAGAAATTCGCCGAGCGGATCTGGCTGCTGGAGGACGGCACCATCCGGGATTTCCCCTGCGGCTATCAGAAGTACCGCTCCATTCTGGAGCATGAGGCTGCGGCAAAGCCCGCGCCCACGGTGGAAGCCAAACCCAAAAAAGAAAAGCCCAAGGGAGGCACCAAGGAGTCGGAAAAGCTGGTGCGCCGCCTGGAACGGGAGATTGAAAAGCAGGAGGCGGCCATAGCTGAGTTGGATGCCAGAATCGAGGCAGCTGCCGCAGACTATCAGGAGCTGACCCGGCTTCTGGGGGAGAAAGAGACTGCGGAAAATGCCCTGATGGCGCTGATGGAGCAGTGGGAAGCTGCCCAGACGGATTAAGCCAACCCCCTTTTCCAAATGAGTGGTTGACTTCCAGTTTATTGGGGAATATAATCATATTATACACAATGAGGGCAGAATTGCCCCGGAATAAAGGAGCGTATTATTCATGAGTTCTTGTAGCGGAGATTGTTCCAGCTGCGGCAGCACCTCCTGCGGTGAGCGCACCGCGGAGAGCCTGCTGGCCCAGCTGAATCCCAAAGCCAGCGTCAAAAAGGTCATCGCCGTGGTTTCCGGCAAGGGCGGCGTGGGCAAGTCCACCGTCACCGCCATGCTGGCAGTTGCCATGGCTCGGCAGGGAAAGCGGACGGCTGTCCTGGACGCGGATATCACCGGCCCTTCCGCCCCTACGGCCTTCGGAGTTACCGAGTGCCAGGGTGCCAATGAGGACGGTCTGTATCCTGCCCTGACCCGGGGCGGCATCCAGGTTATGTCCATCAACCTGCTGCTGGACAATCCGGCAGACCCGGTGGTCTGGCGGGGCCCGGTGATCGCCGGTGCGGTCAAGCAGTTCTGGACGGACGTAATCTGGGAGGACGTGGACTATATGTTTGTGGACATGCCTCCCGGAACCGGCGATGTGCCCCTGACCGTGTTCCAGAGCCTGCCCATTGACGGCGTGGTCATCGTGACCACACCCCAGGATCTGGTGTCCATGATCGTGGCCAAGGCCGTGAAGATGGCGAACATGATGCACGTTCCCGTGCTGGGCTTTGTGGAGAACTATTCCTATCTCCAGTGCCCGGACTGCGGCAAGAAGATCAGCGTTTTCGGCAAGTCTCACCTGGATGAGATTGCGTCCCAGTTCCAGCTCCCGGTGCTTGCCCGGCTGCCCATTGACCCGGCTGTTGCCGAGGCCTATGACAACGGCCAGATGGAAATCGTGAACACCGACGGTGTCAACGAGGTTATTCAGGCAATCCTCAAAGCTTAAAACAGGAAAAAAGCTCAGCATTTACTGAGCTTTTTCTAATATTTTACATGGATTTTACAATTAAAGGAATGCCGAGTTTACAGGGGAATGGTAGGATAGTACAAATAGAAACGGAAGGGGTTTTCCTATGATATACTGTGTGGAAGACGACAACGCGATTCGGGATCTGATGCTCTACACGTTAGGGGCTTCCGGATTTCAGGCCAAGGGCTTTCCGGACAGCATCGGCTTCTGGCAGGCCATGACCGAAGAAAAGCCGGAGCTGATTCTGCTGGACATTATGCTCCCCGGAGAGGATGGCATTACGGTGCTCAAGCGGCTTCGGGCTGCCTCAGCTACGGCCAACATTCCTGTGATTATGGCAACCGCCAAGGGCAGCGAATTTGACAAGGTCATCGGCCTGGACACCGGGGCCGACGACTATCTGGTCAAACCTTTCGGCATGATGGAGATGATCGCCCGGATTAAGGCGGTCATGCGCCGTACCGTCCCCAAAACCGACCAGGTGCTGACCTGTGGGAATATTGTGCTGGACGAAACCCGGCACATCGTCACCGTTGACGGCAAACAAGTGGTGCTGACCCTGAAGGAATATGAGCTTCTGAAACTTCTCATGGAGAACGCCGGTCAGGTCTTTACCCGAGATATTCTGCTCTCTCGCATCTGGGGACAGGACTATCTGGGAGAAACCAGAACCGTGGACGTGCACATCGGCACTCTGCGCACGAAGCTTGCCAAGGGCGGAGAGAAAATCGAAACCGTCCGGGGCGTTGGCTATAAGATGGTGGAGTAAATGAATAAGAAGATTTTTCACGTCATTCTGGTAGTGGCGATTCTTGTTTTTCTTGCCAGCCTGATGTTCATTATGGGCATTACCTACGACTATTTCACCCAGCTCCAGCGAAATCAGCTCCGGGCGGAGACCCAGCTGGCGGCAAAGGGCGTCAGCATGTCCGGACAGGATTATTTTGAGGATATGCAGGTCAGCGGCTATCGGCTGACCTGGATCGCGCCGGACGGGACTGTGCGCTATGACAGTCAGGCGGACACCAGCCAGATGGAGAATCACCTGACCCGGGAAGAGGTGAGGGAGGCTTTCGTCAGCGGCTATGGGGAAAGCAGCCGCTATTCCAGCACCCTGGCGGACAAGCAGCTTTACGCCGCCCAGCGGCTGGCGGACGGCACGGTTCTGCGGCTTTCCATTGTGCAGATGTCCATGTGGATGCTGATTCTGAGCTTTGCCCGACCCATCTGCATCGTGATCTGCATCGCTTTGGTGCTGTCCATGGCGCTGGCCTCCGGCCTGGCCCGGCGGATTGTGGAGCCGATTAACGAAATTGATCTGGATAAGCCGAAACAGTACTACGGCCAGCCGGACTATGCGGAGGTGGAGCCCCTGCTTCGCAGAATTGCCAGCCAGCAGGAGCAGCTGAAGCGGGACAATGCCCAGATTGAAAAGGCGTCTCTGATTCGCCAGGAGTTTACAGCAAACGTATCCCATGAGCTGAAAACGCCACTGCACGCCATTTCCGGCTACGCCGAGCTTCTGGAAAACGGCATGGTGCGGCCGGAGGACGTGAAGCCCTTCGCCGGGAAAATTCGGGCGGAGTCTGCCCGGATGACCAGCCTGGTGGAGGACATCATTGACCTGACCAAGCTGGACAACGGCGGCGCGGAGATGACCTGGGAGGACTGCGACCTGTACCGGATTGCGGAAAACGCCGTAGACAGCCTGATGACCACCGCCGAGGCGGAGAATGTGAGACTGGATTTGTCCGGCGGCCATGCCATGGTGTACGGCGTACCCCAGCAGCTGTACAGCATTGTCTATAACCTCTGCGACAACGCCATCAAGTATCATACTGCCAACGGTAAGGTCTGGATCCGGGTAAACCAGGATTCCTCCGGAGTCACCTTGCAGGTTCAGGACAACGGTATCGGCATTCCGGAGGACTGCCAGGATCGGATTTTTGAGCGGTTCTACCGAGTGGACAAGAGCCGCTCCAAGGCCGCCGGCGGCACAGGACTGGGGCTTTCCATCGTCAAGCATGCGGTTCTGATTCACAAGGCCTATATCCAGGTGCGCAGTAAGCCGGGCATTGGGTCGGAATTTACGGTTTTCTTTCCCAATCGAAAAGAAAAATAACGGAAAACAGTAGATTTCTTCGAAGAAATATGCTATAATGCCCCCCAGTGACTGATACTGTTTTCTGATTAAAATCTTGATTTTAATCAGAAAGGCAACACCTCACGGCGTTGCCCGTTTTGTGATTTATAAGGAAAGAAATCACAAAACAAGTCTCATATGAATTCCATGCCCTTCAGGCAATTAAAATCTTTTCTAAAGATTTTAATTGGAATTCAGTATGAAATTGCAAAAGGGGAGAGCATTGTTGGATAGTAAGGAAGAAGCTCAGAAGGACATGGGGCTTCAAACGAAGGACTATTGGTATGACCTGCCGGAAGAGCTGATCGCGCAGACCCCTCTGCAAAAGCGCGACGCCTCCCGGCTTATGGTTTTGGATCGGGAAACCGGGGAAATTGCCCACCGGCATTTTTACGAGGTGCTGGACTATCTGAACCCCGGGGACTGCCTGGTGATGAACGATTCCCGGGTGCTGCCCGCCCGGCTTCTGGGACACCGTCCCACCGGCGGGGCAGTGGAGGTTCTGCTTCTGCGGGAACTGGGGGACGGATGCTGGGAGTGCCTGTGCAAGCCCGGCAAGAAGATGCAGCCCGGCAGCACCGTCAGCTTCGGAAACGGGGAACTGACTGCCACCGTAAAGGAAGTCTGCGACGACGGCAACCGGGTGGTGGAGTTCCACTATGAGGGCATTTTCCTGGAAGTTTTGGAGCGACTGGGGAAAATGCCCCTGCCGCCCTACATCAAAGCAGAGCTTGCCGATCAGGAGCGGTATCAGACGGTGTATTCCCGGGAGGTTGGTTCCGCCGCGGCTCCTACCGCCGGGCTTCACTTTACGAAGGAATTATTGGAAAAAATTCGGGAAAAGGGTGTAAATGAGGCCTTTGTAACGCTGCATGTGGGCCTGGGCACCTTCCGGCCTGTGAAGGCGGACAATATCTTGGAGCATCACATGCACTCGGAGCTGTGCATGATGAACGAGGAGACCGCCGCACTGCTGAACGAGACCCGGAAAAAGGGCGGGCGGATTATTTGCGTTGGCACCACTTCCTGCCGTACCCTGGAATCTCTGGTGCAGCCGGACGGTTCCTTCCGGGCATGCTCCAAATGGACGGATATTTTCATCTATCCGGGGTACCAATTCAAGGCCATGGACGGGCTCATTACCAATTTCCATCTGCCGGAGAGCACCCTGGTCATGCTGGTTTCCGCTTTCGCCGGACGAGAGCATGTGCTGAACGCCTACAAAATTGCGGTTCAGGAAAAGTACCGCTTTTTCAGCTTCGGCGACGCCATGTTTCTTGCGGACGGCACCGGAAGCCATGACCGAACCAACCAGGAACCGTGAGGAAATGCTATGTTTGAACTGTTAAAAACCGAGGGAAAAGCCCGGCGGGGTGTGTTTACCTGTGCCCATGGCACGGTGCAGACGCCGGTTTTCATGAATGTGGGCACCCAGGGTGCCATTAAGGGAGCCTTGAGCGCGGAAGACCTAAAGAATATCGGCTGTCAGGTGGAGCTGAGCAATACCTACCACCTGCATCTGCGGCCTACGGACAAGGTCGTCCGGGAAATGGGAGGCCTGCATAAATTCATGACCTGGGACGGGCCGATCCTTACGGATTCCGGCGGATTTCAGGTGTTCAGCCTGTCCTCCCTGCGAAAAATCAAGGAGGAGGGCGTGTACTTCGCCTCTCACATCGACGGCCACAAGATTTTCATGGGACCGGAGGAGAGTATGCAGATTCAGTCCAATCTGGGCAGCGATATCTGCATGGCCTTTGACGAGTGCATTGAAAATCCTTCCCCACGGGATTACGTCCAGAAGAGTGTGGACAGAACCTATCGGTGGCTGGTGCGCTGCAAGGCGGAAAACGCCCGGCTGAATGCCCTGCCGGACACGGTGAACCGGCAGCAGATGCTCTGGGGCATCAACCAGGGCGGCACCTACGCCGATATCCGCATTGACCATATGAAGCGTATTGCCGAGCTGGAGCTTCCGGGCTACGCCATCGGCGGCCTGGCAGTGGGGGAGACCGCCCAGGAGATGTACGACATCATCGAGGCGGTGGAGCCCTATATGCCCGTGAACAAGACCCGGTATCTCATGGGCGTGGGAACCCCCACGAATATCATTGAAGCCGTTGCCCGGGGCGTGGACTTCTTCGACTGCGTCATGCCCGCCCGGAATGCCCGCCATGCCCGGCTCAACACCTGGGAAGGTGCCATCAACCTGAAAAACGCCAAGTATATCACGGACAGCAGCCCCATTGACCCCCAGTGCGACTGTCCGGTGTGCCGCCGGTTCAGCAGGGCTTACATCCGGCACCTGTTCATTGCCGACGAGATGCTTGCCATGCGGCTGGCCGTTATGCACAATCTGTATTTCTACAATAAGCTGATGGAGCGGATTCGTCAGGCCCTGGACGAGGGACGGTTCGCCACCTTCCGGGCAGAGTATTCGGAAAAATTAGCCAGAAGAATCTAAAGTAGTCCTTGCTTTTTGCGTTATCGATGATATAATAGTCTAGCTAATACTTACGAAGGAGTTTTTCAAATGAACATTCTGAGTGCCACCGCAACCGGCGCCGGCATGGGCAGCACCCTGCTCATGATGGTGCTGATGATTGCCATTTTCTACTTCATGCTGATCCGTCCGGAAAACAAGCGGAAGAAGGAAGCTGAGCAGATGCGTTCCGCCGTCCGCAAGGGCGACAAGATCACCACCATCGGCGGTATCTGCGGTATCGTTGTGGACGTGAAGGAGTCCAGAATCGTGCTGGAGACCGGTGCCGACCAGGTTCGCATTGAGCTTGAGAAGTGGGCTATTTCCACCAACGAGACCGCTGCCGAGAACGCCAAGGAAGAGGCCAAGAAGGCTCAGGAAGCCAAGGCGAAGGCCAAGGCCGCCAAGAAGGCAGAGAAGAATCAGTAATGACAAACGACAGGCTTGGAGTGCTCCAAAGCCTGTCGTTTCCTTTGTAATGATAAGATGAGGGAAACATGAACCGCAGTGAACTGGAAATATTGATAAAAGAAACCTATGATGTACAGCCGGAGTATCCCTGGCTGAAATATCCAAATTATGCAGTGTTTCGCCACCGCTGCAATCAAAAATGGTTTGCCGTCATAATGGATGTCCCCAGGAATAAGCTGGGAATGCCGGGCGAGGCACTGCTGGATGCGGTAAATTTCAAATCCGATCCGATTCTGATTGGTTCTCTGCTGGGTGAATCGGGTTTCTTCCCGGCCTATCACATGAATAAGGATTGGTGGATTACCGCCGCGTTGGATGGCACCGTTTCAGAGGACAAAATCAAAATGCTGCTGGACATCAGTTATCAGGCTACCGCGCCAAAGCCCAGGGCAAAGGGCAGACGGCAGTCTGAATAAAAGCAACATCGGGGCCTCCCATTGGGAAGCCCCGATGCTTTTGCTTTTTGCTTAATCGTCCAGGGAAACGTAGTCCAGAGAAATCCAGCCGGTGCTGATCTCGCCCCAGGTGGTGCCGTTTACGTTGGTGGTGGACAGAATCGTTACCCGGTCGCCATGCTTCAAAGAGCCCACGACCTCGCCGTTGCCGGCGGACTTCCGGATCCGCAGGCCGCCCTCGGCAGTGACGGTGCCGTGCTGCTTATTGGAGGAATCGCTGCTGTCGGAAGAGCTGTTGTTATTGCCGGAAGAACTGCCGGTATCGACGAACTTCATGCTGATCCAGCCCTTGTTGGTGCAGCCCCAGGTGACGCCGTCATAGGTGAACTGCTCCAGAATGGCCACGCTGTCGCCCTCGGCGTAGGAGCCTACAGACTTGTAGCCGGTGCCAGGGCCGCTGCGGATGTTCAGGCCGCCGCCGGCGGTGATGGTACCCTTGGCGGTGTTGGCGCCGTTGGTACCGTCCTGATAGACGTAGTTCAGGCTGATCCAGCCCTTGCTGGTACGACCCCAGGTGCCGCTCTTTTCCAGAATCTCTACCCGGTTGCCGTAGGTGTAGCTGCCCACCCGGTCGGCGCTCTGATCGGCGGAGGCGCGGATGTTCAGCTCCTTGGCGGTGACGATGCCCCGGAACTGGACGGTGGTGCTGCCGTTGCCGGTCACATTGCCGGTAGTGGTGGTGTTGCTGTTATTGGTGGTGGGAGTGGTGGTCGTGGTGCCGCTGGTGTTGACGTACTCCATCTTCACCCAGCCCTTGTTGGTGCGGCCCCAGCCGTTCTTGGTCTCCAGGACCGTGACGATGTCGCCCTTGTTGTAGGAGCCCTGAACCTTGCCGTCCTGGCTGGCTTCACTGCGGATGTTCAGGTTGTTGACGGTAACAACACCCTTGATGTTCAGCTCCTCCGTACCGGAAGCGGTACCGGCGGTGGTAGTGCCGGAGCTGTCAGTGGAGGGGGCGGTAGCACCGGGGGTGCTGGTATCGCCGCCGACGGGCGTCTGGCTGGGAATGTCCATTTCCACATAGTCCATGACGATCCAGCCGGCCTCGGGGGAGATGATGTAAGCCCAGTTAACGCCGAGGAGTTCCTCCCGGCGGCTGATTTCCACCTTATCACCGGCATTCAGAGTGCCGACCACGGTAGCCTCGGTGGTGGGTGAGCTGCGGATATTCATCTGACTGGTGACCGTCGCGGTATTTTCATTGACGACAACTGCCGGAGCGGTGGTCTCAGGGGTGGTCTCCGAAGGCGCGGTGGTATCCGACAGGTTCAGACCCGGCACGCCGGAGGTGGTATCCTCAGGGGTTGCGGGATCCTTTTTCATACAGCCGGTAAACAGAGTGGCTGTGATAGCAGTGGCGAGAATCAGACTCAGCGGTTTTCTGAGGCTGTATTGATTGGAGAAATTCATGGCGTTACCTCACTTTCGTCTCATTTCTCGACACTATTATAGCGAACCTACAGGCCTTTTGTCAATAGTGTAAGAATATCTTAAGAATTTTCCAAGGAAGATTGTGGAAATCCCGAAGGTTACCCTTGACAAAATACGCTTTTGGGTGGTAAAATGTGGCATAACCAAATATCGCGGTGAACGGAAAGAGTACCGGAGAGGTCTTCCTCAGAGAGTCGGGGTCACGGGCTGAAAGCCCCGGCGGCAAGATCAACCGGGAAGTGCGTCCGGGAGCGAAAAATGCGCCAAACGAGTGAAAAATGAGAGTGGAACCGCGGTAAATTGCCGCCTCTTGTACTTAATTTCAGTACGAGGGGCGTTTTTATTTTGTATTATTTTAGGAGGAAAGTTCTATGTATTTATACAACTCTTTGACCCACAAGAAGGAACTGTTTGTTCCCAACAACCCGGAGCTGGTGAAGATGTACACCTGCGGCCCTACGGTTTACCATTTTGCCCACATCGGAAATCTGCGCACCTATATTATGGAGGATGTGCTGGAGAAGTCCCTGCGCTATCTGGGATATCCCGTCAAGCGGGTGATGAACATCACGGACGTGGGTCATCTGGCCTCCGATGCGGATACCGGCGAGGACAAGATGCTCAAGGGCGCCAAGCGGGAGCACAAGACCGTCATGGAAATTGCCAAATACTACACCGATGCCTTCTTCTCCGACTGCGACAAGCTGAACATCAAGCGTCCGGATGTGGTGGAGCCTGCCACGAACTGCATTCCCGAGTATATCCACATGATCGAGACGCTGCTGGACAAGGGCTATGCCTATCTTGCCGGGGGCAACGTGTACTTCGATACCTCCAAGCTGAAACAGTATTATGTCTTCAATGACCACGATGAGGAAGATCTGGCCGTAGGCGTCCGGGAGGGCGTGGAAGAGGACGAAAACAAGAAGAATAAGAACGACTTCGTTCTCTGGTTCACCAAGTCCAAGTTCGAGGATCAGGCCCTCAAGTGGGATTCTCCCTGGGGCGTGGGCTATCCCGGCTGGCACATTGAGTGTTCCTGCATTTCCATGAAGCATCTGGGGGACGACCTGGACATCCACTGCGGCGGCATTGACAATGCTTTCCCCCACCACACCAACGAAATTGCCCAGTCCGAAAGCTACCTGGGTCACAAGTGGTGCAATTACTGGTTCCATGTCCACCACCTGAATACGGATAACGGCAAAATGTCCAAGTCCAAAGGCGAGTTCCTGACTGTGTCCCTGCTGGAACAGAAGGGCTACGACCCCATGGCTTACCGGCTGTTCTGTCTGCAAAGCCACTACCGCCGGAATCTGGTGTTCTCCTGGGAGAACCTGGACAACGCCGTGGCCGCCTACGACAAGCTGATTGCCAAAATCGCTGTCTTGAAGCCCGGAGAGGACATTGACCGGGAGGCCTTTGACAAGCTGAAGGAGCGGTTTGTGAACGCCCTGAACGGCGACCTGAACACCTCCGTGGCTGTGACTGCCCTGTACGATGTGCTGAAGGCTAAGTGCAATGATGCCACCAAGCTGGCGCTGATTGCGGACTTTGACCAGGTTCTGTCTCTGAATCTGCTGGCCGCCGCGGAAAAGTACAACCAGAAAAAGACTGAGGAAGAGGCAGCTTCCGCCGATCCGGAAATCGACGCTCTGGTGGCCGCCCGTACCGCCGCGAAAAAGGAAAAGAACTTTGCCGAGGCCGACCGGATCCGGGACGAGCTGAAGGCTCGGGGCATTGAGATCATCGACACCCCCCAGGGCGCCAAGTGGAGAAAAGTATGAAGCTGCTGATCCTGGACGGCAACAGCGTCATTAACCGTGCCTATTTCGGCGTGAAGCCCCTGACCAACCGGGAGGGGCTTTACACCCACGCCATCTACGGCTTCCTGAACATCCTAGAACGGATGGAGAAGGAGGAGCAGCCCGAGGCCGTTGCCGTAGCCTTTGACCTTCACGGGCCTACCTTCCGACACCTGAAATACGATGGCTACAAGGCCACCCGCCACGGAATGCCCGAAGAGCTGGCTCAGCAGATGCCGGTGATGAAGGATGTGCTCCGGGCTATGAACATTCCCATCTATGAATGTCAGGGCTGGGAGGCGGATGATGTCATCGGCACGGTGGCAAGAATCTGCTCGAATAACAGCTGGGAGTGCGTCATTGTCACGGGAGATCGGGATTCCTTGCAGCTCATCGACGAAAATGTCCATGTGAAGCTAGTGATTTCCAAGCCCGGTCAGACCAGCACTACCCTGTATACGGAAGAGGCATTCCGGGAGGAATACGGCTTTGAGCCGAAAACGCTTATTGACCTGAAAGCCCTGATGGGGGATTCCTCGGACAATATTCCCGGCGTGGGGGGCGTAGGCCCGAAAACCGCCAAGGAGCTGCTGGCAAAATTTGGTTCTCTGGACGGGGTCTATGCCAATCTGGAGGACGCCTCCATCCGGCCAAAGCTTCGGGAGAAGCTGGAAAAGGACAAGGAGCAGGCCTATCTATCCTATGACCTTGCTACCATCCGGCCGGAGGCTCCCATCGAGTTCCAGCCGAAAGATGCTATCGTTCAGCCCTATAACAAGCCGGAGCTGTACCAGCTGTTCCAAAGGCTGGAATTTGTCCGACTCATTGATAAGTACGGCCTTCGGGGGGCGGCACAGGCCGCGCCCAAGGCAGACAGCCCCAAGGTGGAGGCTTTGCCGAAAGTGGAGACGCTGCCGGAGGATGTGAAAACCTGCGCCCTGTATCTGGGCGGAGACGGCAGCCTGGGCATTGCCTGGGCGGAGGGCGTGTGCGCCCTGACGCCTATGGAGGCAGCCATGCAGAGCCTTTCTCTGGCGGGTAAGGAGCTGATTCTCCACGACTGCAAGGAGGTCTTCCATCAGCTGGACGACCGGGGAATCGGCTACGGCGAGTGTATCTTTGATACGAAGCTGGCGGCCTATGATCTGAACCCCTCTCAGTCGGATTACCCGGTGTCGAAGCTTGCCACCACCTTTCTGGGAAAAACCGTGGAGGACGAGAATGTGGCCGGCTGTGCCGAGGCTCTATGGCATCTGCGGCCTCTTCTGACTGCGGAATTGGAAAAAACCGGCATGGATCGGCTCTATCAGGAAATTGAGATGCCCCTGTGCCGGGTGCTCTACAATATGGAGTGCCGGGGCATTCTCATCGACCGGGCCCAGCTGGAAGCCTTCGGGGATATGCTTTCCCGGCGGATTTCCGACTGCGAGACCATGATTTTCTCCTATTCCCAGGGGGAATTCAACATCAATTCTCCCAAGCAGCTGGGAGACGTGCTTTTTGAAAAGCTGGGCCTGCCTCCCATGAAAAAGACCCGCAAGGGCTATTCCACCAATGCGGAGGTGCTGGAAAAGCTGAAAGACAAGCATCCCATCGTCCCGGCCATCATGGATTACCGGATGCTGACCAAGCTGAAATCCACCTACGCCGACGGCCTGCTGAAAGAAATCCGCTCCGACGGGCGGGTGCACACTACCTTCCAGAATCTGGTCACCGCCACCGGGCGGCTGTCCTCCACGGAGCCGAATTTGCAGAACATTCCCGTCCGCACCGACCTGGGGGCGGAGATTCGGAAAATGTTCGTGCCAAAGCCCGGCTGCGTGCTGGTGGATGCGGACTACAGCCAGATCGAGCTGCGGGTACTGGCCCACATTGCGGACGACAAGACCATGCAGAAAGCCTTCTGCGATCATGTGGACATCCACACCGCCACCGCCTCCCAAGTCTTCGGCGTGCCGGTGGAGGAAGTGACTGCCTTGCAGCGCAGACACGCCAAAGCGGTAAATTTCGGCATCGTCTACGGCATCAGTGAGTTTTCCCTGGCGGAGGACATCGGGGTCAGCCGATATGAGGCCAGAGCCTATATTGACAATTATCTTTCCAATTATCACGGCGTCCGGGACTATATGAAGCAGGTGGTGGAAAACGCCAAGCGTGACGGCTATACCACAACTTTGTACGGTCGCCGCCGGTATATTCCGGAACTTTCCAGCAGCAATTTCAACATCCGCAGCGGCGCGGAGCGAATCGCCCTGAACACCCCCATTCAGGGCACGGCGGCGGACATCATCAAGCTGGCTATGATCCGGGTGGAAAACGCCCTGGCGGAACGCTATCCCCAGGCTAAGCTCCTTTTGCAGGTTCACGATGAGCTGATTGTGGAATGCCCGGAGGAAATGGCAGAAGATGTTGCAAAACTGGTCAGCCGGGAAATGGAAGGGGTCGCCGAACTCAAGGTACCCCTGACCGCCGAGGCTCATTTCGGAAAGAGCTGGTACGAAGCAAAATGAGAATCATTCAAATGAACAAAGACCATGTGTCTCAGATTGCGCGACTGGAAGCGCAGTGCTTTTCAGGCCCCTGGAGCGAAAAAAGCATCGCCTCCGAGCTTGAAAATCCCTTGTCGTTATGGCTGGTTGCCGAAGAGAACGATCAGGTCTTCGGCTATGTGGGCAGTCAGACGGTGCTGGACGAAAGTGACATGATGAATGTTGCCGTTGACCCGAGGTTCCGCCGACAGGGCATTGCCCGGGCTTTGATTGAGACGCTGATTGCCGAGCTTGCAAAGATGGGCAGCCGGTGTCTGAGACTGGAGGTTCGGGTGAGCAACGAAAACGCCCGGGCGCTTTACGCGCGCATGGGCTTTCGGCAATTGGGTCTGCGAAAAAACTACTATCACAACCCTAAGGAAGACGCCCTGATTCTGGGAAAGGAGTGGGAAAATTGAATATTCTCGCGGTAGAATCCTCCTGCGACGAAACCGCCGTAGCCATTGTCCGGGACGGCCGGGAAATTCTGACGGACTGCATTGCCTCCCAGGTGGATCTGCATCGGATCTATGGCGGCGTGGTGCCGGAAATTGCCTCCCGGAAGCATATTGAGGCCATTTACGGCCTGGCCGATCAGGCGTTGGTGAACACCGGCCTTTCCCGGCAGGAGATCGATGCCGTGGCCGTAACCTACGCGCCCGGCCTCATCGGCGCGGTGCTGGTGGGGGTGAATTTTGCCAAGGCCGCTGCCCTGGCACTGAATAAGCCATTGATCCCGGTGCACCACATCCGAGGCCACATTGCGGCGAACTACCTGGCCTATCCGGAGCTGGAGCCGCCCTTTCTGTGCCTGGTGGTTTCCGGCGGACACACCATGTTCGTGGAGGTCAAGGACTACACGGATATGCGCATTCTGGGCACTACCCTGGATGACGCGGCGGGGGAGTGCTTTGATAAAGTCGCCCGGGTGCTGGGAATGCCGTACCCCGGCGGGGCGGCTCTGGACAAGGCGGCGAAGCTGGGCGATGAGAAAAAATATACCCTGCCTCGCAGCAAGCCCGGCGAAAATCCCTACAATATGAGCTTTTCCGGCCTGAAAACCGCCGCGTTGAATCTGATTCATCATGCCGAGCAGGTAGGGGAGGAGCTGGACATTCCCAGCCTCTGCGCCGCCTTCTCCGCGGCGGTTTCGGATACCCTGGTACCCCGGGCGGTGATGGCTTTGAAGGAAACTGGCTACCGGAAAATTGCCGTAGCCGGAGGCGTGGCTGCCAATTCCCGGATTCGGGCGGATTTGCTGACGGCAGCCAAGGGGTTGGGCGCGGAGGTTTACATGCCGCCGCTGTCACTTTGCGGGGACAACGGCGCTATGATCGGGGCTCAGGCCTATTATGAATTTCTCGCCGGAAATACAGCCGATATGCACCTGAACGCCTATGCCACCAAGTCCATTCTGGGCGAGGCACTGTAAGAAAAAAAGACGGGAGCCGAAGCTCTCGTCTTTTTTAATCGATAAAGAGTAAATCTGTTTATTCGTAGTTTTCCATAGACTTTTCTATTACATGTGGCCTTCTAAAAGCTTTCGGTGCGAATCCCTCCGGGGGCAATGCCGAAAGATTTCTGCAGAATATGAAATGATTGGCCCTCATCCGTCTCGTGCTTGCGGGGGACGCACGAGCCACCTTCCCCGGCGGGGAAGGCTTAGGGAAACGGATTGTGACCGGAGGGAATCCTTGGAAAGGGCCACACCAGTGTACCACATTCCCACTGGTTCGCAATGACACCGTATATATTTACAGGTTTACCACATTCTGGGGGGAACCTGCCAGGTAGGCACGGATATTGTCCACGACTGTGTCCAGAAGCCGCTGGCGGCTTTCGATGGGAGCCCAGGCGATGTGGGGTGTAATGATGCAGTTCTTGCAGGTGAGAAGGGGACTGCTTCCGTTAATCGGCTCCTGGGCGACCACGTCCAAGGCGGCACCCCGGAGCTTACCGGTGTTCAGGGCTTCCGCCAAAGCGGCCTCTTCTACCAGAGGGCCACGGGCAGTGTTGATGAGCATGGCTCCGTCCTTCATTTTGGCAATGGAGGCCTCATTGATGATCCCCTTGGTCTCCGGGAACAGGGGACAGTGAAGGGAAATCACATCGGATTTGGCAAGCAGGGTGTCAAGGTCTACATAGGTGCCGATTTTTTTGCTCTCCTCACACTGACTACGGTTATAGGCCAGCACCTCCATGCCGAAGGCCTTTGACAGCCTTCCCACGGCCATGCCGATTTTGCCGAAGCCGATGATGCCCATGGTTTTCCCGGCCAGCTCCATCTGGGGGGTCAGCCAGTAGCAGAAGCAGTCGGCCTTTTCCCAGCCCCCGGCGTGAACATCCCGGTCATGAAGCCCGATCTGATGGCACAGCTCCAGCAGGAGAGCCATGGTAAACTGAGCCACTGCCGCGGTGCCGTAGCAGGGCACGTTGGTTACGAGAATGCCACGCTTTTTGCAGGCTTCACAGTCCACCACATTGTAGCCGGTTGCCTGGACGCAGATCAGACGGACAGACGGACAGGCGGCCAGCAGGGATTCGGTAATGGGAACCTTGTTGATAAGGACGATTTCGGCGTCGCCGATTCTGGCAATGGCCTCCGCCTCGGAGTCCGTGCTCTCGTAGACCGTCAGCTCGCCGAATGCCTTCAGACAGTCGTAGGACAGGTCTCCGGGGTTCAGGGCATAGCCGTCCAGGATTACGATTTTCATGGAAAAGCCTCCTTCCGCTTGCATTGCGGTGATTTTTTTGATATGATGGGGTATCGAAAAGGGGAGTATGCGATGGAATTTCTGTATGTTGATAGTGCGGTGGTGGTGTGCGTTAAACCCGCCCGGGTGCTGTCTACCGACGAGCCCGGAGGACTGCCGGAGCTGGTGCGGGAGGCTCTGGGAGATTCTCAGGCGGATATCCGGACGGTGCACCGGCTTGACCGGGTGGTCAGCGGCGTGATGGTTCTGGCTCGAAATGCCGAAAGCGCCTCGGAGCTGTCCCGGCAGATTCGGGAGGACAAATTCCAGAAGGAATATCTGGCGGTGGTTCACGGCGTGCCGGAAGCAGACAAAGGAACCCTGACGGATCTACTGTACCGGGATAAGGCCCGGCGGATGACCATGGTAGCGGAAGCACCGGGTAAGGGCGTTCAGGAAGCCGTTCTGGACTATGAGGTGCTGAGCCGGGCAGAAAATTTGGCGAAGGTGCGGATTCATCTTCGCACAGGCCGCACCCACCAGATTCGGGTGCAGTTTGCCTCCCGGGGGATGCCTCTCGTGGGGGAGCGAAAGTATTCCACCCTGGAAGATTCCTGTGAAATTGCTCTATGGTCTCATAAAATCGGGTTCATCCATCCGGTGACCGGGAAATTTATGACCTTTTCCCAGGAGCCGCCGAAGATTTACCCCTGGTCTATTATAACATAATCTTCCCAAAAGGGAAGAGCACGGAGGTCGCAAAAATGGCACATTACGATTATTTTCAGAATAAGCAGTGCGAATATTTTCCCTGCCACGAAGGGGCAGACCCGGAAACCTTCAGCTGTCTGTTCTGCTATTGCCCCCTGTACTGCCTGGGGGACAAATGCGGCGGAAGCTTCCGGTATACGGACAGCGGCATCAAGGATTGCAGCGGCTGTCTGCGGCCCCATAAGCGGGAAAGCTATCCGGCTATCTGCAAGCAGATGTCCCAGGTGCTGGAGCTGGTAAAAAAGAAAGAATAAGCGGGAGAAATACATATGGCAAAGGCAAAATCCGTTTTTTTCTGCACAAATTGCGGAAACGAAACTCCAAAGTGGATGGGTCGGTGCCCCAGCTGCGGGGCCTACAACACCATGGAAGAGCACATCGAAAAGCCCGCGGCTCCGGGCAGAGCCAAGCCTGCTCCTGTGGGAGTCAGCCGAGTACCCCTGCGGCTTCGGGAGGTCACCGGCGACAGCGAAATCCGCTTCTCCACAGGCATGGGGGAGCTGGATCGGGTGTTGGGCGGCGGCGCGGTGGCCGGGTCTCTGGTGCTGGTTGGCGGCGCCCCCGGCATCGGTAAGTCCACCCTTCTGCTTCAAATCTGCAATCGGCTCTGCGCCGAGCGGCGGGTGCTGTACATCTCCGGCGAGGAAAGCGAGCGGCAGCTGAAGCTCCGGGCGGAGCGGCTGGGGGTTGCCCCGGAGGAACTGTTCATCCTGTCGGAGACCCGGCTTTCCGACGTGGTGGAGACGGTGGAGGAAACAAAGCCGGATATTCTGATCGTGGACTCCATTCAGACTTTATATAACGAAAATAACGAGTCCTCCCCGGGAAGCATTTCCCAGGTGAAGGACTGCACCATGACCCTGATGCAGATTTCCAAGTCCCAGGGTATCACGGTCTTCGTGGTGGGGCATATCAATAAGGACGGCAATATTGCGGGCCCCAAGGTGCTGGAGCATATGGTGGACTGTGTGCTGTACTTTGAGGGTGACCCCAACACTTCCTATCGGCTCCTGCGGGCGGCGAAAAACCGGTTCGGCTCCACCAACGAAATCGGCGTGTTTGAAATGTTGGATTCCGGTCTTGCGGAGGTGCCCAATCCATCCCAAATGCTGCTGGAGGGACGGCCGGAGGGCGCCAGCGGTACCTGCGTGGCCTGCGTGATGGAGGGCACCCGGCCGGTGCTGGCAGAGGTTCAGGCGCTTGTGACCAAGACTACCTTCAACGTGCCCCGGCGAGCCGCCGACGGCTTCGATTTCAACCGGGCGGTGCTGCTGATGGCTGTGGCCGAAAAGCGGGCGGGAATGAAGCTCAGCGCCTTCGATGCCTATATCAATGTCATCGGCGGCCTGCGGCTGGATGAGCCGGGGGCAGACCTGCCTGTGGCTCTGGCCATCGCATCCTCCTATCGGGACGGAGCCATTGCCGATGACCTGGTAGCCATCGGTGAGGTTGGCCTGACCGGCGAGATTCGGGCAGTGTCCCACCTGGCGCAACGGCTGGGGGAGGTATCCCGGCTGGGCTTCAAGAAGTGCATCATTCCCCGAAGCGGCTCGGAAAAAATGGAAATTCCGGCAGGACTGACAGTTTACCGGGTGCGAAATCTGAGAGAGGCCATTGAAACCGCATTATAACGAATACCCCCGGCGCGCAGAACGCACCGGGGGTATTTTAGGGTCTATCTGAAAACCGGGAATATGACCAACGGCGAGGGATTTTCCGCCTGATGAAGCCATTTTTTTGCAGGAATACTCTGGGTATTGCAAGAAAAAATGGTGCCCAGCAGGTGGAAAAGACCCGCTGTTTGGGCGTGTTGACGGTTTTCAGATAGACCCTAATAATACGGCGTCATTTGGAGAGGGACAGAGCCACATTGAGGATGGCGTTGGCCGCCTCTTCCTTGGACATTTTCGGAAGCTCGGTAACGGCATCCCGGGTGATGAGGGTGAGAATATTGGTGTCCACGCCGAAGCCCGCACCGGGAACCTTCAGATTGTTGGCGCAGATCATGTCCACATGCTTTTTGTCAAGCTTTGCCCGGCTGTTTTCCAGCATATTCTGGGTCTCCATGGAGAAGCCGCAGAGAATCTGACCGGGAGCCCGGTGCTCCCCCAGAAAGCCCAGGATATCCTGGGTGCGCTTCAGAGGAATGGCCATGTCGCCGTCTTTCTTCTTGATCTTATTGTCCGCGCATTCCGTGGGGGTATAGTCCGCCACGGCGGCTGCCATGAAGATGAAATCCGCCTGTGCCGCGTTTTCCGAGATGGCATCATACATATCCTGGGCGGACACTACGGGAATGGTGCGCAGGAAGGGGGGCGGGGCGATGGCGGTGGGGCCGGAGACCAGGGTGACATCCGCTCCCCGGAGCATGGCCATCCTGGCAAGGGCATAGCCCATTTTGCCGGTGGAGTGGTTCGTCAGATACCGCACCGGGTCAATGGCCTCCTGGGTGGGGCCGGCGCTGACGAGCACCCGCTTGCCGGAAAGGTCGTGGGGAAGCGCCAGATGACGCAGGATGTGCTGTAATAAATCCATCGGCTCCGGCAGCTTGCCCGGGCCAACCGCCCCGCAGGCCAGCCGGCCGCTGGCAGGGGAAATGACCTCCCAGCCGTACTTTTCCAGCAGGGTCAGATTGTCCTGGGTCACCGGGTTTTCGTACATATTGGTGTTCATGGCCGGGGCAATGAGCTTGGGACACCGACAGGCCAGAACCGTGGTGGTGAGCATATCGTCGGCCAGCCCGTGGGCAAGCTTTGCGCAGACATTGGCCGTGGCCGGGGCAATGATGACCAAGTCGGTGCGCTGAGCCAGGGAGATGTGCTCCACCTGATGGGAAAAGTTCCGGTCAAAGGTATCGACCATGGCGCGGCGGCCGGTGAGCTGCTCGAAGGTCAGAGGCGTCACAAACTGAGTGGCATTTTTGGTCATCACCACCTCCACCGCCGCGTGCTGCTTGATGAGCAAGGAAGCCAGAGCGGCGGCCTTATAGGCGGCAATTCCGCCGGTGACGCCCAGCAGAACGGTTTTTCCTTTCAGCATGTCAAAACCTCCAAAGTTGTTTTCTTCATTATAACGGGAAAGAAAGCGGAAGTAAAGAGCGGATTTTCTCTTGCCATTTCCGGCAAACTCTGTTATAATACGAAACCGAGCTTTTGGCTCGTAAATTTGCGCTGTATCCCACCTTAGGGAACGGCAGCAGGAGGAATTGAATATGCAAAAACGAAAGATGGACACCCGCTACATGGCGACTCTCGCCATGTTCTGCGGCGTACTGCTGGTCATGGGCATGACGGGAATCGGCTTTATTCCGTTGCCTGTCATCAAGGCAACCACCATGCACATCCCGGTGATTCTGGGTGCGGTGCTGCTGGGGCCGGCAGCAGGCGCGGTGCTGGGCGCCGTGTTCGGGCTGTGCTCGATCTGGGCCAATACCACCGCCCCCGGACTTCTGGCCTTCGCCTTCTCCCCGTTTATGACGACGGAAGGCTTGCCCGGTGTGCTGAAAAGCCTTTGGATTGCCCTGGGCTGCCGGATTCTGCTTGGCGTCATCGCGGGCTGGCTCTGGCGGCTGACCAAGAAGGCCCTGAAACAGGACTATCTGGCTTTGCCCGTTACCGCGGCGGTGTCCACCATCTGTCATACCATTCTCGTCATGGGCAGCATCTACCTGCTGCTTGCCCAGCAGTATGCCCAGGCGAAGAATGTAGCCATCACCGCGGTGTTTGGCCTGGTCATGGGTACCGTCACCGCCTCCGGCATTCCGGAGGCCATCATCGCCGCGGTACTGGTGACCGTCATCGGTAAGGCCCTGCTCCGGCTGACGGAGCGGATGAAAAAACGATAAAGGAGTGCGCCTATGCTTCTGGCAATTGATATCGGCAATACCAATCTGGTGATTGGCTGCTTTGAAAACGATAAAATTCTCTTTAAGGCCCGAATCGCCACGGATCACACCCGAACCTCCGACCAGTACGGTGTGGAAATTAAAAGTATGCTGGAAGCCTACGGCGCGCGGATCTCCGACATCGACGACTGCATTATTTCGTCTGTGGTGCCCCCGGTGTTCAACTCCGTCCGTACCGGTGTGATGAAGGTCATCGGTAAGCAGCCTATGGTGGTAGGCCCCGGCCTGAAGACCGGGCTGAATATCCATGTGGATGTGCCCAGTCAGGTGGGCAGCGACCGAATTGTCGTAGCCGTAGCGGCGCTTGCGGAGTATCAGGCGCCCTTGATTCTGATGGATCTGGGCACGGCAACCACCATGGAAGTGGTGGAGCCGGAGAATGTTTACATGGGCGGCGTGATTTTCCCCGGCGTCCGGGTATCCCTGGACGCTCTGACCAGCCGGGCGGCACAGCTTCCCGGCATCAGTCTGGATAAGCCCAAGCAGGTCATCGGCAAGAACACCGTGGACTGTATGCGCAGCGGCATGATGTACGGCACCGCCGCCATGATCGACGGGCTTGTAGATCGGATGGAGGAGGAGCTGGGGCACCGGTGCACCCTGATTGCCACCGGAGGCCTGGCACAGTTCATTACTCCCCTGTGCAAGCGGGAGATCATTCTGGAAAAGAACTTGCTGCTGAAGGGCCTGAACATCATCTACAAGAAAAATAAGAAATGATACCTAAAACCGTCTCACCGAAGGGTGGGACGGTTTTTTACTGCTCCTCAAAGCCTTCCCCCACGGGGAAGGTCAGCGTGTCAAAAAAGCCCCCAATATACGTTGTCATTCCGAACCAGTCCGCAGACTGGTGTGGGAATCCCCCGGATAGAAGTAAAAGCCATTGGTTTAGGATCTAAAATATTTGAAAATTTGGGGGATTGCCACGGCAGTGTGCGCACTGCCTCGCAATGACATGTGTAGTATGATGGAGCTTGCGATGATATGATTTATAGGACGACCTCATCCGCCCGACCGGCACCTTCCCCTCCCAGGGGAAGGCTTAGGGTGCTATCCGGCGGACAGGCCGCATAGGCTGTCTCAGGAGTGATGCAAATGAGATGCGCGTGGGAAAAACTGCTGTCCATTCTGCCGCCGACAGTTGCCCGGCAGCTGGATGCCAGGAATCGGGAGTCTGCTCAGGAAATCCGTCTGCGGCTGGGCGCAGCCCCGGAAATCCATCTGGGAAGCACCCGAAGGGAGCTGGTTGGGGCGGTATCCCAGGAGGAACTGAAATATACGCTCAATCTGGCAAGCCAGTATTCTCCCTGGTGTGCCGCCACGCTGGCTCAGGGCTATCTGACGGCCCCGGGGGGACACCGGATCGGGGTTTGCGGGGAAGGTATTTTCCGTCAGGGCCAAACCGAGGGCTTCCGACAGGTTCGTTCTTTGTGTATCCGCGTTGCCCGGGATTTTCCAGGGGTTAGCGAAGGCCTGGAAGGGACATCGACTTTAATCGTTGGAGCGCCGGGCTGGGGAAAAACAACCCTATTGCGGGACTTAGCCCGGCGCATCGCAGAACAGGAAACGGTCAGTGTGGTGGATGAACGAGGCGAGCTGTTCCCGGAGGGCTTCGAGACCGGGCAGCACATGGACATTCTCACCGGCGTGCCAAAGCCCCAGGGCGTGGAGATGGTTCTGAAAACCATGGGGCCGGCGTATATTGCAGTGGACGAGATCACCTCGGAGGCAGACAGCCTGGTCATGCTGCAAGCGGCCAACTGCGGCGTACATCTGCTGGCTACCGTCCATGGGTCTGGACTTTCGGATCTGCGGCAGCGGCCTATGTATCGGCGGCTTCTGGAAGCGGGGGTGTTCCGACAGATTCTGGTGCTGAACCGGGATCAGTCTTACCAAAGGGAAAGGATGACGGTATGAGCACAAAATGGATGGGCGCGGTGTTTGTTCTGGTCAGCTGCGGCGGCTTTGGCGGCGGGATTGCCGCAGGTTATCGCCGCCGGGAGCGGCTTTTGCGGCAGCTGATGACGATTCTGGAAAATATGGAGGCGGAGCTGGGCTTTCATCTGGTTGCCCTGCCGGAGCTGACCCAAAAGGCGGCAGAGGACGGAACCGGTATTCTTCGGGATTTGTTCCGGAATCTGACCCGGGAGCTGAACTGGCAGACCCAGCCCGATGCCAGCGGCTGTATGTACGCCGCCATGGAACAATGCCATGATTTACCGACCTGCCTGAGAAGGCCCCTTTCCCAGCTGGGACAAACTCTGGGGCGATTTGATCTGGAGGGTCAGATTCAGGGGCTGGAGGCCACCCAGGCTGCCTGCCGCCGGGAGCTTTCCCGGCTGGAAAAGAACCGGGATGTCCGGCTTCGCAGCTATCAGACCTTAGGGCTGTGCGCCGGGGCGGCGCTTGTCATTCTCTTTCTGTAAACAATGGACATTGATCTGATTTTCAAAATTGCTGCCGTGGGGATCATCGTGTCCATTCTCAACCAGGTGCTCTCCCGTTCCGGCCGGGAAGAGCAGGCCACCATGACGAGTCTGGCGGGGCTAGTGGTGGTGCTGATGATCCTGGCGCAAAAAATAGCGGAACTGTTTGACTTAGTCAAGGATTTGTTTGAATTCTGATGGAAATTTTTTGGAAAATCACCGGGGCGGTGCTGCTGAGCCTGGTGCTGGGCATGACCGTGGACAAGCAGGAGCGGGACATCGGCCTGGTTCTGAGTATGCTGGTGTGCTGCCTGGGGGCTATCGGAGCGGTAAGCTGTCTGGAGCCGGTGCTGGACTTTTTCCGGGAGCTTCAGGGGGCCGCTGGCTTTCCAGCGGGACTGCTGACAAGTCTTATAAAGGCCGTAGGCATCGCCCTGGTTGCGGAAATCGCCGCCGCCATCTGCACAGATGCCGGAAAGGGCGCCCTGGGGAAAATCTTGCAGATGCTGGGCAGCGCGGCGGTGCTGACTCTGTCGCTGCCGTTGTTTCGGGAACTTACGGGAATCATCAAGGAGATGGTAAGAGATCTGTGACCAGAATGCTTGCGCTTGCGCTGATATTGGCGCTGGTATGTCTGCCGGCTTCCGCCGCTTCCTACACTGCCCCCACCGTGCCGGATTCCGGACGAGCCCTGATGCCGGAGGATACGGCAGATTTCGGAAAAGCTCTGATGGAGCTTGCCCGCAAGGCACTGACCCGGCTGCGGCCGGATATTGCTCAGTGCGCCCGGGTCTGCGCCGGCGTGCTGGGAGCAGCAATGCTTACGGGGCTTCTGCGGTGCTTTTCCGGGACGGAAAAGGGGCTTGTGAATCTGGCAGGGGTGCTGGTGGTCTCTGCGCTGCTGGGTACTACCGCCAACAGCATGATTTCCCTGGGCAGGGAAACCATAGTGGAAATCAGCAACTACGGAAAGCTGCTGCTTCCTGTGATGACGGCGGCATTGGCTGCCCAAGGAGGCGTGAGCACATCTGCGGCTTTGTATGTGGGTACGGCGGCCTTTGACAGCGCCCTGGGCGGGGTCATTGCCAATTTACTCATTCCCATGGTCTATGGTTTTCTGGTGCTGGGCATCGGTGCCTGCGCCCTGGGTGAGCAAACTCTGGGGAAGCTCCAGGAACTGGTGAAGAGCCTTGTGACCTGGACTCTGAAAACCGTGCTCATTGTTTTTACCTCTTACATGGGCATTACCGGCGTGGTCAGCGGAACCACCGACGCGGCGGCACTGAAGGCCGCCAAGCTCACTATGTCCACGGTGGTTCCGGTGGTGGGAAGTGTTTTGTCCGATGCCTCGGAATCTGTGCTGGTGGGCATGGGCACCATGAAAAACGCCGCGGGAATTTACGGGATTCTGGCGGCGGGGGCTATTTTCCTGGAGCCCTTTCTGAAAATCGCCGCCCATTACCTGTCGCTGAAGGTGACCGGCAGCCTGTGCGCGGCCCTGTCCGATGGGGAGCTGGGGAAGTTGGTGGACACCTTCTCCGGGGCCATGGGCCTGATGCTGGCCATGACGGGAGCGGCCTGCCTGCTGCTTTTTGTCAGTACGGTGTGCTTTCTCAAGGGGGTTGGCTGATGGAAGGACTGCGGGAATATCTGCTGCGTCTGCTCTGGGCGGCCCTGGTGTGCGGCATTGTGAACCGAACGGCAAAGGGAAGCGTCTGCGCGCCGGTGATCCGGCTGCTGTGCGGGGTGTTCCTGACCGTCGTTCTGGTGCAGCCTCTTTGCGGTCTTTCCTTCGAGGAGCCCCTTCGGTGGACGGAAGATTTGAATGCCCTGGGAGCGGAGATCGTTGCGCAGGGGAGCCGGGAGGCGCAGGCCCAAAAAGAAGCCATCATAAAGACCCGGCTGGAAGCATATATCGTAGAGAAAGCCGCTCAGGCCGGGGCTTCCGTCACTGCGGACATCACCCTTGGAGGCGATGGGCTTCCACGGGCCGTCACGGTCACAGGGGCACTGTCTCCGGCGGCGAAGCGTCAATTACGGCAGGTGATGACCGAAGCACTGGGAATCCCGGAGGTACGACAGCAATGGAATGGATAACGTCCCATAAGCAGGAGCTTATCTCAGCTCTGAAAAAGTATAAAATTGCGCTGTTGGTGCTGCTGGTGGGAATCGGCCTCATGCTGCTGCCCACCGGCAGGACACCCACTGAAAAGCCGGCGGCTTTGGCCACGCAGCCGGAGGTGACGCTGCAGGAATCTTTGGAGGCAATTCTCAGCCAGATCGCCGGGGCGGGGGAGGTACGGGTGCTGCTGACGGAAAAAAGCGGCGCAGAGACTGTCTACCAGATGAATGAGGATCGGGCTACCGGGGATAACCGGGAGGATACCCGCCGGGAGGCGGTGCTGATTTCCGATGGCACCCGGGAGAAAACCGGCCTGGTTCGGAAAATCAACAGTCCAACTTATCAGGGAGCGGTGGTGATCTGTCAGGGGGCGGACAGCCCGGCGGTTCGACTGGCCGTTGTCCAGGCGGTGAAAAGCGCCACGGGGCTCACCGCCGATTGTATCAGTGTATTGAAAATGAAATGACTGGAGGCATTTTTATGAAGGTTTGGAAGAAGAATCTGGTAGCGGCAGCAATCTTGGTTACCGTGTGCGCCGGAATCTATGTGAACTGGCTCTACACCGAGGACAGCACGGCAGTCAGTCTGGAAGATTCCCTGGATGCGGAAAAGGTCATGAGTGACGACAGCCTGGCTTTGGAGGGGGACATGGCGGCCATTGCGGCAGGGGAGGATGTGGCGACCACAGCCTCGGACTACTTCGCGGCGGTGCGGCTGTCCCGGCAGCAGGCAAGGGACAACGCGGTGAATCTCTTGCAGGAGGCCATGGCCTACGCGGACACCACCACCGGCAGCAAGGAGCGGGAATCGGCGGCCAGCCTGGATGACATTGTCCAGACCGCTCTGAGCGAGGCACAGATCGAAAGCCTGGTTATCGCCAAGGGCTACGCCGACTGCGTAGCGTACATGTCCGGCGATGGAATCTCCGTAGCCGTGTCCTCTCCGGAGGGAGGCCTTCAGCAGGCGGATGTGGCTGTGATTGCGGACATCGTCATGAGCCAGTCGGATTACGCTCTGGGGGATATCCGAGTGGTGGAAGTGCAGTAAAAGGAGCCCCGCAGGCAAATGCCTGCGGGGCTGGGTTTATTCGTGGGGATAATCCAAGATTTCCTTGGCAATATAAATGGGACGCTCCTTGCCTTGCTCGAAGATCCGGCCTACATATTCGCCGATGATGCCGATGCAGAACAGCTGGATGCTGGAAAACAGCAGCAGCAGCACAATGATGGTGGCGTAGCCCGGAACGGCAATGCCCTTGGTCAGCTTTTCTAAGATTACGCAGACAAGATACACAATGGCGGCAATGCCCGTGACCGAGCCGCACAGGGTAGCAAGACGCAGGGGGGCGGTGGAGAAGCCGATGATGCCTTCGATGGCGTAATTCACCAGCTTCCAGAAGCTCCACTTGGTGGTGCCGGAGGCCCGCTCACAGGCGGTGTAGGGGATAAAGCGGGTCTCATAGCCCACCCAGGCAAACAGACCCTTGGAGAACCGGTGGTATTCGGGCAGAGCCAAAAGGCTATCCCGGACGCTCCGGCGGAAGGTGCGGAAATCGCTGGCATCCGGCTGAAGCCGAACCTTGGAGAGCCGGTTAATGAGACTATAGAAGCTCTTTTTGAAGAAGGAGAGCACCTTGCCCTCGCCTCGCCGATCCTGAAACGCCGCCACCACGTCCACCTGGGGCTCGCCCTCCAGAATTTGCACCATCTGGCGCACAAGCTCCGGCCGCTGCTGCAAATCCGCGTCGATGAGGGAAATGTAGTCCCCTCTGGCGTGCTCCAGCCCTGCGTAAATGCCCGCCTCCTTGCCGAAATTCCGGGAGAAGGAGATGACCTGCACCGGGCAGGTGTTCGCCGCGTGGAGCTTTTTCAGGTTATGCAGGGTGGCATCCCGACTGCCGTCGTCAATATACACAATTTCGTAGTCATAGCCGCAGCCGTCAAAGGCCGTTACCACCGCCTGCTGGAAGGCGGCTACATTTTCCGCCTCGTTGTAGCAGGGGACGATCAGGGAAAGCTTCATACTGTTCACGCTCATTTCAAAGGAATCCCTGCCATTATAAGAACTGCGCTCCCGTTCGTCAAGAGAATTCCAACATTTTATTGACATTGACCGAAAAATGTGTTACCCTAAAAGCCAAACGTGAAGAAGGGGAAGTTCCGCTTCCCATGGCTTTTTCAGAGAGTGCCCGGTCGGTGGGAGGGCATGAGGCCGCAAGCGGATGGTCGCCCCGGAGTGGATTTTCTGAAGAAGAGTAGGAAAATACGGGAAAGCCCGTTACAGCTTTTGAGTGCCCGGAAGGGAATTCAGGTGGTACCGCGGAAAGCTTTTCGCCCTGAGTCGATTGACTCAGGGTGTTTCTATTTTACAAAGGAGCGAAATAAAATGAGAGAGTTACCGAAGATCTACGAGCCGCAGCAGACCGAAGAGCGAATCTATCGGATGTGGCAGGATGGGGGCTACTTCCATGCCGAGGCCGACGAGAGCAAAAAGCCCTTCACCATCGTCATGCCGCCACCCAACGTTACCGGCCAGCTGCACATGGGTCATGCCATGGACGCAACCTTGCAGGATACCCTGATCCGGTTCAAGCGGATGCAGGGCTACAACGCCCTGTGGGTGCCCGGCGTTGATCATGCGGGCATCGCCACCCAGATCAAGGTGGAGGAAGAGCTGCGCAAGGAGGGTCTGACCCGGTACGACCTGGGTCGGGAGAAGTTCCTGGAGCGGGTCTGGGACTGGAAGAACAAGTTCGGCAATCGGATCGTGGAGCAGCAGAAAAAGCTGGGCGCTTCCTGCGATTGGGATCGGGCGAGATTTACCATGGACGAGGGCTGCTCCAAGGCTGTCCGGGAGGTCTTCGTGTCCCTGTATGAGAAGGGCCTTATTTACAAGGGCAGCCGGATCATCAACTGGTGTCCCCACTGCGTCACCGCCCTTTCTGATGCGGAAGTCGAATATGTGGACAAGCCCGGTCATCTGTGGCATATCCGCTATCCTCTGGCAGACGGCACCGGCGAGGTGATCGTAGCCACCACCCGTCCTGAGACCATGCTGGGCGACTCCGGTGTGTGCGTGAACCCCAACGACGAGCGGTACAAGGACATTGTGGGCAAGAAGGTCATTCTGCCCCTGGTGAATAAGGAAATCCCCGTGGTAGCCGACGACTACGCCGAGATGGAATTCGGCACCGGCTGTGTGAAGATGACCCCCGCCCACGACCCCAACGACTTCGAGGTTGGCCTGCGGCACAATCTGGAGGTCATCCGGGTGCTGGACGACAAGGGCGTTGTCAACGAGTTCGGCGGCAAGTACCAGGGTCTGGATCGCTATGAGGCTCGGAAGCAGATCGTGGCTGACCTGGATGCCCAGGGGTATCTGGTGAAGGTGGAGGACTACTCCCACAACGTGGGCACCTGCTACCGCTGCCATCAGGACGTGGAGCCCATCATTTCCGCCCAGTGGTTTGTGAAGATGAAGCCTCTGGCGGAAGAAGCCATCCGGGTTGTCAAGGACGGGGAGACCAAGTTCGTCCCCGATCGGTTCAGCAAGACCTATATGAACTGGATGGAGAACGTCCGGGACTGGTGCATTTCCCGGCAGCTCTGGTGGGGTCATCAGATTCCCGCTTGGACCTGCGCCGACTGCGGCCACATTACCGTGTCCCGGCAGGATGCCTGCAAGTGTGAAAAGTGCGGCAGCACCCATATCACCCGGGAAGAGGATGTGCTGGACACCTGGTTCTCTTCCGCTCTGTGGCCCTTCGAGACCCTGGGCTGGCCGGAAAAAACCAAGGACTACAACTACTTCTATCCCACGGACGTTCTGGTCACGGGCTATGACATCATCTTCTTCTGGGTGGCCAGAATGATCTTCTCCGGCTGCGAGCACACCGGAAAGACCCCCTTCCACACCGTCCTGATTCACGGTCTGGTTCGGGACAACCTGGGAAGAAAAATGTCTAAGTCCCTGGGCAATGGCATTGACCCTCTGGAGATGATCGACAAGTACGGCTGCGATGCCCTGCGGATGAACATGGTCACCAGCAACTCTCCCGGCAACGACATGCGCTTCTACACCGAGCGGTGCGAGGCCATGCGCAACTTTGCGAACAAGCTATGGAACGCCTCCCGGTATGTGCTGATGAACCTGGGCGAGGACGCGGTGAACGAGCTGCCCGCCGCTGACAAGCTGGAAATCGCCGACAAGTGGGTGCTGTCCAAGCTGAACACCCTGATTGCCGAAGTCACCGAGAATCTGGAAAAGTACGAGCTGGGCGTAGCCGTCCAGAAGGTCTACGACTTTATCTGGGATACCTACTGCGACTGGTATATCGAGCTGACCAAGGCTCGCCTGTACTCCGAGGATGCCGAGCGGAAGCAGACCGCTATGCAGGTGCTGGTGTATGTTCTCGACCAGGTGCTGCGGCTGCTGCATCCCTTCATGCCCTTCATCACCGAGGAAATCTGGCAGAGCCTTCCCCACGAGGGTTCGGCACTGATCGTGGCCAAGTGGCCTGAGTACCGGGAAGACCTGAATTTTGGTTCGGAGCAGAGCCACATGGAGTCCGTTATGGAGGCCATCCGTGCCATCCGTGCCCGCCGGACGGAGATGAACGTTCCGCCCAGCAAGAAGGCGGCGCTGTTCATCCTCACCGGCAAGCCCCAGGTTTATCAGGAGGGCGAGGGCTTCATCCAGCGTCTGGCCTACGCCGACACCGTGACCCTGCTGGATGCCGAGCCTGAGAATCTGGACGGCATGGTGACCATCACCACCGCCGACGCCAAGCTCTATATTCCCATGGGTCAGCTGGTGGACGTTGCCAAGGAGCTGGCACGAATCGGCAAGGAACTGGCGGACGCCAGAAAGTTCCTGGCAAGCACCGAGGCTAAGCTGGCAAATGAGAAGTTTGTCTCCCGGGCCCCTGAGGCCGTGGTGGATGCCGAGCGGCAGAAAGCCCAGAAGACCCGTGACCTGATTGCCCAGCTGGAGCAGAGCGAGCAGGCAATGGGCAAGCTGGCAAACTAAAAATTAACTGCTCAGGCCGCCGCATTCCGAGTGCTGCCAGCTGAAATGAGCAGGTAACGATTATGCTGTCATTGCGAACCAGTGGAACAGACTGGTGTGGCAATCCGCACCCTAATGAAAAGCCGGAATTTCCGACGTTTTTCAGGAAAACGGATTCCCACGTCAGTGTGTGCACTGGCGCGCAATGACAGCTTTTCGTTTCTGTCTACGTTTTGAATAAAACAGCCTATTTTTGATTCTTACCCCCTTTCGACTGAAAAAGCGAAAGGGGGATTTTATACTAAAGGAGATAAATAACAAAGGAGGATTTTACCATGCACTTTACCAGTTTTCTGGAGGAAGGGCGGCTGACGGTGGCACTGACCGGAGAAATCGATCACCACTGCGCCAAAGCATATATTCAGGCAATCGCGGCGAAAATCGAGGCGTATATGCCGGATCTGTGTATTCTGGATTTCCGGGAGGTGACCTTCGTGGATTCCTCGGGGATCGCGGTGGTCATCAACGCCCTTCGCAGTATGACCCAGATTGAGGGAAAGCTCCTGCTGACGGGCATCGCGCCCCAGCCCATGCGGGTATTCCGGGCATCCGGCATCGACAAGCTGGTGGAAATCAGGGAGGCAGTGTCATGAAATTTGAAAACTATATGGTGCTGGAGTTTCCCAGCAAATCCTGCAACGAGGCCTTCGCCCGAAGCGCGGTGGCCTGCTTCGCCGCCCAGATGGATCCGACCATGGATGAATTGGGGGACATCCGGACGGCGGTTTCCGAGGCGGTGACCAACTGCATCGTCCACGCCTATCCCAATGAAATCGGCACCATCGTCCTGCGCTGCCGGATTCTCAAAGACAATGTGCTGGACATTGTGGTGAAAGATAAGGGCGTGGGCATTGCGGATATCGAGCAGGCACGGCGGCCGGCCTTCACTACAGGCGGTGCCGAGCGAAGCGGCATGGGCTTTACCATTATGGAAAGCTTCATGACCCGGCTGGAAATCACCTCCAAGCCCGGAAAGGGAACCACGGTACATATGCGCAGGAAGCTGCAGCGGCGGCTATGAGCGTCTGTGAAGCACTGATCCGCCGGGCCCAGGCCGGGGATCGGCAGGCCTCGGAGCAGCTGGTGACGGAAAATTCCGGCCTCATCTGGGCAGTGACCCGGCGGTTCCTGGGACGGGGCGTGGAGGCGGAAGATCTGTATCAGCTGGGCTGCATCGGCTTTCTCAAGGCTTTAGAGGGCTTCGACCCGGCTTTCGGCACCCAGTTTTCCACCTACGCCGTGCCGAAAATTGCGGGAGAAATCCGGCGCTTTTTACGGGACGACGGGGCTGTGAAGGTCTCCCGGAGCCTGAAAGAGCGAGCCTGCGCCGTCCGGGCTGCCAGAGCCAGGCTTTCCACACAGCTGGGTCGGGAGCCGACGGTGACGGAAATCGGGGCACTGCTGGGAATTACTCCGGAGGACATCGCTATGGCGGAAACCGCCACCGCCGCCACGGAATCCATTCAACGGGAATCCGGGGACGAGGGCTTCTCCCTGGAAGATGTGCTGACGGACACGGAGTCCGAAGAGCAGATGCTGGAAAAAATCGCCCTGCGCCAGGCCATTTCTCAGCTGCCCCAGCGGGAGCGGATGGTGGTTCAGCTCCGGTATTTCCACTGCCTGACCCAGCAGCGTGTTGCCGCCATTCTGGATATCAGCCAGGTGCAGGTATCCCGGATTGAAAAGAAGGCCATGTCTCAATTACGGCAATTCTTAGCCTAGGGAAGGGTCAAAAAAACAGGGCTTTACCTTTGACGAAAAATGAGGTAAAATAACACCACTCTATAAAATGGAATGGTGTGTTTATGAGCGAACAACTGGACACAAGATTTCTGGCGGCACGGCACAAATACATTGAAAATCAGTTCCGCCAGCTGAACGAGGAGCAGCGTCGGGCGGTTCTGACCACAGAAGGTCCGCTGCTATTGCTTGCCGGCGCAGGCAGCGGCAAAACCACGGTGCTTATCAACCGGATTGCCAACCTCATGCGCTTCGGCCGGGGCAGCGATACCAATGAGATTCCCGAAGACATCACGGAAGAAGACGTGGCCTTCCTGGAAGGCCTGGGGGAGGAAGGGGAGGAACCGGAACGCCGCCGGGCGGACAGCCTGTGCGCCGTGGAGCCGGCGTTACCCTGGACGATTCTTGCCATCACCTTCACCAACAAGGCGGCAAATGAGATTCGGGAGCGGCTGACAAACCTTTTGGGAGAGGCTGCCCAGGATATCTGGGCCATGACCTTCCACTCGGCCTGCTGCCGGATTCTCCGCCGGGACATTGAGCGGATGGGCTACACCCGCAGCTTTACCATTTACGATACCGCCGACTCCGAGCGGATCATGAAGGACATCATCCGGGACATGGGTCTGGACGACAAGACCTTCCCGGCCAAGTATGTGCTGGGAGCCATCAGCCGGGAGAAGGACAAGCTGGTATCCTCCGAGGAAATGCTTTCGAAAGCGGAGGCAAGCGGAGATCTGCGTGCTCTGCATATTGCCAGATGCTACCAGAAGTATCAGGAGCGGCTGAAGGACAACAACGCTCTGGACTTTGATGACATTATTTATGTTACGGTGAAGCTTCTGATGGAGCACGAGGACGTGAAGCAGTACTATCAGCGCAAGTTCCGCTATGTGCTGGTGGACGAGTACCAGGACACCAACCATTTGCAGTATTTACTGACGTCGCTTCTTGCCGGTGGCTACGAAAATGTCTGCGTGGTGGGCGACGACGACCAGAGCATTTACCGGTTCCGGGGTGCCACCATCGAGAACATTCTGAATTTCGAGAAGCAGTACCGGGGCTGCCGCACCATCCGCTTAGAGCAGAATTACCGCTCCACCCAGTCCATTCTGGACGCGGCCAATGCGGTGATCTCCCACAACTTAGGCCGGAAGGGCAAACGGCTGTGGACGGCCAACGGCCAGGGAAACCCCATCACGGTCTACGAAGCCGCCGACGGCGCGGCAGAGAGCAGTTATGTAGCCGCCAAGATCATTGCGGGCACCAATCAGGGGCACTTCAAGGATTTTGCCGTTCTGTACCGGACGAATGCTCAGTCCAACGCTCTGGAATATGCCTTCAAGCACAACGGCATTCCCTACCGGATCATCGGCGGCACCCGGTTCTTTGACCGGGCGGAGGTCAAAGACATGGTGTCCTACCTGTGCGTCATCAACAACCGGGCGGACGATCTGCGGCTCCGGCGGATTATCAACAATCCGCCCCGGGGTCTGGGCGCAAAAACCATCGAAATGGCTGAGCGTCTGGCGGAATCCGCCGGAAAGCCACTGTATGACGTGATTTCCGATCCCTACTCCTACGCCCCCCTGGAAAAGCCTGCCATGAAGCTGCTCCAGTTCTCCGCCATGATCGAGGAAATGGCCCAGATGTTAGAGGGCGGCATGAGCCTGACGGATTTCTATGACGAGCTGCTCATCCGCACCGGCTATGTGGATATGCTCACCGCCAAAGACACCGAGGAGAATAAGACCCGGCTTGAAAACGTCCGAGAACTGAAATCCAGCATTTTGTCCTATCTGGAAAATACGGACAATCCCAGCTTGGCGGGATTCCTGGAAGAAATCGCCCTGTATACCGATTTGGAGCAGTACAACGACAGCGACGATGCGGTGGTGATGATGACCATGCACTCGGCAAAGGGATTGGAGTTCCCAAACGTGTTTTTGGTAGGCTTCGAGGATGGACTGTTCCCCGGAATGCGTGCCATCGGCGATGCCGAGGAAATGGAAGAGGAACGGCGGCTGTGCTATGTGGCCATTACCCGGGCCAAGCAGAATCTGACCATCTCCTACGCCCGGCAGCGGATGCTTTACGGCCGAACCAACGCGGCTCTGCCCTCCCGATTCCTGAAGGAAATTCCTGAGGAATGCATGGTGAAAAAGGGAGGCTATCGGTATCCGGCGGAAAACGCCGCCGGTCATACGGGCTATGGCCAGAGCTACCAGCCCCATGTCCGCAAGCCCATTCACCAGGTACGAAGTCCCATGATATCGGCTCCTTCCGCCCCGGTTCTGGAGCTGAACGCCGGAGATATGATCTCCCACGCTGCCTTTGGCCGGGGTATGGTGCTGACGGTCATGAAAATGGGCGGGGATGCGCTGCTGGAAATTGCCTTTGACGACATCGGCACCCGGAAGCTGATGGCGAAGGCCGCTTCCGCCCACATGAAAAAGCTGTAATACCGCCCCTGGCAGATACATAGCCTGTTCCGGGGGGATGGACTTATGGTGCGTTGGCTGCGAAAACTGGCGATTTGGCTTACTCTGATACTGGCGGGCCTCTGTCTGGCCTTTCTCATGCTGCGCAGCCGCTACCGGGAGGTTATCCGGGATTTGGCCCAGACCCAGGTGAAGAACACCACCTCCGACCTGACCAACGATGCCATTGCCAAGCAGATCGCCCAGGGGGTCATCCGGTATGACCGGATTGTGTTCTTCGAGAAGGATCTGGACGGCCGGATCACCGCTCTGAAGACCAATATGAGCGAGGTCAACCGGCTGAAGACCGACATTTTAAACCTCATCAACGATGAAATTCTGGCTCTGGACACCTCGGACATCGGCATTCCCTTAGGCAGTATTTTTCTGCCGGAGCTGCTGTCCGGAAAGGGTCCTGCCATCCCGGTACACATTCTGGCCATCCGCAATTCCGACGCGGCATTTTCCAGCTCTTTTTCCCAGGCGGGAATCAACCAGACCCTTCACCGGCTGAATATGAATGTGAGCGTAGATGTGGCCGTGCTGGTGCTGGGACAGACCAGCAGCTTTACCGTGGACAGTCAGGTGGTTGTGGCCGAAACCATTATCGTGGGCAACGTGCCCAGCACTTTTTTACAAACCGGAGGAAACTATGAATCCGAAAGACAGAATTGACGAGCTGACCCGCATACTGACCCAGGCGAACTACGAGTATTACGTCCTGGATAACCCTACCATGCTGGATTTTGAATACGATGCCGCCCTGCGGGAGCTGGAAGAGCTGGAAAAAGCCCATCCGGAGTATGCCAGGCCGGATTCTCCAACCCGGCGGGTGGGCGGTCAGGCGGTGAATACCTTTGCCCAGGTGACCCACCCGGTACCTCTGATGAGCCTACAGGATGTGTTCAGTATGGAAGAGCTGAATGACTTCCTGGCTCACACCAAGGAGACGGTAGCAAACCCGGAATTTTCAGTAGAGCCAAAAATCGACGGTCTGTCTGTGGCGCTGGAATATGAAAACGGCCTGTTCGTCCGGGGGGCTACCCGGGGAGACGGTACCGTGGGCGAGGATGTGACGGAGAATCTGCGCACCATCCGCTCCATCCCTATGTCCCTGGAAAACGCTCCTGCCCGGCTCATCGTTCGGGGGGAGGTCTATATGCCCAAGAAGACCTTCCACGCCCTGAACGCGGCGTTGGAGGAAAACGGGGAGAAGACCTTCGCCAATCCCAGAAATGCCGCCGCCGGTTCTCTGCGGCAGAAGGACTCCAAGGTCACTGCCAAGCGGAAGCTGGATATTCTGGTGTTCAACGTCCAGCTGGCG
The DNA here is from genome assembly GCA_934589705.1 of uncultured Oscillospiraceae bacterium. Classification (GTDB taxonomy): domain Bacteria; phylum Bacillota; class Clostridia; order Oscillospirales; family Oscillospiraceae; genus Faecousia. Next base: position 66,294 of record CAKTOH010000001.1, on the reverse strand, counting down.
GAAGGGGTATCCTTTACCAGCCACTGCCAGACCCTGGAATACCTGAAAAGTTTACATTTTAAGGTGATTCCCTACAAAAAGCTGTCAGAAATTGAGAAAATTGATGCTGAGGTCCTTCGCATCAATGAGGAGCGGGAGAAGCTGCCCTGCGACATTGACGGGGCGGTCATCAAGCTGGACAGCCTAGCCGATCGGGAGACTCTGGGCTCCACCGCCAAGTTCCCTCGGTGGGCGGCGGCCTACAAGTATCCCCCGGAAATCAAGCCTACGGTGGTGCGGGACATCGTAGTTCAGGTGGGAAGAACCGGCGTGCTGACGCCGAAAGCCGTGGTGGCGCCGGTACGTCTGGCGGGTACCACCGTCACCAACGCCACGCTCCACAATCAGGATTTCATTTCCTCACGGGATATCCGGGTAGGGGATACGGTCAAAATTCGCAAGGCCGGAGAGATTATCCCGGAAATTCTAGAGGTTGACCTTTCCAAGCGGCCTGAGGGCACGGTGCCCTATCGGCTGCCCGATCGGTGTCCCGCCTGCGGCGCGCCGGTGGAGCAGGACGAAAACGGAGCCTTCCTCCGGTGCACCGGTGCCGAGTGTCCTGCCCAGCTTAGCCGGAATATTGCCCATTTTGCCAGCCGGGACGCCATGGACATTGACGGCCTGGGTTCTGCCATTGTGGATGCGCTCATCGAAAAAGGACTTCTGCGCTCCCCGGCGGATATTTATTACCTGACCCTGGAGGACATCGGAAGTCTATGGAAGGCCGGTTCCACCGCCGCCCAGAAGCTTCTGAAGGCCATCGAGGTCAGCAAGGAGCAGGATGTGTCCCGGCTGATTTACGCCCTGGGCATCCGTCAGGTGGGAGCCAAAACCGGCAAGGTGCTATCTTCCCGGTTCGGCTCCCTGGACGCGCTGATGAACGCCTCTCTGGAGGAGCTGACGGCAGTGCCGGATATCGGCGGAATCACAGCCCAAAGCATTTTCGAGTGGTTCCGGCAGCCCCAGTCTTTGCATATGATCTCCCGGCTCCGGGCCGCGGGAGTGAATTTTGAAAGCCGTCGGGTTGTGACGGACAACCGGTTCGAGGGGAAGACCTTCGTGCTCACCGGGGCGCTGAGTAAATTTACCCGGGAAGCGGCTACGGAGAAAATTGAGCTGCTGGGGGGCAAGGTTTCCGGCTCCGTTTCCAAGAAAACCAGCTTTGTGGTGGTAGGCGAAAACGCCGGTTCCAAGGAGCGCAAGGCCAGAGAGCTGGGAATTCCCATTCTCACCGAAGATGAGTTTCTGGAATATCTGAATTAAAATACGGAGGTCAGCATTTCCGCTGACCTCCGTTTCGTTACAGGGAATAATCCTCTTCGTCGTATTTGGAAAAATCCAGAGCCTTGGCCTTTTTCGGAATTCGCTTACAGGGGTCGTACCGGAAGGAAAAGCACTTGCTTTCCGGCAGACGCACCCCTTTTTTTGTGCACAGAATCCCTCCGTCCTCCAGAGCCGTGCCGTGGGTGCAATAGGCGCATTTGCGCTCGATTTTTCTTCTGAATAGCATATTTTCTGCCTCCTGTGCTGATTGGCTGTATTATACTACAAAAGCTGCCTGGTTTCCATATCTTTTTTTGCACAGCAGGTACACCGGTACCAATGCCAGCAGGGGAACGGGGGTTTTCAGCACCAGGCTGATGCCGAAGAGAAAGCTCACAAGGGTCTGCAAGGCCTTTCCCAGGCCGTAATACCTCAGGGACAGTCCTTTGGTCACGGAGAGAGTCTGGACACTGACGCACAGACCTCCCACCGCCAGCAGACAGCCGCACACGAGAAAGCGCACCGTCACATCGGAAATCCGGCGCAGCTCCAGACAGCCGTTGGATAACTCCAGCAGCCCGATGACCAGAACCCGAACCGTCGGCGGCACGGCAAACAGCACCCACCGGTCGAGAAAGGCAATGAGAGTCCGAAACAGCACGATCCAGCCGCAGACAACGGCCATGGTTCTGACGCTCTCCCGCACCGGGTCACAGGACGCCTTGGACGGCAAGACAGAGCTTGTCTGTGAGGCAGGCAGAGAAATGCACCGGGCGGCAAAGAGGGCTCCCAAAAGGTGGATTCCCCAAATCAGCCACACCATCCAAGGCTCCGGGAAGAGTCTTCCCACCATGCCGAAGAGAAAGGCAGGCCCGGCGTTGCTGGAAAAGGCCAGCAGCCCCTGGGCCTCCTCCTTTGACAGAGCACCGCCGCGCCAGGCCTGACAGACCGCCTGGGCACCCACCGGATAGCCTCCCAGAATGGCCGGAAGCACCAGCGCGGGCATCCGGTCGGTCATTCCCGGCAGCAGGCCGGACAGACACCAGGGAAGCCGGAAATCCCCGCCCCAACTGCCAATTACCAGCGTGGAGAGCACGAAGAAAGGGAACAGGGAGGGCACCACGGTTTTCAGACATAGTTCAATCCCTGCCCCGGCGCCCATGAGCGCCGTCCGGCTGTCCAGAATCAGAGCCAGCATTCCCGCCGCCCCCAAAAGTCCCAGAATTTGCTTGCGTTGCTTCAAAGCCATTCACCTCGCGCAATTCTATGCAAACAAAGATTCTTCCATTCATATCCTAGGAAAAAGGGGGTGCCGCTGAGGTGGAAAAAACAAGTGGCTTCTGGGAGCGTCTGGCCGCCAGGGCAGAGCTGGACACGGAACCCATGCCCGCACAGCCCATTATCGAAATCGGCGGTGACACCAGAGTGCTGGTGGAAAATCACCGGGGCGTTCAGGCCTACTGCCCGGAGGAGATTCTCATCGGGCTGAAATTCGGACAGGTTCGAATCTGCGGTCACAACATGGTGCTTACCCGGATGAGCCGGGAACAGCTGCTGATCCGGGGAAAAATCGACACCGTGTCCCTGCTTCGGAGGGATGCCCCATGAGCTTCTGGAAGCAAGCGGCGGGAATTGTCCGGGCAGAGCTGGTCAGTGCCGACCCGGAAGGGGCACTGCGTGCCCTGGGGGAAGCCGGAATTGCATTGGACGAAATCACCCCGAAAGGGGCACTGACTTTGGAATTTCTGCTGCGCCGGGAAGACCTTCCGGCGGCGGAGGCTCTGTGCCGGAAGCGGGGAGACAGCTTCCGGGTGCTGGGGCGGCAGGGGCTCTGGTACGCTGTCGGGGCACTTTGGGAGCGGAAGCTCCTTCTGATGGGGCTGGTTTTTCTGATGGGGCTTACCATGCTGCTTCCCACCTGGGTACTCTTTTTTCGGGTGGAGGGAAACAAAGCCGTACCCAGAGCGCGGATTCTTTGGGAGGCGGAGCGTCAGGGGCTGTCCTTCGGGGCTTCCCGGCGGGGCGTGCGCAGCGAGCGCGTCAAGAATGCCCTGCTGGAGGCCATTCCAGAGCTGGAATGGGTGGGAGTGAATACCCAAGGCTGCACTGCGGTGATCTCCGTTCGGGAGCGGACGGCTCCCGCCCCGGCACCGGAAGCAAAACATCAGGTGGGAAACATCGTAGCCGCCATGGACGGCTACATTCTCTCCGTGACTGTTACCCAGGGCACGGGGCTGGTTCAGCCCGGTCAGGCGGTGAAAAAGGGGGAAATTCTGATTTCCGGCTACACGGACTGCGGCATCTGCATTCAGGCTGCCCAGGCTGAGGGGGAGATTCTGGCGCAGACCCGGCGGCAGATAGAAGCGGTGACCCCGGCGCAGTACCTGCGAAAGGGGAAAATCACCGGCACCAAGCGTGCTCTGAGCCTGCTTCTCGGAAAAAAGAGAATCTTTTTTTGGAAAGACAGTGGAATTTTGGAGGGCAGTTGTGATAGAATACAAGAGGATTATCCTTTGACCCTGCCAGGGCGGTTCCGGCTTCCGGTTTCCCTTCGGGTGGAAATCTATGAAATCCGGGAAAGCACATCGGCGAAGCTTACTGGCCCGGAGGCCTCTGCGCTTCTGGAAGCTTTTGCTGCCCGGTATCTTCCCCGGCAGATGATTGCAGGGAGGATACAGCAGACCCAGCAGACCATCCAGAGAAATGGAGACATCTACCGTCTCCGGGGAGGCTATCTGTGTCAGGAGATGCTCGGCAGGGAAAAAAGGGAAGGAAATGGAGAATCAAATGGCAAAACAAGTGGACAGAGCGGTGAACGCGGAACGGGTTGAAGACCTGATTGCCGTATTCGGCTCTTTTGACGAAAATGTAAAGCGGATTGAGGAGGCTCTGGGGGTTCAGATCGTGAACCGGGGCACGGAGCTTCACGTCATCGGCGATGAGGAGCAGGCCGACAAGGCCGTGCGCACCCTGGAGGGGCTGCTGACGCTGGCCGCCAAGGGGGAAGCCATTGACGAGCAGCGGGTTCGCTATTTAATCACACTGGTGAACGAGGGCAACGACCAGCAGGTAGCTCAGATGGCCAAGGATGTGGTGTGCATCACCGCCAAAGGAAAGCCCATCAAGGCAAAGACCGTAGGCCAGCAGAAGTATATGAAGGCGATACAGTCCAACACCATCACCATCGGCGTTGGCCCCGCAGGCACCGGAAAGACCTATCTGGCGGTGGCCGCCGCCGTGGCCGCCTTCCGGGAGCGGACGGTGAACCGGATCATCCTCACCCGGCCGGCGGTGGAGGCAGGGGAGCGGCTGGGCTTCCTGCCCGGTGATTTGCAGAACAAGGTTGACCCTTACCTGCGGCCTCTGTACGACGCGCTGTACGACATGCTGGGGGCGGAAACCTTCCAGAAATATCAGGAGCGGGGCTCCATCGAGGTGGCGCCGCTTGCCTACATGCGGGGTCGTACCCTGGACGACAGCTTCATCATTCTGGACGAGGCCCAGAACACCACCCGGGAGCAGATGAAAATGTTCTTGACCCGGCTGGGCTTCGGCTCGAAAATCGTCATTACCGGCGATGTGACCCAGATCGACCTGCCGGAGGACAAGGTTTCCGGACTGAAGGACGCTATCCGGGTGCTGGAAAACGTGAAGGACATCGCCATCTGCCGGCTGACCGCCGCGGACGTGGTGCGCCACGCCCTGGTGCAGGAGATCATCAGTGCCTACGAAAAAGCGGACAAAGTGCCCGCCCCGAAAAAGCCCCGGCAGCTGACCGGGCGATACAAGAGGAAGAATTGACATGAATCACAGAATCAACCTGGTTTTTGAGGAATTTAGTCTGCAAAGCTTTGCCATCAAGCAGATTATCCGCACCTGCATCAAGGAGACCCTGAAGGCGGAAAAGGTCACGGCCAAGTGCGAAATCAACGTGCTCGTGACCAACGACGCAGGCATTCAAACCGTGAACCGGGAGAGCCGGAACATCGACCGGCCCACGGACGTGCTGAGCTTTCCCATGTTCCAGCTGGAGGCGGGCAATCCGCCAGAGGACTGGAGCGAATACGAAGACCCGGCCACGGGACTTGTGCCCCTGGGGGATATGTGCATCAGCCTGGAACGAGCCGTGGCCCAGGCGCAGGAGTTCGGCCATTCCGTCCGCCGGGAGGTGGGGTACCTGACCATTCATTCCATGCTCCATCTGCTGGGCTATGACCATCTGGATGAGGGAGAGCAGAAGCGGCAGATGCGCGCCCGGGAGGAGGCCATCGCCGCCGGGATTCCCGGAATGCAGAGGGATTAAAGGAGAGAGAATATGAATACCAAAACCGCCATGATTACCATTGCCGGGCGACCCAATGTGGGCAAGTCCACACTGACCAACTACCTGGTGGGCGAGAAGATCGCCATCGTATCCAATAAGCCCCAGACCACCCGGAACCGGATCTGCGGCATCGTCACCCGTGGAAATCTTCAGTTTGTCTTCATGGACACTCCCGGCTATCACAAGGCCAGAACCAAGCTGGGAGACTATATGGTGAACACCGTCCGGGAATCTATTTCCGACGTGGATGCCACCATTCTGGTGGTGGAGCCCATCGCCAGCATCGGCGTTCAGGAGGAAGCCCTCATTGAGCGCATCCGGGCCTCTCACTGCCCGGCGATTCTCGCCATCAACAAAATCGACACCGTGGAAAAGGACAAGCTGCTGGAGGTCATCGCCGTTTATTCTGCGGCCGGGGTCTTTGATGCCATCATCCCCATTTCCGCCAAAACCGGCGACGGAGTGGAGGAGCTGCTGAAAGAATGCGAAAAATATGCCCAGGAAGGGCCCTTCCTGTTCCCAGACGATGTGACCACCGATCAGCCGGAACGGCAGGTTATGGCAGAAATCATCCGGGAAAAGCTGCTGTGGTGCCTGGATAAGGAGATCCCCCACGGCATTGCCGTGGAAATCACCACCTTCTCCGAGCGGGACAACGGCATCATCGACCTGGACGCCACCATCTACTGCGAAAAGGCCAGCCACAAAGGCATTATCATCGGCAAGCACGGGGATATGCTGAAAAAGATTTCCTCTCTGGCCCGGACGGACTGCGAGAAGTTCATGGGCACCAAAGTGTATCTGACTACCTGGGTGAAGGTGAAGGAAAACTGGCGGGACAGCGACTTCCTGGTACGAAATTTCGGCTACAGCGAATAATTTCCAGTTGTATTTTCTTTTTTTGCGCAAATCCTATGCCCGGAGGGGATGGGAATGAACGCGCAGGATTACTGGAATCTTTTTCTGGATACCGGTGCGCCGGAGGCGTACCTTATGTACAGCCAATTGGCCAAATCGGAGGAAACACATGTACTTGACGATTCAGGGAATCGTTCTGCGGGTCACGGACTACAATGACCGGGACGCCCTGCTCACGGTGCTTTCCCGACGGCACGGAAAGCTGACGGTGAAGGCCCGGGGTCTTCGCCGGAAAAACAGTCCGCTGATTGCTCCCTGTCAGCTTCTGGCTTTCGGGGAGTTTACCCTGTTTGAATACCGGGGGCAGTACACCGTCAACGAGGCGCATTCCATTGAGCTGTTCTCGCCTCTGCGGCGGGAGCTGACCCAGCTGTCCCTGGGTACTTATTTTGCTCAGGTTGCGGAGGTTCTGTCTCAGGAGGACATTCCAAACCCGGAGCTGCTGTCTCTGCTGCTGAACAGCCTTTACGCACTGACCCAATTAAGGCTTCCCGAAGCCCAGGTGAAGGCGGTATTCGAGCTTCGGGCAGCCTGCCTGTCGGGTTTCACGCCAGACTTGTTTGGCTGCCACATCTGCGGAAGTCAGAAGCCGGTGCGCTTTGACCTTCGAGCCGGACAGCTGGAATGCGAAAGCTGCCGGGATCCGGATTCCGATGGCATCCGTCTGCCGGTAACGCCGGCGGTGCTGGAAGCCATGCGCTACATCTGCCTGTGTGAGCCAAAGCGGCTGTTTTCCTTCCAGATCGGGGGAGATGCCATGCGGCTGCTGGAAAATCTCACGGAGGCCTATCTTGCCACCCAATTGGAACGGGGCTTTTCCACCCTGGATTTCTATAAATCCCTGTTTATAGGAGAAAACTATGTCTGAATTATACGAAAAATCCCTGCAAAAGCTGGAGCTTGACCAGGTTTTGCAGCGCTTGTCCGCCTGCGCCGGAAGTGAGGGCGGCAAGGCAGCCTGCCTGCTTCTGCGGCCTACCTCCGACTTGGAAGAGGTGACGCTGCTCTTGCAGCAGACCACCGCCGCTTCCGACCTGTGCGCCCGGAAGGGAAACCCGGTGTTCGGGGACGTGACGGACGTTTCGTCCTCCCTGGAGCGGGCGGAACGGGGGGGCACCTTGCAGCCCAAGGAGCTTTTGCGCGTTGCGGGGATCCTGCGCTGCGCCCGTACCATCCAGGGCTATGTGTCCCCGGACGACCCGAAAACCGTGCTGGACTCCCTGTTCCGGAGCCTGACCCCCAACAAATACTTAGAGGATAAGATTTTCGGCGCGATCCTTTCCGAGGAAGAAATCGCCGACACCGCCTCCACAGCCCTGGCGGACATCCGGCGGCACATGCGCATTCAGTCCGGGAAAATCCGGGACAGCCTGCAAAAGGTGATTTCCTCCCCAGCCTATTCCAAGTTCCTCCGGGAGCCCATCATTACCATCCGTCAGGGACGGTATGTGGTGCCGGTGAAGAGCGAGTGCAAAAATGACGTGCCGGGTCTGGTGCACGACGTATCGGCCACCGGCTCTACTTATTTCGTGGAGCCTATGTCCGCGGTGAATGCCAACAATGCCCTTCGGGAGCTGGAACTGAAGGAAAAGAAGGAAATTGAACGGATTCTCGCGGAGCTGTCCGCCGAGGCCGCAGGCTACCGCAGTGCCATTGACTTGGACTATCAGCTGCTGGTGCAGCTGGATGTGATCTTCGCCAAAGCCAAGCTCAGCTATCAGATGCGGGCTGGGGAGCCGATCATGAACGAAAAGGGCAGGGTGGAGCTGCGCAAGGCTCGTCACCCGCTCATTGACCCCAAAACCGTAGTTCCCATTTCCGTCCGCTTAGGCACGGACTTTGATTCCATGATCATCACCGGCCCCAACACCGGCGGCAAAACCGTCACCCTGAAAACCATCGGTTTGCTCACCCTGATGGCCGAGTGCGGCCTGCACATTCCCGCGGGAGACGGCAGCACCCTTTCTACCTTCGAGGCCATTCTCGCGGATATCGGCGACGAGCAGTCCATTGCCCAGAGCCTTTCCACCTTCTCCAGCCATATGCGCACCATCGTGGATGTGGTGGCGCAATGCGATGACCGAACCCTGGTGCTCTTCGATGAGCTAGGCGCGGGCACCGACCCGGCTGAGGGCGCGGCTCTGGCTACGGCCATCATTGAGTTCTGCCGGAAAATGGGCAGCCGGGTTGTGGCAACCACCCACTACGCCGAGCTGAAGCTTTACGCCATGCGCACCAAGGGGGTTATCAACGCCTCCTGTGAGTTTGACGTGGAGACTTTGCGGCCTACCTACCGGCTGCTCATCGGCATTCCCGGCAAATCCAACGCCTTCGCCATTTCCCGGAAGCTGGGACTGGCCGAGGAAATCCTCAAGGAAGCGGACAGCCTGGTGGACAAGAGCGACAAGGACTTCGAGGATGTGCTGTCACAGTTGGAAAGCCAGCGGCAGCAGATGGAATCCGCCCGGGTGGAGGCGGAACGGCTTCGCCAGGAGACGGCGAAAATCAAGCAGCAAAGCGAGCAGTATCAGGCTCAGCTCCAGAAGGAGAAAGAAAAGGCCATGGAGTCTGCCCGGAAGGAGGCTCAGTACATCATCGAAGAGGCTCGGGCTGCCGCAAACCTTGCCAGCGAAGAGCTGAAGGCCATGAAAAAGCAGCTTCAGGATCGGGCGGACACCACGGGCTTCAACCAGCGGCAATCTGAGCTGCGCCGGAACCTGAACGAGGCCGAGGAGAAGCTGCGCTCTGCCCAGCCCAAGAAGGAGCGGCCCAAGCCCAGCCGGGGAATCCTGGTGGGGGATACGGTGGAGCTTCTGAAGCTGGGGACCAAGGCCAGCGTCATCGGCATCAACAAGGACGGGTCCCTGCAATTGCAGGCGGGCATTCTGAAAATGACCGCCGCCCCGGAGGAAGTCTATCTTCTGGAAAACGAGAATCCCTACAAAGAAAAGGGAGCCCGTCCCAAGCACTCCGGTCGGGAGATGAAGCTCAGTGCCATGCCCACGGAAATCGACCTGCGGGGAATGGATGCCATCGAGGCCATCTGTGTGCTGGATCGGTATCTGGACGAGGCCATGCGTGCCAATCTGACCCAGGTGCGGATTATCCACGGCAAGGGCACCGGAACCCTTCGTGCCGCCGTTCAGCAGGATCTGAAAAAGAACAAGTATATCAAGTCCTTCCGGCTGGGCGTCTACGGCGAGGGAGAAGACGGCGTGACCATTGCGGATTTTCGGTAGTTTTCGATAATTTTCGGAAATTTTCGCATCCTTCCTGATTTTGGAAACGTTTTCAACAAGAACGGTTTGGTTCTGCGGGTTTTTCTTGTGGAAACAGGCTGAAAATTAGTTGACTTTTTCGGTAAAAATGCTATCATATAGCTAGACCCGTCGTGCGCTCTGCGCGCGGTGAAAAGGAGTGGATAATATGTTTAGTAAAGAAGTTGTCGTTCGGTGCGAGTCCGGTCTTCACAACCGGCAGGCTACATACTTCGTGCAGAAGGCGAACGAATTTGAGAGCAGCATCTGGCTGGAATCCGGCAACCGCAAAATGAACGCCAAGAGCCTTCTGGGCATCATGTCCCTGGGTATCGTTACCGGCACCACTGTGACCCTGAGTGCCATCGGCCCCGATGCGGAGACTGCCGTGAATGCCCTGGATACGCTGCTCCAGCGGGACGTCTACTAATTCGCTCTATTTTTGCCGCCTCTGTGCCCGTTGACGCATTGAGGCGGCATTTTTACGTTGGACAATGGATTCTGTTAAGACTACGGACACCTTGTAAGAGGGGAGGATTTCCCACGACATTTGACGAACTCAAGGAAAAGGCTCTGTCCCTGCCCTATGCGCCGGGGGTCTATATCATGCGCGATCAGACCGACAAGGTTATTTATGTCGGCAAGGCCAAAAAGCTGAAAAACCGGGTGAGCCAGTATTTTCAGGACACTGCCTCCCATACGCCCAAAACCAGAATGATGGTAAGCAAAATCCACCACTTCGATGTGATCGTGGCCGCCTCGGAGTTTGAGGCTCTGGTGCTGGAATGCTCCCTGATCAAGCGGTATATGCCCAAGTACAATATCCTTCTCAAGGACGACAAGGGCTATCCCTATCTGCGGCTGGACATGCGTCCGGTGTACCCGGAAATAACGATGGTCAGCAAGCTTTCCGACGATGGGGCGGAGTATTTCGGCCCCTACGGCACCCGTGGCGTTACCCAGAACGTGCTGGAAGCTCTGCGGCTGACCTTTCAGCTGCCGGGCTGTCATAAGCAGTTTCCCCGGGACATCGACAAGGAGCGTCCCTGCCTGAATTATCACATGAACCAGTGCGCCGGCTGGTGCCAGAGCAGTGTCAGCGCCATCCGTTACCGGCAGGTCATGCTCCAGGTTCGGGAGCTTCTCCGGGGAAACTATAAGGGTGTAGCCGCCCAAATTAAAGAGCAGATGCTCGCAGCCTCCGAGGAGCTGAAATTCGAACTGGCGGCCAGCCTCCGGGATCGGCTTCAGGCCGTGGAAAACTTAGGTCAGAAGCAGCTGGTCACCGCGGGCTCTCTGGCGGACACGGATGTGATCGGCTACGGGGAGACGGAGGCCAAGGCCTGTTTTGCGGTGCTCCATTTCTCCGGAGGGAATCTCCTGGACAAGGACTATGAGGTCTTCCCTCGGCCGGATGAGAAGGAAGAGGCGGTTTCCAGCCTCTTGAAGCAATATTATCTCAGCCGGGGACTGGTGCCCAAGCGGATTTTCCTGCCCTTTGAAATTGAGGATGGGGACATGATCGCCGAGCTCCTGTCCCAGCAGTGCGGCCGTCTTCCTAAGCTTCAGGTGCCCCAGCGAGGGGACAATGTGCGCCTGGTGGAGCTGGCCTGTAAGAATGCCTTTGAGGAAGCCCAGCGGCTCACCGGCAGGGAAGAGCGGGTCAGCGCAACTCTGACCCTTCTCGGCAAAATGCTGAACATGGAGGCGCCGGAGAGAATCGAGTCCTTCGATATTTCCAACATCTCCGGCACGGATATTGTAGCCGGCATGGTGGTTTTTGTGAACGGGAAACCTAAGAAAAGCGATTACAAGCGGTTCAAACTGGAGGGGCTGGCCAATCAGGATGACTATGCCTCCATGCGCCAGGTGGTGAAGCGGCGGTTTGTCCACTACAAAGCCGGCGACGCGGGCTTCGGGGAAAAACCGGATCTTCTGCTCATCGACGGCGGCATCAACCATGCCAGAATCGCGGTGGAGGCTTTGGAGGAACTGGGGCTGAGAATGTCGGTATTCGGCATGGTCAAGGACGACCGGCACCGAACCCGGGCTTTGGTGAGCCCGGAAGGGCAGGAAATCCGGATTGACAACAACCAGGCGATTTTCTCCCTCATCGGCAATATTCAAGAAGAGGTTCACCGATTTGCCATCACCTATCACCGGCAGCTGCGCAGCAAACGTCTGCGCTATTCGGAGCTGGACGGCATTCCGGGCATCGGCCCCAAGCGGAAGCAGGAGCTTCTCAAGCAGTTCAAATCTCTGAGCGCCATTGGTCAGGCCACCCTGCCGGAGCTGGAACGGCTGCTTCCTCAAGATGCGGCTGCGGCGGTTTATTCACATTTTCAGGAAAAACGGAGTTAATTATGCGGGTAATTACAGGAAAAGCCCGGGGTGTCTCTTTGAAAACCCCGGAGGGGATGCTCACCCGTCCTACAGCGGATCGGGTGAAGGAAGCTCTTTTCAGCATCATCCATTTTGACATTCCCGGTGCCCGGGTGCTGGATTTATTTGGCGGCACCGGCCAGCTGGGGATTGAAGCTTTGAGCCAGGGAGCTGCCCAGGCGGTATTCGTGGATGCCCGGGAGGAGGCCTGTAGGCTCATTCGGGAGAATCTGACCAGGACAAAGCTTTCCGGCGGCACCGTGGTTCGGGCAGACTACATGGACTATCTGTCCCGATGCAGGGAAAGGTTTGATATCATTTTTCTCGATCCACCCTACGCGGAAACCTACCTGGAAAACGCAATAAAAAGGATTACAGAAATTGACATTTTGCAATCTAATGGTATAATAGTAGCGGAACGCCCTCTGGGGAAGGAGCTTCCCTGGGAATTCCAGGGCTACACCCGTTCCAAAGACTATAAATATGGAAAAACCCTTCTTACCATTTACCGAAAGGTGTGAAGGGTGTGGTAGGAATATGAAAACAGCCATCTATCCGGGCAGCTTTGACCCGGTCACCAGCGGACACCTGAATATCATTCGCCGGGCCGCCGGTATCTTTGACAAGCTCATCGTCTGCGTCATGGTGAACGCGGGTAAAAATCCCATGTTCACCCAGGATGAGCGGGTGGAGCTGATTCGCCGGGTCACCAGCGACCTTCCCAACGTGGAGGTGGATGCCTCCAAGGAGCTTCTGGCGGAATACGCCCGGCGGCGGGGCAGCTGCGTAGTGGTCAAGGGACTGCGGGCGGTATCGGATTTTGAGACGGAATTTCAGATGGCTCTGGTCAATCGAAAGATCAACCCGGAGCTAGATACCATGTTTTTGACTGCGGACAGCAAGTTCATGTTTCTGAGTTCCAGCCTGATCAAGGAGCTGGGCACCTATGGAGCGGATTTGTCGGATTTGCTTCCCGCTGAAATTATTCCGGATTTTCAGGCAAGAATAGAGAGCAGGAAAACGAATCATTAAGGAGGAAATCACAATGAGCGATCGGAATACGGAAGATATCATTGGCGCACTGTACGATATGGTGCAGGATGCCCGTTCCATGCCTCTGGCTGCGGACAAGTGCATTCTGGAGCGTGATCGGGTTCTGGATATGCTGGACGAGATCCTGGCCCAGCTGCCCGGCGAGATCAAGCAGTCCCGGGCTATCGTGGAATCCCGGACGGAAATCGTAGGCCAGGCTCGCCGGGAGGCGGAGAATGTGCTCCGGGAGGCCCAGGAGAAGGCCAAGCAGATGGTCACCAAGGAAGCGGTGTACGCCGAGGCCAAGAAGCGCAGTGAGGAGCTGATTGCCCAGACCCAGGAGCGGATCAACCAGCTGCGCAAGGCTGCCAACGAATATATGGACGAGTCCCTGCGCCAGACCGAAGAGGTGGTGTCCAAGGCACTGAATGAGGTTCGGGATACCCGGATGAAGTTCCGGGCGGTGACGGAGGCTCAGGAGCAGCGCAAGACCGCCAACGTGGACATTGAAGTATAAGGAACAAACCGTAGGAAGCCCCTGGCTATGCCGGGGGCTTCCTATTTGGATTTCCACCTAAGGAACCGGAGCTGTGGTTTTCACGGCTCCGGTTCTTTTTTTGCCTGCCGGGCGATAGAATTGGGATAGGGGAGGGGTAAACATGAGCGTAAAGTGGAACTCCGGAAGGGCTGTATCCATTCCGAAAGGACTGGCCATGGGAAACAGCATCAGCTTGGGATTGACGCTTCTTCTGTCCTTGGTATTGGCAGGGCTTATCAGCCGGGAGCGGCTTGCCTGGAATCAAGTTGGCTACGGCATTCTGGCAATTCTATTTATATCTGCGCTGCTGGGGGCGGCCACTTCTGTGAAGGCCGTGAAACGTCAGCGGCTGATGATTGCTCTGGGCTCAGGGCTTCTGTTCTGGGCAACGCTGATCGCCATAACGGCTCTGTTTTTTGGAGGGCAGTACGATGGAATGCTGGTAACCGGGCTCATTATTCTCGCCGCCTGCGGCACTGTGGCGCTGGCAGGTCTGAGGGGAGAAAGGAGGAAGGGGGCGACCCCTTACCGGCGGAAAGGACGCTGATTTTTCTGATTTGGCAAGTATGGGTAAATACTATTTACCCATACTTGCCAAATTGCAGGATAGCTTGCAATTCCAATATTTAGTGAATTTCTGGTGCGTGAATCCCAACATATAGAAGAAATAGTTGAAAACGGTAAAAAATAGATTGTACTTCCCTTGAGAAGTTAACATAAAACTGTTTACATAATTATCCGTCAATATTGACAAAAAAAGCAATTTTGGCTAAAAATGCTTGAATTTGTGTACGAAATGGAGTATAGTATGGAGGCATAGAAATCTTGACTGTATTTATTGCCTTTTGTACTCGGTTCCTTTTTTCGTAAGACAGCATTTTTGCCCGGGGAGGGTGGGAACCAGGATGGGTACAAGGCGGTCTGCTGCTGTTTCCCGCAGGCGCAAGGCTGCGGCTTTTGTGCTTGCATTTGTGTGGATATTGGGGATAGCTTCCGGGATCGTGTATTCCCGTTGTCCCATGGTCGATGTCGTTTCCCTGATGCGCGGAGCTTTGAATCGCCCCGTGTCGATCGTTTCTTTTCTGTGTACCTCACTCTTACCTTTTGTAATGTCCGCCATTCTGGCTTTTTTGGATTGCCCTCTGGGGATCTATGGAATCTGCTTTTGCAAGGCTTTTCTCCATGGATTTGTATCCGCAGGGCTGATAACGTGCTTCCCGGACTGGGGCTGGCTGATTCGGTGCTTTCTGCTGCTGGGCGACGGCACCCTGCCCATCCTGTACTGGCTTTGGCTGCGGTGTGTGCAGGGACGGCCGGTACGGATTCCCTTGGTCATTAGCGGCTGTGGGCAGCTGGTGATCATTGCTGCCGGGTACGGTTACGTTTTTCCATTTTATTGGCGGTTCATTGAATCTTTGAAAGGATAAAAAGGTAAGCTGTTACATGCTGGATTTGATTCATGCCTATGAAAATTACCTGGTTAAGGTAAAGCAGGCTTCCACGAACACCGTGTCCTCTTATCTGCGGGATATCCGCCAGTTTGACAGCTGGCTGGGCGGCAGTGTTCTGGATGCCTCTCAACAGAATATCAGCGCGTATCTGACTTACCTTCAGGAACAGGGAAAGTCCGGTGCCACGGTGTCCCGTTCCTTAGCCAGTCTGAAAAACTTCTATGCCTATACGGTATCCTCCGGTTTTTTGGATGTGTCTCCCGTATCCGGTCAGATTCACGTTGACCGGGGAGAGCGGCGGCTGCCCCAGATTCTGACGGGCAGGGAAGTGGAGCTTCTGCTGTCCCAGCCATCGGTCACCGACTTCAAGGGTGTCCGGGATAAGGCTATGCTGGAGGTGATGTACGCCACCGGTATCCGGGTTTCCGAGCTCATCGACCTGAACGTGGACGACGTAAACCAGGACATGGGCGTTATCCGTTGCGCCAGCGCCAAGAAGACCCGGGTGATTCCTCTGTATCCGGCAGCCCAAAAGGCACTGAGCGTCTACCTCAGTGAGGTTCGTGCGCTCATTGCCACCAATCCCGCCGAGCGAGCCTTGTTTGTAAACATCAGCGGTTCCCGGATGAGTCGGCAGGGCTTCTGGAAAATTCTCAAGCACTACCAGGCCACGGCCGGAATCGAAAAGGACATTACCCCCCATACCCTCCGGCACAGCTTCGCTGTGCATCTGCTGGAAAACGGTGCGGACATCAGTGCCCTTCAGGAGCTGATGGGTCACAGCGACATTTCCTCCACTCAGCTCTACACTTCCCTCATCGATAAGAAGGTAAAGACCGTTTACGAAAAGTGTCACCCCAAGGCTTGAAGCAAAACCCCTCCGTATGCTTTGACATGCGGAGGGGGTTTCTGCATCCACTGTAAAATGATACGATTCACATCTGCTGTCCTTGACTTGTGGCTCTATTTAGGGTATAATATAGCCACAGGAAAGGAGGGAATATCATGCAGATCATTCCCATGCGTGATTTAAAAAACACCGTTGAGGTCGAGCGCCGCTGTGCCGAGGAAAACGGCCCGGTGTATGTTACGAAAAACGGTTATGGCCGTCTGGTCGTCATGGATATCGAATATTTCGAGCGAACCATGCGGAAGATGTATGAAGCCCAGGCGCTCATCGCCGGAATGGAGGATGCGAAAGCCGGCCGAGTGGTGGATGGAGCCTCTGTCCTGAAAGAACTGAGGGACAAATATGGGGTCTGAATTCAGCTATCAGCTGACTGCCAAAGCGGAAGCGGACTTGGACGGAATCGTATCCTATATTGCTGTTCAGCTTGAAAACCAACAGGCAGCTACCGGCTTCCTGAACAAGTTACAGGATGCCATCCAGGAAGCCTGTGCGTTTCCGGAAAGCGGCTCCCTGGTCATCAATGAATTTCTCCCGTACAAGGATATCCGCAAAATACTGGTCGGCAACTATATTATGTACTACTTCCCGGATGTGAATGCCGAGATGATCTATGTTTTGAGAGTCATATACGGACGCAGAAATCTGGATGAAATCCTAATGGAAATGAACTTATCCTGAGGCATAATCGGATAGGGAGCGGCCTTTTGGGGCCACTCCTTTTTTATACGAGTTTTTTATAAAACGCTTAAAAGCGTTTTATTAGGCCGCAGGATTGCGGCCAGCGGCCACTGCCGCTAAAAAACGAAGTCAATACATTTCTTACCACCGCCCAGGCGGTCTGCCGTGAAACGGCAGAATAAAATGATGAAATCATTTTATTAAGAAATAGTATTATACCGTTTTATTTCCAAAATGTGACCTTATTGGCCCCGATTCCGTCTATATAGATGAAGACAGAAAGAAGGGGGACACCCTATGGAAGACAGCAAAATTCTGGAGCTGTACTGGAGCCGGGACGAACAGGCCATCGCCGAGACCCGGGCTTCCTACGGCGTGCCGCTGCTGACCCTTGCCAACCGCATTCTGAGTAGCCGGGAAGATTCGGAGGAAACCGTCAGCGACACATTTCTTCGGGCCTGGCAGTCCATCCCGCCGGAGCGGCCAAAGAATTTTCTGGCCTTTCTGCGAAGAATTTGCCGGAATCTGGCCTTCGACCGGCTGGACTGGAACCAGGCCGCCAAGCGGAATCCGAAGCTGATCGCTCTGACCGCGGAGCTGGAGCAGTGCATCCCGGATCTCCGGCAGGGAGAGATTCCGGACAGGCTTTCCCTGAAAGAAACGTTGGAACGCTTTCTCCGGCAGCTTTCCAAGGAGAGTCGGGGGATTTTCCTGCGCCGGTATCTCTACGGGGATTCCATTGACGAAATCGCTCAGAGGTACGCCATCGGCGAAAGCAAGGTAAAAATGCAGCTGCACCGCACCCGGGAAAAGCTGCGCCGTTTTCTGGAACAGGAGGGGATCGGACTATGACCGGAAGAGACTTACTGGCGGTATTGGGCGACATTGACGAGACATTTTACGCGGAAACAGAGCGGCCGATACCCAGCCGCCGGAAGCGAATCGCCATTGCGGTGCTGGTGGCCGCGCTGCTTCTGCTGGCGGGCTGCTCCTATGCGGTGCTGACGCAGGCCCAATGGTTTCAGAGCTTCTTCGGGCGGCTGAACGGTCAGCCTCTCAGCCAGGGGCAAGCCGCATACATTGAAGAAAACGTGCAGCCCATCGGAGGGCAGAGCGTGACCGTGGGTCACTACCGGCTTACCCTGGAATCTGCCCTTGCCGAGGAGCGCACCGCCTGCATCCGCCTCCGGCTGGAGGGGCCTGGGCTGAGAGGAATGTACAGCGTCGGTTTCCTGCCTCGACCCCTGGCAGACGGCACCGGCAAAGAAGCCGTGTTTTTCCGGAAGGGAAGAACGGCTCAGGAGGAAAGTCCCTACATCCAGGGCTTGTGGTCTTCGGTATCGGAAGGGGACAGTGTTTCCATTCTGCTCTGGCTGGAGCAGTCCCTTTCTTCGGAAACGCCCTTCGAGGCCGGAGTGCCCTATATTCTGCATCTGACTGACCTGGAAGCTAACCCCTTTGGTGAGCCTTTGAAACGGTTGCAGGAAGGGGAGTGGGACTTCGAAATCGTGTTCAATCACCTGAGCCGGGAGCAGACAGAGCTTTTGACAGAGTCGGTTACGACGGTCAGTCAGGACTATCCGGGGGTGTCCCTCACGCTGACCTCCTGGAAGCTCCGGGCTCTGGGCATGGATGTGGAATTTGAACCGGGGTCTCAGGATTATCTGGGGCGGGGCTGTCTGGAAGATGCCGTTGTAGTTCTGAAGGACGGCAACCGGGTGGGGGCATATCCGCTGTTTTACGACCCGAATGGCAGCGCAACCTACACCCTGGACTGTCCCGTAGACATCCGGGAAGCGGATTATGTTCAGTTGCGGGACGGAACCTGTCTCCCGGTTCCGGAAGTCTAAGGGACCTCTGAATAAATCGTCTGCGGCTGGATAGCGGATCTTTTTCCCTATCCGTGCAGCTTCAAAAGTGGGAAATATAGCGCAGCCGTTGCCAGCGCAAGCTGGCTTACGGATGCGGCATACCCCTTGCGGGTACATACAGTATTCCTCCACTTTTGAAGCCTTCGGCTAGAGAAAAATCTCTCGCTCCCAGCTCTTGCCGATTTAATCAGAGGTTCCCTAAACACGCAAAAAGCGCACTGCTTGCATGAAGCAGTGCGCTTTTCAATACAGAATGATGTAAAAGGGGAGAGGGGATGCGCTCAGATGCCCGTCATGGCAGCCAGAACGTCGACCTCCATCTGCTGAATGCCCTTGTGCATGGCCAGACCCTCATCAATGTCCACATCGGTAAAGTTACCGTCGTGGGTGCAGACGATCCGGTTGGTCTTGCCCTGAAGCAGCAGCTCCACCGCCAGATAGCCCATCTTGGTGGCATTGACCCGGTCACGGCCGGTGGGGGAGCCGCCCCGCTGAATGTGACCCAGGACGGTCACCCGGGGATCCAGATCGGTAGCATCCTTGATCTTGGCGGCGATATCCGTTGCCTTACCGGCACCCTCGGCTACCACAATCATATAGTGGGTGAAACCGTTGAGCCGAGCCTTACGGATTTTTTCCACCACATCCCGTTCAAAGTCAATCTGCTCTTCAGGCACCAGGACGGCAGTTGCGCCCACCGCCAGGCCCACATACATGGCCAGATAACCGGCGTTGCGGCCCATGACCTCCACCACGGAGCAGCGCTCGTGGGACTGCATGGTATCCCGGAGCTTATCGATACACTCAATGGCAGTGTTGGCAGCGGTATCAAAGCCAATGCAGTAGTTGGTACAGCTGATGTCGTTATCGATGGTGCCGGGGATGCCGATCACATTGATTCCGAACTTACTCAGCGCCAGAGCACCCCGGAAGGTACCGTCGCCGCCGATGGCAATGATGCTGTCCAGGCCCAGAAATTTGCAGGTGGACACGGCCTTGCGCTGACCTTCCTCGGTCATAAATTCGCTGCTGCGGGCAGTATAGAGGATCGTACCACCACGGTTAATGGTGTGAGAGACACTCTTTTCATCCAGCTTGACCACATCACCGGAAATCAGACCGTTCCAGCCACGGCGGATTCCATAGCATTCCAAGCCATGATACAACGCAGTACGGACAACAGCCCGGACGCAGGGGTTCATGCCGGGAGCGTCACCGCCGCTGGTAAGGACGCCAATTCTTTTTACGCTCATAAATTGATCCTCCATTCAATTTAGGTACATCTCTATTCTATCGCAAAATTGAAAAATGTAAAGAAAAAAATCGGCAGATTTCCGATTTTGCCATTTCCTCTGTCGGTTTTGGTATCCTTAAGCGAATGGGAAGCCTGCCCGAAAGAGATAACGCTGCCATTGGGGGAGCGAAGACCCGCCTGAAGGGCTGGATACTGTTGAACATAGTGAACGCAACAAAATAAAAATTTTGTTGCGTTCGAAGTCCAAATGTGTTATAATCAGGTCATCAAAGCCAGATTGGCTTTCTTGGAGGCATTCTATGAAGCGTTATTCCGATTGCCCGCAGGTACTGCGGGAGTTTCTCATCTACCACGAAAATATCATGGGACAATCCCAACTGACCATTTCCGAATACTATTTGGATCTTCGCATGTTCCTGCGGTTTGTCAAGCTCATGCGCGGCGACATGCCGGTGAACACAGATTTGGATACCATCGACATTCGGGACGTGAATCTTGACTTCATCCGGGAAATCGACACCTCAGATGTTTTCGACTTCCTATCCTATCTTGCCAATGACCGAGCCGTGAACCCGGAGTCCTCAGCGCCGGACTACGGCATCTCAGCCACGGCCCGGGCCCGGAAGCTTTCTTCCATTAAATCCTTCTATAAATATCTGACGGTGCGTACCAAGCAGCTGGAGGAAAATCCCGTGGCCGAGCTGGAGTATCCCAAGCTGCGAAAAAGTCTGCCGAAGTACCTGACTTTAGACCAATCGGCGGCTCTTTTGCAGGCGGTTTCCGGACAGAATGAGAAACGGGATTACGCGATCCTGATGCTGTTTCTCAACTGCGGCATCCGGCGCAGCGAGCTGGTGGGTCTGAATCTGACGGATGTGTATGAGGATCGGATTCGGGTCGTCGGCAAAGGCAACAAGGAGCGATTTGTGTACTTCGGTTCCGCCTGCCGGAAAGCCATCGATGCCTATCTGGAGGAACGCAAGCAAATCGAGCTGTCCGACAATCGGGCTCTGTTCGGCTCCAGGGACAAGAACCGAATCAGCGTTACCGCTGTCCATCGACTGGTAAAAAAGGCCCTTTTGCAGGCCGGATTGGACTCTACCCAGTTCTCCGCTCATAAGCTGCGGCACACTGCCGCAACCATGATGCTCTCCGGCGGTGTGGACGTAAAAACCGTCCAAGAGGTTCTGGGCCATGAGAATCTGAACACTACCCAGATCTACACCCACATTGAAAGCACCGAGCTGAAAATTGCCGCCGAGGCAAATCCTTTGTCAAAGCTTGATTTCGATAAAAGTTGAGTGTTTTCTAAGATGCAACCAATAGTTGACAAGATTTGAGGTAGAATAATGTCAATTGGAGAGAGAATTTCAGAGCTGCGCGCCCAGAAGAACCTGTCGCAGGGAGATCTGGCCAGTGCCCTATCCGTGTCCCGGCAGGCCATCAGTAAATGGGAAAACGATCAATCCAGTCCGGACACCATCCACCTGATTCAGCTGGCAGACCTTCTGGATACGGAGGTAGCCTATCTGGCTACCGGCGTCAAACCGGTTTATGAGGAAGCGCCTATTGTTGTAAACCTGGTAAAAAAAGAAGATCGGGTGGTAGAGGTCGAAAAAGTGGTGGAAAAGCCGGTGATTCGCCGGATCGTTCGGGTCAAATATCGGCGAAATCCACTGGAATATCTGGCTCTGGGCATCGTCTGCTTTGCGCTGGGGCTGCTTCTGGGAGCCATTATATTTTAATAGAGAATATGAAAGCCCAGGCATGGATACCTGGGCTTTCATCATAATGGTTCTGGACGAGTGGGTCTCCCCTCTCCCCTTTTGAATCGGCAACAAAAAAAGAGACACCCCAAAAGGGATGTCTCTTTGGTGGGCGAGGCGGGACTTGAACCCGCACGTCCGCAGTGAACACTAGAACCTGAATCTAGCGAGTCTACCAATTCCACCACTCGCCCATATGCGTGCCGTCTCTCAACGACTTGCTTATGATATCACAGGCAAAGCGGTTTGTCAATAGTTATTTTTGGCTATTTGCTGTCTTTTCTCAGAAGATGTCGAATGGAGCCGTACATTGGCAGGGTTGCCTGGATTTCGTAGCCCGCTGTCAGGGCATTGCGCAGGCTGTATCGGTTATCCGGATGGATGGTGCATAAGAGAATTTTTCCCGGCCCCAGTTCCCTTTCCGCCGTCTCCATAAGCCTGCGCTGCAAGCCCTGTCCCCGGTAATCCGGGTGCACCGCGGCGGTATCCATATTCACGACCCGCGGCAGATCTTCCTCCGGCAGATTCAGCTTCCAGCCGTAGTTGATCGGCGAGGTGCCCGGATAGACCACCGTAAATATCCCTGCCAGCCGTTGCGCATCCTCCGCGACCCACAGCCGCATACTGCCGTTTTCCATTCGCTGCCGGAATTCCTCCGGCGTATCCAGGCAGAACCACTCCGGATGGGGCATTTCCGCCCTGATCTGCGCCAGGAACGTCAGAACCCGCTGGATGTCCTCCAGGTTCCCTCTCGAATTTTTATCATGGAAGCCTCTTTCAGCCTGCCGCCGTCAGATAGTTGCTGACGCAGTACAGGGTCTGCCCATTGTAAATCACTCTCGACCAGCCCACATCCCGGTTGATGCCGGTTCTGGTCACGATCTCGCCGTTTTTCAGAGTGGCCACTACCACGCAGTTGGGATCCTCCACGCTGGGCAAGGATCGCAGATTCACCTCCACCTTGGCTGTGACCTGATCCTGAATGTCCTCAAACTGGGTCTGAATCTGAACCTGTCCGGAGGACTGGGTCGGTTCGGCGGCGGGAGTGGCTGCTTGGGTGGGCTGGGTCTCCCCTTCTCCGGTACCCACCTCTTTCAGGTAGCTGGTGACGGCATAGCAGGTCATACCCTGATATTCCAGCTTCGACCAGCCGTTTTCGCTGATGCCCACCCGTTTAGCGGTATCCCCCGCCTGAAGCTGAGCCAGCACCACCGCATCCTCGTGCTCCACGCTGGGAAGCTTTCGCAAATTCACCACTTTTTTTGCGGTCACCACATCGTTCACCGCGGTAAACTGGGTTTGAATGCCGTCTTCCTGCTCCAGGGTCTTCTCGTCCGGCGGCGTGTAACCCAGGTCTGTGGTCAGGTAGCTGGACACGGCGTAATAGATGTTCCCTTCATAGAGAATTTTCGACCAGCCGCTGGTGCTGACGGCGATCCGCTGAGCGATTTCTCCATTTTTCAGAGTGAAGAGCACTACGCTGTCATCCCCCTGGCTGGGGATGTTGCGCATATTGGTTTCGTCCCGGGCGGTGACCTGCTCACTGACCTCGGTGAAGTCCATCATGGCCTCCACGTCCGGCTCCGCCTGGGCAGGCGTCTTCTTGCTCTTGGCCGGCTCAATGCCGTCATAGCCAAAGTAGGCTATGTTCATGTCCACCGGCTGGCGAATGCCCCGGATTTCGCCGTTTGTGGTGTACTGCCACATCTGATGGGTTCCGTTGTAGGTGGAGGCGGGGGTATCCGGGTAGGGCTGAGCCGGATACTGAGCCACCCAGATTTTGTATTTGTCCGCAATGCGGGCGGTTTCCCAGTCGTTCTCCCCTTCCAGCTCCCCCTTTGAGGCATAGAACATGCCCTCGTAGCCGTGCTTTTCAATGGTACTCAGGAAGGCCAGCGCCACGTCGGTGCGCTCCTGCTTGGTCATGGAGAACTGGCGGCTGGTTTCTTCCTTGAATCCCTCGCAGTCATAGACCACCGGATAGGTAATGGGGTAGCCTGCCAGAGTTTCCGCCATCCAGTCCGCTTCTTCCTGGGCTTCCTCCTGGCTGATGGCGGTGGAGAAGAAATAGGCGCCCATGGGAATCTCCGCTTTTGCCGCCTCCTGAAGGTTATACCGACCGTTGGGATCCTCTTTGATCAGCCCATCGGAGCGTCCCCGGTAGCCCACCCGGATCATGGCAAAGTCCACCTCGGAGTGGGACACTGCCGTCCAGTCGATGGTGCCCTGATACCGGGCTACGTCGATGCCGATGGTGGTCTCGTCTGTTTCCTTGGTGACCCGCTTTTTCAGGGAGCAGCCTGCCAGAAAGCCTGCCAGCATCGCCGCCGTCAGGGTCAGAGCCGCCGCCTTGTAGAATGGAATTCTCTGTATCATAGCTTTTGTTTCCTTTGCTGAAGATAGCGTTAGCATACCACACAATGGCTTTCTTGTCCATATGGGAAAACAGGATACCGTGTCAATTGGGACTTCCCTTTTGACGGAAAGTGGTGTACAATATGGGAAAGTATCACAGAAAGAAGAGAACCTCTATGAATATGAATTTCAAGCGTAAGCTGCCCATCCCCAAGGAAATCAAGGAGCAGTATCCTTTGACTGCCGAGCTGGCCCGGGTCAAGGAGGCCAGGGATCGGCAGATTGCGGATATTTTCACCGGGAAGGACAATCGGATGGTGCTGATCATCGGCCCCTGTTCCGCCGATCGGGAGGATGCGGTGCTGGATTACTGCCACCGGCTGGCGAAACTCCAGGATGCCGTGAAGGACAAGCTTCTGCTGATTCCCCGGGTGTACACCAACAAACCCAGAACCACCGGCGCGGGCTACAAGGGGCTGCTGCACCAGCCAGACCCGGAGGGCAAGCCCGACATGCTCCAGGGTGTCATTGCCATTCGCCGCCTGCACACCAACGTGCTGGCGGAAACCGGCCTGTCCACCGCCGATGAAATGCTGTATCCGGACAATTACCGGTATCTTTCCGATTTGCTTGCCTATGTGGCCGTGGGGGCCCGGAGCGTGGAAAATCAGGAGCACCGGCTGACTTCCAGCGGCATTGCCGTACCGGTGGGTATGAAGAACCCCACCAGCGGAGACATTTCCGTTATGCTCAATTCCATTCTGGCCGCCCAGAGCGGACACACCTTTATTTACCGTGGCTGGGAAGTGGACACCACCGGCAATCCCCTGGCTCATGCCATTCTCCGGGGCTATGTGAATAAGCATGGCGAGGCCATTCCCAACTACCACTATGAGGATTTGGAGCACCTGTATCAGAATTATCAGGCCAAGGGGCTTCAGAATATGGCGCTGATTGTGGACACCAATCACTCCAATTCCGCCAAAAAGTATGACCAGCAGCCCAGAATCTGCAAGGATGTGCTCTACACCTGCCGCCACAGTGCCCAGATTCGTTCCATGGTCAAGGGCTTTATGATCGAGTCCTACTTGGAAAACGGCAGCCAAAAGATCGGCGAGGGTGTTTACGGCAAGTCCATCACCGACCCCTGCATCGGCTGGCCGGAAACCGAGCGGCTGGTGAAAGAAATTGCGGAACTGTTTTGAAGAAAATTGGGAAGGGCGGCTCATCCGAGCCGCCCTCTTTTTTATTTTGATGTCAGCTTGTTCAGAAGCCAGATGACCACAGCAATCGCGCCGATGACCAGGAAGATACCGACCATGCCCTTTCCCAGCATAGGAAGGGTCTGAGCCAACGCATCCGGATACAGCATAACCCACACCTCCTTTAATAGCCCATCAGGGACAGAATCAGGCCGCCTGCCACCACCGAGGCAATCTGACCGGAAACATTGACACTGATGGAATACATAAGCAGGAAGTTCTGATTGTCCTCCTGAAGACCCATCTGGTTCACCACCCGACCGCTCATGGGGAAAGCGGAGATTCCCGCCGCGCCGATCATGGGATTGATTTTCTTCCCCTCTGGCAGGAAGAGGTTGATGAGTTTGGCGAAAAGCACGCCGCCCACAGTATCCCCCACAAAGGCAACCAGTCCCAGACCCAGAATCAGCAGGGTGTCCGGCCGGACGAACTGCTCCGCCGTCATCTGGCTGGCAACGGTCAGACCCAGCAGAATGGTGATCAGGTTTGCCAGGGTGCTTTGGGCGGTTTCAGACAGGGCATTCAGTACGCCGCACTCCCGCAGGAGGTTGCCGAACATCAGAAAGCCTACCAGGCTTGCGCTGGCGGGAGCGGCAATTCCGGCAATCATGGTTACAAGGATGGGAAACAGGATCCGGGTCAGGCGGCTGACCTTCCCCTTCTGATAGGGCATCCGGATCAGCCGCTCCTTTTTTGTGGTCACAAGACGAATCACCGGCGGCTGGACAATGGGTACCAGAGCCATATAGCTGTAGGCGGCTACCATAATGGCTCCCAGATATTTGGAGCCCAGAACGTTTGCCACGAAAATAGCCGTGGGGCCATCGGCGGCACCGATGACCGCAATGGAGGCCGCATCCTTCAGATCGAAGAAGAAGCCAGCCAGCACCAGGGTCAGGAAAATGCCGAACTGAGCCGCGGCACCGAACAGCAGCAGCCAGGGCTTTTCCAGCAGGGGGCCAAAATCGATCATGGCGCCGATGCCGATGAAAAGCAGCAGCGGGAAAAGCTCATTTGCCATGCCCGCCTGGAACAGGACGCTGAGGGCTCCCTCCACCTCCCCCTGAGTGATGGCACCGGACAGGGGCAGATTTACAAGAATGGCGCCGAAGCCCATGGGGAGCAGAAGACTGGGCTCCATTTTCCTGGCAATTGCCAGATAAATGAGCAGTCCGCCGATGGCCCACATGAGTACCATCTGAGGGGTTATGTTTCCAAAGTTTTCGAATAATGACAGAATTTCCATACGTTTCCTCCTTCTTTGCCATGAAAGAGGATACAAAAAGAGACCTCTATCACAGCACAAAACTGTGATAAAAGTCTCAAGCGTCAAGCATGACCCCGGGCTTTCGCCGTGATGACGAGACCATGCGGCGGCACCGCCGCCCCCTACTCCCTTTTATCTTGTGATCCAGTATATGCCAAGTGCTGGAAAAAGTCAAGAAAAACCTGTCGGGAAAGCGAGCGCTTTTCCGACAGGTTTGTATTCAGAGGTTCCTTAGGCTCTCCGGTCGGTCAGGCTCTTCGCCAGGGCCACCAGATAATCCTTTTCTTCAAAAGCATCCAGAGCGGCGATGGCCTCCTGGGTATACTGCTCCACAAGCTCACCGCATTTGTCCAGGCCGTAGAGCCGGACGAAGGTATTTTTCTCCGCGTCCATGCCGGTAGCCTTGCCCAGTTCTGCCTGAGAGCCGATCACATCCAGCATATCGTCCCGAATCTGGAAGGCCAGACCCAGCAGAGCCGCAAACCGGGCGGCGGCTTCCTTCTGGGCTTCCGTGCCCCCGCCAGCAATCACGCCCAGAACACAGGGAGCGATAATCAGCTTGCCGGTTTTCCGGCTCTGGATATCCAACACCTCCTGCTTCGTGCACTGCCGCTCTTCGCTCATGATATCCAGCACCTGGCCGCCAATCATGCCCAAAGACCCGGCGCACTCGCTTAAAATCCCAATGGCCTCCCCGATTTTTCCGGGCTCCGGAAGTTCCGTCCGGGTGGCCACGGCAAAGGCGTCGGTGAGAAGTGCGTCCCCTGCCAGCACCGCCATACCTTCGCCGTAAACCTTGTGATTGGTCAGGCGGCCTCGGCGGTAGTCGTCGTTGTCCATGCAGGGCAGGTCGTCGTGAATCAGGCTGTAGGTATGAATCATCTCCACGGCGGCGCCAAAGGGCAGCGCCTTCTCCGGCTCTCTGCCGCATACCCGACAGAATTCCAGTGCCAGAATCGGCCGGAGCCGCTTGCCTCCGGCAAGCAAGCTGTAGTTGGCCGCCTCAAAAATGGGCTTCTGGGGCTCGCTTTCAAAGGGTGCGTAGATGGAGGCCAGATAATTTTCAATCATTTCCCGGTAGCCCCGGGTCTGCTCTTCAAATTTCATCGCCGAAGGCCTCCTCCTGAGGGCTTCCGTCGGGCCCTGCCATGATTTTCTTCACTTGCAGCTGGGCTTCGTCCAGAAGCTTCTGGCAGCTGCGCACCAGCTCCGTGCCCTCCTGGAAGAGCTTCAGAGACTCATCCAGGGCTACGTCTCCCCGCTCCATTGCCCGGACGATCTGCTCCAAACGAGCCATGGATGCCTCAAAAGTCTGATTTTCAGAATTCATTTTCTTGCCTCCTTATTCATGACGGTGGCGCACAACGTGCCGTCCTCCAGGGAAATCCGAACCCGCTCCCCGATCTCCGTCTGGGAGACGGAGCGAATCACCGTGCCATCTTCCTTCCGGGTCATGGAATAGCCCCGGGTAAGCACTTTCAAGGGACTCATGGCATCCAGTTTGGCGGCGGCGGCAATATATTTCTGCTTTCTGGCCGCAAGGCTCTGATTCTGGGAAGAAATCAGCCGGTTTTTCAGAAGTAAAAGCTGCTGACGCTTCTGTTCCAGGTAGCCTGTGGGACTTTGCAGGGCGGGAGAGGCCGCCAGGGCGTTCAAATGCTGCCGGGAGGCCTTGATCTGCCGGGTCAGAGCCGCGGCCATGGCACTGACCTGGGCATCCAGGCTTTGACGCAGGGCATCCTGGTCAGGAACCGCCAGCTCCGCCGCATTGGAGGGAGTTGCCGCCCGGAGGTCGGCAACATAGTCGGAAATGGTTACATCCGGCTCATGGCCTACGGCAGAAATCACCGGAATCCGGGACTGGTAAATGGCCAGTGCCACCTGCTCATCGTTAAAAGCCCACAAATCCTCGATGGAGCCGCCGCCCCGGCCTACAATCAGAAGATCTGCCAATTGATAATAATTGGCGTAGCGGATGGCGGAGACGATTTCTCCCGGAGCCTGGGCACCCTGAACCCGCACGGGAAGCAAGTATACCTTACTCAAGGGATAACGCTTGTTCAGAATCCGCAGCATGTCGTGAACCGCCGCACCGGCGGAGCTGGTGATGATGCCGATCCTGCCGGGATACCTGGGCAGCGGCTTCTTATGAGCCGGGTCAAAGAGCCCCTGAGCCGCCAGCTTCTTTTTCAGCTGCTCAAAGGCAACGTACAGATCGCCCACGCCGTCGACCGTCAGGGATACGCAGTACAGCTGATAGGCTCCGTCTCTGGGGTACACGGAGACCTTGCCCACGGCGATGACCTTCATGCCGTTTTCCGGCCGGAACCGGAGCCGCATGGCATTGCCCTTGAACATGACGCAGCGCAGAGCACTGGCCTCGTCCTTCAGGGTAAAATAGTGATGGCCCGAAGGGTACTGCTTGTAGTTGCTGATCTCACCCCGGACAGCCACGGTATTGAGTAACGGGTCGGCATCCATCCGGCCTCGGATGTATTCGTTCAGCTGGGTAATGGAAAGTACCTGCTGCTCCATGGTCACACCTCCGTACAGCGGCTTGCCAGCACCGCAACGCCCATGGCGTTATCCGTGGAATACTGGGGCTGGGCAAAAATGGGGTTCAGGGGCTCCAAAGCCTGCCGAAGAAGCGTATTGGAAGCTACGCCCCCGGAAAACACCACCGGCAGCCCCGGATAGGCCTTTAACGCCTGCTCCGTAGCGTGGAAAACCCCATAGGCGATACACCGTAAGGCATAGGCCGCAGTCTCCGCCGGGTTTTTCCCCGCTTCATAATACTGCTGCACCTTGTTCTGCATTCCGGAGAAGGAGAAGGTCATGTCTGTGCATTTGACCCGGAAAAAGTCCTTTCCCGCCGCCTCCCGGCTCAGCGCATCCAGGTGCTTTCCAGATGGGAAGGGCAGCCCCAGAAGCTGGCCGGTGCGGTCAATAAGCTGCCCGGCGGAAATATCCGTAGTGCCGCCGATCTTCGTGCACTTGACCAGCTTCCCCTCCGGCTCCACCAGCAGCAGCTCCGTGGTGCCCCCGGACAGATGCCAGGCCAGATGGGGCGCATCCATCAGCTCCAGGTGTCCCGCACTCCACAGGGATGCGGCCACATGGCCTTGCTGATGGGAAACCTCCACAAGCGGCACATGAAGGGCGTTGGACAGAAGCGCTGCGTGGGAAAGCCCCACCAGAAAGCAGGGCATATAGCTGCCCTCCACCGCCCGGGGCCGGGTGCTGACCCCCACCGCCCTGATCTCCTCCCGGACATGGGAAAACAGCCTGCCGGAAAGCTCCGGCAGGCTTTTGATATGGGCAAATACCGCATCGGACTGCCGAAGACCCAGTTCACCGGGTTTCACAGGTAAAAGCTTCGAGCAGTTCTCCCCTCCCGTGCCGTCAAAGAAGGCAATGGAGGTGGTGTAATTGCTGGTATCGATACCGATCACGCCCATTATTTCGCTTCCTCGGCTTCGGGCGCGGGCAGGCTCCGGACAAAACTGCCCAGGATTCCGTTGACGAAAGCACCGGTATCGTCGTCGTGATATTTCTTGGCAATGCGCACCGCCTCGGACACGGCGACCCCTGCGGGCACGTCCTCCACATAGAGAATCTCAAACATGGCCAGCCGGAGAATGCACCGGGCCAGTCTGGAAATTCGGCTGATGTCCCAACCGATGGAGAATTTGCGAATCTGCTCGTCCAGCTCCTCCTCCCGGTTGGCAACGCCGGTGACCACCGTGTCGATGTAGCACAGCTGAGCCCGGCTGGGTCGTTCGGCGTAGACATCGGTCTCCTGGCTGAGCTTTGCGTAGTATTCCTTTTCCAACCGGGTAGCAATGACGCTTTCCGGCTCCTCACCGGTGAAAGCCCGTCCGTAAATCAAATGCAGTGCCAGTTCTCTGGCATTTCCTCTCGTCATACCAAAGCCCTTACTTGCGGGCAATGCCGCAGACGTTCACATCCACGTCGTTAACCTTTACGCCGGTGACGGATTCCACCGCACCGGTGACGGCCTCCTGAACGGTCTGCGCCACTTTGATGACGGACTCGCCGTAGCGAACGATAATATTGCAGCCGATGGTCAGGGTGTCGTCCTCTTCGATACGAATGCGGATTCCCTTACCCCAGCTCTTCTTTCCGATGACCTCGCTGCCGCCCTTGACCACACCGTCAATCTCCGTCAGGGTATTTTCAACGATGGTGGACACCACGTCCTCGGAAATCATAACATTCCCGCCCTCTTGGGCGTGGGTAATGTACTGCTTTACATCTGCCATTGGGTATTACCTCCTATATGCTCGCCGTGCCGCTGGGCACGACATACTTTTGTTTATTGTATCACAAATCCAGAATAATACAACTGTTTTTTGCGCCGGACAGAGATTCCCTAGGGAAGCTCTGATTAAATCGGCAAGAGCTGGCAGCGAGAGATTTTGTTCTCAAGCAAGATTTGGAAAACGGTGGAATACTGTATGTACCCGCAAGGGGTATGCCGCATCCGTAAGCCAGCGCGCGCTGGCAACGGCTGCGCTATATTTCCCGTTTTCCAAACCGCAGACTGGGGGCAAAAGATCCGCTGCCCAGCCGCAGACGATTTATTCGGAGTTTCCCTAAGAATAGGTATGGATGATGGCAAGGGCAATGTCCTTTTTGGAGGAGCACCGATCCATTGCCTGCTTCTCAATGTGCCGGTGAGCCTCGGCCTCGGTCATCTTCAGCTGCTCGATGAGAATCCATTTGGCCCGGTTCACCAGACGGATCTCCTCCATCTTGTCCTCAATGGACAGATTCTTCGCTTCCATTTTCCGCAGACGCTCCCGGACGGTAATCATCCACCTAAGTCCCTGACGGAGGGTTCCGGCGGAAAAGGGTACCTGTAGGGTAAACACCCCGTAGGGTGTCACCTGGGCGTCCACTTCCTCGAAGCTCTCCGCCCGGAGAAGAAGCAGTACCACCGTATCCGTCCGGCTGCCGGTGTCAATGGCGAAGCGGGTTCCGCTTTCATCGGGTAAAGGCGCATTGACGATGACAAGGTCATAGCGCCGTCCCACCAGCTCCCGGCGGGCAGCGGCGGCATTGGTGCAGAAGGACACCGGGTAAAACTCGGAGGACGGGAGCATGGGCCGCAGAGCTTCGTTCAGCTTCTGCTGGCCGGAAACCACCAGCACGCTGTAGGTATCTGCGCTGAACAGCATCTTTCTCCCCTCCTTTTCTCTGTGGTTCTGTTTCTTGTATCAATGATGCCGGTAGCACCCGA
Source organism: uncultured Oscillospiraceae bacterium (assembly GCA_934589705.1). GTDB lineage: Bacteria > Bacillota > Clostridia > Oscillospirales > Oscillospiraceae > Faecousia. The sequence continues at coordinate 34,463 of CAKTOH010000001.1, read as the reverse complement.
TCAGCGACTGCGGAAGATGGGCCCGGATGAACTCGCTTTCCTCCGCCCGTTTGGTTGCCGCTCCCAGAGACAGCGGCAGGGTCTGCATGTCCTCGGTTTCCCGGGGCTCGGCGGTGTAGAGATTCACGTTTGCCTTCTCCGGCAGGTCGATCTCGTTCTGGATGCCATCCAGGCCTGCCCAGATGAGAAGGGCGAAAGCCAGATAGGGATTGGCGGTGCAGTCCGGGGAACGCAGTTCCACCCGGCGGTACTCCCCTGCCGCCGCGGGAATCCGGATGAGCATGGAGCGGTTATTGTTCGACCAGGAAATATACTTGGGGGCCTTGAAGGCGCCCAGCCGGTTATAGGACTGGGGGCTGGGATTCAAAAAACGGGTCATATCCGACACATGCCGCAGAATGCCGCCCATCATGTGGTGCATCCGGTTCTCCCCGGGGCCTTTCACAGACATATTGATGTGGAATCCACTGCCGGGCTGATCGGGCAGGGGCTTGGGCGAAAAGTCCGCACAAAGCCCGTTGCCTGCGGCGATGGTCTTGACCACCGTCCGGAATGTCACCGCATTGTCCGCGGCGGTGAGAGCATCGGAATAGCGGAAATCAATCTCGTTCTGCCCCGGGCCCTGCTCATGGTGAGAAGACTCCGGGCGAATGCCCATCCGCTCCAGGGTCAGACAAATCTCCCGGCGGACGTTTTCACACTTGTCATCCGGAGAGACGTCCATATAGGTAGCCTGGTCATAGGGAATATGGGTAGGCTCTCCGTTTTCGTCCAGCCGGAACAGGTAGAATTCCAGCTCGGAGCCGAAGGAAAAGGTAAATCCTGCCTGAGCCGCGTCAGACACCGCCTGCTTGAGAATGTTCCGGCAGTCGTGGACAAAGGGAACCCCCTGCTGGTCTGTGATGGAGCAGAACATCCGCACCACCCGGCCGTGCTCCGGACGCCAGGGCAGCACGGAAATGGTGGCAGGATCCGGATGGAGGAACAGATCGGAATGCACCTCATCGCCGAAGCCGGCGATGGCGGAGGCATCGATGGCAATGCCGTACTCAAAGGCTCGCTCCAGCTCCTGGGGCATGATGGAAATGTTCTTATTGCATCCGTATACATCGCAGAAGGCAAGGCGGATGAATTTCACATCCTCCTCCTGGATATACTGCATGACTTCCTGTGGCGTGTATTTCATAATACCCTTCCTTTCCGGAATCCGGGTTTTCGGCGGAATCCGCCGACAGAATATTCTGGAAAAATTATATTCGACGAAATGCGGCTTGTCAATCTGCCCAAAGCAAAAAAATATTTTTTGTGCAGGGTGTTGACAAATGGCCGCGAGTAGTGTACAATGCGCCCATAAGGCAAGGATGTCTTGAAGCGGAATGGCTTCGGCATCCTTGTCTTCTTTTTTATCTCCGATAAAGTAGAAAGGGTGTTATTTTATGGGTACTGTTTCTGATTATTTCGGCTGTCTGGTGTTTGACGATCGGGTGATGAAGGCCAATCTGAGCTCTGATGTTTACCAGTCCCTGCGCAAGACCATCGATCATGGCGCAAAGCTGGATGCCAGCGTTGCCAATGCCGTGGCCTCCGCCATGAAGGATTGGGCGGTTGCCAACGGTGCGACCCACTACACCCATTGGTTCCAGCCCCTGACCGGCATTACCGCTGAGAAGCATGACAGCTTCATCTCCCCGGCTCCCGACGGCGGCGTGATTATGGACTTCTCCGGCAAGGAGCTGATTAAGGGTGAGCCTGACGCATCCAGCTTCCCCTCCGGCGGCCTGCGGGCGACCTTCGAGGCCAGAGGCTACACCGCCTGGGATCCTACCTCCTATGCCTTTATCAAAGGGAAAACCTTGTGCATTCCCACAGCCTTCTGCTCCTACGGCGGCGAGGCTCTGGACAAGAAGACTCCCCTGCTTCGTTCCATGGAGGCTCTGAACCGACAGGCCATGCGGATTCTGAAGCTCTTCGGCAACGAGGACGTGTCCTGCGTCCGCACTTCCGTAGGCCCGGAGCAGGAATATTTCCTGGTGGATCGGGAGATGTACAACAAACGCAAAGACCTGATTTACACCGGCCGGACTCTCTTCGGTGCCAAGCCTCCCAAGGGTCAGGAAATGGACGATCATTACTTCGGCGTCATCAAGCCCCGGGTGGCTGCCTACATGGCCGACCTGAACGAGGAGCTGTGGAAGCTGGGCATCCTGGCGAAAACCGAGCACAACGAGGTTGCTCCCGCTCAGCATGAGCTGGCTCCCATTTACACCACCACCAACGTGGCCACCGATCACAACCAGCTGACCATGGAGATCATGCAGAAGGTAGCTGCCAAGCACAGCCTGGTGTGCCTGCTCCATGAGAAGCCCTTCGCCGGGGTCAACGGCTCCGGCAAGCACAACAACTGGTCCATTGCCACGAACACCGGCGTGAACCTGCTGTCCCCCGGCGAAACTCCCTATGAGAATGCCCAGTTCCTGCTGTTCCTGTGCGCGGTCATCAAGGCCGTGGACGACTATCAGGATCTGCTCCGTATTTCTGTGGCCACCGCCGGCAACGATCACCGTCTGGGCGCCAACGAAGCTCCTCCCGCCGTGGTCTCCATTTTCCTGGGCGATGAGCTGATGGGCATTCTGGATGCCATTGAGGCTGACGCTCCCTACGCTGGGACTCAGAAGACTACCATGAAGCTGGGCGTGGATGTTCTGCCCCGGTTCGCCCGGGACACCACCGACCGGAACCGCACCTCCCCCTTCGCCTTTACCGGCAACAAGTTCGAGTTCCGGATGCTGGGTTCCTCCAACTCCATTGCCTGCGCCAACATGATGCTCAACTCCGCCGTGGCTGAGTCCCTGAAAATCTACGCCGACCGGCTGGAGGGTGCAGAGGACTTCGAGACTGCCCTGCACGAGATGATCCGCAAGACCATCAAGGATCACAAGCGGATCCTCTTCAACGGCAACGGCTATGACGAGGCCTGGATCAAGGAGGCTACCGAAAAGCGGGGTCTGTGCAACTACCCCACCACTCCCGACTGTATGCCTCACCTGCTGGATAAGAAAAATGTGGATATGCTCACTTCTCACAAGGTCTTCTCCGTGGCCGAGCTGGAATCCCGGTGCGAGATCATGCTGGAGAACTACTGCAAGGCCGTAACCATCGAGGCCAACACCATGATTGACATGGCTCGCAAAGAGATTCTGCCTGCGGTGGAAGGCTATGTATCCGAGCTTGCCAAGACCGCTGCCGCCAAAAAGGCTGTGGCCCCCGGCATCCCCTGTGCCTATGAGACAGGCCTGGTGGAAAAGCTGTCCACGCTGACCGATCAGATTGCCGTCAAGACCGACGAACTGGAGGATGCGCTGCTGGAGCTGAAGAGTATTTCCGATGTGAAGGAAGAGTCCTTCGCCATCCGGGATACCATTCTGGGCAAGATGGCCGCCCTTCGCGCGGTGGCCGACGAGGCCGAGACCCAGACTTCGGAAAAGTACTGGCCCTTCCCCACCTACGGCGAACTGCTGTTCGGTGTTCGTTAATACGCTCCCTTCTATAGCTGCCAAATGTCGTCTTGGACGGCCCGTGGGAGGGGACTGACCATCCCCTCCCGGAAAGCGGCTCAAAGCAGCTCATAGTTATTATTTATTTATACAGAGATTATACAGAGAAAAAGCGAGATTTCAAAAAGTATAGAAAGCCTGCGGGAGAGCTGAATTCTTTCAGCTCTCCCATGGGTCTGTTTTCAGGAGGAAATAGAGATATGTGTTCGATTATCGGTTATTGCGGAAAGCCTCTGGACATGGCAGCGTTCCGGCGTGGCTTTGACCGCACCATCTCCCGGGGCCCGGACGATTCCCGGATTTTAGAGGTTGGTGAAGGTGTTCTGGGCTTTCACCGTCTGGCCATTATGGGTCTGCACCCGGAAGGAATGCAGCCCTTCACCCTGGGTTCCAGTGCCGTGGTGTGCAACGGCGAAATCTACGGCTTCGAGAAATTCCGTCAGGAGCTGAAGGATACCTACGCCTTCCAGAGCGACAGCGACTGCGAAGTACTGCTGCCCCTTTATCGGAAATATGGCGTGAAAATGTTCGACATGCTGGACGCGGAATACGCCTGCGTCCTATACGACGGAGAAAAAAAGCAATTCATCGCCGCCCGGGATCCCATCGGCATCCGGCCTCTGTACTACGGCTACGACACTGCCGGCACTATCGTGTTCGCCAGCGAGCCCAAGAACCTGCTGGGGCTGGTGGGGCAGATTCTCCCCTTCCCTCCCGGACATTACTATGCGGACGGAAAATTTGTCTGCTACCGGGACATTGCCGCCGTGGACAAGTACCTTGACGACGACTTAGAGACCGTTTGCCGGAATATTCACGACAAGCTGGTGGCAGGCGTTCGCAAGCGTCTGGTGGCGGATGCCAAGGTCGGCTTCCTCCTCAGCGGCGGTCTGGACTCCTCTTTGGTGTGCGCGATTGCCGCCCGGGAGAGCGAAAAACCCATCAAAACCTTCGCAATCGGCATGTCCGGAGATGCCATTGATCTGAAGTATGCCAAGCAGGTAGCGGATTTTATTCACTCAGATCATACGGAAGTTATAATTTCTAAAGAAAATGTCTTGCAAGCGCTGGAAAATGTGATAGAATTACTGGGGACTTTTGATATTACCACCATCCGCGCCAGCATCGGCATGTATCTGGTGTGCAAGTACATCCATGAGAACACGGACATTCGGGTGCTTCTGACCGGCGAGATTTCCGACGAGCTCTTCGGTTATAAGTACACGGATTTCGCCCCCAGCGCCGAGGCCTTCCAAAAAGAAGCCCAGAAGCGGATTCGGGAGCTCCACATGTACGATGTACTCCGGGCAGACCGGTGCATCAGCGTTAACTCTCTGGAAGCCCGGGTGCCCTTCGGTGACCTGGATTTTGTGAAGTATGTGATGGCGGTGAACCCGGAGCTGAAGCTCAACAAATACCACAAGGGTAAATATCTGCTGCGTCACGCCTTCGACGACGGCTCCTATCTTCCTCAGGACATCCTGTGGCGGGAGAAGGCGGCCTTCTCCGACGCGGTGGGCCACTCCATGGTGGACTACCTGAAGGCCTATGCGGAAGACTATTATACCCAGGCGGAATTTGAGCGGAAGCGTCAGAAGTATTCCCATGCACAACCGTTCACCAAGGAATCTCTGCTTTACCGTGAGATCTTCGAGAAGTATTACCCCGGTCAAGGCAATATGATCGTGGATTTCTGGATGCCGAATAAGGACTGGGAGGGCTGCAATGTCACAGATCCCTCCGCCCGGGTTCTGTCCAACTACGGTGACAGCGGAAAATAAACAGGAGGAAACAAACATGGAACCGAAAGAGCAGCTGTACGAAGGAAAAGCCAAGAAGGTGTTTACCACCGACGACCCCGAGCTTCTGATCGTGGCATACAAGGATGATGCCACCGCGTTCAACGGACTGAAAAAGGGCACCATCGTCGGCAAGGGTGTCATCAACAACAAAATGAGCAACCGGCTCATGGCGATGCTGGAAAAGAACGGCATCCCCACCCACTATGTCAAGGAACTCAGCGACCGGGAGACCCTGGTCAAGAAGGTGCAGATCGTGCCCCTGGAGGTCATTGTCCGCAACATTTCCGCCGGCTCCTTTGCCAAGCACTACGGCGTGGAAGAGGGCATTGTGTTCGATCAGCCCACTTTCGAATTCTCTTATAAAAATGACGCTCTGGGCGATCCCCTGCTCAATACCAGCCATGCCCTGGCTCTGAAGCTGGCTACCGCCCAGGAGATTGAGACCATCCGCACCTACGCTCTGAAGATCAACGAGCTGCTGAAGGCCTTCTGGCTCAGCTGCGGCGTGACCCTGGTGGACTTCAAGCTGGAGTTCGGCAGACTTTCCGACGGCACCATCGTCCTGGCTGACGAGATCAGCCCGGATACCAGCCGGCTGTGGGACGCAAAGACCCATGAGAAGCTGGACAAGGATCGCTTCCGCCGGGATATGGGCGGCGTGGAAGAGGCTTACGCCGAAATTATGCGCCGCCTGGAAGCCCATCTGTAAGGAGGGCTCAGAACATGGGAAATGCTGCAATCGTAGGAATCAACTGGGGTGACGAAGGCAAGGGCCGGATGGTGGACCTTCTGACCCAGGACTACGACATCGTCGTGCGTTATCAGGGCGGCGGCAACGCCGGTCATACCGTTGTCAATGAGTACGGCAAGTTCGCCCTGCACCTGCTGCCCTCCGGTATCTTCCGGAAGGGTGTCATGAACGTTCTGGGCAACGGTGTTGCCCTTGACCCGGAAAACCTGTGGAAGGAGATCGAGCAGATCACCTCCCAGGGCGTGGCCATCACTCCGGAGAATCTGATGATCAGTGACCGGGCCTCTTTGCTGATGCCCTGGCATCGGGAGCTGGACGGCCTGGAGGAGGCCAGACTGGCCGACAAGAAGTTCGGCTCCACCAAGCAGGGCATTGCCCCCTTCTACGCCGACAAGTACGCTAAGAAGACCATTCTTGCCGGTGAGCTGCTGTACCCCGAGCATCTGCGGGAGCACCTGCAGGATCTGATGGAGTGGAAGAACCTGACCCTGACCCGGGTCTACGGTGCCAAGCCCGTGACCATGGAGGAGCTGGAGGTCTGGATCAACGTTTTCTGCAATAAGATCAAGCCCTTTATCCGGGACACCGGCGCCTATCTGCGCCAGGCGCAGCAGGATGGAAAGAAAATCCTCTTTGAGGCTCAGCTGGGCGCTCTGCGGGACTTGGACTACGGCATCCACCCCTACACCACCTCTTCCAATCCCATCGCGGCCTATGCCCCCGTTGGCTCCGGTCTGCCCAATGTGAAAATCGACGAGGTAGTCGGCGTTGTAAAGGCCTATTCCAGCTGCGTAGGCGAAGGCCCCTTCGTGTGCGAAATGTTCGGCGACGAGGCCGAGGAGCTGCGCAAGGCCGGATTCGAGTACGGCGCGAAAACCGGCCGTCCCCGTCGGGTAGGCCCGGTGGACATTGTGGCTACCCGCTACGGCGTTCAGTGCCAGGGAGCCACCAACATCGCGCTGACCAAGCTGGACGTGCTCAGCTATATGGATAAGATTCCCGTCTGCGCCCACTACCGTCTGGACGGAAAGATCACCGATGCGTTCCCCTTCCCTTCCCTGCTGAATGACGCCGAGCCTGTCATGGAATACATGGAAGGCTGGAAGTGCGACATTTCCGGTGTCCGCGCCTGGGAAGATCTGCCCGTTCAGGCTCAGAAGTATGTGCTGTATCTGGAGCGGGCCATCGGCTGCCACATCGGCTATGTTTCCGTAGGCCCTGAGCGGGACAGCATCATTCTGCGCTGAGGGAGGCCAACATGACAGATAAATATGAATCCCCCCTGAGCTCCCGCTACGCTTCGGACTACATGCTGAAGCTGTTCTCCATGGACATGCGCATTCAGACCTGGCGCAAGCTGTGGATTTCTCTTGCCAAGGCAGAAATGGAGCTGGGACTGCCCATTACCCCTGAGCAGGTGGCTCAGCTGGAAGCCCATGTTTCCGACATCGACTATGACTGCGCCGCCGCCCGGGAAAAAGAGGTGCGCCATGACGTAATGGCGCACGTCTACACCTACGGCAAGGTGGCTCCGGACGCCGCGGGCATCATCCACCTGGGCGCAACCAGCTGTTATGTTACGGACAACGCGGACATCGTTCTCTACCGGGACGGTCTGAAATATCTCCGGGGAGAGCTTCTGAAGGTGCTGGCAAATCTTTCCGAATTTGCCGACACCTATAAAGCCATGCCCACCCTGGGCTACACCCACTATCAGCCGGCGCAGCTGGTCACCGTGGGCAAGCGCGCCACCCTGTGGATGCAGGACTTGGTAGCCGACCTGGAAGAGCTGGACTTTGTCATCGACAACATGAGATTCCTGGGCTGCCGGGGTACCACCGGCACCGAGGCAAGCTTTTTGGACTTGTTTGACGGAGACACTGCCAAAATCGACGCCATGAACGCCAAAATCAGCGGGGATTTCGGCTTTACCAAGTGCTTCGCCGTCTGCGGTCAGACCTACCCCCGGAAGCTGGACAGCCGGATTCTGAACGTGCTGTCCTCCATTGCCCAGAGCTGCTACCGGATGGCAAACGACATTCGGCTGTTGCAGCACGACCGGCAGGTGGAAGAGCCCTTCGAGAAGAACCAGATCGGTTCATCTGCCATGCCCTATAAGCGCAACCCCATGCGCTGTGAGCGAATCTGCTCTCTGTCCCGGTACCTGATGGCGGATGCTTTGAACGCCCCCATGACCGCCTCTACCCAGTGGCTGGAACGAACCCTGGACGATTCCGCCAACCGGCGCATTTCCCTTCCCGAAGGCTTCCTGTGCGCCGACGCCGTGCTGCGGCTGGCCCAGAACGTTACCGACGGCCTCCACGTCAATGAAAAAATCGTGGAGCGCACCGTCCGGGAGTATCTGCCCTTCATGACCTCCGAAAATCTGATGATGGAGGCCGTCAAGCGGGGCGGCGACCGGCAGGAGCTCCACGAGATCATCCGCTCCTGTTCCATGGAAGCCACCGCCCGGATGAAAAACGGCGAAAGCTGCAACCTGCTGGAGCTGCTGTCTGCCCGGAAGGAATTCGGCATGACCCCGGAGGAAATTGAGGCTCTGCTGGATCCCAGGCTCTATGTGGGTCGCTGCCCGGAGCAGGTCACCCGGTTCCTGGCGGAGGTCAATCCTCTGCTGGCAGATGTAAAGCGGACCACCGCTGAAATCAATCTGTAACGGAGGTACCATCCATTGGAAAAAATTCTGGTTTTAGACTTCGGCGGTCAGTATAATCAGCTGATTGCCCGAAGAGTTCGGGATCTCCGCGTCTATGCGGAGATTGAGCAGTACAACGCCATTACCCCGGAAGAGATTAAGGCACGGGGCTATCGGGGCATTATTTTCACCGGCGGCCCCAACAGCGTCTTCGATATGTCCTCCCCGCACTACGACCCCGCGGTACTGGAGCTGGGAATTCCGATTCTCGGTATCTGCTACGGCTGCCAGCTCACCGCCTGGATGGCGGGCGGTTCCGTCATTACCGCCGAAACCTCCGAGTACGGCAAAATCGACATGACCGTCACCAAGAAGGATTCCCTGCTTTTTGCGGATGTGCCCGCCGAGAGCGTCGTCTGGATGAGCCACACCGATCGAATCGATCAGGTGCCCCAGGGCTTTACGATTTCCGCCCGGACGGACAAGTGCCCGGTGGCGGCCATGGAAAACGCCGCCAAGAAAATCTACGCCATTCAGGCGCACCCTGAGGTGACCCACAGCCAGTACGGCAACCTGATGCTGAAAAACTTCCTCTACCGCGTCTGCGGCTGCACCGGCGACTGGCAGATGGACTCCTTCATTGAGGACACCGTGAAGGCTCTGAAAGAGCGCATCGGCGACAAGAAGGTCATTCTGGGTCTGTCCGGCGGCGTGGATTCCTCCGTGGCCGCGGGCCTTATCAGCCGGGCCGTGGGCAATCAGCTGACCTGCGTGTTCGTTGACCAGGGCCTCATGCGCAAGGATGAGGGCGACTTCGTGGAGAAAACCTTCACCAGCCTGTTTGATATGCACTTTGTCCGGGTCAACTGCCAGGAACACTTCCTGGAATGCCTGAAGGGCGTTACCGAGCCCGAGCAGAAGCGCAAGATCATCGGCACCGAGTTCTACAAAGTTTTCTGGGACGAGGTTCGCCGCCAGGGCGGCCAGGACGCCTTCTTCGCCCAGGGCACCATTTACCCGGACTGCATCGAGTCCGGCAAGGGCAACGCCGACAAGATCAAGACCCATCACAACAAGGTAAAAATGCCCGAGGACGTAAAGTTCCTGGACATCATCGAACCGCTGAGCAGCCTGTTCAAGGACGAGGTTCGCCGGGTTGGTGAGCAGCTGGGCATCCCCAAGGAGCTTGTCTGGCGGCAGCCCTTCCCCGGCCCCGGTCTGGGCGTGCGCATTATTGGGGAAGTCACCGCCGAGAAGGTGAAAATCCTTCAGGAGGCCGACTGGGTACTCCGGGACGAAATGGCCAAGAACGGCTACGAGCATCAGATGGCTCAGTTCTTCTGCGTTCTGCCCGGTGTCAGCACCGTAGGCGTTATGGGCGACCACCGAACCTACGACCATCTGCTTGCCATTCGAGCCGTCACCACCGACGATTTCATGACCGCCGACTGGGCAAGAATTCCCTATGATATCCTCGCCACCGTGTCCAACCGGATCACCAACGAGGTCAAGCATATCAACCGGGTGGTTTACGATGTGACCAGCAAGCCCCCGGCAACGGTGGAGTGGGAATAACCCCGTAAATCCACCAAACGTTCGCTGCATTCAGGAAGGAGAGATACAGGATGACCAAGTATATTTTTGTCACAGGAGGCGTGGTCTCCGGTCTGGGCAAGGGCATTACCGCCGCTTCCCTGGGTCGGCTGCTCAAGGCCAGAGGGCTGAAGGTGGCCGCTCAGAAGCTGGATCCCTATATCAATGTGGATCCGGGCACCATGAGCCCCTATCAGCACGGAGAGGTTTACGTCACCGAAGACGGCGCGGAAACCGATCTGGATCTGGGGCACTATGAGCGCTTCATCGACGAAAATCTGAACCAGTATTCCAATCTTACCACAGGTAAGGTCTACTGGAATGTTCTGAACAAAGAACGCCGGGGCGAATACCTGGGTTCTACCGTCCAGGTCATCCCCCACATCACCAACGAGATCAAGGAATTCGTCTATCGGGTTGGCAAGAAAACCGATGCCGACGTGGTCATCACCGAAATCGGCGGCACCATCGGCGACATCGAGTCCCAGCCCTTCATTGAGGCGGTGCGCCAGATCTCCCTGGAGGTGGGCAAGGAAAACTGTCTGTTTATCCACGTCACCCTGGTTCCCTTCCTGCGGGGTTCCGACGAGCACAAGAGTAAGCCCACCCAGCACTCCGTCCGGGAGCTTCAGGGCATGGGTGTGAAGCCCGACATTGTGGTTCTGCGCTGCGACGAGCCCCTGGAGGACAGCATCTTCCAGAAGATCAGCCTGTTCTGCAACGTCAAGCCCGACTGCGTCATCGAGAACATCACCCTTCCGAACCTTTATGAAGCGCCCCTGATGCTGGAAAAGCAGAATTTCTCCGGCATTGTCTGCCGGGAGCTGGGTCTGAAGACCCGGGAACCGGAGCTTGCCGAGTGGCAGGAGCTAGTGCGGCGGATCTATCATCTGAACCGCAGCGTCACCATCGGACTGGTAGGCAAATATGTGCAGCTGCATGATGCCTACCTGTCCGTGGCGGAGGCTCTGCGTCACGCGGGCTATGCCCTGGACTCTGAGGTCACCATCCGCTGGATCGACTCCGAGACCCTGACCCCGGAGACCTACGAAGAGATTCTATCCGACCTGGACGGCATTCTGGTGCCCGGCGGCTTTGGTTCCCGGGGCATCGAGGGCATGATCCTGGCGGCAAAGTACGCCCGGGAACACAAGGTTCCCTACTTCGGCATTTGCCTGGGTATGCAGATCATGGTCATCGAGTATGCCCGTCAGGCAGGGCTGAGAGACGCCAATTCCGGCGAATTTGACGCTGCCACGCCCAATAAGGTCATCGACTTTATGCCCGGACAGAGCGACGAGGTGGCCAAGGGCGGCACCCTTCGCCTGGGTGCCTATCCCTGCGAGATCACTCCGGGTACCACAATGGAGCGGTGCTACGGTGCCAGCGAAATTTCCGAGCGGCATCGCCATCGCTATGAATTCAATAACGACTACCGGGATTTCCTGACCAAGGCCGGTCTGACCTTGAGCGGTACTTCTCCCGACGGCCGCCTCATCGAGACCGTGGAGCTGACCGACCGCCCCTTCCATGTGGGCGTTCAGTACCATCCGGAATTCAAGAGCCGTCCCAACAAGCCCCATCCCCTGTTCCGCGGGTTTATCGCCGCTTCTCTGGGAGGTCGGAAATGAGTATTCATGAGGAATGCGGCGTTTTCGGCGTGTTCAGCCAGCAGCCGGCAGATCTGGCAAGCCTGACCTACTACGGTCTTTACGCCTTACAGCACCGGGGTCAGGAGAGCTGCGGCATTGTGGTCAATGACGATGGGCTTTTTACCGCCCACCACGGCATTGGCCTTGTCAACGAGGTCTTCTCCCACCGGGAGCTGGAAAGCTTCCCCAAGGGACAGATCGCCGTGGGTCATGTGCGCTACGGCACCACCGGCGGCGTGACCATGCGCAACTGCCAGCCCATCCAGGTCAACCACCTGAAGGGTAAGCTGGCCATCGCCCACAACGGCAATTTGAGCAACGCCCTGACTCTGAGAAATTCTTTGGAGCTGTCAGGAGCCATTTTTCACTCCACCTCGGACACGGAGACCATCGCCTATGTGATTACCCGGGAGCGGATAGCCGCTCCCTCCATCCAGGAGGCGGTTTACCGGGCCATGGCCAAGCTGGAGGGAGCCTATTCCCTGGTTATGATGTCCTCCACCAAGCTTATCGCCGTCCGGGATCCTCACGGCTTCCGGCCCCTGTGCTACGGCAGAACTCCGGACGGCACCTATGTGGTGGCCTCGGAAAGCTGCGCGCTGGCTGCGGTGGGCGCCAGCTTTGAGCGGGATCTGCTCCCCGGCGAGATCGTCACCATCGATAAAGACGGCCTCACCTGCGACCGGCGGTGCTGCGGCACGGCTCCCCAGAAAACCTGTATTTTCGAGTATATTTACTTTGCCCGTCCGGATTCCACCATCGACGGGGTCAATGTCCACGCCGCCCGGGTCAACGCCGGACGGATTCTGGCCAAGGCCTATCCTGTGGAAGCTGACCTGGTCATCGGCGTGCCGGACTCCGGCCTGGATGCTGCCATCGGCTACGCCCGGGAGTCCGGGATTCCCTACGGCATCGGTCTGATTAAGAACAAGTATATCGGACGCACCTTCATTTCCCCGGGACAGGATCACCGGGTAGATCAGGTGAAGATCAAGCTCAGCCCCATTGAAAGCGAGCTTCGGGGCAAGCGGGTGGTTCTGGTGGACGACTCCATCGTCCGGGGCACTACCTGCGCCCGGATCGTGTCTCTGCTGCGAAGCGCGGGTGCGAAAGAGATCCACATGCGCATTTCCGCTCCCCCTTTCCTGCACCCCTGCTACTACGGAACGGACATCGATTCCTGTGAGAATCTGATTGCCTGCCAGCACACCATCCCGGAAATTACCAAGATGATTGGCGCGGACTCCCTGGGCTATCTGCCTCTGGAGAGTCTTCCGGAGCTGTGCGGCGGCCAGGGCTATTGCAGTGCCTGCTTCTCAGGCCAGTATCCCACCCACATTCCGGAGGATACCCGAAAGGATCAGTTTGAGCAAAAGCTTTCAGGCGGGAAAGGAACCAAAAAAGTATGATTCGTCAGTGTGACAGAAAAATTGTATTGCAGGACGGCACGGAATTCTATGGCTACGGCTTCGGAGCCGCCGGAGACTGCACCGCGGAGATCGTCTTCAACACCTCCATGGTGGGCTATCAGGAGATCCTCTCCGACCCCTCCTATACCGGTCAGGCCATTGTCATGACCTATCCCCTCATCGGCAACTACGGCATGTGCGAGGCGGACTATGAGTCCTGCCGTCCCACCGCCAGTGCCATGATTGTCCGGGAGTATAACGACGAGCCCTCCAATTTCCGCTGTGTGGAGACCCTGGGACAGGTGATGACCCGGTTCGGCATCATCGGCATTGCCGGGGTAGACACCCGGAAGCTTGCCATGCACATCCGGGATCAGGGCACCTGCCGGGTTCTGATTACCAGTGCCGACACCTCCACCATTGCGGCCACCGCCCATTTGCAGACGGTGAGCCTGCCCACCGATCAGGTTTCCCGGGTCAGCACCCCCAAGGCCTGGTTCTCTCCGGCAAAGGAGCCGAAATATCACGTTGCCGCCATCGACTGCGGCATGAAGCGGAACATTGTCCGCAAGCTCAACGACTGGGGCTGTGACGTAACCGTCCTGCCCTGGAACACCACTGCCCAGCAGGTGGAAGCCTTGTCCCCGGATGGAGTATTCCTCTCCAACGGCCCCGGAAACCCGGAGGATGTACCCTGTGTGGCGCAGCTTGTCCGTCAGCTCCGGGGGAAATACCCCATTTTCGGCATCTGCCTGGGTCATCAGATTCTGGCGCTTTCCTATGGCGCCCACACCTATAAGCTGAAATTCGGCCATCGGGGCGGCAACCATCCGGTCAAAAATCTGCTCAGCGGCAAGGTGGAAATCACCTCCCAGAACCACTCCTATGCGGTGGATTTGGAAAGCCTTTCCCAAACACCTCTGGAAGCCACCCATGTGAATCTGCTGGACGGCACGGTAGAAGGTCTTCGCTGTGAGGCCGATCACGCTTTCAGCGTTCAGTACCACCCGGAAAGCGCCCCCGGCCCCCAGGACAGCGACTATCTCTTCGGAGAATTCATCCGGATGATGGAGGAAACCAGACATGCCTAAGCGGACAGACATTCATAAAATTCTGGTCATCGGCTCCGGCCCCATTGTCATCGGTCAGGCCGCGGAATTTGACTACGCAGGCACTCAGGCCTGCCTGGCACTGAAAGAAGAGGGCTACGAGGTGGTTCTGTGCAACTCCAACCCTGCCACCATTATGACCGACCCGGCCATTGCGGATAAGGTCTATATGGAGCCTCTGACCCTGGAATATATCGCGAGAATCGTCCGGTACGAGCGGCCGGATGCCATTATACCCGGCATCGGCGGTCAGACCGGTCTGAACCTTGCCATGCAGCTGGAAAAGAAGGGCATTCTCCGGGAATGCCGGACGGAGCTGCTGGGCACCCCCAGCCGAAGCATCGAGCAGGCCGAGGATCGGGAGCTGTTCAAGGAGCTGTGTGAGCGTCTTGGCGAGCCGGTGCTCCCCTCTCAGATTGCCTGTTCCATGGAAGAGGGTCTGAGAGCTGCCGAAGAAATCGGCTATCCCGTGGTTTTGCGCCCTGCTTTTACCCTGGGCGGCACCGGCGGCGGCTTTGCCGACAATGCGGAAGAGTTCCGGGAGATCATGAAAAATGCCCTGGTGCTCTCCCCTGTCCACCAGGTGCTGGTGGAAAAGAGCATCAAGGGCTACAAGGAAATCGAGTACGAGGTCATGCGGGATGCCAATGACACCGCCATTGCCATCTGCAACATGGAGAATCTGGATCCCGTGGGCATCCACACCGGCGACTCCATCGTGGTCTGCCCTTCCCAGACCCTGACCAACAAGGAATACCACATGCTCCGGGATTCCGCGCTGAAGCTCATCCGGGCGCTTGGCATTCAGGGCGGCTGCAACGTCCAGTTTGCGTTGGATCCCAATTCCTTCCAGTATTACCTCATCGAGGTAAACCCCCGGGTTTCCCGGAGTTCCGCTCTGGCCTCCAAGGCCTCCGGCTACCCAATCGCCCGGGTTTCCGCGAAGATCTGCGTAGGCATGACCTTGGATGAGATTCGTCTTGCCAACACCTGCGCCGCCTTTGAGCCGGCTCTTGACTATGTGGTCACCAAAATGCCCCGGTTCCCCTTCGACAAGTTCTCCGATGCCAACAACCGTCTGGGCACCCAGATGAAGGCCACCGGCGAGACCATGAGCGTTGGCCGCACCTTTGAAGAGAGCCTTCTCAAGGGCATTCGCTCCCTGGAAATCGGCATTATGCACCTGCATATGAAGAAGTTCGACGACTGGGACAAAGATGCCCTCATGGCCTACATCCCCATCGGCACCGACGACCGGATCTACGCCATCGCCCAGCTGCTCCGGCTGGGAGCCGGGGTGGACGAAATGGCGCAGGCTTCCGGCATTGACCGGTTCTTCCTAAGGAAGCTGCGGAACATCATTCAGATGGAAGTTTTCCTGAAAGACCACGTTTCCGATTCCGCCGCTCTCTTCGCCGCGAAGAAAATGGGCTTTTCCGATGCGGCCGTTGCCAGGCTCTGGGGCGTTTCTCCCCGGAAAATCTACGAAATTCGCAAGGAGAAGAACATTTTCCCGGGCTATCGGATGATCGACTCCTGCGCCGCGGAGTTTGACAGCTATATTCCCTATTTCTACTCCACCTACGAGTCAGAAAACGAATCCATCGTGGCTCCCCGGAAGAAGGTCATCGTTCTGGGCTCCGGCCCCATCCGTATCGGCCAGGGTGTGGAATTTGACTACTCCACCGTCCATGCGGTGAAGACCATCCGGGAGGCCGGCTACGAGGCCATCATCATCAACAACAACCCGGAAACCGTCTCCACGGACTATACCACCGCGGATAAGCTGTACTTCGAGCCTCTGACCGCCGAGGACGTGATGAACATCGTGGCATTGGAGCAGCCTGACGGCGTGATCGCCTCCCTGGGCGGTCAGACCGCCGTGAATCTGGCTCAGCCCCTGACCGACCTGGGCGTGAACATCATCGGCACCGACTGCGCCGCCATTGAAAAGGCGGAAAACCGGGATGCCTTTGAAAAGCTGCTGCTGGAGCTGAACATTCCTCAGCCCACGGGCAAAGCCGTCACCCGGATTGAAGACGGGGTCGCCGCGGCCAAGGCCATCGGCTATCCCGTGCTGGTTCGTCCCTCCTTCGTGCTGGGCGGTCGGGCCATGCAGATCGTCTCCGGTGAGGCGCAGCTGCGCCACTATCTGCAAACCGCCGTGGAAATCGATGCGGACAAGCCGGTGCTGGTGGATAAGTATATCCGGGGCAAGGAAGTGGAAATTGACGCCATCTGCGATGGGGAGCAGGTCTTTGTTCCCGGCATTATGGAACTGGTGGAGCGCACCGGCGTTCACTCCGGCGACTCCATTTCCGTCTATCCCCCCTTCTCCATTTCCAATAAGGTCAAGGGCATTATCCTGCAATACGCCCGGAAGCTAGGCCCGGCCATCGGAATCAAGGGACTGTTCAACATCCAGTTCATCGTTGACTCCCAGGAAAATGTGTATATCATTGAGGTCAACCCCCGTTCCTCCCGGACGGTGCCCTTCCTGAGTAAGGCCACGGGCTATCCTCTTGCGGACATTGCCACCCTGGTAGCCTTGGGGCACAGCCTCCACGATCAGGGCATTGACCTGCTGTATCCGGACGAGAAGAAGCGGTACTACGCCAAGGCACCTGCCTTCTCCTTCTCCAAGCTCCGTGGCCTGGACGCTTATCTGTCCCCGGAGATGAAGTCCACCGGCGAGGCCATCGGCTACGACAATTCCATTACCCGGGCACTGTACAAAGCACTTCAGGCCTCCGGCGTGAAGCTGCTGAATTACGGCACCGTCTTTGCCACCATTTCCGATGAGGACAAGCCGGAGGCGCTGCCGCTGATTCGCCGGTTCTATCAGCTGGGCTTTAACATTGAAGCCACTCCGGGCACGGCCTTGTATCTCCGGGAGGCGGGCATCAAGACCCGCAGCCGGATCAAGGTGGACGACGGCTCCACGGAGATTCTGGACGACATCCGTTCGGGCTTTGTGTCCTACGTCATCAACACCATGGACGTTCGCAGCGAGGATGCCCACACCGGTTCCAGTCAGATTCGCCGGTGCGCCGTAGAAAACGGCGTGACCATCCTCACCTCTCTGGACACCGTCCGGGTGCTCCTGGACGTGCTGGAGGAGATCACGCTGGGGATTGCTACGATTGACGACTAAAAGAATGCGTAATAGTGCCCGGAACGAAAGTTCCGGGCACTATTGCTTATATCAAGGCACTTTTTCAAAATGCTATGTCACTACAAACCAATGTATAGACTAGTGCGGCAATTCATCAGGCCTTCCCCTGGGAGGGGAAGGTGCCCGGAGGGCGGATGAGGTCGAATCTTATCTAAAACAAAGTGTTGACCATATACTCTAACACTCACTGAAGCTTTCGGTGCTGGTTCCTCCGGAGGCAATGTTCTTGTCCCGGCAAGAACATTGAGAAGTAAGCGGGCTTAAGTAACCGATGATGAAATCGGCAAGAGCTGTCGGCGAGAGATTTTGTCACGAATGAAAGTTTGAAAAACGCAGGAATACTGTATGTATTTCAAGTTTTCCAAACTGCACAGTCGGGGCAAAAGATCCGCTGATAGCCGCAGACGATTTCATCATCGGTTACTTAGAGGGCGCTGCCGAAAAGCCGCCCCCTTAAGAATCTCCCGGCCGCATCGCCGGTAGCGCGGATGAATGTCTCGGGCCGCTATTGCAATTCTATAGGAAGTATGCAGATAGAAGGAAATCTTTTTTATCCTTTCAGGCCTTTTTGATGGGATGACGAATGACGGTTTTCCGCTTCTCCGGGGCGGTCTTTCGGGGGTCTGACAGATAGATTTCGTGGTGAAGCCGTCCTTCGCTGAAATCGTTGACATAGCCATTGGCTTCCAGAAAAGCGTCCATGGCGGCAACGGCAGCCGGTTCCTCATCGTAGGAACCCACATGAAGCATCTGTACGCACAGCCCCTCTTCTACGGTTAAAAATTCCGCACAGGAGCAGTTCATTTTCTTCTTTTTCGCCGCCGCTTCCACCGCCCAGTCAAAATCCGCGCGTGTCACAAAATCCGGCAGACGGAGGACGGAAATCCAGGAAAATCCCGCCTTATTCCCGTAATCCACCCCGCCGTCAACGCCCTCCTGCCACCAGAAGCCCTCCAGCGGCGGCACGACGTATTCGAAAAAGCCGGGGATTTTGTAGTCCGTCTTATAGCTCATTTTCAGGGTGTAGGCCACGGCGTACAAAACACCGATGGCCTGCTGATAGGCTCCCCCTTCCTCGTTTGGGTCGCCCTGACCCCGGACGGCAATGTAATTGGCGGTGGGCACCGCTACGATCTCCGGCTTGCCCTTTGGCTGGTAGAATTCCTTGTATTCCTTCTTGAAATCAAAGGCCATCATTATTCCTCCAATCATATTCGATGATTTGTTCGGCTTCATTCTACCATAGATCATCCTAAAAAGCAAGCGCGGCTCCGGCGAAATTCGCCGGAGCCGCGTTCCTATTTAGACGGTTTCGATCTTCATGGTATTGGTGTTGCCGCACTCGCCGTTCACCGGACCACCGGTGAGCACCAGGTTGTCGCCGGGCTGAAGGTTCAGCACCCGGGTGGCTTCCTTCTTGGCGTAGTAGAACATGACCTCCATGCTGGGGAACTGATCTGCCATCACCGGAGTTACGCCCCAGCTCATGGACAGCCGCCGCCAGATCTTCCGGTCGGTGGTCATGCCGATGATGTCCACAGGCGTGCGGAACCGGCTGACCAGCATGGCGGTCTTGCCGCTGACAGAGCAGACCACAATGGCCTTGGCGTTCACATCAATGGCCATGGAGCAAACCGCGTGGGAAATGCAGTCCAGATTGCTCTCACCCACGAATTCCGTGGTGTGGAAACGATGCTTATAATCCGTGTGCTGCTCGGTATACTCGGCGATTTCAGCCATGGCCTTCACCGCCTCCACCGGGTACTTGCCCGCGGCAGACTCGCCGGAGAGCATGACACAGGAGGTGCCGTCATAGACCGCATTGGCTACGTCGGAAATCTCTGCCCGGGTGGGACGGGGGTTCTGAATCATGGATTCCAGCATTTCCGTAGCGGTGATGACCCGCTTGCCCAGCATCCGGCACATCCGGGTCAGCTTCTTCTGAACTGCGGGCACCTCCACATAGGGAATCTCCACACCCAGGTCGCCCCGGGCGATCATAATGCCGCCGCAGGCAGAGCAGATCTCCGTCACGTTGTCCACGCCGGACTGGTTCTCAATTTTGGCGATGATCTCAATGTCGCTGCCGCCGTTTTCGTCCAGCAGAGCCTGGATATCCAGCACATCCTGCTTTGTGGAGACAAAGGAGGCGGCAATAAAGTCCACGCCGTGCTTGATACCAAAGAGGATATCTGACTTATCCTGCTCGCTGAGGTAGGGGCCGGACATGACCTTATTGGGGAAGGACATGCTCTTCCGGTCGCTGAGAACGCCGCCCACCAGGCACTTACAGTGGATGTCGTGACCCTGGATGGCCTGAACCTGGAATTTGACCATACCGTTGTTGACGGTGACGGTGTCGCCGGGCTTCAGCTCCTTATGCAAAGCCTTGTAGTTCACGGCGACCTTGGTCTCGTCGCCGACAATCTCATCGGTGGTGAAGGTAAAATCGCTGCCGTCGGCAATGGTCACCTTGCCGCTTTCAAAGGTGCGGATCCGGTACTCCGGGCCCTTGGTATCCAGCATAATGGCAATGGGCAGACCCAGCTTCCGGCGAACCTTCTTGATAAGCTCGATCTTCTTTTCATGCTCCTCATGGCTGCCATGAGAGAAATTCAGCCGGGCCACGTTCATGCCGGCCAGGCACATTTGGGTCAGAGTTTCTTCATTTTCACTGGAGGGGCCGATGGTGCAGATAATTTTCGTTTTTCTCATAAAAACCTCCCGAATCTCTTGTGCTTCTTGATTTTCGTATACGGCGCAATTTTACCACATTTTACTCTGTCCGTCAATCAAATCGGTGTTAAATTTCTACCCGGTAATGCCGCAGCCACACATCCAGCTGCAAGAAATAAGCCATAATCTGAGGCCTTCTCATCAGCTGCCCGTACCAGGGCCAGGGAGAATCCCCGGACAGGATTTCTACGAGGGCTTCCTTTCGTACCATGCTCCAGACCGGACTGTCAGATTCCATCAGCTGCCGGAACCGGGCGGCAATCAAATCCGCATAATGGGGGTCGAAGGTCTTGGGATAGGGACTCTTTTTCCGCCAGAGGACTTCCTCCGGCAGCAGACCCGTCATTGCCGCCCGAAGAAGGCCCTTTTCTTTGCCCTGATGCTCCTTGAACTCCCAGGGTACCCCGTACAGATACTCGGCAATCCGCCAGTCGCAGAAGGGCACCCGAACCTCCAGACCGTGGTACATGCTCATTCTGTCCTTCCGGTCAAGAAGGGTCTGCATGAACCAGCGGAAATTCAGGTTCACCATTTCCTTCATCCGGGTTTCCAGCGCAGATGTACCCGGAAGAATATCACTTTCCCGGCAGGTCTGACGGTAGGCATCCATTACGAATTCCTCACTTCGGTTCCTATCCCATCCCAGAAGCACCGAGGCTCGCTGGACGGTGTTCTGAGCCCAGGGGAAGCCCGTTCGGGAGCGCACCTCCGGATCCCGATACCAGGGATAGCCTCCGAAAATCTCATCGGCGCACTCTCCGGACAGAGCCACTTTGGTGTGCTTCCGGATGCGGCCGCAGAAGGCCAGCAGAGAAAAGTCCACATCCGCCATCCCCGGCAAATCCCGAGCGATGGTAGCATCTTCCAAAGCCTGGCACAGATCCTCCGGGGTCAGTACGGTCAGATGCTGCTCCGTGCCGAAGGCGCTGACCATGACGTCAATGTAGGCGCTGTCTGCCTCCGGCTGGAACGGATTGGCCTGGAAATACCGTTCGTTGTTTGAATAGTCTACGGAGAAGGTTTTCAGGGCTCTTCCCCCCTTTGCCTCCTCCCCGGCGCAGACAGCCGTAATGATGCTGGAATCCAGACCGCCGGACAGGAAGGTGCCCACGGGCTCGTCGGAAACCATCTGCCGCCGAATGGCATCCGTCACCAGAAATCGGACGTGCTCCAGGGTTTCGCCGAAGCTCTCCCGGTGCTCTCCGTCGGTCAGTTTCCAGTACCGCCTCCCATTCAGTCTGCCGTCTTCGTAAAATGCGAAGCAGCCGGGCTCGATTTCCGCCATATCCCGGAAAACACCGCTGCCCGGCAGGCGCCCGGGGCCCAGGAGAATCAGCTGGGCCGCCCCCTGTTCGTCCAGCCTTGCCTGAACGGTTGGGTATTCCAGAATGGTTTTCATCTCCGAGGCGAAGAGCAGACCGCCTGCATGGCGCATATAAAACAGGGGTTTGACGCCAATCCGGTCTCTTGCCAAAAACAGCCGTTTCCGGTTTTCCTCCCAGATGCCGAAGGCGAAAATGCCGTTGAACCGGGAAAGGCACCCTTCCCCGAACTGGGCGTAGGCGTGCAGCACCACCTCCGTATCGGAATAGCCCAGGAAGGTATGTCCGGCTTCTTCCAGCTCCTTTCGGATCTCCTCCGTGTTGTAGAGCTCGCCGTTGTAGACGATGGTGTATTTTTCTCCTGCCCAGGCCAGGTGCATGGGCTGCTTTCCGCCCTCCGGATCCCGGATAATCAGCCGGGAATGGAGCACAATTGCCTCTGCGGTTTCGTAAATTCCTTCCGCGTCCGGCCCACGGCGGTGCATGGACCGGAGCATGGCGCCCAGGGTTTTCTCGTCTGCCGGTAATCCGATTATACCTGCAATCGCGCACATCATTGACCACATCCCTTCACCTTATCATCCTATGTATGTCGATAGTAAAAATGTGCATACTGATAGGGGTGATCGAAGATGAAAAACAGCAAGGAAATTCTGTCCAGCGTGGTAAAAACCGCTCAAATGGGGCAAACCGGCATCCGAAGCGTTCTGGATACCAGTATGCGCCCGTCCCTGCGGAAGGCTCTGGAATCCCAGCTCCGGGAATACGACTCCATTGAAACAGAGGCGCACACCATCGCCTCCCAGCGGGGCTGGGAGCTAAAAGAGCTGGATCCGGGGGCGCGGATGATGACGGACATGATGACCCGGATGAAGCTTCATGGACGGAATACCGACTCCAAAATTGCGGACATGATGATTCAGGGCAATACCCGGGGCATGGTCAAGGGGCTGAAGAATCTTCACCAGTTTCCAAGCTCGGACTCCCAGGTGCAAATGGTATCCCAGAAGCTGCTGGATTGCGAAACCGCAAATATCCGGCAGATGCAGGGGTATTTGTAAGGTAAGGCGGTGCAGGCAAATCCTGCGCCGCTTTCACAAAAATTCCCCACTGCGCATAGACTAATCCGAAGTATGAAAGGAGTGGAAGCCATGTCCGCAACCGGTTACATACAGGTGCGTGCCTATACAAGCACGGCGCAATATCCTCTGAAAAATGTTGCCATCGTCATCACCGCTGCCGACGGAACCGCCGTCGCCATGGGACTGACCAATGAAAACGGGAAAATCAACCCTATCCCCATTTCCGTTCCCCCGCTGTCGGAGAGCCAGTCTCCTGACCCGCCGGAACGACCCTATGCGGTAGTGAATCTCTACGCCCATCTGGCAGGCTACGAGCAGACCGAGGCGGAGAATCTTCAGGTCTTTGCCGGAACCACCACCGTTCAGAATCTGGAAATGATTCCCCTGTCCGAACTGCCGGATGCCTGGGATCAGACGGTGGTCTTTGATACGCCGCCCCAGAATCTCTAGGAGGTAGTCTATGCCCCAAGTCACGCCCTACATCCCCCAGCGGATCACCGTCCACCTGGGGCCGCCGGATTCTGACGCGGCCAATGTGACGGTGAGCTTTGCCGATTATGTAAAGAATGTGGCCTCCTCCGAAGTCTATCCCACCTGGGAGGAAAGTGCCCTCCGGGCAAACATTCTTGCCATTGTTTCCTTTGCCCTGAACCGGGTATATACGGAGTTCTACCGGAGCCGGGGCTATGATTTCGATATCACCAACTCCACCGCCTACGACCAGTTTTTTGTCAATGGCCGCAGCTATTTTGAGAACATCTCCCGGCTTGTGGATGAGCTGTATACCAGCTATCTCCGACGTCCGGGCTCTGTGGAGCCTCTGGCCGCCAAATTCTGCAACGGCACCACCGTCACCTGTGATGGCCTAAGTCAATGGGGCAGCCAGAATCTTGCCCGGCAAGGCTTCACCTCCACGGAGATTCTGCGCAGCTACTATGGCGACGTGGAAATCGTGACCAATGCTCCGGTGCAGGGCATCACCACCTCCTACCCCGGGGTGCTTCGCCGGGGCACCACCGGCCCCAGCGTGGTGGTGGTTCAGGTGATGCTCAACCGGATCTCCCAGGCCTATCCGGCCATTCCGAAAATTGCCCAGGTGGACGGAATCTTCGGAGCCCAGACCGAGGCCGCCGTTATCCGGTTCCAGGAGGTCTTCAATCTTGCCGTAGACGGCATTGTGGGGCGGGCTACCTGGTACGCCATGGTGCGGCTCTATGTTGCCGTCACCAGGCTTGCCGAGCTGCGCAGTCAGGGGCAAAAGTACTATGCCATCAACTGGGCCCATTCCCGACCCATCCAGTTCGGCGACCGAGGCGTTCGGGTGGAGCACCTCCAGTATATGCTGAGCGTGCTGGCAGCCTACATCCCGGAGATTCCCAGCCTGACGGTAGACGGTATTTTCGGCTCCCAGACCCGGAACGCGGTAATCGCCGCCCAGCGGCGGTTCGGTCTGCCCCAGACCGGTGCCGTCAACTACGCAACCTGGGAGGCCATCTATGACCAGTTCTCCGGCATTGAGACTGCCACCTGGTGGGATCCTACCCTGTTCCCCTACACCTCCGCCATTCAGGGGAATGGCAGCCCCAGAAGCCGCTATGCGACCACAAGCACCATGACCCAGTTTCCAGGGAAGAATCTACGGGCCGGGCAGCAGGATCCGGTCAGACAGGAGGCACCCAGATGAGACCACCGGAATCCTTTCTCGGCCAGCCCATCCGCAGTCTGCAAACCATGCTCCAGGTCATCGCCGCTGCCGCGGGGCAGGAATGCAGCCTGATTCCAGACGGAATCTACGGCCCGGAGACGATGGAGGCTGTAGCCGCTTTCCAGCGCACCCATGGCTTACCTGTGACGGGCATCACCGACCTGCCTACCTGGGAAGCCATCGTCGCGGCCTATGCGCCGGCTCTGGCAGAAATTGAGGCTGCGCCTGCCCTTCCTGTAATATGGAATCCCGGCCAATCCGTCTGCCTGGGAGAAAGCCATCCCAACGTAGGCCTTGCCCAGTGGATGCTGGAAACCCTGTCCCAACGGTATCCCGGTATCCCCCAGCCCTCCCGCTCCGGCACGCTGGATGAAAGCACCGCCGATTCCCTTTCCGCCTTTCAGCAGCTTCACGGTCTGCCTCAGACCCGCCGGTTGGATCGGAAAACCTGGCAGGCTCTGACCCGGCAGTATCCTCTGGCAGCCACCCGAGGGCAGAAGCGCGTCAAGCCCTAATTGTAAATTTTTAACGGTTTTGGCAGGATATGCTTGATAAAGCCAGCACAATTGCTTATAATACTGCTAAAGACATAATGCGTATGCGGGAGGTGTGCTGCGTGCTTTACAAGAACTGGAAAAAGGATATCTGGAGCATCCCCAATCTGCTGAGCCTGTTCCGGCTGGTGCTGATTCCGGTGTATGTTTCCATATATCTTCACGCCGAGACCCGGGAACAATACATTCTTGCCGGGTGCATTCTGGCGGTATCCTGCCTGACGGACATGATCGACGGAAAAATCGCCCGGAAATACAACATGATCACGACCCTGGGCAAAATGCTGGATCCTCTGGCGGATAAGCTGACCCAGCTGACTCTGACCCTGTGCCTGAGCCTGAAATATCCGGTGCTCTATCCCGTACTTGCCCTGCTGGTGGTGAAGGAGCTTGTTCAGTTGGCTTTGGGGGTTCTGTTCCTGCGCCGGGGGAAAATGCTTCCCGGGGCACTGATGGCCGGAAAGGTCTGCACCACGGTGCTGTTCGTCAGTCTGATTGCCCTGGTGCTGCTTCCTGGGATGCCCGGCACCGCCGTGAACTGCATTGCGGTGATCGACAGCGTATTTTTGGCAATTTCCTTTATCAGTTATCTCCATGCCTACTTCGGCAAGGAAGTCAAGGTTCAGGATATCGAACGCTGAAAATGAATTTAGCGGGTGCCCACCGGGCACCCGCTTTTTTGCCGGAAAACCGAAAATATACGGCGGCTCAGAATTGAGCCGCCGTGTTTCATTTTCCTATCTCTATCCGGGACGCCATGTGTCACAGGTACGCCGTCGGGTTATCCGCGAATATTTCCGCGGCATCGGTTTCCCTCATCGCTTCCCGCTGTGTACCTTTAGTATACCAGAAGGATTTGGTAATTGGTGAAGAAACCTTGAACAATTTGACAATAATTTTTCGACAGAATTCACAAATTCTCTCAGGTGGGATAGGCATTGCTCAGCAGAAGCAGCAATGGCAGTGCCAGCGTAAAAATACTGATGGCCCAGGAATACATGGCCTTCCGGGAGCAGAACATCAGAATCAGGCAGCCGCCCGTCAGCGCAAGCGGCCCCATTACTGCCAGATCCCGGCTGATATACTGGGCAAATTCCCCGGTGGATTGCAGATTCACACCTACCTGCTCCGGCAGATGGATCCGGTTATACTGAGCCAGCTTCACGGCATAGTACACCACAGGCGCCGCCATTACCGGCTTTCTCAGTCGGAACAGCCAAGTGCCGATCGTGCTGATCACATGATTGATCTTTCCAACTGTCTGCTTGGCCTTGTCCATACCGGACAGGCCGGTTCCGGTAGAAGTTCCGGGATTTTCCATAATCCACCTCCAAAGTTTTTGCTAATTATAGCATATCCGGCCAATTCCCGCAAGGGAAGACCGGGAATTCAGAAAAATTTAAGAAAAGGCAATTCGTCCGTTTTATTGTACCTGAACCATCTTATACTGTAGAAAAAACATGGAGGTACATTTTATGAAGCGCACAGTCAGAAAAAACCACCGGGAGCTCTATGTCTATCACCCCAAGTATCCCAATGGCGCCAGCCGGGAATACTACCGGCAGAAGGTGCTGGATGCCGTGACGGCGGTGGTATCCGTCATCGGCTTTCTCAGTGCCATGCTGTTTCTTTTCACCATGAGTTAAAAATCAGAATCCTTGACCAGGCGGCAGTCCGTGATGACGCCGTTTCGGATTTCGACGATACCGGCACTTCCGCCATAGCCGCAGCTGCCGGGATTGAGCACCCACAGGCCATCGTCTTCCCGATGGCAGTCGGATATGTGGGTATGGCCGTAGAGCACCGCCTGGACTTTCGCCGTCCGGGCGCTTTGCAGCAGCGCCCCGATGCCCAGCTTCACATGATGCCTGTGCCCGTGGGTCAGGTAGAAATCCACCCCGAAGATCCGATCGATGAGAATCTCCGGCTGATCCGGCGGGCAGCGGTACCGATCACAGTTTCCCGGCACCTGATAAAAGGGAATGCCGGGATTTTCCTCCCGGATCACTTCCCCGTCGTCAAAATAGTCCCCCAGATGGATCACCCCGTCCGGGCGGACGAATTCCATGCACCGGCGCATAAAGCCCAGGCTGGAATGAGAATCGGAAAAGACAAGAATCGTCATAAAACGCTTCCTCACGCTCATTTTATGTGAAAGCCGTCCCCTTGATACCCGGCAAATCCCGCCAGCGGGGAACTGACTTTTTCCGTATTATATCATGGCTGTCAAGAAATCTGGTACAGATTTCTCCCCCGGCGCATATGCTGTGGTATAGGCTTTAAGGAGGGATACCGCCATGGATACGTTTTCCGATATGAAGGAGCTTCTGCGCCTGGCCCAGTCCCCTGCCGGTCAGCAGCTCATCGCTCTGCTCCGGCAGCGGGGCGGCGACCGACTGTCTGCCGCCCTTGCCCAGGCCTCCGCCGGGGATTACCGGCAGGCTCAGGCCTTGCTTTCTGACCTTCTGTCTCAGGAGGATGCCCAGGCACTTGTCAAAGCACTGGAGGACAGCCAATGAGCGAACTGGAAGAAAAGCTGGGGGCTCTTCTGTCGAACCCCCAGCTGATGCAGCAGATCTCATCGTTGGTTCAGGCCATGGGACAACCGTCCCAGCCTGCGCCCTCTCCCCCGCCCATGCCGGAACCGTCTCCCCCGGAGCCGGATTTTTCCCAGCTTCAGGGACTGGCCAGCCTCTTGCAAAGCAACCGGACAGACGCGAACCAGCAGGCCTTGCTGCGTGCCCTGTCTCCCTATCTGAGCCCCTGGCGGGTCGGAAAGCTGGAGCGGGCTATGCGGGCGTCCAAAATGGCGGGGCTGGCCTCTGTGCTTCTCCGTGGCGACGGACAGAGCCCCGGCGGGAGGTGAACGGATGTACAATCGCTATATTCCCCAGCCGGACGGTACTTACCGCAGAAACCGGATGCAGGATCCCGGACGACGACCCGGAAACGCTCCCTGCCAGAGTCCGCCGCCTCCACCGCCGCCCCGACCTCCGGCTGCCCCGCCCATGCCGCCTTGCCGGGATCGTCCGCCAATTACCCTCCGACCGGAAGGGTTTCTTCGTCAGCTGCTGCCAAAGGATTTTGACATTGAGGATCTGCTGGTGGTGCTCCTTCTTCTCCTGATGGCAGGCGAGGAGGATTCCGGAAACGCCCTGCTGACCCTGGCACTGTATCTGTTTTTGTAACACAGTCTTTGCCTTCCCCCAGAACGGAAGCCAAGAAACGTGGGAGAAACGATGGTTCCTGAAAAAAATAAGACCGAAAGAGCCTTCACTCTTTCGGTCTTATGGTCCGAGTGTCGAGATTCGCCGCATTTTGATTCTTTAGAGAATCAAAATTAAGGTGTTGCCGCCGTCCAGCCGTCGGCAAGCAACTGTCCACCGGACAGTTGCATTGGATTGTTCGAATCTCCTAATAAAAAATGAAATCCGAAAGAACGCATGTTCTTTCGGATTTCATGGTCCGAGTGTCGAGATTCGAACTCGAGGCCTCTTGAACCCCATTCAAGCGCGATACCAAACTTCGCCACACCCGGATATTTTGTTTGCCGTTCTCTCGGCGACTTCGATATAATACCACAAGCACGAACAAAATGCAAGCATTATTTTCGGTTTTTCCAAAAAATTTTTTCTTTCTCCGAAATGAGGCCAAAATACCGGCTCATTTCGGAGAAAGGCAAAATTTTCCGAACTTTTTACTCGCCCCGTTCGCTGCTGACCACCTTGCCGATGTTCCACAGGTGGGCAACGGTCTTCTCGGCTTCCTTCTTCTGCTCCTCGTTGTCGTACTCCAGATAGATGGTGTGGGCACTGCAATCGCAGCATTCCACCTGTACGCTCCAGCCGCCCTCGTGCAGAATCATGCCCGCGCCCCGGCAGATGGGACAGTCTTCCAAAAGAATTTTCTCGTCCATGTTTGTTCTCCTTATCTAAAAACGTTTTCTTCTTCGGTATAGATTTCCTCCCGGCAGACCCGGATATAATCCGGTGTCAATTCCGGAAGGTATTTTTCGATGGCAGCTCCCAGCTGCATAGGATTGAGTGACGGATTCTGGCAGCAATGGAGCAGGGAGAGCACCAGCTCTCCTTCCGATTGCCGGGTAATTTCCAGTCGGCGAATCATAGGAATGATGTCCTGCTGGGTTACGCCGTTCCGGTTTTTCTTTTCCAGAACCAGCGCCTCCCGGGCAAACAGCTGTCCGATAGCCGCCTCGGCCCCCGCCGGAATGCCCCCGTCGTATTCCAGGGTCAGGCGGCTTTGCAGCAGGGCCAGATACTTGATCTTCGCGCCGTTGTCGTAGACCTCCCGCACCCGGATGCCATCGATGAGGGCGGCATTCAGCCGGTCACGGATGTCCTCCGGGGCAACGGGACTCTCCAAATCAAAGTCCAGCAGCTCACAGTGGCTCTCCGCCCCCAGACTCAGGGGCAGAGCAATGGAAACCGAGGGTCGAGGGTTGAAACCCTGGGTGTGGGTCAGGGGCAGCCCCGCCCGCTTGAAAGCCCGCTGAAATAATCGCATCAAGTCCAGATGGGAAATAAACCGGGCAGTGCCCACCTTTTCAAACAGCGCTCTAGGCATCGCAGGCCACCTCCTTCAGAAGGCAATTGGCACCGCATCCGGCGCAGCCGTGCCGACAGTCCGGGGTCACCAGATTCTCATAGGCTCGCTTCCGCTCCCGAAGCAGGAACTTCTTGCTCACGCCCACGTCGATGGCATCCCAGGGCAGCAGCTCCTCCTCGCCGAAGCCCCGGGTGGTGTAAAAGTTCACGTCCACACTGCATTTCTCGAAGGCATCCAGCCACTTGCCGTAGTCAAAATATTCGTCCCAGCCGTCCAGCCGAGCGCCGTTTTCCACCGCGGCCTCGATGACCGGCCCCAGTCGCCGATCGCCCCGGGCAAAGACTGCCTCCAGTCGGCTCAAGTCCGGGCTGTGGTAGTCGTAAACGATGGATTTGGAGTAGAAATGGGATTTGAGAAGCTTGCACCGCCGCAGATACTCCTGAGGGGTGATCTGCTTTTCCCACTGGAAGGGGGTGTGGGGCTTGGGCACAAAATAGGCCGTGGCCACATGAACCCGCAGACCCCGCTTTTTGTTCACGGCGTTTTCCTTCCAGGCCTGGATGACCTTGTACACCAGCTCGGCGATGCCCAGCACGTCCTCGTCGGTTTCCGTAGGCAGACCCAGCATGAAATAGAGCTTCACGTTGTTCCAGCCTCCGGAGAAGGCCTGGGCGCAGGTGTTCAGAATTTCGTCCTCGGTCAGGTTTTTGTTGATCACGTCCCGGAGCCGCTGGGTGCCCGCCTCCGGAGCGAAGGTCAGGCCGCTTTTCCGGACGGTTTGCAGCTTCTCCATCAGCTCCCGGGAGAAATTGTCCGCCCGCAGAGAGGGCACGGATAGGTTAACCTTATTGGCCTGGCAATAGGGAATCAGCTCGTCCGTCAGCTCTTTCAGCCCCCGGTAATCGGAGGTGGACAGGCTGGACACGGTAATTTCGTTGTTTCCGGATTTTTCCAGCAGCTCGATTGCCTGGCGGTAAAGCACCTCCGGGCTTTTTTTGCGCACCGGACGGCAGGAAAAGCCCGCCTGACAGAACCGACAGCCCCGGATGCAGCCACGGAAGGCTTCCAGGTTTCCCCGGTCGTGGACAATTTCCGTGGAAGGCACGATCATTTCCGTGGGGAAAAAGGCGTGATCCAAATCCTCCACGATCCGCTTGGTCACAACTTCCGGAGCACCGTTCAGGGGAATCACCGCCCGGAGGGTACCGTCACCGTTGTATTCCTGGCGATAGAAGCTGGGCACATAGACCCCGGGGATTTTGGAAACCGCTAAGAGAAATTTCTCCTTGCTCCAACCCTCGGCCTTGGCCTTGTCGTAGAGGGACACGATTTCCACGGTGCTGTCCTCCCCTTCTCCCAGGGAGAAAAAGTCCACGAAGTCTGCCAAAGGCTCCGGATTGAAGGTGCACACGCCCCCGGCAAAGACGATGTTTTTAAGTTCCTTCCGCTCCGCCGCGTGAAGGGGAATCCCGGCCAGCCGCAGCATATTCAGAATGTTGGAATATGCCATCTCATAGCCAATGGTGAAGGCGACCATGTCGAAATTCTTTACCGGCTCCTGGCTTTCCAGCGCCCACAGGGGAAGGCTGTTTTCCCGCATGGCCTGTTCCATGTCCCCCCAGGGGGCAAAGACCCGCTCACACCAGACGCCCTCCATCCGGTTCATGACCCCATGCAGAATTCGCATACCCACATTGGACATGCCGATCTCGTAGGTATCCGGGAAGCAGAAGGCCACCCGTACCCGGACATCCGCCAGATTTTTCCTGATTTCGCCCCACTCGCCGCCGGTATAGCGGGCGGGCTTCTGCACCGCAGTCAAAATGCGCTGCTTTAGTTCCGTCATAAAACTACCTCTTTGTAAATGGTAGCCCTATTGTACTGCCTTTCCCCTTCTTTTGCAAGGTATTTTTCCGAGAGCCCCGGAACGAAGGGTCGTTACCCCCAGCAGCAGCGCAATTCCCGGCTGACGGCACAAAAGCGCCGCCAATGCCCCGGTCAGCAAAAGGCAGCCTGTCCCCTGCCCTGCGACCAAAGTTATTTTCTCCGCCTTTGCCGGAAGCCATTCCTTCAGAGCACTGCAAAGCATCCGCCCGCCGTCCAGGGGGTAAATGGGCAGCAGATTATAAAGCCCCTGGACAAAGCCGCAGAGGGCGATCCTGGGAAAAAGCTTGGCAACCAGCAGAAGCAGCAGGCTGGCAGCGGGCCCGGCGGCGGCGCAGAGAAACTCCCGCCAAGGTTCCGAAAAAGCTGTATGGATTTTCGCCCCGGTGGAGCCCACCTGAATTTTTCGGGCATCGGCACCCAGAAGCCGGATGGCCAGCAAATGCCCGGCCTCATGGATACCGGCGGCTGCCACCGCCGCTGTCAGCCATGGCAGCGGCAGTGTCAGAAGCAGCAGCGCCCCCATTAAAAAGGCAAAGGGTGAAACTGCCGTCACCGGCTTACAACACCTGCGCAAAAGGCCTCCAACGCCTGACCCAGGGGCGTGCCGCTCTGAAGATTCTCTGCCAGACGCTCCAGCTCTGCCAGAGCCGCGGCGGCGTCCCCGGGAAACAGCAGCCGCTGGAGGTAATACCGGCTGTCCTTCCAGATCAGGCCAACCAGTGCCAAGGCACACAAAACTGCGCAAACCGGAACCAAAAGGCGGCCCTTTTTGGGGTTTTTCCAGGAATTTCCCGGATATTCGATCACATAGCCCATAGCCTTCACCTCGGTACAGTCTATTTTCTCCCGGGTGGGAGTATGCCAAGCACCGGCTGACACTGCTTCCTCCTGTCAGCCAACGTTGTCCAGCGTGAAGCTAACTGGATAATCCGTCCTCGCCCCATTCATCCAGCGAAGGGTGTTCCCATCCAGCCAGTAATGGGTTTCGCAGCAGCGAACCGTGAAGGTAACCTCAATATGATCCAGATTCCGGCAGCTTTCCGGCAATTCCGGGCCGAAGACACTGGTGTAATAGGGATCCACATAGAAAATGCCGTCGTTATCCTCTGGTTCGGTATGGGAAAAGCCCGGATCCTCTCCGTTAACCAGTACATGGTCGGAAACAATATAATCATATGTGGTAAATCCGACGTGGCCCTCAGCCTCCAGCCTTTTCTGAATCTGTCCAAAATCCGCCTGTCCGCGGACGTAGGCCTTCCAATCCGCCCCGCTGGCAGAGCAATCCGGCCGGGGTTCCTTCAGCTCCGCAAACTGGGGATCATCCAGGGAAACCGCAAAGGTCATCGGCCGCTGAGGCGGGTCAAATCGACAGGCCATGGAAAATTTCACGCCGTCATAGCAGCTCTCCAGCAGGGTTATACTGCCGCTGTCCAGTCCCTCCGGCGTTTTTTCCTCGTTCGCCGGCTGAGCCTTTTCGCCCATTTCTTCCAGTGCCGCCCGGGTTTCCCACTGCTCGTCCAGCCACTGGGCGTAGTCTGGCCGGGATTGACGCAGCTCGTCTGTCGGAGCTTCCAAAAAAATGCTCTGAACCCACCCTGTAATCCAGGAAGGCAGAATGCCGGTGGCGTATGCCGCTGCACTCAGGCCAAGAATCAGGCAGGCCGCCAGCACCAGGGCAAGGATTTTTCTGGTGATTCCCCCTGAATGTTCTGGCGTATAGGATTCGCACTCGGCGACGTATTTCTCGGCAATCCCGCTGATTGCCTTCGATAGCTGTTTACGGTTCACGGAAGCATCCCCTCTTTCTTCAAGTATCGCTGCAATTTCTCCCGGATGCGGAACAGTCGGACAGAAACCCGGTGCGGTGTCTGCTGCATGTCTGCGGCAATTTCCGAGACCGGCTCGGCATAGTAATACCGGCGGACAAATGCGTACCGATCGTCATAGCCGAGTGTCCCGAGAAACCCGTTGATGCAGCGGGATAATTCCTTTGCCTCCCATTGTGCCTCCACATTCTCTTTGGCCGGGATACACGCTTCCAGCTCGCCCAGAGCCACATCATAATGGCTGTTTCGCTTTTGGGCGGTATTGGCATGGTAGCGGCTGAGTGCCGCGTTTCTCGCCACGCCGCAGACAAAGGCTCCCAGGGATCGGGGCACCTCAGGTGGAATCCGATTCCAGATTCTTAAGTAGCAATCGCTGACGCATTCTTCCACATCCAGCGGATCCCGGAGAATGTTCTGTGTAATTTTCCGCACCGATGCTCCATACTTCGCAATCAGTTCGGATATGGCCTGTTCTGACCGGGCATTGAACAGGGCGACAATGTTGGAATCCTCCATTGGCTGACACTTCCTTTCCTTTACACCCATATAGTAAGGATTCGGAACAGAATATCTCACGATTCTGCAAAAAGAATACAGGAAATTGATCTTGGAATCAAGTGGATATGAAAAACGCACGCCGCAAAGACGTGCGTTCAAAGTAGTAAGCCCGAGAAGATTCGGCACACTAAGGTGTCCCCTCCGTCGAGCCGGAGGGGAGCTACACCCAACAGGGGTGTTGCATCAGACTGTCGAAAAACCATGTCATTGCGAGGCAGTGCGCACACTGCCGTGGCAATCCCCCGAATTTTCAAACATTTTAGATCCTAAACCAGTGGCTTTTACTTCTAACCGGGGGATTCCCACACCAGTCTGCGGACTGGTTCGGAATGACAACGTATATTGGGGGCTTTTTTGACACGCTAAGCAACACCCCACAGGGGTGTTGCATTTACATCTTCGAATCTCCTTTCGGGACATCAAAAAAGAAGCACACCCAAAAGGTGTGCTTCTTTTTTGGTGGACCCGAGGAGATTCGAACTCCCGACCCCTACAATGCGAATGTAATGCGCTCCCAGCTGCGCTACGG